>CAVXRP010000027.1:0-332994 GCA_963764105.1 Bryobacterales bacterium
ATCTCAGGCGGTTGGGCGATCGGCGACAGGCAATCCTACGCTGTCGATCAGGACGATTTGCACGCCAGCGCTATCTACTCCACACTGGAGAACGAGATCGTCCCGCTTTTTTATCAGAATCAGGATTCCGACGACGAGATTCCCGCCGGTTGGGTGCGCCGCATGAAGATCAGCATCGCGAATCTTACCCCGCTCTTTGGCTGCGGTCGCATGCTGGCCGAATACATGTCGGAGCTGTACCAGCCCGCGCACGTGCTTTGGCAGAATGTTTCGAAGAACAGCTTCGAATTGGCGCGGAACAAAACCGGCTGGGACGCGCGCGTCAATAGCAATTGGAACGCCGTACGCTTCCTGGAGTTGGCTGAAGGTCCGGCCGATCAAGTGATGAGTGGCGCGGCGGTCCCCATCAAGGCCTTACTCGAACTGGCCGGTCTTGATCCCGCGGATGTGCGGGTGGAAGCCGTGGTGGGACAGATTGGCACAAACGGGCAATTGCTCGGGACCGTTACATTACCACTAAAAGCCGCCGAAACGCGCGGGACCGCCGTGCTGTTCGCCAACGAATTCACCGTGCAGCAAACCGGCCGGCTGGGTTATTCGGTGCGGATCAGCCCTAACCATTTCGATAATCCATTGACGCGCCCGTGCAACGCGCTCCTGAAATGGGTTTCCGATTAGCAAAGCTGGCGAAAGAACGAAGGATAAGATACGGAATAGTACCTTCTGCACTTTCAGACGGTTAGAAAAGCAAAAATTCATCGAATACCGCTAGTATGCTCGCTCAATCCGTGGTAAATACAAGGTAGGTGCAAGCGGGGAACTTAATTGCACTTCAACCTTCCGCTTTCCCGCAGCATTTTGAGTTTCTTGAATTTCAACACGTTTTGTTTTTGAGAAGCCCGAAGTTTGCACCTGTGTTACTTTTGCCAGTCCGCGGTAGTAAATCGCTTGACAACATTTCCTAATCGCCGGACTGCATTTCCCAAGGAGTCGATCAACGCTCATGGACGGAGATCGCAAATACCGCCAAAACGGTTATCAAGATTCAGAGCGTGGCAGCAACGGTTCTTTCCGAGCTGACCGCGCGAAACAGCAAGGCCCCAAACCGCCAATTGATGTCACCGGTCCAAAACTTCCCCGGCTTGTGCAGAATGTCGTCGCTTCGCGTTGTTTCAGCTGCGCGGTAGCGCTGGCGTCAGACGCCGACTTTCGGGGAAACTGCCCGAAATGCGGGGCGGCTCTGCATTGCTGTAAACAGTGCGTGCATTTTGATTCCTCAACGCGCTTTCAATGCCACAAGCCGGTACCGGTGCGCATTCCGCTGAAAGACCAGGCCAATACGTGCGAATATTTTTCGCCGATGGTCACGGTCGCGCGCGATGCCGTACCGGCTAGTCATTCGAATAGACTAGTGGAGAACACGCCCGCGCCGCGCAACTCGAGCGATGCCCGCGCCGCATTCGATAGCTTGTTCAAGAAGTAGCCAACACGCGCGAATGGGCTCTGCAAAAATCAAGAAGAAGTCCGCCGGCACCACCCCAACCTCGATGATGCCGCGCCAGGGAGCGATTCCTTGCCTTATTATCATCGTTCTGGGCCTACTAGTTTTGTCGCTGATTGTGTTCTTCTCTTTGCGCTCGGCGGGGTGAAAGAGCGCGGATTGAGTGGCGAAGATCAGCCCGATTCCTCCCATACACACGCTGTGTGTATGATGGTATCGAAGGGCTGATCACGCTCACGTGCGCAAACGTCTCAATATTGTTCTACCGGAAACAACCATCAAAGGGATTGATCGGCTGGCCCGGCGCGGGCAGCGCAGCGAGTTTATCAATCAGGCGGTGAAACATTTCATCTCGCATCACAGCGCGGAAGCCCTGCGGACGCAACTGGAATCCGCCGTGATTCGCGACCGGGACCTGAACCGTGAGATTTCGGCCGACTGGCTTGGGGTCGATGAAGAAGCATGGCGACGGCTAGACATACGAGAAGAGAAAACAAGGACTACCCCAGACGCGGCGAAATCTACCTCACGGCGCTCGACCCGACGGTAGGGCGGGAAATCCAAAAGACCCGACCCTGCCTAATCGTTCAGGCCGACGTTTTGAATCGCCTGTCGGACATTACCATCATCGTGCCGATTACCTCGACCGTACGCTTTCCGCTGAGTCCTGTTCATGTTTTGCTAGCCAGTAATGCCACTACGGGTCTGGCAGTTACCTCGGTCGCAGTCTTTGACCAGATCCGTGCTGTGGACCGCAGGAGGTTGGCCAAGCGCTTGGGGCAACTGGATGATGAAACGACGGAGCTAGTCGATTTAGCCCTAAAAATCAGCCTGGGACTGATGGCTATCTAGGCAACGCGAGAGAGACGAGCACGGCGCCAAGCGCCCCGCCCGAATGTCCGCGAGAGTTCCGCTGTGGTTGGCGGAGCGCAGGCGGGCCGTTTACGCATCTGATTGCCTGCCGAGAGCTATCCCGTACTATAGAATTTTAATGCGTAAAGACGGCCGCCAGCTCAATCAACTCCGACCCACTAAAATCACACCCGACTATTTGCTCACCGCCGAAGGCTCGGTCTTGATCGAGGCAGGGCACACGCGCGTACTGTGCGCGGCCACGGTTGAAGATTCTACACCGTCCTTCCTGCGAGGCACCGGCAGGGGTTGGGTCACCGCTGAATACTCAATGCTGCCGCGCGCCACCACCACTCGCACACCGCGCGAGTTGAATAAGGGCCGGCCTTCGGGCCGCACCCACGAAATTCAGCGACTCATCGGCCGTTCGCTGCGTGCGGTGGTTGATCTAGCCGCGCTCGGGGAACGCAGCATCATTGTAGACTGCGACGTTCTGCAGGCCGATGGTGGAACGCGCACCGCCGCCATCAGCGGCGCCTATGTGGCGCTGGCGTTCGCTATCCAGACGCTGCTCAAATTCAAGGCGATCGCCAAATCCCCCTTGCTCGATTCAGTCGCTGCTACCAGCGTGGGATTAGTCGGCGGCGAAGTCATGCTCGATTTAGCATATGAAGAAGATTCGCGGGCCGATGTGGACATGAACATAGTGATGACGGGTTCGGGCAAGTTCGTAGAAGTGCAAGCCACCGCCGAACACACTCCTTTTACCGACGAACACCTAGCAGGGATGATTGCGCTCGGGCGGGCGGGTATTGCCGAATTACGAATGCTGCAAGAGAGAGCGCTAGCCAGTCATTCCGCTTGATCTGGCCCAAGTGATCGCCGATGTCTCTTCTTTACGCCTGTTCCAGCAATGCGGGTAAGCTACGCGAGTATACGGCGCAGCTTAGTTCGCACAGCCGCTTCGATGTCCAGCCGCTACCCGGTTTGGCGCAACTGAATCCGCCGCACGAAGACGGGGCAACCTATGAGGAAAACGCGATGCTCAAAGCTCTTTACTATTCGCGTTTCAGCGAAGAACTAGTCTTCGCTGACGATAGCGGGTTGGAAGTCGACGCTCTCGAAGGCGCACCGGGCATCCATTCCGCGCGGTTTGCCGGTCCGCTCGCGAACGGAGCGCAAAACAATGCGCTCTTGCTTGCGAAACTCGCCGCTGCCTCCGATCGGAGGGCCCGCTTCGTGACCGTCATTTCCTTGGCAAGGCAAGGCAAGATTTTGCAGACAACCCGCGGCACGGCTGCCGGTGAAATACTGAGCGAAGCGCGTGGCTCCTTAGGCTTCGGCTATGATGCTCTGTTCCTTTTTCCGCCGTTGGGAAAAACGTTCGCCGAACTGGGTGAGGCGGAAAAATTCGGCGTCAGCGCACGGGGGGAGGCGTTCCGCCGACTTCTTGCGTGGCTGGCGGCTGACGGAACGTAATCAGGGCGCCCTTTGCGCTTTCGACTCCGATAAGATACAAGTGAGTGCACCGGTATCTACTTCACAATGGCGACATCCGGGATACCCGGGATGCGGTCTTATCTGCTGGCCAAGTAGGTTTTATGAACGGCTGGGGCGTTTTTAGCACGCTCCGGGTGTCCGACGGGGTTCTGTTCGCCTACTCCCGCCACTACCGCCGCATGCAGCGGGATGCCGCCTTGATGCGTATTCCTTTCACGATTAGCGCCGAATCGCTACACAAATCATTGATGTCATTGATTGAGGCGAATCACGCTTTCAACGCTACCCTGCGCGTGGCCGTCGTCCGTAACAAGGGCGGTCTTTTCGAAGCGCCGCAAATTGCCGGCGACGCCGACCTGATCGCTTTTACCGCGGATCTCACTGCCTGGGGGGCGGGCGTGCATCTAAAATACGTGCCCAACGGGCGCCATGGCGCGAGCCCTTTTGCGGGTTTGAAAATCACTTCCTGGGCGCAAAACCTGACATGGAACGAACAGGCGCATGAGGATGGGTACGACGAAGTTTTGCTGTTGAATGAGCACGCACAAGTCTCGGAGTGCACCTCAGCCAATGTCTTCATCGTAAAAGGCAATGCGGTGTTAACGCCGCCGGTGGCCACATCCGGCTGCCTGCCGGGCATTACGCGCGCGATTTTGTTGGAAGAGATTCGTGCCCCCGGGTTGAGCATTAGCGAAGAGGCGATTAGTCCGCAAACCTTGGAAGAGGCGGACGGGGTGTTCATTTCCTCAACTACCCGCGATATTCTTCCTGTGCTGTCGGTTGACCGGCGGCCCTTGCGGCAAGCGCCGGAAGTTCTCAATCGTTTGCTAGAAGCCTTCCGCGCTTTCCGCGCAGCTTATGTACTCGAGCACTCGCGCAAAAAAGAGACATTTGCGGTATGAGTGATGCAGCGATAGTGTGCCCCAAATGCGGCTCGTCTTCGGTTCGCCGTTCCCGCCGCGCGAGCACGAAAGAAATGACGCGCATGATGATGGGCGTCTATCCTTTCCGCTGCAATGCCTGCAATGACCGTTTCTGGGCTAGCGTTTGGCTGTTTTCCATTTGGAAGTGGGCCAAATGCCCGCGCTGTCTGAACCTGAATTTGACGGACTGGCCCAAGCGGCATTACCGTAACAGCTTGTGGGCGCAGTTGTTGACGGCGATGGGCGCGCAGAAACACCGCTGTTCTCGCTGCCGCCTCAACTTCATGAGTTTTCGCCCGAGATCACCTGAATATCAAGAAGAGGAAATCGAGCTGGATTTCGTGAATCCCGAAGATGAGAGCGCCACCGCGGAGGCGGGCGAAAAAGCCGTATCTGAACCAACTCCGCCGGGGCAGTCTTAGGCAACGCTGGTGGGCGCCTGTTGTTTTTGGCGGGAGAGTACGAGCAGGCAGCCGACTTGTTCACCCAACGTGCTCAGCATTTCCATATCTCCCCCTGTATGGATGCGGGGTTCGCGATGTTGCACGTTGATCACCCCCACGACTTTGTTCTGAGAGATGATAGGGACAGATAGGAAAGCTTCAAACGTATCCTGGGGTAGATCTTTGAAATATTTGAATCGAGGGTCGCTGTAAGCTTCGCGTGAGATAGCTAACAGACGCCGCTCACGAGCCACCCAGCCGGTCAATCCTTCACTTAAGCGCAGGCGGACGTTGCCAATGGTCTTGCGGTTTTGATCGCTGGAGGCGAAGAGCACTAATTCGCCGTCTTCCACTAAATAAATTAGACAGGAATCGCAAGTCAGAAAATCCTTAACCAGACTTACGATCTCCTGAAGGACATCATCCAGCTCTAAATCGCGGGTCATCAAACGGCTAACGCGCTGAAACAGGCGCAGTTGCTGTTCGGCGCGAGCTAAACGAGTTTCCAGATCCTTGGCCTTGGACACCTTGCGTTATTATCCCAAAGAAGTAAGCTTTTTGCCTTTGTAAACTCAAAATAGCAAGAGGATTTCTGCGGGCGGGCACTTTCTTTCATGCAGGCATTGCCGGGAGTAGTACCATGAATTGGAGCATTCTTAAGGAGAACACCTTTGCATGTGGAGTAAACGAAAAGAAGACGAACTGCCACAGCGGCCATCACCGGCAATCCCGCCGGTCACCGCGGTGGAACCACAGAGGAAAGAAACAACCATGTCATCGCCAAGTAGAACATTCGAACCTGAACCCTTAACGCCTTCGCGCAGCGGCGGGTCCGCCGCACTCGGGAAGAACGTGACGGTAAAGGGGCAGATTTTCGCTCGCGAAGATCTGACAATTGACGGTGAGGTCGAAGGTACCGTGGAATGCCACGAGCATCGGCTCACCATTGGACCCAACGCTAGGGTACAGGCTGGGTTAAAGGCCCGTGAAATTATTATTCAGGGCTCTATACAGGGGAACGTCGATGCTACTGACAAGATCGACATAAAAAAAGAGGCGAAACTTGTCGGAGATATCAAGACAAGCCGCATCGTAATAGAAGATGGAGCTTACTTTAAGGGGAGTATCGATATCTCGAAGCCCGCCAACCGGGCGCAAGCTCAGCCAGCGGCTACTGCGGCGGCCCAACCCGCTGTGGCGGCCGCAACAAGTCAAGCCGGCACGCCAAGCCGTTAGGCCAATCAACCGAGGGAGAGGCCACAGGTGTGGCTGATCAGTCGCCAGGCTACGAGCCGGTCTCTCCTAAACGCTTTGCGCAACTCGTGCGAGACACAGGTTTCGATGTTGTGCGCGAAGTTTGCGCTGTTAACGGGCCTTTATGAAATTTGCCGCCCCTAAAGGATCACCTATCAAAACTGCGCCGTCCTCGTACGGCCCGACATTGACGCGGCAGAGTAGTGGGTTCGACCAGTTCTACAATGCGCTCAAGGGATGTGAGGGTCTTTCCGTTTTGGACTTGGCGGGCGCCAGTCAAGCCAACATTACCTTTATTACCGAAGCCGGCAATCGCATTTCATCCGACGACATCGTCGCCGCGATGATACAAGCGTTCGGCGACAATTTTGCCGAAAACCAGCAAACCGAAGCCAAGGCCAAGCGCTTCCTCGATCAAGTCCTCACTTTTCCGGCCGAATCCTTCGATGGCGCGCTGGTTTGGGACGCTTTGCAGTTTCTGGCGCCCCCGTTGATCGACCAGACGGTGGAGCGTTTAATGCGCTTGATGCGGCCGGGAGGATTGATTCTGGCGTTCTTCAACGCCAATGAAAAAATCAAAGAAATCCCGCTGTATAGTTACCGGATTCAAGGTGCGAAAACTCTGCTGCAAATTCCGCGAGGCGCGCCGCAAAGGGTGCAGAATTTCAATAATCGAACCATCGAGAGGCTGTTCGAAAGCGCTTCGTCGGTGAAATTCTTTCTGACGCGCGATCAATCTGCGCGAAGTGCTGATCAGGCGCTAAACGACGCCGAAATTAGGTTGCCTCTACAATGTAGTTTCGAGGAGCCTTCCGTTTGGCATTAGAAGATGAGTTGTTGCGGCAGCGCCATGAACGCCTGGGGCAAATCCGCGCGTTAGGATTCGATCCCTATGGACAGGCGTTCGAATTCAGCCACACCATTCCACAGATTCTAGAAAAGTATGGCTCGAAGACAGCCGACGAACTAGCGGCAAAGGTGGAAGTGAAGGTGGCGGGGCGCATTCTCACCGTGCGCCGCATGGGCAAGGCAGGCTTTCTCCATCTGCTTGAGAATGGCGAGAAGCTGCAAATCTACGTCAGAAAAGATGCCGTCAGCGAAACGGCTTACCAGCTTTACGAACTACTGGATATTGGCGACATCATCGGTGTCACCGGCTATCTCTTCCGCACAAAGACCGACGAGTTAAGTATCCACGTCGACGACCTGACGTTTCTTTCGAAGATCATGCTGGCGCTGCCCGAAAAGTGGCACGGGCTGGAAGACGTCGAAACGCGCTATCGGCAGCGCTATTTGGACCTGATCGCCAACAGCGAGGTACGGAAAGTCTTCATCACTCGTGCAAAAATCGTTTCCTCTTTGCGGCGGCAGTTGGACGCACGCGGCTTTCTGGAAGTGGAAACGCCCATGATGCAGCCGCTTTATGGCGGCGCGGCGGCGCGGCCGTTCAAAACTCATCACAATGCACTTAGACATCGATCTCTACTTGCGGATCGCGCCTGAGCTTTATCTCAAGCGGCTGGTGGTGGGCGGCTTGGAGCGGGTTTACGAAATCAACCGGAATTTTCGCAATGAAGGCATTTCGGTGCGCCACAATCCGGAGTTCACCATGCTCGAGTTCTATCAGGCATATACGGATTACCGGGGCATGATCAAACTGTCCGAGGAATTGCTCGAACAAGCCGCGATAGAGGCCACAGGCAAAGCGCAGGTTAGCTATCAGGGACGCATGGTCGACTTCGCGAACATTCGGCAGTTCTCTATGCGTGAAGCGTTGATCGAGTTCTGGCAGGGTCCGGACAAACCGTCGCTCGACAATGTCAAGGATCCGGAATGGTTGCTAAGCCATGCACGCGAGAGCACGCCCGGCCTAGCGCTGGTGCAATTGTTCGAGCGCCACGCCGAAGAACATTTATTCGAACCCACCATCATCTATGACTTCCCCGTAGAAGTGTCGCCGCTGTCGAAGAACAAACGCGACGAACCGGCCTTTACGGAACGGTTTGAAATATACGCGGCGGGCTTTGAAATCGCCAACGCTTTTACTGAGCTGAACGATCCGCAAGAACAACGCCGCCGTTTTGATCAACAACTGGGGCGCAAAGAAGGCGGCGACGAAGAAGCTCACATGATGGACGAAGACTACGTGCGGGCGCTCTGTTATGGCATGCCGCCGGCCGGCGGTGAGGGCATTGGCATCGACCGGCTCACCATGATTCTGACGGACTCCCGATCCATCCGCGACGTCATCCTATTTCCGCTGCTGCGGCCGGAAGGCGAAATTGGCCTGGCTGCTAAGCTCCGCGAGCTGGATAAGCCGTGATTCCTTCGTAATGTCGCGCTTCGAATGGATGATCGCAGTGCGCTACTTGCGCGCTAAAAGGAAACAGACGGCCATCTCCGTCATCACCGTAGTTTCGATCATGGGAGTGGCCGCGGGCGTCGCCGCGCTAATCATTGTGCTGGCGATTAACAACGGCTTCCAGAGCACGCTCGAAGCCAGCCTGCTAAGCGCCACCGCGCACGTCAACATTCTGGAACGCAACCCGGAGTACGGTATTGAGGATTGGCAATTTCTGCTGCCCAAGCTGAGACGCCTTCCGCACGTGGTGAGCGCGACGCCTGGGCTTTACGGCCAAGTGGCACTTAAGGGGCCGCTGGTGGGCAGTAACACTGTTTTGAAAGGCGTACCTTTAGGCGGTGGCGCACCTGTGCCCGAGATGTTGCGTCACCTTAAATCAGGCTCCTTGGCGCCTTTTGACCAGCCGATTTCGAATCATGAATACTACATCGTCGTCGGTTCACGATTGGCGGAGCAAACAGGCATCCGCGTGAATAGCCCGGTGACTCTGATCAGCTATCAAGGCGAGCTGACACCGGTGGGCGTGGTGCCGAGCCTCTTCCATTTTCGAGTGGCGGGCATTTTCGAATCAGGACTTTATGATCTCGATTCGGCCTGGGCGTTCACTTCCCTGCCCGTGGCGCAGCGGGTGCTCGATTTGCAGGACGTGGTGAACACGATAGAGCTGCGCCTGGACAATATTTTCGAAGCGCCCGCCGTGGCGCGCGCGGCGGAAGCGATTACCGGACCAAAGTTGACCGCATCGACATGGATGGATCAGAACCGTTCACTGCTGAATGCCTTGAAGCTCGAAAAGACCGTCAGCCTGATCACCGTCAGCTTGATTGAGCTAGTGGCTGCCCTCAACATACTGGCCGTGCTGGTCATGCTGGTGATGGAGAAGCATCGCGACGTAGCGATTCTCATGTCGATGGGCACGCGACGCCAGCAAATTCAGCGGATTTTCGTCCTCGAGGGCCTGATCATCGGCGGCGTTGGCTGCCTGATCGGATTGATCGCCGGCTATGCCGTCACAATTTTGTTCAATCACTACCGCTGGCTTAAGCTGGACGAGCAGATTTACGCTATCAGCTATGTGCCGTTTCAGAGCCACTGGACGGACGGGATCTGGGTGACCGGGCTGGCGCTGCTGATGAGTTTGTTGGCGACGCTGCATCCCTCCTACCGTGCTTCCCAAATTTCACCGGCGGAAGCGTTACGCTACGAATAATGGTTAGAGATTTTTCTTGGTCGTGTTGCACTACTTTGCCGAATGCTCCACAAACTGATCTATTTGCTTAGCGGCGCGATCGTAATAGCTTCACTAGGCCGCTGGAGCAAGCAGAGCAGGACAACTGTGCTGATCCTATGCTCTTTATGGGGCGGCTTCGTTAGCAGCCTGCATTAGCTCGATTGATCCCGCCCTGGTTTTCCTTTGGCGTCGTTTGCCGCCCCTTTCCTTTTCTGAACGGCCATGCGCAACAGATATTCAATCTGGCCATTAACGCTGCGCAGATCATCTTCTGCCCAGCTTTCCAAATCGGCCCAAAGGGCGGGATCGATCCGCAGCAGAAACGATTTCTTTTCCGCCATTCACGCCCTTCAGTGATACAGAGTGCCCGTGTTGACAACCGGGTGAACCTCAGACTCGCTGCACAACACCACCATCAGGTTACTGACCATGGCTGCACGGCGCTCGCCATCGAGTTGAACGACGTCTTTTTCAGCCAATTCTTTGAGCGCAAGATCGACCATACTGACTGCGCCTTCGACGATTTTCCGGCGAGCCGCAATGACGGCTTCGGCCTGCTGGCGGCGCAACATGACTTGGGCAATCTCGGGAGCGTATGCCAAGTGGGTTAGGCGCGCTTCATCGACTCGGACGCCGGCTTTCGCCAGACGCTCTTCCAGTTCGGTGCGCAAGGCTTTCGATACTTCATCGACGTTGCTGCGCAAAGTGGCTTCGTCCGGCTCGCCGTCGTCATAGGAATAGAGACTAGCGAGGTGGCGCAAAGCCGATTCACTCTGCGTCGTAACGTACGTTTCGTAGTTATCGACATCGAATTTCGCTTGCGCGGTATCTTCGACACGCCAGACTACGACGGCGGCAATCTCAATGGGATTGCCCCGCTTGTCGTTGACTTTGAGGCGTTCGCCATTCAGCGTGCGAGCGCGCAATGAAATCTTATTTCGTCCACCGGCGCGTAAGGCGGCAGCTAACGCCTGCGCATCGGGCTTGCCGGTGACGCGAATGCCGCCGTTTGAATAGAACGGATTGGCCCAATGCAGGCCGCTGTCGCGCACCGTGCCTTTGTATGCGCCGAACAATACTAAAACGCGAGCCTCATTGGGCTGCAGCGTGAAAAGGCCCGCGAGTAAAACCATTGCGACCACAAAGAGAACGATGCTCGCAACGGTAATCGGCGGATTGTTGAGTGAGGCTCCATAAGGGATCCCCGCGCCCGCTACGGCTGCGAGGAGCAACCAAAGGACCAGCAAGGCGTACCCATTGGCGGCTTTGATCACGCGTTCCCGACTGGCAATTCTCTGCTGAGTGGTGTCCATGGCAGTTCCTCCATTCGAATCTGCTATCTTAATGATATCACTTTGATAGCAGAAGCATAGGAGTTGCCGCTGTGAACTGAAAATCAAATCCGTTCGAAACACCTCTTATTGAAGGCCAAGGCCACTACACTAGTAAATAAGCCCTCAATGTCCACCAGCGTCCTGGAACCTCCCCAAGTTGAGGAACTCTACCGCACCCTCGAAGAGAAAGTGCGCGCGCTGCGGTCTAAGGAAGATCTCACTTCTCTGGATCGCGCCTACCGCTTTTCCGCCCAGCAGCATCGCGAGCAGAAACGTAAATCCGGTGAGCCCTATATCACCCATCCGCTAGCCGTCGCCCATATCCTTGCCGACATGCAGATGGATCTCGTCAGCATCGAAACCGGCCTCCTCCACGACGTGGTAGAAGACACACCCGTCATGCTCGAAGAAATTCGCCAGAAGTTCGGTGAAGATGTGGCGCGCTGTGTGGATGGCGTCACCAAGCTCAGTAAAATCAGCTTCGCCAACCGTGAAGACCGCCAGGCGGAAAGCTTGCGCAAGATGTTGCTCGCGATGACGAGCGATATCCGCGTGGTCATTGTCAAGCTGGCTGACCGGCTGCATAACATGCGCACGATCGACGCCATGGCGCCGGAAAGGCGCGAAGCCATTGCCCAGGAAACACTCGATATTTACGCGCCCATCGCTCACCGCCTCGGCATGGGCAAAATTCGCGGTGAATTGGAGGATCTCGCCTTCCAGGCGCTGCAACCCGAAGCTTCCGCCGATCTCATGCGCGAAATCGATGCCAAACGCCACCAGCATGAGGAGTTCCTGCTTCAACTCAAAACCGACGTTGAGCACAAATTGCAGCGGGAAGACATTCCCGCGCGCGTGCAGGGCCGCGTCAAACGCGCCTATTCCGTCTATCTGAAGCTCAAGCGCCAACGGATCACACTCGATCAGGTCTACGACGTCCTCGCCATTCGCATCATCACCGATTCCGTGAAGAACTGTTATGCCGCGCTCGGCGTCATCCATAACGAATGGCATCCCATTCCCGGCCGCATCAAAGATTTTATTGCCATGCCGCGGCCGAATTTGTATCAATCCCTGCATACCTCCGTCATCGGTCCCGGCGGCATGACATTCGAAGTGCAGATCCGCACCGAGGAAATGCACCGCATCGCCGAGGAAGGGATCGCCGCTCACTGGAAATATAAGGAAGGCAGCAAAGGCCCCGATCTGGACGATCAGCGCATTGCGTGGCTCCGCCAACTCGTTGAATGGCAGCGCGACATGAGCGATTCGGGCGAGTTCCTCTCCACGCTCAAAGTCGATCTCTATTCTGAGGAAGTCTATACCTTCACACCACGCGGCCGCGTCATTGTTCTGCCGCGTGACGCAACCCCCATCGATTTCGCTTTCGCCATTCACAGCGACGTCGGCACCACCTGCGTGGGAGCGCGGGTCAATGGCGCCATGAAGCCGCTTAAGACCGCGCTGCGCAATGGCGACGTCGTTGAAATTCTCACCCAACCAGGCCACCAGCCGAGCCGCGATTGGCTGGCGTTTGTTAAGACATCCAAAGCCCGCAACAAAATTCGCCACGTCATTAACGCTGTCGAACGTGCCAAAGCAGTCGAAATTGGCCAGAAATCGCTCGAGAAGGAAGCTCGCCGCTTGGGCGTCAGCTTGGGCCGCATTTCGAATCACGATTTGGAATCGGTAGCCTCCGAATACGGTGTCAGTAAGACCGAAGACTTGTACGCGGCACTGGGCTTCGGACGTTTTTCCGCCCGCCAAGTGCTTCAAAAGGTAGCTCCCGAAGAATCGCGCGCCGCACCTCCTGAAGAGCCGCTCCCACCGCCTCCGACCAAAGATGGCAAGAGCGCGCCTGGCTCGCCGCTAGGCGACGCCGATCTGGTCATTCAGGTCAAGGGTGCCGACGACGTAATGGTTTACCGCGCCAAATGCTGCAATCCCGTGCGCGGCGAACCCATCGTCGGCTACATCACGCGCGGCAAAGGCATCGCCGTTCACTCCGTGCAGTGCGCCAACGTGCAGAAACTGATGTACGAAGCGGAGCGGAAGATCGCCGTCGAATGGGCTCGCAGTGCCAGCGATCCGCTGCCCGTGCGAGTGGTGATTTACACAGACGACCGCCCCGGCATCCTGCATCAACTCACTTCCATCCTGAGCGCCGAATCAAGCAACATCCGAACCCTGGAGGCGCGCGGCGACGAGAAGCGCACTGACGACAGCGCCGTCATCGAAATCACCATAGACGTCCGCGACAAAAAGCAACTCGAACGAGTGATCAGCGCCTTTCGCCGCATTCCCGGCATTCGCGACATCGAAAGAATGGCAACCGCGTCTTAGATAGCATGCAAATCGAAGCACAACTCGACCCCGAGCACATCGCCATCTCGAAATCCACCGGTATCAAGATTGATTGGCGCGATGGCCATCACAGCGATTACACCTTGGCCTACTTGCGCGACGAGTGCCCGTGTGCCACTTGCACCGGAGCGCACGGCACGAAGCCGGAAAGAACCAACTATGTGAAGCAGGAGTTGTTTCCCATGTACAAACCCACGTTGAAAATGAACTCAGTTGAGCCTGTCGGTCAATACGCGGTCCGCGTGCACTGGAACGATGGGCACAGCACGGGAATCTATTCGTTCGACCATCTGCGCCGCATCTGCCCTTGCCCCGAATGCCGTGCTAAACGTTCTTAAAGCAAACGGAAACTGACTTCGACTTGGGCTTGCACCGGAACCGCGCGTCCACCCTTCATGCCGGGACGGAAACGCCACTTCATCACCGCTTCAATCGCCTTCTGATCGAGGCCTAAGCCGAGCGGCCGAACCACTTTAATGTCGCGCGGTAAGCCATTTTGATCCACAATGATCGAAAGCAGCACGCTGCCTGAGTACTTCGCCTTGCGTGCTTCTTCTGAATATTCCGGCTCAATCTTGGAAATCAAAACCGGCGCGGAGACATCGCCGCCAATGCGATATGCACCGCCGCCCATTCCGCCGCCGTGTCCCGGACCGTAGCCATTACCGTCGCCGTCGCCAAGCCCAGTACCTTTGCCATTGCCTAAACTGCTTTCATTCATGTTGCTCAGCGGATCGCCATATTGGTCCGCCTGGATGACCGGCGCGGGAGCGGTAATGGTGGGAACCAGCGGCAGTTGAGGATGCGGAATCGCCATCGCCGGCGGCATAAACTGTTTGCGCGCAAACTTCGGCGCTTCACCATGACTCGCGGGCTTCAAATCCCGCTGTCCGCCGCCGCCGCCCGCTTTGTCGGCAGCCTTCGGCATCTTCGGCATCTCTTTAATCGGCGGGAAATATATGGCCGTGACGTCCTTCATCTTCTTCTGCACGGCCGGCACTTGGAAAATGAGAAAAATCAGAGCGATAATGCCAGCCTGAATCAGGATCGACGCCGCAAAAGAGCGCCCTTGCCCACCGGCATACGCACCCCATATTTCCGGCACTTCCACGGCCTTGGAAGTTATTTCCAGGGGTGGGAGTTTTGGCGGATGAATCGCATCCTTGATATTGCCAATCAGCGATTTGAACCAAGGTTGCTCCAGCTTCTCAAGATCGCCCAACTGATCGCTTTCCACCGGCCGGGAGGTCAATTCCAACGGTGGAAGCTTAGGCGGGTTTATCGTTTCGGCAATTCCCTTGAAGACAGACTTGTACCACGGCAATTCGATGTCAGTCGCCATAAGGAGCTTGACATCCGCCTCACCTGTTCTAGGCTCCATATTTCTGCTCGGCGCTTCCTTTTCTGCCATGCTCAAAGACACACTCTGCTTCTTCCCCTGTCCGGTCACACTAGGCTCTATGGTAGGACGTCATACTGAAAATCAGAGTTGCAAAGAATATTGCACCTGTTTCATCAACCAGTTTACCTAATTTCGACTCCCAACGGAGCCGCAAAGCCTTATCGGGCCATGTTATCGCAACCACTTCCACAATCTCTATCGCCCGGCGGCTAATAAGAATTCGCTAGCCGATAACCACATATCGTCCAATACGTCCGTCAGTTCATGACCGGATCTGAATTCCAATAAATGAATATTTGGCCTGCCGGCGGCATAGCGCCGGGAGTTGCCGACGGGCACCACCGCGTCGTCGACTCCGTGAAAAATCAACGCTGGTTGGCCAAAATCTGGAAAACTTTCATAACCGCCAGCATCCTCCATCAAATCGAAGGACAGCGGCAATTCCCGGCCCTCTCCGTAATGAAAGACGGGGATAGTCCCGTTTTCTCTCCAGCTCTGAAATCTTTCCTCGCCCATTTCCGCCTTCCACAGATCGTAAAAGCCAAACGCCGGCGCCAGCAAAATCACCTTCTCTACCTCTGGATGCCGCGCGGCGCTAAGGGCGCTTAAATAGCCGCCCAAACTCGAGCCAATCAAAATCGCTCGGCCATCTCTGAGCAGCCCTTCCACTAAACGCAGCTGGCCGCTCAGCGTCAGATGCTCAAAATCGCCATTCGCCAGGTCCGGAATCTCCACCGTAAATCCATTCGCACGCAGCCTCTCGGCGAAAAAACGCGCTTTCCGCGATTGCGGACTCGAAGCAAACCCATGCAGATAAATCACGCGCCGGCAAGTAGACAACTCCATGACTCAATCCTGCCACTTGCGCCAATCCGCTGGAATCTGCTAAATACGTTGTCCCGCCGCGAATTTTTTCCGCCGATGCGGTAGCTTAGTGTGTTGGGTTTCGCATGGCGCGGCTTTGCCAGCCAGCGCACCTGGAAGCACAGGAGAATACAAATTTAAATGCCGGTAGCAGAGAAAGTAAAGCAGATTATTGTCGAGCAGCTTGGTGTCGACGAAAACCAGGTTGAACCTAGCGCGTCGTTCGTTGACGATCTGGGCGCCGATTCGCTCGACATTGTGGAACTCGTCATGGCCTTTGAAGAGGCATTTGGCCTCGACATCCCCGATGAAGACGCCGAAAAGATCAAGACCGTGAAAGATGCCATCGACTACATCGAGTCGAAAAAGAAATAACTCGCTGCCTTTCCGATGGCGCAACGAAGAGTAGTTGTTACCGGCATTGGGCTGATCTCCTCAGTCGGCTACAGGGACGGAAGAATGTTGGTCGGCGCTCCAGCGCGGCGAAAGCGGTATTACCTCCATCACTCAATTCGACGCTTCCGAATACGCGGCCCGCATCGCCGGCGAAGTCAAAAATTTCGATCCGCTCGCCTACGTCGAAAAAAAAGAACTGAAGAAGATGGGCCGCTTCATTCAGTTCGCCATCGCCGCCAGCGAGTTTGCCGTTAAATCCGCCCGCCTCGAGGTCACGGAAGAAGATTCGGAAAACGTCGGTGTCTACATCGGCAGCGGGATCGGCGCGTTTGAAGTCATCGAGCGCGAGCACAAGATTCTTCTCGAGCGCGGCCCCAGCCGTATCTCGCCGTTTTTCATTCCCGCTGTCATTGTCAACTTGGCCAGCGGTTATGTCTCGATTCGTTACAACGCCAAAGGTCCGAACTCCGCCACCGCGACCGCTTGCACCACCAGCGCGCATTCCATCGGCGATTCGTTCCGCCTCATTCAGCATGGCTATGCCGACGCCATGATCTGTGGCGGTAGCGAGGCATGCATCACGCCGATGGGTGTCGGTGGCTTCGCCGCCATGCGTGCTCTCTCCACGCGCAACGATGAACCGCAGCGCGCTTCGCGGCCCTGGGATAGGGAGCGCGACGGTTTTGTTATCGGCGAAGGCTCCGGCATCTTGATCCTGGAAGAACTCGAACGCGCCCGTCGCCGCAACGCGCCGATCCTGGCCGAGATTGTCGGTTACGGCATGAGTGCCGACGCCCATCACATCACCGCTCCGCCGGAAGATGGCAACGGCGGTTACCGGGTCATGCGCAACGCCCTGCGCGACGCCGGCATCGAGCCTTCGCGCATCCAATACATCAACGCGCACGGCACATCCACCGGCCTCGGCGACAAAGTCGAAACCATCGCCATCAAACACACCTTCGGCGATCACGCCTACAAACTAGCGGTCAGTTCCACCAAATCCATGACCGGCCATCTACTCGGCGGCGCCGGCGGCCTGGAAGCCGGTGTTACCGTCCTCGCCATCCGCGACCATATCGTTCCCCCAACCATCAATTACGAATTTCCCGACCCCGACTGCGATCTCGATTACGTGCCCAATCAAGCGCGTCCGCTTGAGATTGAGTACGCGCTTTCGAACAGCTTCGGCTTTGGCGGCACGAACGGTTGTCTGATTTTCAGGCGGTTCGAAAATTAGGATCTGCCTTGGAGGGAACTCGCCTCCGTTTCGAACTCAACCTCGGCTCAAAATAAATAGCGTCACATCATCTGTCTTCATAAATAGCGTCACATCATCTGTCTTCGCAGCGTTCCGCCGAAACTGCCCTAGATCGTCGCGGCACGCAGCCAAAATCGCTGAGGCATTTACCGTTCCCTTGCCGCCGATCAACTCACGTAAGCGCTCCGCACCGTACTCGTTTCCGGACCTATCAGTCGCTTCCGAAACGCCATCGGAATAGATCACCAAGCCCTCGCCGCGATCGAGGGACAATTCTTCCACCACGAATCTCTCGCCACCGAACAAACCTATCGGGAGATCCGACGTCTCCAGCGCACGCACTCCTCCCTCGCGCACCACCAACGGAGGAGGATGTCCCGCATTACAGATCTCCACTCGTCCATTGGGCCAAACGCGCCCCGCGACCAGGGTCGCGTACTGATTCGGCAAGGTGCTCTCCTGGAAAACCCGGTTGGCGTGCTGCAGCATGCAAGGTAGCGAAAACCCTACGGGAATTAACGTGCGAAACATAGCATGCAAATGCGCCATGAGCATGGAAGCCGCCACACCCTTTCCCGACACGTCTCCCACCATGAAATACAGTCCGTCTTTGCCCCCGTCGATCACGTCGCAATAATCGCGGCTCACCAACCCGGCGGGGTCATAGTGGTAACAAATTTGCCAGCCGTCACGCTCCACATGTTCCTTCGGGAGCAAGCCCATCTGCACCCGTCTCGCCAGCTGCAAATCCTCTTCCAGCGCCGATCGTTCGGAACGCGTCAGATGGTCCAGGCAGAACCGCACCAACGGGTCGGCAATCAGCCGGTCGCACTCAATCGCCTCATGACAAGACTCGCAAATTCCATAGCACCCAGTTTCAATTCGCGAGAGCGCCCCATCCACTTCCTCCAAAAGAAGCTGCACCCGGTCCCGCTGATCCGCCCGTTCGCTCGCATGCTCCAGCTTGTGCCGACGGTCGAGCAATTGCTCGCGCATGAACTGATCCATACTCGTTGTCATAGCGGGCTTGACCACCCTTTCATACCGACTCCTAGGATGCGTGATCGCCGGGTAAAGATCCATCCGGATCTTGCGGCCCAATGATGCTTTAGCCAGGTTCGCCGCCCTCCTGTTACCCCTGCTTTCGTGCTAACCCAACATCCTTGAAGTTATCCAGGCCAGCAATTCGGCGACAACACGGAGGTGGCCGCTCGTCTGAACGACATATAGAGCGAAATCTCGCGATTGCCCGGCGCGCCACACGCGGGCCTGTGCTTCGCCGGGCACACCAGCTCAGGCGGTTTCTCCTGCCAGTGGCTGCAGAGCAAACACAAGCCGCAGCTCATTCCGCCGTTCTAATCCTTTGATGCTATACTCGCCGAATCTGGGATTCCATCGCATTGGAATGCCCAACTTCAACGATGCAATTCTTGAAGTCGGTCTTAAGGAGATCCGGCCCCAACACCGGACAAAAGAAAGAATTATGATTCGAAAGCTTAGTACATCTTTTCTAACCACCGTCGCATTACTCCAAATCACAAACATCGGCGCCCACGCTCAGTCGCTGCCTACTTTGACACATCACGTTCGGGAAGTAACTCGCACCGGCGAAGCAAAACCCGTAGGACAACTGCCTCCCAACCAAATCATGAATTTGCACGTCGTTCTGCCGCTCCGCGATCAGGCAGGACTGCATTCATTTCTGAAGCAGCTCTACGATCCGGCCAGTTCCTCCTATCGCCATTTCGTTACGGTGCCGGAGTTCACCGAACGATTTGGACCCAGCCAGGATGACTATGACGCCGTGGTCCGTTTTGCCATTAGTAACGGCTTCGCCGTCATTGGCGGCTCGCGCGATGGCATGGACCTGCAAATCAAGGGCTCAGTTTCAACCATCCAGAATGCTTTTCATATAACCCTGCGTACCTATCAGCACCCTACGGAGAACCGTACGTTCTACGGGCCCGATCGCGAACCCACTACGGATCTGCCCTTCCCGCTCTGGCACATCTCCGGTTTGGACAACTATTCCATCCCACATCCTCTCTTCGTGAAGAAGAGCGACTACGCGAAAGCCCACGGGATCGATCCCGAGGCCGTCGTAGCTCACGCCACCACTGGCTCCGGTCCCTCGGCCTCCTTTTTAGGCAGCGACATGCGCGCCGCCTACTACGGAGGAACCGCTCTCAACGGCACCGGCCAGAACCTCGGACTCTTTGAGTATTCAGGTACCGACCTGACCGATCTCAATACCTATTTCTCGAACATTGGCCAAACTAACAACGTGCCCATCACCCTCCTCTCGACCGACGGGACCAGAACTTCCTGTGTCGATTCGCGCGCTGGTGGCGATTGTGATGACACCGAACAGACCCTGGATATGACCCAGGCCATCGGCATGGCTCCGGGCCTGGCCAGTCTGGTGATGTACATCGGATCGACTGACACCGCCATCATCAGCGCGATGACGACTCACAGCCCGCTGCCCACTACCATCGGCTGTTCCTGGGGCTGGACACCAGCCGATCCATCGACTCTCGACCCATACTTTGAGAAAATGTCCGCCCAGGGCCAGAACTTTTTTGCCGCTTCTGGCGACAGTTCCACTTGGTCATCGAGTAATGAAGCCTGGCCAGCCGACGACGCAAATGTTGTTTCAGTCGGTGGCACGGATCTGACAACGAACGGTCCGGCCGGTTCTTGGTTGTCGGAAACCGCCTGGTCTGACAGTGGTGGCGGCATCTCGCCCGATAAAATCGCGATCCCCTCTTGGCAGCAGCTTGCCGGCGTGATCAACTCCAGCAACAAAGGCTCCACAACCCTTCGCAACGGCCCGGACGTATCGGCAAACGCGAACTTTACATATTACGTATGCGCCGACCAAACCACCTGCACGGCCAACGAATACGGCGGCACCAGCTTTGCAGCACCTTTGTGGGCAGGCTACATTGCCTTGGTCAACCAGCAATTGGTTTCAGAAGGTAAGCCGACCATCGGTTTCATCAATCCAACCATCTATGCGCAGAATGTAACGTCCAGCTACGCGGCGGATTTCCATGACATTACCAGTGGTACATCCGGCAGCTACTCTGCTGTGACCGGCTATGATCTGGTGACCGGCTGGGGCAGCCCCAACAGCGGGCTGGTTGCCGCTCTCACTTCCACCAGCACCACCCCGGGCTTCAACATCTCCGCCTCACCCAGCTCTGTTTCGGTGCTGCAGGGTAGTAGCGGCACATCGACGATCACGACCACCGTCTCCGGCGGCTTTAGCTCGGCCATTAGCTTGTCGGCAAGCGGTCAGCCGTCTGGTGTGACCGTAAGCTTCAATCCCACGTCTATCACGGGCGCTGGCACCTCGACAATAAAATTGGCTGTCTCGTCCTCCGTCGCAACCGGCACCTACACAATCACTGTATCGGGCACAAGCGGCAGTACTACCCACACCACGACTGTCTCTCTCACCGTGACTTCGACAGCAGCTGGCACCTTCACCATTTCCGTCTCACCCTCTTCAGGTTATTTAGATCAGGGCCAAAGCGGCTATGCCGTGATCACAACCACGGTTTCCGGTGGCTTTAACTCGGCTATCGCGCTATCGTCCACCGGTCAGCCGTCCGGCGTGACCGTTAGCTTCAGTCCCTCATCCATCGCCGCGCCGGGCTCCGGAACCTCCGATATGAATATCGCAGTATCCAGATCCGCCGCTATCGGCACTTACCCGATCACCATAACGGGTACCGGCGGAGGCCTTACGCACACCACCATTCTGACATTCAGCGTGCGCCGCTGACACCCAGTCGCCTCAAGGGGCCCGGTCTTTTTTCCCCCGGGCCCTTCCAGAACAGTGCGTCAGCAAGCGTTGCCTCGGTTCGACGCAAGGAGCGCCTAGATCAGGCGTCGCCGTTACCTTCGGCGGACTTGCTCGCCCCGAAAACTACCTTCACAGACTGTACGGAGTTTTTATTAACGTCCACATTCGGCCCTACCGTCACCAGGCTAATGGGAATGTTCACGCCGCCGCTTCCATCCCACTTGACGCCGAATTGGATCGTCACTGCTAGCTTCTTGAACTGCAATTGCTCGGTGTTGGAGTTTTTCACTGCGGCTGCGGCAGCCTCGAGCGCCTGCGCCAAGGCATCCTTCAACTGCATCGGCGGTTGATCCCCCAGCACTTGGATCGGCTTCGGCGGTTCATAAGTGAACGTCACCTGGTTTACCGTCTCGCTTGTGCGAATCGCGCCGAGTTTAATGATCCAGAAGTTCACGTTAAAACCAACTGTCTTATCGATGGTGGTCTTGAAATCGAACTCCGCCGAGGCAAGCGGCGGCAGCGAACCATCGTTTCCATGGACAAGCTGATACTCGTCCAAAGCTTCTTGAACTTTCTTGATGACGGTGTTCAGATCGACTAGATCTTGCGCTCCGCTGACGGGTGCTGCGGCTGGCTGGGGCATAAGGGTTACTTGAGCTTCCGTTCCTTCATTAGACTTTTGCCGCTTTGGATGTTACCACAGTCTGCTGCGTCGCGGGTAAGTCGCTTTTTTCGATGGCTTCGGCTAAGCGCGCCGCTTGCGCGGATAGATCGGGCTGTCCCGCAAAGAAGCCTTTTTCGGTTGTCCACCAATGCATGTAGCGCCGAAATTGCCGCAGAGTGGACTCAAGAGGGAAGCGATTGCCGTTCGCAGAGCTCTGAACGCGGCTTTTCATCTCTTGAATCGCCGCCAGTCCTTTTTCCGTTTGGTCGCCCATGCCGACTGCCGGTGCCAAAAGGTAGAGCTCCGCCAGCGAGCCCCATGCCCAGATCTGATTTTCAACCTTTGGGTTTTCGCTGTCTAACTTCGCAGCCAAAACCGCTGAATACCAATAGTCAGGCTCATTCAATTTACCATCCAGCACGGCTTGTAGCGAAAGTTGTTGCACGCCTGTCCAATGATGCGAAAGGTTGCTTTCGAAACCCTGCCTGTACCAACTGCGGGCCCGCTGTAATGCCGCCCGCATCGCTTTCACTGATCCATCTGCGCCACTCCGCGCCCCACATTCGAAATAGAGTTCCGCCACGCGCTTCTCGGCGCTGCCCAGCAGGCCCAGGTTTTCTTCCAAGACACCTTTCGGCATGGTATTCGCAGGCTCCAGGAACGTCTTGAGCCGCTCAATGTTCGTGCCCAATAAGCCGATCAGAAAATTAAATTTGCTCGCGTCGGCCGCGTTGCTCTTGATCAGGTCGTCCGACCATCCTTGAACCGCCTTCAGCGATGTGAGCACTGCTTCGAGTCTGACGGCCGGCAGGTGATCGCAATATCCTTCCGGCAGGCGCACATAACCGGTCAGACTGGCCCAATCGTGGCCGGCGACTTTCGTGTTTTCAAAAAGTGCACAACGCGCTCTGTGGAGTGCCACCCGAACATCGTTCCCGGCTAGCAGTTCGCGGTAGAAGGTTTCAACCAGAACCGTGGAGCCCGGCACGGTTAGCGGTAATTGAGAAGCAATCACCACCGGAAATCCGCAGAGGTGTAACTCATGGGCGATGCTCCGGTCCGGCATGATCATGTTGGCGTCATTCGCCGCATCGCAGACGGCCAGCGATAGTACGACGGCCTGGCCTCTGAGGGGTGTCAAGGCTTCGGCGATCTGTTCAGGAGTGGCGGCAACTATGTTGTTGCAATCTAGATCTTCGCCCTCCAGTGCGATGCCAAAGACCTGCCCAGGCAAGTCGCCAACTGGATATCCATGTCCAAGCAAATGAACGTGTGTGAAGGGTTTCTTCTGATCAACCGCCTCCTGGCAAGTGGCACGCAAGCTCTGCAGGGTGGCGTTCGGCAAAACTCGCAGCACACCGGAGATATCGGGAGGAGCGCCGGTTACCCCGTCGAGCGGAATCCACGGAGCGAGCGCATGGCGCAACGCCGCCTCGTGTTCTTGGCAGGGAATTGGCGTTGTAAGCTTCTGCGGACACGGCCGAGCCCAGGCGAAAAGAATACGTGCGTGAGCCGGCCAACTCTCTTGGCTTTCAGCGAAATCGTTGCGCACACGCCGTGTCAGAATGACGGGATTTTTACTGCGGACCACCAGCGGGTCGCCAGCACGGTCGAACGCCGCCTCGAACGGCAGTGCGGCTAACTCCGCCGCGTTCACCACCAGGTCTAATTGCAGCGGGAAGTCTCCCTCCTGCAAAACTTCCAGACTCCTCGATTGCAACAGGTTGCTCACGTGTTCTCCAACCGTTTTCAAGGCGTCCGCCCTCTCACTGGCGCTTACTGTCAAATAGCGCAGCGGTTTTAAAATTCGGGCGAAGTCGCCGTAACTCAACGGCATCTTGACCTCACAAACTGGGTGCGCAGCAGCGGCCACCAGATACCCGTCATCCTTGCGCAAAAACCCCGTGCTCAGATCGTTGAAACGATGAAACTCAATGAGAAGCGACCGCATACTCTAACCTTACATTTACTTCAGCGATTCCACCAGCCGTTTGAGGTTCTGTTGGAGGGTCTCTTCGCGCAAATCCAGGCACAGCGAATCCTTGAGCCTCGCCACCATCTTGCCCAGATTATTGCGCAGATCGAACAATCGGCTTTTCTCCTCGTCTAAGTCCGTCGAGTCGAGCTTTTGCTCGGCATATTGCGGCAGCAGACTCTCCATCGCCCGAATGCGCGCATCAATCTGCTCGGTACAGCGCAGCCGAAAATCAGGCGACAGGAAATCGCTCGTCAGTGTGCACGGCACAAACACTTTGCTCTGTTGCCATTTCTCGCGTTCAAAACTCGCCATAGTCTCGAGCGCCACCCACGCGGAAATAAGACTACTCGTGGAAACAATCGAAACAATGGCATCGGCCTCGCGCACGGAATGGGCGATGAACTCGGTAATATTGCCGCCAGCGGCCATGCTTTCCGCGTCGAAGATCACCTCGAAGCCCTTACCGCGCAGGTAATCCCGCACCTGTGCGGCAATAGAAGCATCGGCGTGGTTGTACGAGATGAAGACGCGTTTCTTGCCGGATCTCTTCGTCGCCACAGCCGTGGGCGCGAGCCAACCGGTGGCGCAAATCAGCGCCATTCCGAACAACGGTACTCACAACGTTCCGGTTGCCAAAAGAAGAAGCCGGCAGTGATCAATGGATGTTTGCGTCCACGCTGCTTGCGGGCCAAGGTCGGCAAGCGCCTCGAGAATCGCGTCGTTGTCGTCATTGGGATTCGCTGAATGGTAGTCCCTTCCGCGCTTCGTGAATTCGGTCCCGATGACAATCCGCCGCCCATCCGCTCGCCGGGCCATGCAAACCGCCAACTCCGAGCGCCAGCGGAAGTATACAGTGCCTCCCGCTACCAAACTCGCCAGCGCTGCCACCGCCCACCATAGCCTTCCCACTGTGCCCCACCGCCAGGCCAACGCCAGGGCCGCACCCACGATAGCGGCAGCCGCGATCGCGTGAAACCAGCGGTCACTTCGAATCGCCAACACCGATGCCACAATCGACACGAGCCAGATGCCAGCCGCCAGCCAACGCTGCAGCAAACTCACGGCGCATGATCTCAATGCGGATGGGCACTGAAAGTCGATTTCCCTTGGCAGCGACCCGCTGTTCCGTCTTCTGTCCGGAGGATCTCTTATCGTTCGGATCTTGCGCCCAGAATAGATAGCGCCCTGGCACCAGTTCATCTGTTACAGGGCTGCTAAATCCCGGAAAGCGATGCGGTTGAGCGGTCGGATCGGAAGCTAGAAATTTCTCGATGTACCAAACCTCCAACCCGCGAGCCTCGGTTGTCCCGTTTTTCTTGGGCCTGACCTCCACCTCCGGCTGGGCGTCCAGTCCCGCTCTCCAGCACACGCTTCGCTTATCGCTCAAATCGTCCGCCAGGTTGCGCATGGTTCGCGCAGCGTCCGCCGGCGCTGGCGGCAGGTTCTGTACCACTCGCAACATCTGTTGAAACGAAATGCGAATCCCTTGACCATCTCCCGCTCGGCGCGGCTCCCATGGAATCGCGTGTTTCTGGAAATACTCGATACTCTCGATACACTCCCGGGCGCTCTCTCTCAGATCCTGGTTTGCGGCGCATCGTTCAAACGAACTTTTGAGGTTGGCTAGTGTGTCGAGAATAACTCGACGCTCCCCTTGAGGAATCAAAGTCTGCGCTGTTAGGCCCGTCGCGGTATAAAAGGCAACCAGCAGAAAGGTTTTCACTTAGAGAGATTATAAATATTCTTTAACGAGGCGCGGTCTCTCCTCCGGCCTCGTTAAAGATTTAGTTATCGGCGGCTGCGCAATCTGCTGCTGAGAACCACTCCCAAGCCAAGCAAGCCCGCCAGAGCGAACGAGGAAGGCTCGGGCACGGAAGAGGGCGACCTAATACCAATCAGGAAAGGGCCTGCAGGGGTCCCGATCGTAAAGCCCGTGCCGTCGTTCGCAGCGTAATTGGGGAAGGAACTGCTAAGCGTATTGGTGTATTCCCATTGGTAAGAGCCGCTCCCGGACGCGGACAAGATGAACCAATAGTCGTTATTCGCAGTGAGAGTCACGCTCGAAGTGGGTGCGAATATCACATCAATCGATGCTGTTGCCGCAATCGATGGCATGGTAAAACCGGTCACCAAGGTGCTGCCCGGAAGGCCGGCGTTGTTCGCGACCAACTCGGCAGATGCGGTGAAGGCTCCCGTTGCAAAACCAAGATCCGCAATGATTGAAACCGAGCGCCACATTCTGACTTCCCGTTACGAACTCTTGCGCATATATCTGAGACGCGCGGACCGTACCTGTTGCGGCTCCCGTGTCAGGAAGATTAGAGACAATCGTAGCGCCCTGCGACGTCCCCATCGTCATTATCAGCGTGAAGACCCCGCCTAAAAACTTCCTTAATTAATTATGCATCACATCCTCCAACGGTTTTAGTCTGAGCAGTATCATTGACCCTCCCGCGATAGTAACTAACGATTGTTTCAGAAATCAGTCAAACGAGATCTGTAGGTACTGGTACTTCTAGAACCTGGGATCAGTTCTTGATCACCGGGCACGAGGCCGATCCCCCAACTAACGACTGAAGTGGGACCTTCTAACGACCCCGCATGATTGAAGAGCGGTGCCGGACAGATTCCATGGTGGTTCGCAATCGCTTCGATCTCGGCAACTTTCTCTCTAGTGATAAAACCTCGTCCTTGCGAGAAAGGTTCAAATCTCTTCTCAAGCGCCAGGGCCATGCCTTCCAGAAGACAGCCATGCGCCACATTCTGAAAGGGATGACGGTTGAGAATCCCATTTAGATCGGGTGACAATCTCAAATCGCCAGTCACCTGACCCATTCCTCCATGGAAGAACTTCATCCTGGGCGCCCTCAGCGGCGCTAGATTCTTAGGATAGCCCGCATCACAAACAATAGCGTCCGGCACGATGCCGGTTATAACGAACGTAGGTGATGGGAGGCTGGCCGCGCAGATAACGATATCGGCCGCATAGTCGAATGGCGCCGCATCCCACGCCAGATCCACCGGGCAGCCATCCCGCCGCAACTGGCAAGATAGCGTACTAAGTCTCTCCTTATTGCGAGCCCGCAACAGCAACCTCTTCACAAAAGGAGCAAGACAACGCGCGCATCCCGATCCCACGTCGCCGGTAGCTCCTATAATCAGCACCTTTGCGTCCGTTAGATCGCGCCGCTCGAGTGCGCACATTCGCTTAATGCCCCTCACGATAAACGAAACCGTCAGCGTATTCCCTGTTGTGAACGCAGTTTCTCGCGCGCTAGGAAGATGCTCAAAATTTCCCTCTATCAGAATCGAACTGAATCCACCCAGGCTCACAATCTTTGCGCCTAATCGAATCGCGCAGGAAGCGGCGTCCTTCACCCGCGCCAAATTCGTTCTCAAATACCGTGCGTCCAATTCGTCCGGTGGCAAAAAGCAATCGATATAAAAACCGTGGGCGCGGGTGCCACTAACCGAATCCACGTCCACGCTGCAGATCGGTCGCGGTGGGATCCACGGCAGAATCTCTTTTACATCTTGGTCGCTTAAAGCCTTTCGATCCGCGCCGCGCAGCACTCGCAGCACGCCCCGAGCCGCCGACCAGCAATCTTGGTGCCCGATCAATGCGAAGTCAGTCGCCATCACCTACACCGGCAACTGCGCAACCCATTCGAGAGTCATCTCACCGGGCAGACCGAGCAAATCCAGCGTCCTGAGATAGCGGTTGAGAGACGCGCCGCGCAACTCCATCGTACTCAGCGCCACTTGCGGCAAAACCGGCTTGACGCAGCTTCCATTGCAAACTTCACACTGGCAGTCCTTATCCCGGCTCGTCAGCATCTCTGCCAATGTCGTCATCACCTGATTGTGGAGTTCATGCACTTTATCGTCAAACGCTGCGGCGTCCATCTCCCGCTCTTTTCGCAGAATCGCCAGCGCATGCCCGATATGATCTTCTTCCTCTTTGGCGATCGCCGTAAATGTTCGCCCCAGACTCCCGGCCCCACGCGGCCGACTCTTTCGTAACTCGCTACCGCAAACGATTCGAGCATCAACTCCTGCACAATCAAGCAGCCAATAACATCGCGCTTTGCCACGCAGATCATGTACGCATCGCGGATGCGTTTCCAATACTTCGCCTCCAGATTGCTCTGCACGTCGATGCCAAGCTTGCGTCCCTCGGCGCGAAAGGCGGCTGCGTGACCCTCCTCTCCCGCTGCATGCTCGCGGGCTTCTTCCATCTCTCCTGGGTCCTCGCAAATGCCAGCAAGCGCCGCATAGTTATGCGCAGCCATTAGTTCACCCGTCAAAGCCTGCGCCAGAATGTCCTGCCAGATCGAAGTCAGTGGCGCCGTCATTGCCGGCGCATCACAAACTTTGGTTAGTTCCTGAATCAACGCCATAAGAGCTCATCTCCTTACTGTTTTAGTTAACTACAACACCAAAACAATTGCAAGCTTTTATTTTTTCGACTCAGACCGACCCTCGATCGCGCCGCAGCCGCACCGTCAACGCCAGGAACATCGCCGCAAACAGCAGTCCAACCCACAATCCAGGCGTCGCGAGGAATTTCCCCGGATCAAGTTGTGGCAGCGGAATAAAATGCGGATCGACTTGATCCGGCGGTACCGCAGCGAAAGCTTCCTTAAACCAACCCACTAAGCGATAACCCAGCAGCGAAGCGCAGTGAGTCGTGTTGAACGCAATCTTCTCGAACACGCAGATGGCGATAGGCGGAAACAAGGCCCAGAGAAGGACTGCGCGTCTCGCCCAGGCGGAGACAAGGAGCAGCCAGCCATAGATGGGTGCGAGCCAGAGCGCCATGGCGATTAACGCGTACGGTGTGACTAACTCTACCTGGATGAACGGTAAGCGTGCCCACAGCAGCACCACGTTCCCACCGCTTACTAGCAGCACCCCCGTGCTCAACAGCAGCATAATTAAGTGCGTAGCAACGGTAACCCCGTAGACGATGAGCGGCAGAACCAGCAGCGGAATGCTGGCCTTCGCTAACACTGTCGTAAGATCCGAAACCGGCAGCGACTTCCAGAACAGGATGCTGCGATCGCGCCGTTCGCCGTAGAGCGCGTCCAAACAATAGAGCACGCCGACGAGGAAAGCGGCTAGCAGCACCAGCATGTTAGCGTGGCCATAGGGCATCACGAGCTCGCTGCGCTGATGCGCCAAGCTGCCTGCCGCAGCGAGTTCACGCATGCTGCCCGGCAAACGAACCAGCGTGATCAGAAAGGTGAGTAGCATCAAAACGGCGCCTACCAGCGGTCCGATATAGATCGAACGGTTCTCCCACAATTCCCGCCGCACCGACCAGTACAGCGGCCGCGTTTCCCGGAGGATCACCGGCGCAGTTTCATCGGCGTCGAATTGCGCTTCCGTACTCATGGCGCCGGATCTCCCATCACAGCGACAAACAGATCGGCGATGCTTGGCGTCCGCACCTCGCCCAGTGCGGCAAGCTGCTCACGATCCGCATGATCGAACAGCAGAATGCTGCGCCCGAACAGCTGCCGCTCGTGCATGGGCCGCAGCGCCCGCGCCGCAGCGGCCTGCTGTGGATTCACGGTCACTTCCAGGTAATGTGCCGCGAATTCTTCCATGCTGCAATTCAGCACAACGCGCCCGCGGTTAATAAACATTAAATCGGTAAGCACATGTTGAATCTCTTCCACCTGATGAGTGGTCACCACAATCGTGCGGGTACCGTCGAAATAATCATTCAGCAGTGAATCGTAGAACTGCTTGCGAAAGAGAATGTCGAGGCCCAGTGTCGGCTCGTCCAGTACCAGCAATCTTGCGTCAATCGCCATAACCAGTGCCAGGTGAAGCTGCGTCACCATACCCTTTGACAATTCCCTAACTTTGCTGGCGCGCTGGATCGTGGTCTTCGCCAGAAAACGTTCCGCTTTCGCTCTGTCAAATCGGGGATGCACGCCGCTCACATAATCCAGTGCCTGCGAAACCCGCAGCCAGCGCGGCAACACAGCAACGTCGGCAATAAAGCAGACATCCCGCATGAGCCGGTCGCGCTCGCGCCAAGGGTCGCGCCCCAGTACGTTCAGTTCTCCTTCGTACGTCGTCAGACCGAGAATCGCGTTGAGCGCTGTGCTCTTGCCCGCGCCATTCGGCCCAATGAGTCCCAGGATGCGGCCCTCCTCCACGCACAAATCGATGCCGTCCAGTGCGATCGTTTTGCCAAACGTCTTACGCAGCCCGCGCGCTTCGATGCAGGGCATGCTGTCAGCCGTCCTCCTTGGCGCCCTTGGCCGGCGATCGCCCATTGCGGCCAGCCTCAAGCAGTTCTTCCGGTTTCAGTCCGAGCCGCTGAATGGTGGCGTAGAGCCGCGGCCATTGCTCCGCCAAAAACCTCTGCCGTTCCCCATCGAGCAGCAGGGTACGCGCGCCCGCCTTCACGAACATCCCCACCCCCCGCTTCTTCTCGACAAGCTGCTCGTCCACTAATCCCTGATAGCTCTTCAGCACCGTCAACGGATTCACCCGGTATTCGGCCGCGACATTCCGTACAGACGGCAGCGGATCGCCCTCCTTCAAAACGCCGTCGAGGATCATATCCACCACCCGGTCGCGAAGCTGGCGATAAATCGGTTGAGCGTCATTCCATTCTCCGTCCATCCTGCTGTTATAGCCAACTATAACACCTCAGGAACTTGTTTACCAACGAATCAAACCGGCAGGATCTTCGGCCAGAACAACCTCATATCTCTCAAGCATCGGCATCAGCGCCTGTTCCAATTCGCGTTTCCAAAGTTCCCCTCATAGAACTGTGCCTTCATTGGCTCGCGCGAGGCCGGATCAGGAAAACCGCGCATGAAGAAAAAGGTATCCGGATCTTCCACCGAAAGAAATGGGCCCAGGAGCTTCATGCCGATTCCACATGTGCCGGCAGCGATCTGGTTCGGAAAATCTCTAGAAATTCCGCGCGCTTGCCCTGCTTCGTCTTGTAAGTCCGCATTTCAACAATCATCTTTGACCTTCCCGCCGTATTCTAAGTCAGAACGGTGGCCAACCCGCTTTCGTCCGAAAACGGCTTTTCCAGCCGAAAAGAGTTCTATACCTTGACAACTCGCCCATTGAGCCTTTAGCATTAACCCAATAAGGAAGGGGATAGTCTACCGTGAGTTGCAAACTGAATGCCCTTGCGGTTTTGGCAGCCGCCTGCTTCGTCGCACAGTTAAAGGCTGACGTAACCGGAACAATTGTAGGCGTGGTGCGCGATGCATCCGGCGCCAGCGTGGTCGGTGCGGCAGTCACCGCTACCAATACGTCCACCAATTTCACCAGAGAAACGAAATCCGACGCTTCCGGCGAGTTCCGTCTACTCGCGCTGCCGCCGGGCCCTTACCGAGTGTCAGCCACGGCAACCGGTTTCGATCAATCCGTAGCCACCGGCATTGATCTAAAAGTCAACGACCAATTACGCGTCGACGTTTCGCTCAAAGTCGGTACCGTCAAAGAATCGGTCACCGTGGAAGCCAGCACCGTGCAAGTGGAAACCGAGAGCACGCAACTCGGCCAAGTCTTCGAAACCAAACAAATTTTGAGCCTACCTCTGAACGGCCGCAGCTACATCGATTTGCTGTCTCTGCAAGCCGGCGTGGCGCCCACCACGTCCGGTTCCATTCAGCAAGATCGCCCCGTATCCGGCATTTCGAGCGCCGGCAACGTTTCGGTGAATGGCCAGCGCGAAACTGCCAACGCGTTTCTGGTGAATGGCGGCGATGTGAGTGAAGGCCGCAACTTGGGAGCCGGCCTCATTCCCAATCTCGATTCCATCCAGGAGTTCCGCCTCATCACCAATAGTTTCGATCCTGAATACGGCAAGTTTAGCGGCAGCATCATGAATGCCATTACCAAATCGGGCAGCAATGCAGTGCACGGCGATGGCTTCGAATTTCTGCGCAACGAGCGATCTGCGATGCGCGCAATTTTTTTGATCCCACCAAAGCAGAACTGCGCCGCAATCAATTTGGCTATGCCGTGGGCGGGCCCTTTTGGCGCAATAAACTCTTCTGGTTTACCGATTATCAAGGCACGCGTCAGACGCAAGGCGCCAGCACTGGTTTAGTCGCAGTTCCCACGGTCGCGCAACGCGAAGGACAATTTGATCCATCCACCTTCGTCGATAGCAACGGCAATCCCACTACTGTGCAAGGCGCATATTGGGCCAGCGTTTTATCGCAGCGCTTGGGATACAACGTACAGAATGGCGAGCAATACAGTACTCCGGGCTGCGCCACTACGGCTGCTTGCGTTTTCCCGGGGGGCGTGATTCCGCAAAGCGCATTCTCCAAACCGGCGCTCGGCATTCTCCCGTACATCCCCGTTCCTAATCAAGCTAGCGGCTTCTACGCCAACTCCAGCCAGAACAATACGGTTCGCGACGACAAGATGGGCCAGCGCGTCGACTTCGTCAACGAAAAAACCGGCAACTGGGGCTTTTATTACCACTTTGACGATTCAACTGTGAACGCCGCGCTACCCGCCGCCAGTGTTCCGGGCTTTCCCGCCAGCACCCCAACTCGCGCCCAAATGATGGTCATGAGCAACACCAAGACCTTCGGCGGCTCACAGGTCAATGAATTTCGCTTGAGCTTCTTCCGTACCTCCACTCATACAGATGAGCCGAAAGGTAGCTTTGCCAGTCTCTCCAGTCTCGGATTCGTGACCGGCGCGAACACGCTCGGCATCAATCCCAGCGGCCCTGCCGGTTTTCCGCAAACGGTCCCGCCTATCTACTTCAATAACTTTTCCATCGGCGTGCCAACTCTCACCACCGGTCAACCGAACAACACCTATCAAGCTTCCGATAGCTTCTCCAAAGTGATTGGCAGGCATACCATGAAAGTAGGCGGCGAATTCCGCTACCTGCAAATCAACGAACGCAACACCTGCGCGCCTAATGGAGATTTCACGTTTAACGGCAGCGAGACTGGCATAGACATTGCCGATTTCCTGCTGGGCGCTCCGGTCAGCTACAACCAGTGCAGCCAGCAGTTCCTGGATTCACGGACGCGCTACGGCGGTCTCTACTTCCAAGATTCCTGGAAAGCTAAGTCGAACCTCACCATCAACTATGGTCTCCGTTGGGAGGTCAGCATGCCGTGGTATGACACAGAGGGCAAAATCGAAACCATCAACCCGGGCGAGCAATCCACGCAATTTCCCACCGCGCCGCTCGGGTGGGTCGTGCCCGGAGATCCCGGCATTCCGAGTACGCTCGCTCCCACTCGTTACAACAACTTTGCGCCCCGCATCGGCATCGCCTATTCGCCTGATTTCAGTGACGGCGTCCTCGGCAAACTCACCGGTGGCCCAGGCAAAACGAGCATTCGCGCCGGCTACGGAATTTTCTACACCTCCATAGAAGACTTGAATCTCTTCTACGAGGTGGGCGACGCGCCCTTCGGTCTGTACTGGGTGAGCCCCGAACAGCCGATGTTTGATCAGCCCTTCCTCACTCGCGCCGATGGCACCTCCCAAACCCAGCGTTTCCCCTTCACGTTCCCTACCCCGGGCAGCCCAGCTAACAAAACGCTCGATTACTCGGTCTATTTGCCTATTTCCTATTCACCCGGTTATTCCATTCATAACCGCATGCCGTACGCGGAAGATTACAATCTCACTATCCAACGCGAACTCTCAAAATCGACGGTTTTGACACTGGCGTTTGTGGGTACACAGGGGCACAAGCTGATTTCTCAATACGACGCCAACCCCGGCAATGCCGCGCTCTGCCAACAGTTAAACGCCGAGGGAGCGACCCCGACCTGCGGTCCCAACGGCGAGCAGGAAACCTACACTCTTCCCAACGGCCAGCAAGTGTTCGGCACCCGCACCGCCCTCGGCCCCGCTTTTGGCGCCGATAACAGCTTTACCGCTAATATCGCCAACTCCAATTTCGCTTCCTTCCAGACATCGGTCGAGCGCAAAGCAGGCGACGTCACATTCCTCGCCGCTTATACCTACGCCAAAGCCATCGATAATTCGTCCGGCTTCAACGATTGGGTGAACTTCACCAACTACCGCTTAAGCCGCTCTTTATCTTCCTTTGATATTCGCCACAATTTTGTAGTCAGCTATTCCTGGGCCATTCCGTTTGATCGCGCCCTCCGTGCGGCGCCTCGTCGCTTGACGCAAGGTTGGCAGTTGAGTGGCATCACGCGACTGGCTACCGGTTTCCCCATCAGCATGAGCCAAAGCGCTGGCGATAACTCACTGACCGGCAGTCCCAACACCGATACACCCAACCTCATAGGACCCGTTATTACGCAAAATGCCCACAACCCTGGTCCCAATGGTCCTAACACTTACTTCCTCCCTGGTGCCTTCGCTTCCGAAAGCCTGGGTTCGTTCGGCACCGCCAGTCGCCGCTTCTTCTCCGGGCCAGGCTTCGCCAATTGGGATGTGTCGTTGATGAAGGTAACTCACTTTACGGAATCTACCGCCCTTGAATTCCGCGCCGAGTTTTTCAATACCTTCAATCACACGCAGTTCAACAATCCAAGTGGCAATTACAGCAGCAGCACGTTTGGCGTAGTAACCAGTGCGCGCGATCCGCGCATTGGGCAAATGAGTTTGAAGTTTGTTTTTTAGAGTCTTCTTAGCAGTTAGCCTGTTGGTCACGCAGGACGCCGCCAGCCACTATGAAGCTGGCATCGCGCTGAAGAAGAAGGGCGATCTTGCCGGTGCTAAATCTGAGCTTCGCCTGGCGATTGAGTTAAATCCCAAGCTCGATGCCGCGCGATTTTACTTGGCTGAGATCCTTCTGGATGAAGGTGAGCCCAAAGAAGCGCTAGACCAGTTAAACGCCACGCCACATTCGACGGCAGTCGATCGTTTGCTCGGCTTGGCGTATCTCGAAAGCGGCGATCCGGAACACGCGGCGGAGATCTTTCGACGGCGTCTCACTGACGCAGAGTCGCATTACTATCTGGGCATTGCCCTGGGTCAGCAAGGTCAATTTCAGCCGGCGATCCGCGAGTTTAAAGCCGCCATTGCTTCTAAAGCCGATTTCGGTGCCGCGCACGAGAGTCTCGGAGTCGCTCTGCGTCGTCTGGGAGACGCAGCAGGGGCTTTGCGTGAATTCCAGTTGGCAGCGCGTTTCATGCCGAAAAACGCCGTCACTCTCTGTGACTTGGGGATCGCGTTCAAGGACGCCGGCAAGTTACCCGAGGCCGAGCTAGCGTTGCGTGCCTCACTCGAACTTAAACCCGATTTCGAGCGCGCGCGTTACGCCTTGGGCATTATTTTACGGATGGGAGGGAAAAAATCTGACGCGGCCGAACAAATGCAACAGGTGCGCGAGTCGCATGAAAAACGCACTGCCGATGCCGAGAGTCGCAAGCTGATTCTGGATGGCATCGCCGCGCTCAAATTCGGCCGGACGGCTGATGCCAGAGCCGCCTTCGAAAAGGCCGCTAACATCAGCCCGACTGATGCCTCAGTGTATTACTACAGCGGCTTGGCCGAAGAGAAGCTCGGCAATGCCGAGCAAGCCGCCGCGCTTTTCAACAAAGCTATTGCGCTAAAGCCCGATTACGCGGAAGCGCACATGCGCCTCGGCATCTTGCATGCGCGCGCCCAAGAAAACGAGGCGGCCTCGGAAGAACTGCGCAGCGCCGTTGCGGCTAACACTGATTCAGCCGAGGCGCATTACAACCTCGCCAAGCTTCTCGCGCTGCTTGGTCGCTCTGCCGAGTCACTCAGTGAGCTGCAGGATTGTCTGGCCATTGATCCGGCTCACATCGAAGCGCGCATGCTCGCCGGCAACCTGTTCGCCGATCAGGGCGATGTCGCGCGCGCCTCAGCCGCTTATGAAGAAGTGTTGCGCCGCAAGCCCGAGTTCGCCGAAGCGCACAATAATTTAGGCTTGGTTTGGCTGAACGCCGGAAAAATCGACTTGGCCCAAAAGGAATTTCGCGCGGCCCTCACGTTAAAGCCGGACTATAGCGACGCTCAACGGAACTTGGATCTGGCGCTCAAAACTATTCCACGGTGACGCTCTTCGCCAAGTTGCGCGGCTGATCGACATCGCAGCCGCGCCGCACCGCTATATGATACGCGAGCAATTGCAGCGGAATCATCTCGATCAGCGGCAGCAACAGTTCGCGCGTCACCGGAACGGTAATTAAGTAGTCGGCCATCTTGGCCACTTCTTCATCTCCCTCGCACGCCACCGCCACTACAATGCCGCTGCGCGCCTTCACTTCCTGGATATTCGAAACAGTCTTCTCATAGTGGACCTTGCTCTCTTCCGACTCCGGATCCTTTGTCGCCAGCACCACCACCGGCAGATTCTCGTCGATCAAGGCGTTCGGACCGTGCTTCATCTCGCCCGCCGGATACCCCTCCGCGTGGATGTAAGAGATCTCCTTGAGTTTGAGCGCCCCTTCGAGCGCAATCGGAAAGTGAATGCCACGGCCGAGATACAGAAAATCCTGCGCCTTCGAAAGATGTTTCGCCATCTCGTCGTAGATGGCGGTTTGCGCGAGCACGTGCTCCAATTTGCCGGGAATCTTCATCAATTCCTGCGTCAGCGTGGCCGAACCCTCAGGCGAAAGCGTGCCGCGCACCTGCCCCAGGTACATCCCCAGAATCAGCAGCGCGGTGATTTGCGAAGTGAACGCTTTAGTAGACGCCACGCCGATTTCAGGTCCCGCGTGGGTGATTAAAGTGCCGGCAGCTTCCCGCGTGATCATCGAACCAACCACGTTACAAATGGCCAGCGTCTTCGAACCTTTCTGCTTGGCCTCGCGTTGTGCGGCGATGGTATCGGCCGTTTCGCCCGATTGCGAAATAACGATGGTCAGCGTATTAGGTTGAATAATAGGGTCACGATAGCGGAACTCACTCCCGTAATCCACTTCCACAGGTAAGCGCGCCAGTCTTTCAATGATGAACTTACCGGCCAAAGCGGCGTGCCAGCTGGTGCCGCAGGCCACGATTTTGACCTGCTGAAAAGACTTGAAGTCCGCTTCCGAAATATTCACTTCATCCAGAAACACACGCCCGCTTTCCTGGCCAACCCGGCCCAGCATGGTGTCTTTAATAGCGCGCGGCTGCTCAAAAATCTCCTTGAGCATGAAATGCTTGTAGCCGCCCTTTTCCGCCATGATGGGATCCCAAAGGATGTGCGAGACCTGGCGCCGCACCGCCTTGCCGTCGAAATCCATCAGCTTCACGCCGCTCTCTGTGAGCACTGCCACATCGCCATCGTTCAGGAAGATCATGTCGCGCGTATGGCTGAGCACGGCTGGCACGTCGGATGCCACGAAGAACTCATCCTGCCCCAGTCCCACTACTACAGGCGGCCCGGATCGTGCCGCCACGATTTTGCGGGGATCTTTCGCCGCCACTACACCCAGCGCGAACACACCTCTGATCTGCTTGAGCGCCTCCCGTACGGCATCTTCCAGGTTGCCGGTCAGATACTTCTCCACCAGGTGAGCGATCACCTCCGTGTCTGTCTCGGTGACGAACGTGTGGCCTTCGGCGATCAGTTGCTTGCGCAGTGCCAGGTAATTCTCGACGATGCCATTGTGGACAACCACAATACTGCCGGTGCAATCGCGATGTGGGTGCGCATTCTCTTCGGTTGGACGCCCGTGGGTGGCCCAACGAGTATGCCCGATGCCGTATGAACCGGCCATCGGCTTGTTGCGGATAGATTCTTCAAGATTGCGCAACTTGCCCGAAGCACGGCGAATATCCAACTGGCCGCTATCTGAAAACACCGCGACCCCCGCTGAATCGTAACCGCGATATTCCAAGCGGCGCAGCCCGTCGACAATCACAGGAACGGCCTCCCGGCTGCCTATGTATCCTACAATTCCACACATATAGTTAAGAGAGAGAAGGAATCAGTCTAAGATCTCAAGCCGATAATCTTCAATGACCGGATTCGAGAGAACGTCGCTCGCCACTTCATCCAACATTTTCAGGGCGCTTTCGCGCGTTACACCGTCACTCAAGCCGATTTCGAAGTACTTGCCTTGGCGCACGGCGGCAATCTCGCGATGGCCCATACTGTGCAACGCGGAGCAGATGGTCTGCCCCTGCGGATCAAGCACCGTTGGCTTCATCGTTACATAAATGCGAGCTTTCATTTTGAACCTCCATTGTACGCGGCTAGGCCCGCGATTTGTTCTATGCTGGTAGCCAATATGCGAAGCGCCTTAGCCTTTGTGCTCCTGCCCGGATTGCTGCTTACCCAACAGGCTTGGGTGGTGAAGAGCAATGAAAACGCCCGACTCCTGCTGGACGTGATGGCCCGTTATTCGCCCGAATCCGCGGGCAACTTAGGAGTGAGCGGCCTGGACGAAAAGATCACCATTCCGGATGTTCACAATCGCGAACGGGCGCGCCGTGATACCAGGGCGGTGCTGGCCATTTTTAAAGATCGCCTCGGTAAAGAAGAAGATCCGCGGGTGAAGCAAGACCTGGAAATCCTGATTGCCGAGGGCGAGAAAAATATCCGCGCCATGGACGCGTATGAGAACGCGCTGCTGCCTTACTTGAACGCCGCCCAATTGATTTTTTCCGGCATGCGCGGACTGCTGGACGATCAGGTTGCGCCCGAACGTCGCCCGGCGGCGCTGGTCCGGCTGAAACGCTATAGCGGTCTCGAGCCAGGCTATACACCCACTACAGTCCTGGCCGAAAACCTGTTTCGCGAAAAGCTCAAAACGCCCGGCTTGCTCGGCCCGGCGAAAGAACAAGTTTCGCAGGACATCACGAACATGAATTCGTACGTCACCGGCATTGGGCTGTTGCTCGAGAAGTACAAAATGGCGGGTTACCAGGATGCGTACGCGAAGCTCAAAGAGCAGTTCTCCGAATACAACACGTTCCTGAAAAACGAAGTGCTGCCAAAAGCGCGCACCGATTTTCGCCTGCCGCCCGAGTTGTATCGAATCAACCTGGAGCAAGTGGGCGCCGACTACACGGCGGATGAACTGGCGCGGCTCGGGCATCAAGGCTTCACGGAGATTCAAAGCGATATGCAGAAGCTGGCGAAACAAATCGCCGCCGCGCGCAATATGAAATCAGCCGACTACCGCGACGTCATTGGCGAATTGAAGAAAGAGCAAATTCCCGCCGACCAGGTCATGCCGATGTATCACGAGAGGCTGGCCGAGATTGAAGGCATCATTCGCAAAGAACATTTGGTGACTTTACCTGACCGGCCCTGTTTAATTCGCCTAGCCTCCGCCGCCGAAACAGCGCAACAACCGGCGCCCCACATGGTGCCGCCGCGGCTGATTGGCAACACCGGCGAGCGCGGCCAATTTGTTTTGCCCGGTGGAACGGTGGGCGCCGATGGAAAGCCGCTGAGATACGACGACTTCACATTTTCCGCCGCGTCCTGGACCCTGACCGCGCATGAAGCGAGGCCCGGCCACGAGCTGCAGTTTGCGGTTATGGTGGAACGCGGCATCTCGCAGGCGCGTGCCATCTTTGCGTTCAATAGCACAAACGTGGAGGGTTGGGGCTTGTATGCGGAGTGGATTACGCTGCCGTACATGCCGGACGAAGGAAAGCTCATCTCCCTGCAGTTCCGCCTAATGCGAGCCGCGAGAGCCTTTCTCGACACGGAGTTGCAGGCAGGAAAGGTCACTCCGCTACAGGCGCTGGATTTGCTGCAGAACGATGTGGTGTTGTCGAAGGCTTTTGCTACCGAGGAAGTGGACCGCTATACCTTCCGTTCGCCCGGCCAAGCCGTGGCGTACTTCGATGGATACACGCGCTTACGAGAGATTCGAACGGCGGTGGAAAAGGAGCAAGGCGCTGGTTTTGATGCCGAGAAATTTCACAATTTCATTCTGGCGCAAGGCTTGTTGCCGCCCAGCGTATTGAGGAAGGCCGCACTGCAGGAGTTTGGCTCTCCGTCGGGGAAGTTTTGAGTCCCCTGCAGAAAAACCGATTAAACTTTGGGTATTTTGGGATCTCTCCGATTGAATACGGGTTGAAAGTCGCTAACACAGGCAAGGATTCCGCGCAGTTATGCCAGTCTCGCCGTCCACCTGAACGTCATTCTCGAGTGCAAGAACCTCAACAAGCTGGCCGAGACAGCTCTGCATCGAAGCGTCCCTATGTAGCGCGTGAAATGTATTTCAGAAGCAGGACAGTGCCGGCGCATTGAGGCGGTGATCACGCTGCCCGTTCCACAATCGTGGATCGCGCTCTCGAACTGGGCCAAACGCACGAACCATGAATTTCGCCACCGAAGGTCGACAGGCCGCCGGTCTTAGACCGGGCTCAAGCTGGCTCCGATTTTATGACCACGAGTGACGACGTACGCGCTACCTGCAGACGCTATTCCGCAGTGCGTGCAGTCTGGCGGCAGTCGGTTTCCGCTGAAAAATATCCAGCGGAGAGGGATTACCATTACACGCTGGAAGAGGAGGCAGCGCTCACTGCCGTAGCGCTCGCGCTGGATTTTCAAAAACCGCTTTACCTAGATTCTCCATTGGCGACGCTGAGGGACGCGGGGCTAGTCGAAGCGTGGATTCTTCTCACCGGCGTTGACGCGAGAGCTCGAGATTATGCGGCGTATAGACGGAAGCATCGTTTGCGATTGCGTACTTAAACAGTCCCTCACGGTCGTGCTTCCTTTCCAAGCCGCGCCCGAGGATCTCAGCGTTGTGCCACACGGATGCGCAGGCTGCCGGGCCCTAAGTGAATATGCGGTGCCGTGGCCGATCCAGGCACCGCCGCCCGGAAGGCGATGTAGGGGATCTGGCGCTGTTCCAGCAGCCGGCGCAACCAGATGCCTTCAGGCTGTTCCGGATTCAGACCCACGTCGATCTTTCCGCGGTGATCTAGTCCCAGAGATTGATGCAGTGGCGTTTGGCCGCGCGCTGTAACGGGCAGCGGGTAATGGAACTGCGCCTCGAAATCGACGGCAATTGTTTCGAAATCGTTCGCGGAAAAGCGTCCGCTGCCATCGAACTTCACCATCGCTCTCCGCGATGTGCCCGATTCCAGAGCGTGCTCCAGGTTTTGCTCCTCGATCGCCATTTGCCGCTGCGCCTCAATGAGCCTCACGCGCTCGCGGGCTAGATCCAAAACGTGCCGGCGAGTTTCCAACTCCGTCTCCGCAGCGCTCATTTCCACCCTCGCGATGGCTCCCATTTCAAGCAGCTTCTGCCGTTCGCCGACCAGATCGGCTTGGCGTTCAACCCGGCGCTCGGCCGCGCCCAACATGCGGGCTTGCTGCGCGGCCGTCAAGTCTGCCAGCTTGGTTGAGCCGAAGAGCGTCTCCGACAGAATAGCTTCGTCATTTATATCGGCCAAACGGGCCTTTGCCAATTCCAACGTGTTTTTGGGAAGATCTCCCTGTCCCACCAGTGCCTGAATGCGCGCCACATCGCCTCGGGCGCGGTCCATTGATTCATTTGAAAGCTCGCTCGAAGCAGGGAGGGGGGGCTCACTTCCGCGCGCAGCTTGGGCACCCAGCACAGTCGCTATCAATCCTGATAGCGTCACAAAGCGGGTGCGAAAACTTGAGCGTTTACGCATCCTTTCCTATTGTAGTACCCTGGGGCCAGGAGAATAGCCCACACGAGTCTGCCGCGCCGTTCCCACACCGATCCAGCCGAGTCAATTCCTAACTGGCTCAGGGCGGCGCGTTGCGCTAGCGCCAAAAAGGCGACGGATATCAAAGTTCTTGATTTGACGGAAGTTACGTCGTTTGCCGACTATTTTGTAATTTGTTCGGCCGCAAATGCACGGCAAGGTCACGCGGTTTGCGAAGAGATCGAGAAGAGTTTGAAGGAGATGGGCGAACGGCCCGTCAGTATCGAGGGATATGAGGCGGGCGAATGGATCTTGATGGATTACGGCGATTTTCTGGTTCACATTTTTTCTTCCACTGCCCGCTCGTTCTATGACCTGGAACGGTTGTGGCGGCATGCGCGAGTGCTGGAGATTCCCGTGGACTAGAACTATTCGAAGGCGTAAACTCTTGACATCTTTGCGTTAATGCTGCACGCTCTATAATCAACAGAGAACGCCATACCGATAGATACAATAGAGAAATAGTCACGCTGGCTGCTGACAGACGCCAGTTTTGATAGGTGAAATTCGACCGATGAGCCATCTCGCGAACCTGACACCTCGTCACTTCGATGTTCTGCATGCCATTGTGCAGAACTATATTGAAACCGGAGAACCGGTGGCCTCGCGCAGCATTGCCCGTAAATATCCGATGAGTCCCGCATCTATCCGCAACATGATGGCGGATTTGTTGGAAGAAGGTTTTTTGTTCCAACCGCATACTTCGGCTGGGCGCGTTCCGACGGAGGCCGCGTTCCGCAGCTACGTCAAAACACTTTTTGGAAGCCGGATCGTGCAATCGGAGCTAGAGCGTTTGCAGGTGGAAATCCGCGGCGCCGGCGGAGTAGAAGCACGTATCGAACGCTCGTCGAAACTGTTGACCGAGATCACCAGGAATTTCGGTATCGCGGCTGCTATCCCAACAGGCAATCAGACACTCGATTCGGTGGAACTATTAGCGCTCCCCGACCGGCGCATCTTAATGGTTGTTATGACCCGCGACCGCATGGTGCGCAACAAAGTAGTGGAAATGGCCGAGCAAATTTCTCAGGAAGACTTGGTCTCTATTCGCAATTACATCAACTACAACTTCGGTGGCTGGGTGTTGCCCAACATTCATCGGGAGCTGAAGCGCCGGCTCGATTTGGAGAGCGCAACGTATGACGCAATCCTGAAGCGGGTTCGCTTGTTCTATGCGGAGGGGCTGCTCGATCTCGGTACCATGCCGGAGATTCATTTCGATGGCGCGGTCAACCTTATCGGACTCGATTTGCATTTGACGCGTGAGCACATGCGCGAATTGTTCCGCGCACTGGAAGAAAAGAAGCGCATTCTCCAATTGCTCGAACAGTTTCTGGAACAGCGCGATGGCGAATTGGCGATCCAGGTGGGCCTTTCCGATGTGCATCCAAGCATGACGGAGTTTTCGCTGATTGGGGTACGCTTCGAACTCCCAAATGGCTTACGGGCACATGTGGCAGTGCTCGGTCCGATGCGGATGAACTACAGCCGGGCGATTTCCGCCGTGCTGCATGTGGGGCAAGCGTTTCGCGGCGCGGCGCTGATTCAGTAGTGTTGCGTTTCCAGCGACTTCTGGCCCTCGTCCTCCGATAGTGCCGTAACCGACAATCTGTCCGAGAGTGTTTACGCGAACGGCTTTAGAAATTCTTATGGAGCCAACCGTTGGACTCAAAGCTCTTCTGGCCAAAAGGATAACGGGCGTTGGGCGACAAAACAGGGTGCTCTTAAGGGTTATTTCGGTCGCCGATGGTCAAGGTCGCCGATTACCTTGGCAATCTTCACGAAATGGATGTCTACGGCAACATTGTCGTCACAGTACGCAAGTATTTTGGCTATCTGCCTTTGAAAGAGTTTTCCGGTCTGCACAATGTTGAGACGGGAGAAACAAGTGCAAGGCGTTTTGTCACCGGCTCAGTTGGACGCGAATTAGAGAAAACATGGACCGAAATTCACAATCAGGACGACCTCGCAGTTAAGCCGGTTTTGACTTTCGAATGCTCTGCTGTGTATGGCGATCTTCCTGACGATAATGAGCCGTGACTCGTCGCATGGGTGTGCGACAAAGAAGTGGCGATTAAGCGGCGCGACGTGCCTCCCAATAGTCCTCAAAACGACCGTTGAGGTGAGAACAGCGAAGGGCCAGGATAGCGTTGGCACCTTTGACCGTCCAGAACATGCCGGACTGCTTGAGCCTGTGGCCAACGACGGTTTTGCAGCCGGCCTCAATGACGCCGGAAGCGACGAATAGATGCTGCTGGCGGAACTTGGGATAGTTCATGCGTGCCGCGTTGGTTTGGAAGTAGTCGGCCTCTTGGCGAAGTTTTTTAGCCAGGTCGGCCTCGGCGGTTTGAATCTCGCGGAGGGAAACGACGAGCTTGCTGATTTTGCCTTTGTCTAACCAACGTTTCTGATGAAGCCCAATCCAGGCGTTACGGCGCTTGGTGTCACTGGGAAAAAGCAGGCGCGCTAAGTCCCACAGGTGCTGGCGCGCGTGAAACAGATCCACGATTTGAATCGCGCCCGGGAAGTGCTGATCGGCCAGGTTCCAAATCCAGGGCACGCCGTCGCCGAGGACAACCTTTTTCTGGGCACGGCTCCAGCCCCGTTTCCAAGCCTCGACATAGAGTCGCTTGCCAAACTGCTCGGCGTTTTCGATGGCGCCGGTATAGGTGGTCGAATCCGGGTCGCGCAGGGCATAACCGTCCTGGTCCCACTTCGTTTGCGTGAACACACACCCAAGCTTGGCTTCGCGGGTGTGCGCGGGCAGGCCGTTAAGCTTCCCTTGACTGTCGGCGGTTTCTTTCTTCACCACGGGCACGCCGGTGCCGTCCATTTGGACATAGAGAATGGGGACGGGCTCGCCCACAACGATGGGTAGATCGAGTTGCACGGCGCGGTCGATTTCTTGCTGCTCTTGCCGCGCGATGTCTGCGCCAATGGCTTCCGCCACGCGTTCGACGGATTTGGTGGTGACAGGCAAGCCAGCCAGCAGTTTCATCTGCTCCCGACCATGCTCGAAGGGTGCATCTTGTCCCACCAGCGCTTGCATGCGTCGCACGCCGGGTGAGAAGTCGCTGTGAGCGATATCGAGTTGCTGGTCGGCCGGAAACTGTCCGGCATGGCAGTGCGGACACAGATAGTAGGGCCGCACAACATCCACCGTGCCGACTGCTGTCAGTACCGTCTTGGAGCGCAACTCGTGATAGTGGGCTTGTTGACCGCAGGGGCAGGCAATCGAGCGTTGGTCCGGCGCTGGGGCCGGAAAGCGAAGCAGCTCGCTCAAAGCGCTGGCGCCGGCCTGATGCATCGCCGAACGCACCAGCATCTCGACGGCTTCCAGGTCCAGATGGCCCGTTTTGCGCACGCTGCTAAAGATGGTGCGCAGCAGTTGCTCTATTTCGCGTGAGATTTCCCGTTGGATGGCGTCCGCCGTTTTTTTTCCTGTTCACTCTGCGGTTGTTCTTCCACAGGCCGCAGGCGGCAGATCTTCTCATTCACATCCAGGAAGGAACGGCTTAGTTCCTGAAAGTTGCGAAACTCGGCAATCTCACGTTCTGCCTTGCGGACTGCGGCAGGCGTCGGTAAAGCTTCGGTGATCGTCTTGCCCTGGACCTTGTAGGTGAGTCGGAGAGTCGGACCGTGACCCGGGTCGTCGGCCTGCGCACAATGACAGGTAGGCTTGCCGCAGCGGCGGACGGTCCCGGTAACCGAACCAGGGCGCAGATCGCTCAATTGGGAAAGCTGGGTGGCCAGCAGGGAACGTTGCTTCTCTAGGTCGGAGAGGGATGGTGGCATTGGTTTCCTTTCTGTGCGTATTATATACGCTCAGAATATTGCCGCAAAAAAAGGACCCCGCAAACCTTCACTCTTATGTCGCGCACCCCGAAAGCAGGCTACAGTGGCGCAAAATAGTCCCAATCGGCTAACCTTAAATGCTCTACAAACTACATTCGTAGCAATCTAGTGCCATGTCGATACCGCCTAGTCGCACGTGGCGACCGGCAAATGCCAAGCACATGTAACGACCAGTTTTCCCCATGCCAGCGGCCAGCATCCATCAGCGAGTGAATGTAACCCTCAGCCAGCAATTCGCGGATGGCGCATGCGCGGCGTTCACGGACAGGCTTTGCCGCCCTCCCGATTGCGCCCGATTTAAACTGGAGTCGCACTCCAATGCAGAAGAAACCGGCCCGTCGCCTTGTCATGTCGAATTCAGAGCAGCACCCCGGCATTCTGAACTGGCAAATCGTGCCCGAAGAGGAATTCTTTCTCTATGCGCGGGCGTTTCGTGCGACGACGAAGAAAATGGCCTTGGCGCTGGAACTCGATCCCGACGCGACCACAAAATTCGCCGCTTGCCCGGTCGTCTTCATGTACCGCCATGCACTTGAACTTCATCTGAAGGCGCTCATTCTGGGCGACGGCAGCAACTTTCTGGCGACGAAACCCGACCGGCTGTCGGTCTACAAAACCCACTCCGTTTCTTGGCTATCACAGTTCGTTTGCCAGATCGTGACCGCTTTGAATTGGGAGAAAGAATTCAGGTGCGAGGGGATTGAGACGCTTGCCGACTTTAAGACTTTCGTCGAAGATCTCAATTCCGTCGATCTTGGCCCATATTCGTTCCGCTATCCCGCTAGCACCGAAGCACAGGATTCCGTCGAAAACAATTCAACGTTCAGTATCCGGGAATTCGCACAGAGGATGGACGCACTGCTGGAACTTTTGGAGTCCACAGCAGACGCGCTAGCGGCAACGTGGGATTCACAATCAGAAGCGGCGGCACTGGACGCCGTACTCTACACTGGAAAAGACATAGAGCCGACGATTCAGTAAGGTGGGAACGTCATGACGGCATCCGCTCAGCAAGGCCGCTAAAGCGCCGTCGTCCCCGTCCGTTCTCCGGGTCACTGCGAAAATGGAGACATGCCGAAGGCGATTGCCACGCAGCGTCAATCCGTCCTATAGAACAAGTCCATGAACACGGCCAACGGGATTGCGATACCTGAGACGGGCCTGCGGTGGCTGTTCGTCGATATGAACTGCTTTTTCGCTTCCTGCGAACAGCAGATGAATCCGGAACTGCGCGGCAAGGCTGTTGCCGTTGCTCCGGTGCTGGTCGATAGCACTTGCGCCATTGCCGCGAGTTATGAAGCGAAAGCTTTCGGCATCAAGACGGGAACGCCTATATGGGAGGCCCGTAGGAAGTGTCCGGATCTCAAGGTCGTTCAGGCGCGTCCCAAGCTCTATGTCGAATATCATCATCGCATCCGGGAAGCGATTGAAACCTGCATTCCGATTGAGGCGGTCATGTCGATTGATGAAGTTGCGTGCAAGCTGGACAAGGTGCAAGTGCAGCCGCATGTCGCGAAAGCACTGGCTGGATCGATCAAGGCGGCGATCAGGGATAGGGCAGGGGGCTCATTGCTGTGTTCGGTCGGTGTCGCCGCAAACCGACTGCTCGCGAAGCTCGCTTGCGATATGCAGAAACCGGATGGCCTGACCATTCTGCGGCCCGAAGACATGCCGGACGCCATTTTGCATCTCAACCTTGACGACTTCGCCGGTATCGGCCCGAATATGCTGGTGCGCCTCAATCAGGCGGGCATCCTTGACATGCGGCAATTATGGGCCGCTGACGCAGAACGCCTCAAACGCATCTGGGGCGGCATCAACGGAATACGTTTTCACGCTCTGGTGCACGGGGCCGATCTGCCCAATCCGAAAACAAACTCGCGCAGCATGAGTCATCAGCACGTTCTTGCTCCGGACGAACGAACGCTTGAGAGGGCCACACCGATCATCCGGCAACTCTGTATGCGTGTCGCGGAGCGTCTGCGCAGCGAACACTTCTACTGCCAGAGGCTCAGCCTCGATATCAAATGGGTCCAGAATTTGGGGCACCATTATGATGAGTGCCGGTTCAGGGAAACACAGGAGACGCATGTGCTTCTCCCGAAGCTGATGCGACTGTGGGATGCGGCGCCGCGATTGAAGCCTTTGCGTGTTGGCGTTACGCTTGGCGATCTCGCAGCGCGCGGGACACATCAGCCGGATTTGTTTGATCAGCCGGAAGACGCCAATCTAACCGATGCTATTGATCGGATGAATGCACGCTTCGGAAAGGGAAAAATCAGCTTTGGATCATCGGCCAAGCCCATGACCAGCAAGATTGCATTTCAGCGTGTCCCGAAGCTTGACGAGTTCTGAGGGTGAATGTGAATGTAGAATTACGCCAGAACAGGTTCAAGGCGACCGTTACTCGGCGTCCGGATCTGCGTGTCCATCCACATGGGCCAGCCTTCCGGTGGCGCGGGAACGTATTGGTCGATGTGAGCATCAATGCGTCAACGCGGTGACGATTTGCAAGGACAAGTACCCGGTCCTGGTGTTCCAGGGAATCGTAGCTGATGAACACCTTCGCGGGTGGCACAGGAGTAGGTTATTTTACAGCGGGTTGGGGAGGCGGAGGGTCGGCGGTGATGCGGATGGAAGCGTCTTCCATTGACCTGTTGCGGCGTTGTCGGCGACGTGTGAATTGCGGCCCTCACCCGGTGGCAGGTCCGACGTTGTGTGACTCGCCGACCGGGAACCGACTCCCCGGTTCTTCGGACGAGGAGCGAAGAAATACCAGGGACGAAATCCTTGCTGATTTACGCAATAATACTTGAATGGCGTTATCGGACCAAACTATTTGGCCGTCCCTTTTTGGTTCTCGTCTCTGTGCTTGAACCAAAATACACATCTCGGGCCAGGAGATTAAGAAATGAAAAATCCCTTTAAAATCTTTCGCTATGCGCTGCTTTGGATTAGCTTGGCGTCTATGGCAACTACCCCAGTCTTACGGGCGCAAACGCGCGAAGAAACTTCGCTTTGGGAAAGCATCAAAGACAGCAAGGACGCCGAAGACTATAGAGCCTACTTGGATAAATGCCCGGAAGGGGTTTACGCACCGGTAGCAAAGCGAAGGGTTGCGCAGCTCGCAGTGCATCCTTCCCAGCAAGCACCGGACTCTCCTTTGGGAATGAAGAAAGACTTAACTGCGGCGCAAGCCCCATCAACCGCCACTCCAACTGCAATGACAGAGTGCGAGGGGACCAATAACTGCGCGACTTGGACGTTCCTTGGCGGACAAGGAAATGGCCAGTGGCCGTCTGGCGAGATTGCCAACCTGACCGATGATAAGACCGTGACGATTCGGCGCGCGGACTCGACCGGGGCCTCAGCGGGCTTGACGGCAGTATATTCAGGTACTCGCCACGACGATCGTGTTGGTGGAGAGTTCATCTCCTCTTGGCCGGGGCACTGGGCGAACAAATCCGGAAACTGGTACGCGACCGTTCAGAAATTAACCGAAACAACCCTTCCGCCCGAGATGCATTTCTGTGCGCAACAGTGTGCCGATCTTAAGTTGGAAAATGGACATTATTGTATTCCAGGCGCTTACGGCAATGGCAGTTCTACATGGACGGTTGAGAGCTTCACACGCGAGTCAGTCATCCTGCGCCGTGTCGATTCGACAGGCTTTACTGCCCGCTACACAGGGAAAATGTCAAGTGCGGGCAACAGTGTTATAAACGCTCTGGCTAACGGGTCGTATACGTTTTTGCTAACTTGGGGGGCCGCGCTAAACGATATACCGGACCACGGCCCAGGGCCCCACGCACCACCTGTGGTCCGGCCTGTGCTTGTGCCTGTTGGACCTGTAATCTGTATTCCGTGGTTCTTTGGATTAGTTTGCGGCTAAGCGCGGGAGCCACCTGCAACCCGGAATGCGTCTCAAAAAGGGACCTTGTGAGACATCGTGCCGGAGTTATCCGCGCCTGAACCGATCCATAGGGGTTTTAGCAAACCTAACCATTTCTGCATAACAACGCGCGCGGTATGGCCTCAAAACCGATGTGGTTGTTGCACACGAATTGGAGTGCCCACAAAGGACATCTTTCCAAGTCCGTCGGCGCTGCCACTGGAAGCCTTCACTCCCTGAGACACCGAACGGAAAATGCCCTTTGCTTCTCGCCACTGGGTTGACGATGGAGAGCCAAGCCGCCTTTGCCAAAGTTGTAGAAACATGGGGTGCCTGGTTCCGTTTCTGTCGCAGTCCAGTAAGACCCCATGGGCTTCCAACCGTGCATACTGGCCATCCTCGCCGCGCCCACCGCCAAGCACGGCATTGAATCCCGACTCGCCTCCGATCAGGAGCGCGTTGTACGCCGCCTTGCCACCATCATCCGAATCCGCACTGACCCCGCCGTACTTCTTTGCCATTTGTCGCCATTCATCATCAGTGGGTAATCGCCATCCGTCTCCCAATGATTGGCATCCTCGCCGCGCTGACTCCCATGTGTACAAGCGGCCATACTGACGGCAATTTCGTTCAGCATCTTCGTAGCAGTAGGACGCGACAGTTTCGATGTTTAGATTGTGTATCGTCCATTGCTTGCCGTCCGCCATCCGCTTGGGGTAATCCACGGCGTCGGACGTTTTCTGGTCCTGCGCTAAAAGGCACTTTACGGAGGCGTTAATAGACCCGAATGCTATACCCAACGCGATTGATACGATGCAAACTCGTCGAGTTGGCTTGGTTTTGTGTCTAGCGCCAGTCATGAACGACCTCCCCATCATGCCCGTTCTATTCCCCATTTCGACGCCTGCCCTTCTCACCAGCGCACATAGCCGCCCGTTCAGGTGTTGGTGATCAAGCGAGCACTCCAAGTTGACGCAAGACGGTGGCGTGATCAAAGTACACCTTCTCGCACACCAAGTCGTCGTCCTCAAAAACAAAGATCAACACCCCCTGTACCTCCATTCTTTTTCCAGTCGGATCAATCCCTGCCCAAGTGCCACGTTGGGTCCCTCCGAACCGGGCCTCCACAACGACTGCATCGTCCGCATGATGGAGAGAAATCTTGTGCAGATAGAAGTCCGGGAATGCTGACAAGATGCCGCTTACGAGCGCATTGACCCCCTCGGCTCCATCGACAATCGCTCCCAAAGCGGGGACTTCGTAACGTGGATGTCGAAACGTTGCCACCGTTGCCGACACATAGTGGATGACCGCCTCGGCCTCAATATGCGCGTTGACGATGGACTCGCGGCGTGCCCGGATACTGTTCGTCGCTGTGGTTGCCACTGCACTTCCTCCAGCGGTCACTATACCCCAAATGAGATTCAATATAAAACCTGGGAGAAGCCTGATAATACTTGGTGCTTCCAAAGGTCTCGCCCTTTGATGGCCAATGCCGCAAGCGCCTTTCTTAATGTCTGGCAGCAGGTTGATCGTGACTGAGTGGAACTGTTATGCAGCTTACATTCCGCGAAAACAAGAACTCGTTGCTGCTTTCGCCCGCGCCTTAGCTGTTGAATTAATTCTCGAAGTGAGATATTCTACTCGCGGCTAAACTTGCCGGAGGGTTCACATGTCCAGACGTATATCTCTCATCCTTTTAGCGCTGCTGATCCCGGCTGCGCTCATTTCACAAACGGCCCCCAAGAATATGGCGGTCGGCACTTGAAAGCTGAATACCGCGAAATCCAAGTACAACCCCAGTCCCGTACCCACCGGCGCGACCGTAATCATTGGGGAGGATAACAAAATCACTTTCTCTGAAGAAACTCCTGATGGTAAAGCGACAAGCTTTTCCGTGTTGCCGACCGCCGATGGCACACCTGCCCCCATTGTGGGGATGGGTGAGAACTCCACACTTGTTGAGAACAGAATTGACGGGCGGCACGTCGAAGATACCTGGAAGATGGGGTCCGGGACGCTAATTGGCAAGAGCGTGATTTCGAAAAACGGAAAGACGATGACCTATACGTTGACCGGCACTAACTCGGAAGGAAAGACAGTGCATGAAGTTCAGATCTGGGAGAAGCAGTGAGCAATTTGCCTCAATTGGGCCGGTGAGGTTTTGGGCGTGCCCCGCTCCGGTGGTAGTATTTCCCGCCATCTGGGTTCCGGCGGATCGGAATGGTCGCATGTCGCCGATTTATCTTCATGCACCATTAGGAACGTGGGTTCTTTAAGCGTCAGCGCTGCATCGGCACCATCGAACACCTCAGAGTGCGGCAAATGGTCTTCGATCCTGCTACTGCCGCTAGATGAGCGGCAAAGGCAGCCGGAGCGACGGCGGGGTTGCGCCACATGCGTGCCAACTTAAGACAGAATTGTTGTCGCGACGGCTCGAAATCCAGTCGCAGGATTCGCAACTTGGCTTAGTTTGCTAAGCGCTTTGTCTTGTTTCTCTTTCGCCATGCCGCAGTAGTTGAGCAGTAAACAACATTGAATATGCCCAAACTCCAAAAGATGTGATGGTGAAAGTCAACGTACGCCAACAGTCCTTCACACACCAGCATGGGGACGAACTGAATGATGTAGCGCTTTTCAGTCTAACCATATCGCGTGTCACACCACACTCCGAACGCTCCGGTCGGGACGCCAAGAACGAGAGCGCCAAGGGCACTAGTCAATAAGAACGAAATCGGCTGCATGGCGATAGGTTAGCGCCTATGAGGGGGGGTAGCGCCAGCCGCTTCTGTCAACAGGCTTTTGCAGAACGCTTGGAACGCCACCGGAGCCAAGCTACTTTGCCGGTTTTGCAACGGCTGATGCCGCAGCTCCCGCTTGTTTGTGATTGGATAAGGCCATAGTGGCCAGCGCCCCGGCGATAACGACGCATCCAGCAAGGCAGGTGAACAGCACAAGCTTCTTCCCAGATGGCATCCATAACGGGACCTCAACTGCGGTTTTCTGATCGCCCATACTCCAATCTATCGGCCAGAAGTGGCGCTTTATGTATCCCTGCCCAACCCTGCGTAGCGATTTACTTCCGAAGCGGGTCGAACAGGTGGGCGCTGGCAGCGTCAATGTCTGGCCACGTCTCCGCCAGTGCTTCAAAGGCACACAGCAAGTTCGATAGTTGAGGGCCGGGAATTTCGCTACCGTTTCCTTTTGTGACACGCCAATTGTAGGATTTGTCCCCGAAGTAATATCCGCTGTCGAATCTGCAGTTATGAACTACGCCAGTTGTCCGACCGGCATCATCAATGCGCCAGTGGAACTTTTCTGGACGCTTCTTACCATCCAGAGCGATAGGTGACTTCTACGACGTGCGTATTATCTCGAATCGTCTTGATGACTTTGTCTGTAGAATGAAGCGAAATGCCGCGCCCGGTGTTGGCGATCCACGTTATCTCCGTCATTACGGCTTCCATGCTGCTTTATTCCGCAGAGCCGGATCATCCGCAGGATTCGGACGGCCCTTACCTGGAGATTACCGCCAAAGTCGTCTTAGAGGACGGATCGCCGATGGAATCGTCGCCGATGGTTCTGTTACATCAGCCGGGGTTTGAAGATCAATGCGCCAGACAACAGCTTTTTGGGGACGGAACGCTCGTGTTAGAAGTCCCGCGAGGCAATGCGGGTTGCCAGCTTGCAATCATGTTAACCGGATATCGAAAATTTATTGGATATGTCCATGACGGTACTTTGATCACGCTCCGGCGAATTGGTCCCGGTGAGGGATCTTCCGTTTCCATGGTCAGTCTGAACGCCCCCGCCAATGCGAAACGGGAGTACGAATCGGGAGAGTCCGCTTCAGCTAAGAGAAAATGGCCTAAGGCGGAAGAACACTTTAGGGCCTCTATATCTCAGTACCCACAGTATGCGATAGCGTGGAGTGAATTGGGACAAGCCTTACAAAATCAAGGCCGCATCGCCGAAGCCGAAGAAGCGTTTCGCAAGGCTCGCCAAGCAGATCCCGCATATATCAAGCCGATTGTCCAACTTGCCGCTGCCAGCAGCGCCGAACAACGATGGGACGAGGAGATGAAATTCAGCGAAGAGGCTCTAAAAATGCACCCTGTGGAATTCCCCGCTGCCTACTATTATCACGCGGAAGCAACCTTTCATCTGGGCACACTGGAAGACGCCCAGCGGCTTACGCGCGAGGCAATCGAACTTGATCCTGGCGGAACGTGCCCAGAATCTCTTGTTCTGATGGGTAAGATCTTTGAGAGACAGGGTGACGCGAGCCACGCAAGCGTCGAGTACCATGGCTATCTCAAGCTAGCTCCCCGAGGATCACAGGCAAGGGAAGCAAAAGAGGCGCTGGCTCGCCTGAAACATGCGAACTGAGTCGCCATTCGCGAACGTATAGACCTTATCAAGGAGACTGGCGGACGCGGGCCGACGGGTTAGGAATGGTGGGTCGCCATATTTAGACTCCCCTTCTGCGCGGGCGCTGGCCCAGTTGCTGCATTCGGCGCTCACGCTGAAGCCGATGCGGTCTTTTGCAATGCGTTTGGCGGTTTAAGAAAACGATCCGACCCAACGTTCCTGCATCTGAAACTACAGTTCCAATACCGGGAGATCGACGAATCGAATTATAAGCTGGGACTCGATGCGAAATTGCCATTGGGGATCACCGTAAAGGAAGACTTGAACTGTGTTCGGCTTGGACCGCATCAGTGCCGCGTCAACTATCGCTGTGGCTTTGGCTTTCCAAAGGGATGGCGGGGCGCGGTAACGCGAATTATCCTTCGTCGCGGGCTTGACTCAGGCCAATTAAACTCGCTGAACCGCTAGCAGCTAGCGGCGGAACGCTCCATGCCAGGTTTCATAGCTTGTGATAGCTTGTGACGGGGGAAGGCCAAAGGTCCAGTTGGGCGGCCCTCATGCCGCGTTCGCTTAAGCCCTTCAAGCAGAAATAAATCATGAATAGAAGATCTTTTTCGAAAAGTATCGCGGGCGGGGCGGTCGGCGCTTCGCTTCAACCATCTGTGACCATTTCCGCCCCAGAACCCGCGCTGAATATCTCCGTCATGCTTTGGACCGTCTTTCGCAAGCTGCCCTTTGTAGAGCGGCTCCAGAAAGTGGTAGAGGCCGGATATCGAAATGTCAAGTTAGTAGGCGAATACCAGAAGTGGTCCGAAGCTGAGTTCGCCAGTGCGATTGCCAAGCGCAAGGAACTCGGCATCACGTTCGACGTAACCGCAGGGCTGCATCATAGCGTTAGCAACCCGGCTGACCGCGACAACTTGGTAGAGGACGTTCGCAAGGAGCTGCCTATAATGGAGCGCCTTGAAATTCCCGCCGTCATCATCATGTCCGGCAATGTCGTTCCCGGCATGCCGCGTTCGACACAGCATCAAAGCTGCATTGATGGTCTGAAAGCCGCCGCCAAGATAGTCGAAGGCAAGCAGATCAACGGGCAGCCCGTGCGCCTGCTGCTGGAAAACATCGACCCAGAAGAGAATCCCAAATATTACCTTACGTCAGTGGCGGAAGGCTTTGAGATCATTCGCGCCGTCGATCATCCGCAGGTTCAGTTTCTCTATGACTTCTTTCACGAGCAGATTTCCGAAGGCAATCTGATTGAGAAGCTGGAAAAGAATATCCAGTATACAGGTCTAGTCCATATCGCCGACGTGCCTGGACGTCACGCTCCCGGCACCGGCGAAATCAATTACCAAAACATCTACCGCAAGCTGATGCAGCTTAAATACAACCGGATGGTCGCCATGGAATTCATTCCACTGGGCGATGCCGTAGCTGAGTTGCGTACCGCCCGCGAACAGGCTTTGCGGGTTGCTTCGGGTGTGTAGTTGTTTCGGTAGCAGCGCCGATGTGCCCTCGGAGTCTGCTATGGCCGCGATGCGGGAGTTGTTGAACAACTGGCTGGAAGGTCTTGCGCCGGGGACGATTGTGACGAATCATCGATGGGATTTATTGAGACATCGACGATAATCTTTCCTGATGCCTCAGAAATCACCCACTACCGCACGGCTGGAAGCCTTGTGAGTTTTCGGTGAGCTTGCGTAAGCCGTCTAGGTGGTATTTTTATCGGAATCGTCGGTCGGCAAATGGCTAAAAAGATCGTTGAACTCTTGGCTGAGACGATCATGTTCGGCGTGGGGCAGGTGCAGAATGAGGCAGCCACCCAATAGCCTCTCCCAGTTGCCACCGACCGCGATTACTTCGCCCAGTAGTGGGGACAAAGCTGGAGACTCAATAAGAGTCTTAGCCAGAATCCAGGAGACAGTGATTAATCCAGACGGTGTGACTAGCCGCCGAAACCGCAGGGTCCCATCTGTGTTGGGTTGGGCTTCAATCACGTCGTGATAGCTGACTTCACCGAAAACGGAGCTTTCTTCCAGTCGGTACAGGTCGCGGCCCAGCGGCGTCACCAGTAGCGTCTCACTGTCGCCTTCTTGAAAAGACAGCTTCACGTCGTGCGCTTTTTCACTTGGATTGATTGAGCGATCGGCCTTTGGGTTTCAGTATTCGCCTGACAGACGTACGACCAATATTCAAACGCCGCGAGATTTCCGATTTGCTAATTCCCTGGCGGAATAGCTTTCGGACTTCGGCGGCTTTCATCGCCGCAGTGGCGGGTCTGCCGAGACGTGTGCCACTTTGCCGGGCATGCTCCAGTCCTGCGCGAACTCGATCGCGCAGGATGTCGTGTTCGAAGGCGGCAAACACTGATAGCATGCCGGCCATCGCTCGGCCCGTGGATGTGGTCAGATCGAGTGCCTCGCTGAGTGATACGAAGCCGATGTTGAGATCAGTGAGTTCCTGGAGTGTGGTGAGCAGGTCTAGCAGTGAACGGCCCCACCGATCCAGCCGCCAGACCAGCACGACATCGATCTCGCGCCGCCGCGCAGCATCGATTAACTGCTGGCGCTGCTCGCGCTCCTTGGCACCAGAGCCAACTTCTTTCACTTGCATGGCGACAGTCCAGCCGCGGTTCGCAGCATAGTCACGCATGGCGCGCATCTGCATGGGAAGAGTCTGCTGATCGAGCGTGGAGACACGTGCATAAAGTGCCGCCCGGAACATTTTCGCTGGTTTGCGTGACTGGCCAAAAACCCTGTTGGATTTTGCTTCGTTGGAAGTGCGTTTTACGGGCATTTTCGCGTGGTGTTTTTGGATGGCCGGAACCTATCGTTTCCGGCCACTCTGGAAATCATCATAACGCTAACCGGAGTTCACGGCGGCAGCCTGCAAAAGTGTCTTCCGGTAATTCCACGGCATCCAATCCGCCGGTCTCTTTTTTAACTCCGCCGCATGCCTTTGCAACTCCGTCAGATAGTCGAACGCATTCGCACCTGCTAACTCGCAAGTGTGAATCAAGCTCATGTACAAGTCGCCCACACGCGCGCCGTTGCGAGTTTTGTAGAACAGCGAGTTCTTGCGATGAAGGATGGCTTTCTTCAGCCCTCTTTCGCAAATGTTATTGTCCAGTGGGGTCCCGGGTTGCCGCAGAAAAAGAGTAAGCCGATGCCAATGTTTGAGCAGATAGTTCATCGCAACGCCTAAACCCGAATTCGGTTCCACTTTCTTTTCATTTAGCTGAGCTTGAAGCCACGCGCGCAGTTGTTCCATCACCGGGCCGCTGCGACTCTGGTGCCAGCGAAGCCGCTCTTCGGGCGTCATGCCTTGCTCACGCGCCCATGCGTCATTGCTATAGATCACGCCCAAGGTTTCCAAAACAAACCGGCACTCCTCGGGGAAGTTGGGTGTCACTTCCACGAATCGCCGTCTGGCATGAGCGAGGCAGTGCCCAATGATGATCTCCAGCTTCAGCGGCAGCTTGGGCAGATTCCGTGATAAGGCATCACACATCTGGATCGGAGCACCCAACTCCGTGGCGCGCCGTTGCAGCACATCCGCGAGATTCTCCCCCGCGTGCTTTTCGCCGGTGAAGAACAAAGCAATGTTTCGTCCCGGCGCCGTCGATACAACCCCGCTGGTGAATACGCCAGTCCGCTCTGTCGCGAACTCCATCCGCGCCTGTGCCCGGTTGAGTGCAGCCACACGCATGGAAGTGTCGTCGTTGTGCAGCACCTCGCCCTGCGCCGCTTGGCGAATCAACTCGTCGAGTGCGGGCCGAATCGCCGCCGCCGTTTCCGACACAATCTCACATTGCGTGGCGGCCGGCAGAGGAATGCCCATGTTCTCCTGAAGGCCTTCCAGCCGATTCCAGGGAAAGCCGCTCCCATAACGCATGAGCGCGATCATGCTCGCGGCTGTGGGATCGTACTTCTCTTGGCCCGCTCCTGCCGGAGCTTCCGCCGTGAACACTTCTCCGCAGAGATTGCAGCGTAGCTTCTCAAGTTCATATACCGTCGCAGCAATGGGCGCCTGCCCTTTGATGCGCACCAGCACACCCGGATCGCTCTGCGGATACACCTTGCCGCGTTCACAATCCGGGCACCGGTCGCCGGCGGCCAGCGACGCATGCTGAACCTGAATCCTGTGAGCTCCTGGATAGGCGCGGGCGCCGTTGCGGCCATGCCCTGGAGGTTTTACTTTGCCTGCTGGTTTACGCTTCTTCTCACTGGCTTCCAGTCCCGCCTGCTTCAATACTTGTTCAGTCTTCTCCGTACTCGACTGACACAACAGGCGGCGCAGGCTTGCCAGCGTGGCTTCGCGGTTCTCCAGCAACTCGGTCACATACCCAAGCGTGCGAATCGCCGCTTTCAGCTTTTGATAACCGTCCGGCGGCAGTGGCTGCTGGGTGGCTTGCTCCAGCAACGCTTCCAGTTCCTTGGTCGAAACATCGATGTGCTCGCTCGCCGGCTTCATGCTTTTACTCGCTCAACAACTGGCGGAAGCGCGGCGTCAATGGTAGACCGAACAACTCTTTCACCGGCTGGGTACGTTTGTTCGTGCGCGCATTGTGCCCGCGGCCTGTAGTGCTGCCGAGGTGCTGCCAGTTGGCCGCGCGATAGCACGTCCCCTTGAAACGTGCTGGGTCGATGAAGGTCTCCAACCAATACACCGGATGCGCGTACAGCTGCTGCCAATCGTGCGGCACGATTTTCGCCATGCGGCCTAGAATGTGTGAGGCCAGATGCGGCACCTGCACCCAGGGCAGAATCAAGAATCGCGTGTTGTACGCCAGCATCCGCAGATTGCGTTTGCGTGCTTCCGCGCTCCAACCGATGAAACGATCACGGCTCGCCAGGTGCCGCGGCGCGGAGCACCATGCCAGGCACGCGATCACTTGGCCTTTGGCCGAAACCAGATACTTCAGATGTTCCCCGACCGGCTGCTGATAGCGAAGATAGTGATACTGCTCCAGCAGGCTGTTGAAATGCGCCTCTGGCGGTGTGCGCCGCACTTGCTGAAACTCCAACACGCCTAACTCAACTAAAGGACCGCGCACGGGCCGGTTGTCCGGCACCAAAGGTTCCGGGCGTTCACGCCCCTCTGGCCTGTTGGGTGAAGCGCGGCGTGCCGCCGGCAACTGAATCGCACCCGCACGCTCCAGCATGAGCAGCAGCCCGCGGCACACCATGTCGCGCAACTCGCCGTTCGCCTGCTTCCATTGCCACGCCTCACAAACTTTTCTGGACAACGCATAGCGGCTGAGTTCGGGGTGTTCGTGGATCAACTCCCGAAGGAAAGCAATCTCCGCCTCACGAATCTCACGTCCTCGATAGCGCCATTCTGCCGGCACAGCAGCAGTGTGACAGAAAATCTGTGCGAACGCAAGTATTTTCTTTCGCTGCTAGTGTTAGCTCACCCGCCGCCACATGGGAGCGGCGGGCGTGTCGGGATTGCCCGCCGCCAACAACAACTGCGCTTGATAAGCTTCCAACTTATGCGCCGGTCCGTCGCCGTTGGGCCACCAGCGAAACCGTCCCTTGGAGAGACGCTTCTGCGCGAGCCAGAACCCTTGCCCGTCGTACGCCAACAGCCGGATCGACGTGGCGCTGCGGCTGCGGAACACAAACACACATCCTGAAAACGGATCGGCGGCGAGCGTTTCGCGGCACAGTTGCACCAGAGAGTCAATCCCCTTGCGCCCGTCGACCGCCTCAATGGCGACCAGGATGCGCATCTGCGGCGTGATCTGTAGCATCGCCTACTGGCCTGCGAAGGTGTGAATCAGCTGAGCAATCTCGCTGGTGGTAATGCCTTTCAGCTCCAAGCGCAGCTTGCCGCCGCACGGAGATTCCACTTCCACGATGCAACTGGCGGCGCCGCCAGACGCGGGCGTCAGCAGTTCAACGAAGGCCGCCGGCGCGATCGCTGCATGCTTCTTCCTCGCTGGCTTCGGCTCACCGGGGCGTTCTCCCAGCCACTTTCTCAGGCTGTTCGCATCCAGCCGCAAGCACCGGCAAACAGGATTGACACCGCGCCGCCTGGCCATCTCCGCAGCCGCATGCCACAACTCTTCCGGGAAGTGGGTCCGCGGTGGATTCTTGCTACGAAACTCCGCAAAGCGTTTTCGCAGTTCTTCCAGATCGTCATAGCCGCTGCTGTAGGTTTCTCGCGCCACTGCTTCCGGCCTCCACGCCTTCTGCCGACGCTAGCAACTTTCACCGCCTCAAGTCACGCACCCTTGCCGAAAAGTCACCGGAGTTCACGGTCCAAAAAGTTCGCTCGGGACGGGTCAGACGATATCGAACTTTTGGAACGCCCAAGAGCGCCAGAAAGGTGAGGAGCTCGCGCACCGAGTTCGCGTCTGTATGGCGGAAGTCGGCGCAGGCGTGTCCGGCGCTTTTCTGCTGAATGACGTCGACCGGAAACGAATGCGGGTCAACGCCAAGACGATGGAGGCGGCAGTCCGCGGATGGTCGTACCGGTATCGAGAGCAATATTTCGAGGAGGGGTATGGATTTCAGCCAGCTGAAGAAGCCCTCGAAAACGTCTTCTCTGCCGACAGGCTCGCAATTCAATTCGACCGCTCTGTAAAAGACACATTATCATTGCTAGACTTCGTGAGCCCTGATACGGGCGCCGACGGTCACGGAGCGGTTGCGGCCCTTTCCGCCGCCCCAGCCTACCGCAAGAACACGGCATTCATAATAATGTGGATCGATAGAGCTTTCGACGATGTCGTAGACGCGGTAAGGGATGTTTTCCAGAGCTTTGGTATCGCTGCCCTTCGCGCAGATGAACTCGAACATGAGGGCGCAATAACCAGCCGGGTCCTTGAAGAGATTACACACTCGGAGTTTCTGTTTGCTGACTTGACGGGTCGGCGACCGAACGTCTACTAAGAGGTCGGTTATGCGCACGCGCTCGGAAAGCGAGTAATCCTTTACCGGAAAACAGGAACACCAGTCCACTTTGATATCGCCCATCGCAACTGTCCGGAGTACGAAAATCTTCGCGATTTGAAGGCAAAGCTTACGCGTCGCCTGGAGGACATCACAGGGACAAGGTCCTCGTCAACACCAACGATGACCGTCGTTCCGTCCGCCTGGAGGAGCCATGTCCTCGGGATACTCTCGTTATGTAGTTAGCATCCGGCGATTCGTTGACCGCCACTTTGACGTTTAACGTGCATACAAGCGTTTTGCGGAGCCGATCGTTCAAAACGACAACGCGCTAAACCACCAATTTGTCGAGAGATCTGTCCGTTAATCACCATTATCGCTATCAACATTTTGTTAGATCGTTGCGGCAGCGGTAAAGAAGTGGTCAGGAAGTCGGTCGTTATGATCCGCAAAAGTAGTTCCAGCCCCGAAAAGCGAGTGGGTGGCGCCCTTCGTCCTCCAACCATACACCACGACCGGGTTCCACTCTCCCGATGATTTCGAGCGGATGTCCAAACTGCTTTGCAGCCCGCTCGTTCGACCAGTCGCCCCGGAGGGTTCCAACCAGAGAAAAATCGGCGCCACCATCGAAGATGAAGTCTAAGGGGTTTGCAGCAATGATACTGCCAACATTGTGAACAACTTGCGGAATTTGCAGCTTGGATCGATGGACGACGAAAGCGCAATTGCTTGACTCACTCAGCTCGGTGAGGGTTTGGCCGATTCCGTCTGTGTTGTCCATGCAAGCACCACGTTCTGCGCTAGCCGTCAAGGCCTGCCCAAGCATCAACATCGGTTCGAGGTCAGTAAATTGCCTTCTCAAAACGTTAACCGAATCGGCCGGGAGCTGAGATTGCAGTCCTTCAAGAAAGACATGGAACGCTGCAGGAGTGATACCTATGGGTCGGCTCAGAAATATGCTGTCGCCTGGCTGCGCTGCACGCCGGGTAAGCACACGGTCGCGACCAACCCTTCCAATCGCGGTCGCGCTAATGCTGAGCTGACAAGCGTTTGTTATGTCGCCGCCGAGCACGGTCGCACCGTGCAGTTGACCACGAGAACCGAAGCCTTGACACAGAGCGCGCACATCGTCATATGCAAAATCGCCAGGCAGACCGAGGTTCAGGAGCAGACCCACGGCGCGTCCACCACACGCCGCGATGTCACTGAGATTGAGCCGGGCAAGATAATCCCCGAGACCATGGAGATCGAGGATACCCAGTCTATAGGCAGTCAGATCGGCTGGAACACGGTCTGTCGAAAATAGCGCGAGCTCTTCTCCGAATGGAACCATCGCGCAATCATCACCCACGCCGGCGGGATCGTCAGCGCTGTTGAAGAATGGCTTAACGAAGTCACTAATTAGCGCCTTTTCGCCGATATCCGATAACTTTTGAGACATGGTCATCATTGTCTTGTCTTGGGATTCTCTATAGCTTTCAGAGCTTCGTCTACGGTTCTGTGCATGATCTCGTCACCGCAGTCTCTTAGCGCCTTTACATTGGATAGGACGAGCCTTTCACTGCGCCACGCTTCGTTCATATACTCCCACTTCCATCCTTCCACCCGGTCCAATTTCTCGCGCTCGTCAATGCCAAGAGGGACGATGGGAATTGACCCGGCACGGCGGTTCATCGCCATGATTTCAATGTTGATGTAACGACTGTGTTTATCGAAATACTTCTTCAAGTAATTCGTCGAGCATACGGCAAGCACTGACTCGGCGTTATCGATGAGTTGCCGACTATTTTGCTCTATGGTTTCGCCGATTCCTTGAAGCTGAAGGCGATCCAAGAAAAGCCAATAACGCCTCTTGCGGGAAAACAATTCACGTATTAATGAGACAACAGTTGGAAAATCATCGCCACAAAAAGAAATGCTGATTGCGCGACCAGAGAAGCCTTGGTCTTGCATGTTTCTTGTGTCTAGCGGGCGATCACCCAAACAGCGCCATGCATTTTCCCTTTGGACGTTATCGAAAATGTTGTCCGCGTCTGTTGGATTTCCAACTTCTTGCCACTGCTGGCCTTTCCGCTCCCAACGCTGCGGTAAAAAGAGATAGAAACCGCCGGGCACCAACATCGGAGAGTTGCCCTCCGCAAAGAGCGGCGAGAATGCACCGGCGCTCTCTTCGAGTGGTACAGCCGTATCAATTTTATGGGTCAGCCTTTGTTTGACCACGACGCTTCGCGGACGGTACAACTGGTGGTGTCCGTGATCCGCCAGCAAATCAAAGAACACATCAGGTGGTAAGCGTTTTGATTCTGCGACCGACACTCGAGGCAATGGATGCTTGAGTACTCGGTATTCGTAATCTGGTATTGCACGCAGAAGAACTTCCTTCGCATACTGCCTGTAATTCTGGAGATGGCCGGCCTTGAGATCACTGATCTTCTTGAGCAGGCTGTTGTCGTCCAGAGCCATGAAGTCCTCGTACGTTAATTCCGGACCGAGCCCCTCTGTTTCAAAGGCATCTCGCGCCTTCTCGCCGTCCCAGTATCCCTCCAGGATTGTCTTGAGGAGCACCTGCCTGAATCGAACGTCGGCAGAGTTATAGACGAACGTAAATAGTCGCATCCGGGTGCTGAGAAAATCCGTGATCGGTCGCGGGTCGCTGACGACTACCCGCTGCGGCTCGTAGTGCGCAATACTCTCAATAACGGTGTTTGCACGACTAAGGCTACCGATGGTGGCCAAAGCGTCCCGGTACACGTAGTCGAGGCGATCAGCATCAATCGCATATCCGTCAACCATCTGCAAGACCGCCCCTAGCGAGCTATCGCCGGCAGTTGCTGCGCGGGCCGTCATCAGATAGACCAAGAAATCGCGATCGAACCCCGAGAATGACTCGGGCGTTTGTTCCATGTCCTTTACGAGGGCACGAACCGAAAAAATCTGTTTCCGGGTCCATCCCTGAGAGTCTGCCCCCTGAAGGCCGAGCGCCGGCCTAAAATAGAGACTCGACACCTTTTGAAAAGGTAGCTCCCCTGCGTCCTGATAGAGGCCAACCAGCAGAAGATGGCAATGAAGCATCGTTTTAACATCGCCGAAGGTATTGTGGTCAACCGTAAAGCCGCTGTCTATGTCGGCGAACAGGCGCTCAGGGAGACCAGAATTTTCAATTACACGACGAAACAATCTATCCATCACTAGCATCGTGCCGACGGCATGCGAGAAGCGGGTGTGCGTTGCCGAGAAGAAACTGACCGACGTGTGACCCAGTTGGCTAATTCCTTTCAATCGAGCCAACGTCCTTGACGACAGAGCCGCCTTAAGCGCTGGGCGAAACGCGGCGGGTAACTCCTCCAGGGCGAATCTTCCGTGGATCGTATCGTAGAAATAACCGAGCTCCTCACTGATCGAAGCAGGATTAGGCATTGGGCACCAACCTATCAAGGTGTGAGAGCGAGGGAACAGGGCTTTTGCGATGACGGTACTTGCCATCATATTGCACCCTGCGCCCGAAGGTCCGCCAGAATGTAACCTGGCCGATCAACATGCCGGGATACACACGCACGGGCTGAACGGCATGGAGCTGAAGAGTCCACTGGTTAATGGAGCCCAAGTCGATCAAATCTGCCGTAATGTCGATGAATATACCCAGCCGCCCCACAGAGGAGCGACCCCGGATAATCGGAACGAAGGCTTGGCTGCCCATGATCTCCTCTGTGTTAACCAGATAGACTCGGTCGGGCAGGAGAATCAATCCTTCGATAGGAAGTGTGAAAGTACGGGTCTTATTAGGGCGCCCAGCGTCCAGTGAACGTTCTGTATAAACACAGCATCGGTTACCCAGACGGAAATCATACGAATTGGGAGTGATCTGCCGTTTGCGGAACGGGCGAATAACAATGTCTCCCCGTTCGACTGCGGACTCAATTTCTGGACCAGTGAGTATCATAATCATTGGGATCAGCGAACAATGCGGTAATCGCGGTTGGCAACAGGCTGTGAATCCTGGTGGTATCGACCACTGTAACGGTGCGAACTGGTTTGATCGGTCAACCAGAACGAAACCTGGCCGATCTTCATCTTCGGGTAGATTCGGACTGGCTGAACGGCTGTCAACTCCAAGGTCCAGTGTGAGCAACTCCCAAGATGTCCGAGGTCGGCCGTTACGGTGAGGAAAATGCCAAGCCTACCGATCGATGAGCGGCCGAGTAGAAGGGTCACGAATCGGTTGCTTCCAATCTGTTCGAGAGTGGCCCCCAAGTAGACCTTGCCAGGTTCTAAAACATATCCTTCTGGCCGCAGCTCGACTCTTCGCCATCGATTCTTGGTCCCACTGCGAACGAGCAGGTTCCCGGAAAGATGGTAGTTGTAGCTATTAGGATTGAGGCTCGTCTCATCGAACGGCTCTATGAAAACATGCCCCTTCTTAACAGCTGCCTTGATCGCCGGCCCGGTGAGGATCACGTCCGGAGTCCTTCCTTCGTCCCGTGATGGAGCGATTCGTGCATTCTCGTCGGACCCCGAGCATCGTTCGACGCACTCTTCTCGTTTCTCTGCGACACGCGCTCCTCCTTTAATCCACTTGGCGCTTCCTCGCTTGTGGTCTTCCCCTACCTGTTTCTGCCGAAGGGTGCCGATCTGCGACGGCTAAATACGTAAGGTCCCTGCGAGGCCACACGTTGCTGCATTGATGTCCCGTAAACGAGGATTATACGGGAAAGCCCTTCGTAAACCAAATGCTATGAGGCGGATGCGCTCGACACGTCGGAGCATGAGCACACGAATCGTTGTGGCGTCAGGCTGGCTCTATTTCTGCAATTGCATTCGGAGCATCGAAATGCACCAAACCACAATCAGGTACGTCAAGCTTGGCGTAGACACCGCAGAGGAGGCATGATCGCGGCTACCTCTGGTCGGGAGTACCTCCAAGCCGTGGCAATCATACGAGTTGGCTGATTGTAATGAAATACGTCTAAACGTTGCCGGGACTTTCGACCCAAGACTGGCAGTTTAATTAATCCGCTCTACCCGGCAGCCCGAATTGACTTGATGATTGACAAGAATTACGACGCTCAGTCGATGTCGGTAAGACGAGTTGTCATCGATGGGTGAAAAAGCAGTTGTCTGTCGCCAGACCTTCGGATTTCGACCGTTAATTGCCAATAACGGAAGTATCAGCGTTTTCAGGAAAGTTTTGACATCCACAGATTTATTTCGCGCTTCTACTCGGGTTTCGTCGCCGAAAATGCCTCTATATAAATAGAGGCTATTTTCGAGCAATGACCGACGCACCCAAGGAAATCCTTACAATCGCTGAAATCGCTGCCCTGCTGCGCTGCTCGAAGGCTCACGTAAAACACGCCCTCGACGGCAAACTCTTAGGCCTGCCGCGCATGACCCATCTGCCCTTGGGCCGGAAACGAATCGTCCGCCGGGAGTGGCTGGAAGAGTGGATGGAGAGCAACAAGGCCAGCTAATATGCCTTCACGCTCCCCGGAAACAGCCCATATGACGCCTACCAGAAACGGCACCAAAAACGAATCCGCGACCGCAATCGACCCTTTGTCGCTCATGATCAGGACCGCGTGCGAAGCGGCGGTCAAAGGCGTTCTCAATATCGTCACCGACATATCTCCGCGACGTCTGCTTTCCGTCGAAGAAACCGCCACGTACCTCTGTTTGTCCGAACGCGAAATATACAATATGCTGAGCAATCGGGAATTAACCGGTGTGCGCCACGGTCGGCGCTTGCTCCTCGACATCGAAGACCTGCAGCAGTGGATCGTGGCCAATAAGGCGGCGTAAATGAAGAAAAAGATCCCAACAGGCAGCGTCTTCCATCGAACCTACCGCGATTCGGAAGGAAAGCTTCGCAAATCGGCCACCTGGTACGTCAAGCATTACGTCAAAGGCAAACCGATTCGAATTGCGACCGGAACGACCGACCGCGAAGAAGCCCTCCGAATTCTCAGGGAGCGGATGGCCAAAGCCTCCCGCTACACCGAATACTCCGAGCAGATTGAGCGCGTGTTGGTCGATCAGCTACTCGACCTGGTGATCGAAGACTACCAGTTCAATGAGCGCGGCAGCACGTACGACACGGAACTTCGGATCAACAAACATCTGAGGCCAGCCTTCGGCAAGAAAAGGGCCGCCGACATGACGACAACGGTGATTAAGAAATACACCGCCCAGAGAGTTCAAGTGGCTGCTGCGGCCACCGTAAACAAAGAGCTCTCATTCCTGCGGCGAGCATTTGAGCTTGGCCTTCAACATGAACCGCCCCTGGTTGAACGGATTCCACACGTGCGTAAGCTTCAACTAAACAACGCACGAACCGGCATCGTCGCCCACGAAGACTAACGGGCAATCCGCGATTTTCTTCCCTCTTACGCCCGAATCGCCTTGGTCATCGGCTATCACACGGGTGCCCGAAGAGGCGAAATCCGGCAAATCCGTCTAGACGGAATCGACATGAAGGCGAGTCGCATCGAGCTGGCCACCCGAACAACGAAGAACAAGAACGCGCGGTACCTTCCCATCTACGGCGACATGGCCGCCGAACTCTCCATGGCCATTTCGCTGGCGGACCCGAAATGTCCGTTTCTGATTCAGGACGAAGGCAAGCGGGTAAATGACTGGAAGAAGAGTTGGAGAACCGCATGCATTCTCGCAAAAGTTGATGATGCGCTCTTCCACGACCTGCGGCGTACCGCTGTTACAAACATGATTGAGGCCGGATTCTCCGAAAAAGAAGCCATGGAAATCAGCGGCCACAAGACGAGGGCGGTATTTGACCGCTATCACATCGTTTCCCAACGCCGTTTGAAACAACTCGGCGAACGTATGGAAGCTCACATTCGCAGCAAAGAAGCAGATCTAATGGTGCCAGTGAGCGGTGCCAACGGAAAAACCAATGTTCACTAACCCATTGAAAGGATTGGTGAGCCGGGCGGGACTCGAACCCGCGACCACCGCATTAAAAGTGCGATGCTCTACCAACTGAGCTACCGGCCCGTACCGCAACAACTTTCTTAGGTTACCATCAGCCGTCAAGCACTCTCTTGGCGCGGGCCATCGCTTCGTCCGGCGTATGAATCTCCCCCTCGAGCTGCGCCGTCTCCACCGCTTCCAGCGCTTCGGAGAATGCGGGGCCGGGAGAGTACCCGGCGGCAATCAGATCTCGTCCCGAAAGCAAGCGCGGCGGATGGAGCGTCTGGACGCTGAACTCCGCCAATTTCCGCAGCACGAAATCGTAAGATTCACGATTGCCGTTGCTGGCTAGACAATCCAAACGATGCAGTTGCAGATGGTCTCCAAAATGCGGCAGTCGCAGAAAGCGCTTTAGCGTACTTTCGCGCATCTTCATCACATCCTTGAACTTCATATGATTCGCAACCAGCGCCGTAACCTGTTCTACGTCGTCCTTGGAAAAGCGCAATCTTTCCAGCAAATCTTTGGCCATCGACGCGCCCACTTCCGCATGACCGTCGAAGCGAATCCGCTCGGCGCGGCGAAACGTGGGAGGCTTCCCGACATCGTGCAGCAGAACGCCGAGCGCCAGCGGGATTTGTGCCGTGCCCATGGTTTCGAGCATCAGCAGGACGTGGGTCCAAACATCACCTTCGGGATGAAATTCGGGTGGCTGTTCCACGCCCTGGAATGCTTTGACTTCGGGCAGCACGTGCCCCAGCAAACCTAACTCGTCCAGCAATTCCAGCCCCCGCCGCGCGCCGCCCTCGGTCAGAATTCTAATTAGCTCATCGCGGACTCGTTCTGCTGAGACCGTTCGCACGGAAGCCGCCTCTTGACGGATCGCTGCGAGCGTGTTCGCTTCAATCGTAAAATCGAGCCGCGCGGCGAATCGGACCGCCCGCAGCATGCGCAAGTGATCTTCCTGAAAACGCCGCTCCGCCTGTCCAATCGCGCGAATCGTTTGGGTCACCAAATCGGCGCGCCCTCCCACATAATCCAAGATCTCGCCGGAGAGCGGATCTTCCATCAGCCCGTTTATGGTGAAGTCGCGACGCTGTGCGTCCAAAGCAGGATCGGTTTCGAACCGCACCTCGTCGGGGTGGCGCCCGTCGCTATAGATGCCTTCGCTCCGGAAGGTCGCGACCTCAACCTGAGCCGGGCCCTCTCTGACGAGTACGACGCCGAAATGGGCGCCGACCAGCGAGGCACCGGGAAAATAGTCAACCAGTTGAGCGGGATGAGCATCGGTCGCCACATCGAAATCTTTGGGTCGAATGCCTAACAGCCGGTCGCGTACGCAGCCACCTACTAGAAAGCCTTTGTGATGGTGCCCGCGCAAGCGGCGGATGATAGCGGTCGCCAGCTCCTCGCGTTCAGTTGGGTCCGCCACTTAGTCCGGTTCGGGTGCCTCAATAACCGGCAATTTGCCGCCGCCATCTTGCTCGGCCGCCTCGCGCGCAGCCTTCGCCTCCTCTTCCATCTTTTTCAGTTCTTTTTTGGAAGGGGGAGCTTGCTCGTGCCGGTAGTCGTGGTCGTGATAACAAGTGCGGCACCGCACCTTTGCCGCCTCATTGCCGACAAGAGATACGATGGAATGATTGGTGAGGCGACGGCATTTGATGCAAAAGTCGTCGATGATATCACCTAATCGCTTTTCTCCGAACATTTTTTTCCGACTTAGGGAGTATAACAGGGTCGCGGCCAAGATTGGCGTGCGCGTCGTCACGTTTTTCGGGTTTGCTAAACTGGTCGCTTCGACGCGTTGCGGCCAGGTAGCTCAGTCGGTAGAGCGCAGCCCTGAAAAGGCTGGCGTCGGCGGTTCGATTCCGTCCCTGGCCACCATTTCCCGGCCATATAAACGACCCAACAAGATGTGGATTCCGCGTGGCTAATCGTTGGAACCGGATCACCACAGCAGCTATTGCAGCGCTTTTCCTCTTCTGCTTTGCCAGTACACGATTTCCCTTGGACCAGGATCTCGGCAGTAAGGCAGCCAAAGTGGAGAGCCTCTCGAGGCTTCCAGCTTTTACCTCGCCCATGCACAAGCCCTTGTACTATCGCGAAGCTTACTTCGCCTTCTACTATCAGATCCAAGCTTTGGTTCATCGTGTTCTTCCTGGTCGGGCACTCGCGAGCATGGGTTATTCGGCTGCCTTCTGTGGAATTGTTTATTTGATCGCGCTGACGGTCTATTTGCAGCAGCTTGCCGGAATCGGGCCCTGGTGGGCGTTATTTCTCTTTCTCAATACACCTGCCCTAGTGGTGAACTTCCTTTATGGCAACGAAGCTTCGCTGTCCATGGCGCTATTGGCCGTTTCCGTGGCACTCATCTCGCTCCGCCGCGGGCTCACTTACGATATCTCAGCCGGTCTGCTGCTGGGCTTGGCATTGTTTTGTCGGCCCGACGTGGTTCTGATGGCGCCCTTCGTTATCCTGCTGCTCGCCACCGATGGCGCGGCTTTGCGGGTCGACTGGCGCCGTATCTTAGCCACCGGATTCAGTGCGCTGATTGCCGCGTTCTCCTATTGGGCGCTCGCGGTGCGATCTATTCCGGGCGAAGCTGCATTTCCTTGGATCATCGATTGGCGGATCTTCGCTGTTTATTTATTATTTGGATTTGGGCCACTGGTGGTTGCGCTTGCGATATTCGGTTTCTTTCGGCAAAGCAAAGAGCGATGGCTACTGCCGCTGAGCAGCGGGCTCCCGCTCTTGTTTTATTTCCGCGATCTCGGTTCGCCGAAATATATTTTAGGTTTGGCATTCGGAACAACGCTTTGCGCGGCGTGGGCCATCGCGCTGTCGGGTCGGCTGTTCAAGATTTCGGTCGTCGCCACCTCTGGCTTCTTTTGGTTCTTCTCCATAACGCCATTCGGTGTTTTTGGACCCTCGCGCGGTGGCCATTGGGTGGCGCCGGCGGGACACGGGCCAGTAATTTTTGGATCGTATTTATCGTTCTATCAACACGTGCACGATGGTTTTTTTGGCTTTCGCTATGGGGCGCTCCAGACAACCTGGGAGACTGTCCTTCACAGCCTAGCCCTCGACCCACGCCCTATGCGCTTGATCGGATCTTCCGACGATCACATGCTGAATCTCGTTTGCGAGGAGCGTGGAATCTCGCGCGCCAGTGTCCCGCTCAGTATCGACCTTTCGGGAGATTCTATCTTGGAGCCCCTGCGCTTCGTGATGCTGTTCAACGGCTACTCTCGCTTGTCTTATCTGACGCATCACAGGTCCGAAACTCTCGTCCGCCAGTGGTTGGCCGCCGGTCAAGTGACGTCGCTAGCGGGCGATGAATCCAGGCAAGCGCTCCCCTTTATCGTTGAGATCGGCCCCACCGTCAAGCATGGTTCTAAAGAACTGGGCCAGCGCATTCTCTTCGCCGATTCCTACGCGCACGGCGGCGGACTGGCACCCTTGCAATACTTCACGCCCGATTATGGTGCGTTCTGCTTTGTGCCCTTATCGTCTCAAACGCCGGTCGCTCTTTATCGCGATAGCGAATTTGCCGCCACTCAGAGTTGCTCTCGAGTCGATCTCATCTGGGGCAACTGGTGGCCTTCTATCTACTATCAACGCCATGCCGACCGAGCCCGCGAAGCGCTGGCGGGCGGTCGCAAGTGAGAAAGCCTTTTGCGCTTGCGGCGCTCTCGCTTTTCTATGTCGCTCTGGTCGCGGCCGCCATGCACCGGCACCTCTGGCATGACGAACTTTACACCTATTACATTGCCCAAGCGCCGTCGCTAGCGGAGTTATGGAGGGATTTGAACCTCGATTTGAATCCACCTCTTATTTATCTCGCGGCCCGTACCTCCATGCATCTATTCGGAAACACAGCGCTGGGCGTTCGTTTGCCATCTGTCATTGCATTCTTCCTAGGAAGCCTGTGTTTATATTCGCTGGTCGAGCGGCGTCTCAAACCCAGCTATGGCGTTTTAGCCGTGCTGATTTTCTGGTCGACTCCGGCGCTCGACTTCGCCACCGAAGCTCGACCTTACGCTCTCATCCTCGGCTTCTTTGGCTTGGCGATGTTCTCTTGGCAGAGATCCATCGAATCGCCGAGTCGTCACTGGTCCATATTGACATTGGCGATCGCGGTAAGCGGGATGATGCTCAGTAATCTATTAGCGATTCTGTTTTTGATCCCTTTCCTTCTGGCCGAGGCTGCTCGTTCGACTCTCTTACGACGCATCGACGTACCGGTGGCCGCTGCTCTGCTTGTCCCTTGCAGTTTGTCTCTACTTTTTCTGCGGACAATCGCTTCCTATCGAAGTGACAATCCTTTTCCGCACGCCTTCCAAGCGGGACCTCGCAAAATGGCCAGCTACTACTATTGGACCTTATCTCCGGAAGGTTGGGTGCTCCTGGTGGCTTTCTGCGCGGCGCTTATGGTCTGTCTGATTGGCCGCCGTCTAACTGCCGCGCGGCCCCAATATGCAGATTTTGAGTTAGCCTTCCTGGCGGGTCTTTTTTCACTGCCGATCGTGGTTAACGCCGGCATGCTGCTTTCCCATGGAGCCTTCTTTACTCGCTACGCCGTACCTACGCTATTCGCCTATCCGCTCGTGCTCGTTGGCCTTCTCGCCGCGCTTACCCAAACGAACGGTCACGGCGCTCTTGTAATGGGCGCGCTGATAGCGCTTTATATCCCCGTCCAATACTTTGTGAAACCCTTTCTACCACCCCCCAGCTTTACGCAAGCCCACCCCGACCTCCCGTTGGTCGCGGCGAGTGGGCTGACATTTCTTGAAATGGATCATGAGCAGCCTACTCAAACCGTCCAGCGACTCTATTACCTGACTGACCGCCAATATGCTTTGCAGTATGCCCACACGACGATTTTCGAAGGCCTGCCCACCATCAAACAACGCTTTCCGATTCGTGGTCACGTTGAGCCTTTCCGCGATTTCGTGCGCGCTCACCCGCGATTCCTGGTAATCGGGACTGTTGACTACGCCGAGGACTGGTTGCTGCGCTATTTGCTATCAATTCATGCAAAGCTCGAATTGGCCGGCGAATTCCCATCGCAATCAAAAGACACGCAGTTATTCCTTGTGGACATGCCGGTACAAAATAGATAAGCGCGATACTGCAATTTGAGTTCTCCCGTAGGTTATCGATTCGTTCTTTCTCTGCCCGAACGGCTCGTTCGGTCTTTGGGCGCACTCACGGGCGGATTGTTGCGCGAGCTCGGCGTCGTTCTTCTACCCGCACGCATCCGCCGCACGGCGCTCTACCGCGTCATGGTGGAAGTAACGCTCCGTTTCTTGATAGAGGAACTCGGCCACGTGCCAGGAGTCTACACTAAGAGCCAGGATCTTGAAGATTTCCTGCTTAAGCGCACGGCAAGCCATGGTATCGAACTGCTCGGTCTTCTTACCCTGCATGTTTCGCCGATCTGGGTGCTCGCGGCTTTGGCCGATGCCACCGGAGCCGGCCACGCGCTCATACAACAGATAGCCGAGTCGCTCAAGGATGAAGGCCTGCTCGAAAGAAACGCTAGCTTTGAAACCTTGGACCAAGTACTTGGCGGTCTGGAGAAAACGAGCGCTCATCTTGCCGATGCGCTCAACATGCCGCCGGTTAGCCTGACGGCTCTTCGCCGCGAATGGGAGCGATTTAAGGATGCGCTGCCGAGCGTGCCCCAGGCGAATCTGCCGAGCTTGTCTACGTTGGAAAGCCTATGGAACAAGCTGCTCCAAGCGTCATCCGCGGAGCATCAGTCCGTCTTCGTCCTGTGCTCTACACTCGCTGTCGGTGCGCTCGCCGAATTGCCGTCCAACGTCGTTTGGTTATCGCGGGCGGCGCAAACTGCGGCTAAGCGCACCAGCCGGATTTTAGGCGAAACGCTGCTCGATCACTACATCCTGGCACTAAACGAGATTTCACAAGCGGGATTCGCTGAATATTGGCGGAAGCAGTTCCGCCCGTACTTGCGAGCCGCAGCCCTGCAATTCATCCCGGCCAACGAATCGACCACGGAGCGTTTGCTACGTCCCAAAAGTAGGCCACCGTAACTCCTCGCTTCCTCATTCCGAACTACAATGCAGATATGCGACGCCGAACGTTTCTACATCGTAGTTTTTTACTGGCCGCGGGTGCGCGCTTCGCGCAAGCTTTTGCTAAAGGCCCCAAAGTAGTTAAAGTCGTCGAGTTTACCGATTCCGGTCAGCGCAAGGGAATAGTTGAAGTGGAGAAAGTTCAAAAGACCGACGCCGAATGGCAGCAGCAACTTACGCCCGAACAGTTCCAGGTGACCAGGAAAGAAGGCACCGAACGGCCATTCACAGGAAAATATTGGAATAACCATGAGCACGGCTTGTACAAATGCATTTGCTGCGCTAACGCGTTATTCTCATCTGAGACGAAATTTGAATCGGGCACCGGCTGGCCCAGTTTCTGGGCGCCCATTGCCAAAGAGAACGTGCAAACTCACACTGACATGAGTTTAGGCATGATTCGCGACGAAGTCCGCTGCGCCAAATGTGATGCTCATCTGGGGCACGTTTTCAATGACGGCCCACGCGAGCACACCGGCTTGCGCTATTGCATGAACTCTGCCTCGCTAGACTTTGTAAAAGGCTAGCCGCTTCGTTTGCACCATACCTTAACCGGGCACTTTCAACATCACAAGGGGTTTGTTTCTCGCTTTCTGAAGAGTCCTCGCGACGTGATTGTGTATCTCCCTCCGGATTACAATTCGTCGCCTGAGGCGCGTTATCCGGTTCTTTATATGAACGATGGCCAAAACCTTTTCGATGCTGCCACGGCATTCGGCGGAAATGAATGGGGGCTTGATGAGACGGCGGAACGAATGATCAAAGCCCGCGAAATTCAGCCCCTGATCATCGTCGGCATCTACAACACCGGATATGAGCGTTTGGCCGAATACACGCATGTAAAGGACAAGCGTGGCCGCGGCGGACGGGCGCGAGCTTACGGCAAATTGATTATCAGAGAGTTGAAGCCTCTGATCGACCAGGAGTACCGGACTCTGTCGGATGCGCCGAACACGGGCATGGGCGGCTCGTCCCTCGGAGGCTTGGTCAGCTTGTATTTTGGGTTGGAGCACCCGGAGTCTTTCGGCAAGCTCATGGTGATGTCACCATCCGTTTGGTGGGCGAACGACGCGATTTTGCGGGAGGTTTCCAAAGTGCGTCACAACATCAAACAGAAGATCTGGCTTGATGTCGGCACACAGGAAGATTCGCGGCCTGAAGTTTGCGTCGAGCAGGTTAGGCATTTGCGCGATGCGTTGATCGAGAAAGGCTGGGCCTTAGGCGACGATTTGGCGTTTATGGAAGACCAAGGCGCGGGACATAACGAGGGGGCATGGGGTCATCGCGCACCGCCCGCGCTGAAGTTTCTTTTCCCGTATGTCTGATCCCGCCGCTTCCCACGGCGAGCGAGCTTAGGCTGAGGATCACGGCCATAGCCAAAATCGCCGCTGGCTGGTGGCGAAACAGAACAAATTGCAAAAGCGATAGATGCGCTGCCGCCGGTTCGAAGTGTTTCGCAAAAAACGATGGCAGCGGGAAAGCCACCAGCGCAAAGCATGTGCTCAACGCCCACGCCGTTCTCACCCGGCCCCTCTGCCAGAGCAACACGACGGCCGGAATCACTAGCAGGAGCAGTTGGCCGTCGTAATAGCGGTGGTAGACCATCATCAGAGTCATCGCAGCCAGAAAGGCTGAATCGATGCGGCTATCCGCCGTCTTGTCTCTCTTCCTCAAATGGAAATAAAGCCCCGCCAGACCGGCTGACAAAATCAACACGAGGCCTTCGGCAATTAGCCCATTAGAGCTGAACAGGTAAGACAACGTCTGGGCGTTTAGAAATCCGCCGGCGTATGGGCTCGTGGGGCGAGGGTCGATCAGACCGCTAGGCAAAGCAAGAGACGCCGTGTTCTCCTTCAAAGACTTCCACCATTGCCAATTTTGACCAAAAGAAGAGACCCAAACGGTGGCGAATAACGTCATTATCGTTGCTCCCGCCAATCCGATAAACAGCGGCAGCCAACGCTTCCAGAGCAGAAACGCCAGTAGACCGCAAAGCGCGATTTGCGGTTTTATGCAGAGTGTGACCGCGAGCAATGTTCCGCTCAGCGCGGGCCAATTTGTAAGCGCAAAGTACAAGGAAATGATGATTAGGCTTATAGCGACTACACTTGGATTGCCGTTCAGGATACCGACATAAGTAGGGGAGAAGAACAGGCAGCAGCTAGCCGCCAATAGCCTGGCCCGCCACGACTGAAGATCTTTCAGCAGAACGGCAACTGAAGCCGCAAAGCATGCAAGCGAGAATACACACCATGTTGCGTTTGCCGCTCTCCACGGCAGCCACGCAAAAAGCGCTTCGAGCGGCATCACAGATATCGGGTATGCCGATACGTGTTGATCTTGTTCGCGAATCAGGCTTACGGGTGCGCCGGCGCGTGTCAACTCCAGCGTCAGATCATCACGTGCGTAGGGATTCTCGTGGTTGAGCCAGCAACGGGAAGCCGAGTAGATGGTGGCGAAATCGCCGCTCCGCGAATCGCTAAGCGCGCGGTAAGGTCCACGCTCAATGAAGAAAGCCAGAGAAAGCAGCAACAGAGCCGCCGCGAAAAATTCGCTTTGGAACAGGCGACCCCAGAACATGCGAACTCTTGTCATGTCATTTTCGTAGCATAGTGAGAGCGGAGTAGCTAAACAACCCTATGGCTTTTTGCACCAACTGCGGCGCCCAAGTGGCCGATACTTCAAAATTCTGCGTAAATTGCGGTACTCCGATGGGAGCCGCAGCCGCCCACCGGCGGTCGCTTCACACCAGCGCCCCACTCCCAGCCATTCCGTTGAAGTATGACGTTGAAGGCCACAACCTGCAGATTGCGCGCGTACATCTGCAGCCCGGCCAGGAAATTTACGCCGAAGCGGGAAAGATGATCTACAAATCGGCGAACGTCGATTGGAACACTCGCATGACCGGGCAATCCATCGGCGACAAGATTTTGGGCGCGCTCAAGCGCAAGATGATGGGCGCTTCTCTATTCTTTACCTATTTTCAGGCAAACGGATCTGCCGGCGAGGTTGGCTTCGCCGGTCATTATCCGGGCAAGATTCAAGTGTTTGATCTCGCTCCCGGACAGGTAATTATGGTTCAGCGCGATGGCTTTCTGTTCGCTCAGAGCTCCGTAACCATCGATATTGCCATGGTCCGCCGTCTGGGCGCCGGACTGCTCGGTGGCGAAGGATTTATCCTGCAGAAGCTCGTGGGGCCCGGCCTAGTTTTCATCCACGCAGGTGGCGATCATGTGGATTATAATCTGGCTCCAGGCGAAACTCTGCAGGTGCAGACCGGACACCTGGTGGCCTTCGAGCCGACTGTGAACTACGACATTCAGATGGTAGGAAGTATTCGAACGGCGATCTTCGGCGGCGAGGGCCTATTTCTGACTACTTTGACAGGCCCTGGCCGGGTTATTTTGCAGAGCATGACGCTGGAACGTCTGCGGCATGAACTGGCCCCCGCCGAACATCGTGGCGCCAACCAGGAGATGAGCAATCCTCTGGGCGCGATCGCGAGTGGCAACCTCGGAGCGTTTTTCGGCTCGGACGAATAAGTTCCGGCTAACCATCAGCCTTCTTCTGCGGCCCACATTTTTTCCAGCAGCGCGCGCCAGCGGGCGCAGAATTGCTCATCGCCATACTCCAGGCTGCGCTGCCGTGCTGTTTCGCCCATCACCGCCAGCTGCGGACGATTATGCAGCGCTTGAGCAATGGCAAACGCGATCGCTTTGGGGCTGCGCTCCACAATCCAGCCGGTTTTGCCATCAATCATAAATTCATCGATGCCGTACACCCGCGTGGCCACCAGCGGCAACCCGGCCGCCGCGGCTTGAAAGCAAGCAAGTGAGAAGGATTCATATCGCGATGGAAAGAGAAACGCGTCCGAGGACCAAAGATAGGGCCGAACATCTTGCTGCATTCCGACAAAGCGCACGAGGTGCGCGACCCCCGCCTCCGAGCAGAGCCCTTCAAACTCGCGGATTTCACCCCGGCTGCCACCCACCACCACTAGGTGCGCTTTCGACCCTGCCAATTCGGCCAAAGCTTTGATGGCGTACCGCAGACCCTTTAGTTCAAAGTTGCCTAAAGCACAAAAGCACAACAGGAGATCGTTCGTTCCACAGCCCAGATCCAGACGCAAGGAATCGCCGCGAGAAAGCATCCGGCTTCCGGAAACTCACGATATCCACCGGATTGGGAATAATCGTGATTTTTCCCGCTACGAACTCAGGATAGGCCATCGCAGTTCTACGTGCCAGCCCCGCCGAGGGAACCACAATGGTTTTCGCGCGTCGGAAGGCCATCCGTTCGGTGAGAGAGCCCCAAAGGTGAATCATGTAGCGGGCTACCCGCCGTAGCGGTTCGCCGCCGATATCGACACGGTGTTCGCGCAAAAAAATGCGATGGCAGAAGTGGGCATAAGAGATCTGGCAAAACGGGAAACACTCCTTGCGCCGCGATGCGAAACGACGGTCTGCCGCCAAGTTTGAACCAGTACGCGGCCCCCGCCAGGAAAGTAAACAGAATCGAGCGCAGTATCACGGGCCCAGCGGGCAAAGGAATGTGGGTTCTGCGCGGAATATCGTTCTTACTCAGATCAAGACGGTTATAAAAGACATGCAATGGGAAACGCGCGACATTGTCTTGCACGATCTTCAGCAGGCAACTACCCGCCGGACTGACCGGGAATCAGATTCTCATCGAAGACCACCATGGTCCGGTCTTGCTGCGTCCAGTCAACCGGGTGTTTGCCTAACAGCCAAATATACGTAGCAACAACCACCAGCGCACTGGCGCCATTCGCCAGCACTAAGCTGACGAGAGCGCCGCGCAGTCCATAGCGTGGCAACAGCAGAAAAGAAGCTGCCCACCCCGACCAGCGTTGCCGCCACACCCGCAAAGAGAGCATGTTGCGAGTTTTGCGCCGCTCGCAACGGAGAGCTAAAGGCGATGGCCACGCCTGAAAGCAAGGCGGCCAAAGCGAGCCAGGGCAGATCGTCAACGTAGGCCGCCATGCGTCCGCCGTACAGCAGGCGTTCGAGCGGCGTGCCTAGGAGCACCAAAGACAAGCCATAGATCAACGCAATCGAGATGATGCCAAACGAGTAAAACGCCGACAACCGCAAGCCACGCGCTGGACCAATCTCCTTCATGCGGCGCGCCAGCTTCGGGAGCGAGAAGACGCTGAGAACGGTCAGCAATTGTCCAATCGGCAGAATGAAATTCATCAACGCCCGCAGCGTTCCTGCTGAATATAGATCAACCATCTTGGAGAGCAGTAAGACCTGCAAGTCGGAAATGCCGACGCCAAGCAGAGCCGATGCGAAAATCCATTTACCGTAGCCCCAATGTGCGCTTGAGATTTCCCGAGAGTATGCTGGAGGGTTGGTAATCGGGCGGCAAGTCACGCCGCAGCATGCCCCAAATCGCCACCGGCAGGCTTACGCCCGTCATCAGGACGGCATTCCAGGCCGCCAAGCTTCCCGTACTGTGCAAAACCGCCAGCGCGGCAGAAAGCAGCGCTGCATAAGCAAGGCTGAAATAGAAGGCGCGAATCGGCCGATTGGCAATATATTGTTCGCGCCGGCAGGTTAATAGGAGCAGATATCCGGGTAGCGCAAGCCCCAACGCTGATAATGCATCCCGCACCTCCAAGCCTCTGTAAAAAACGGAAGCGGTGGCCGCCAGAATCCCATGCACGAAACCGCCGGCAAAATTGAGCTCGCGTCACCCGTTTGAGATAGCTGCCCAAGCGCGTGCCAAATTCGGCCGGCCCCACCACCATCATCGGTTCCACAATGAATGCGTTGTGCAACGCGGCTAAAATCAGGCACACCGACCATGCCACCGAAAATGCCCCATAGCCTTCGCCGTGAGCCAGCGCGCCAGCAGCACGTTCAGTGCGAAATTCGTTCCGGAAAAAGTCGCTTGATCGGCAATGCTGGCGAAAACACCGCGCCAGCAGCGGTTTGATCCTGCTCACTCAATATGCGCCTTTAGCGCTGAGAACAGTCTGTACCGTGCGCAGCAGTATGTAGATATCGAGCCAGGGAGACCAGTTGCGAATGTAGTAAGTGTCCTCCACTTCCTGCACTTTCAAATCGCCATCGCTGCGCGCGTTCACTTGCCATAAGCCGGTTATGCCCGGCATCACGCTCGCTCGCAAGTTGCGAAAGCTGGCGGGGAATTGATCGAGATGATAATACGGGAAACGGGCGCGGGCCCACCAGACTCATATCGCCGCGCAACACATTCCACGAGTTGTGGCAATTCGTCCAGGCTATACCGGCGCAAAAACCAGCCAATGCGGGGTAGCACGCGCGGATCTTTCTTCAACTTGAAAAAACGTAACCAGTTGATTTTTTCTTCCGGGTTGTTATCCAGATAGTCCGTCCAGCAAACGTTCGGCATCACCGTGCATGGTGCGCAGTTTCAGCATCACAATTCGCTTGCCATTAGGCCCTTCGCGCTCCTGGCGGAATAGCACCGGGCCTGGACTGACGATCTTAATCCAGAGGGCGGCCACTGCCAGCACGGGCAACGAGGCGATGAACCCGGGTGCGCGATTCCGTAGTCAAGTAGACGCTTCAGTAGGCGGTTGCCGGGCACCAGCAAGTTCTTCTTAACTTCCAGCCCCAGGACGCCGCCTAAGTCCCGCGACGTAATCCAGAGACTCTGAATGCCAAATAGATCGGGAACGATGATGATGTTGGCGAAAGACAAGCCCTGAACCAACTGCGATAAGTGCTCGCGACCGATACCGGGAAGGGCCACTAAGGCGACCTTGGCGCGTCCGGCGAATGCTTCAGCGGCCGCGAGCGGCCCAACGACCGGCACGCCATGAATTTCGCGTTCCCCATTTGGCTGGATTATCGTCGAGAATGCCGACCGGAACAAAGCCCAGATCGCTTTCTTTCTTGAGCGTTTTTACCACCATCGCGCCAGTGATGCCGCCGCCTAAAATAACCATCGGCACGCCGCAAATGCCACGCGCAATCAGCATCCTGCGCAGCGGCGCTTCCAGCGCCGGCGCGAGAATAAGCGCGAAAAACATCGTCAAGAAGAGAACGCCGCGCGACCATTGATGATCTTGAAACGCGTAATTCCAATACAGCAGGACGACAAATACACTGAACGTCGAATAAACGCGGCCGCGGATCCGTTGAACGGCGCCCATGCCATAGCCCGGATACAAACCCATCCAGTAGTAAGCCAATGGCAGCGTGAGCACACCCAACGCCAAACCTTGATATTGCGGGCGCTGGAGAGCAATCGGAAAGATTGAATGCAGGTAATAGCGGACAATGCAGCCTAGCAGCAGGGCCAGTTCCAGTGCCACTCACATCAATCAGCACGATGGCCGCAGTCGCCCACGAACGCTGTTTGACCTCCGGTAACACGAGGATTTGTTCAGCCGCGGCGGCACTCATCATTCGCGCCTAAATCATTCCGTTTTCAACATTAGCTTATCGAACAGGGCGTTATATAACGGACTGGTTGATAGATATCTAAGCAGAAGCCGTAGTTCGTTTCGGCAGTGAAATGCCGTTCGAAGTGCCTGCGCGCACCATTGCGCAGGCAGCCCATCTGATCGCTTAATTCGCCGGAGTCCTTCGAGAAACTGCACTTAAAGCTGTCGCTTTCCTCGAAACGGGCAGTTTGATGCCGTTCACGTCCCTCGACAATCAGATCGTTGACGAGCCCACGGCAAAGCCGACAACCGGTGTTCCGCAAGCCATGGATTCCAAAACCACCATCGGCATGCCTTCGTACCAGCGCGAAGGGAACACCAGAAACGCGGCGTCTTTCAAGAGCGCCAGCACACGCTTATGCTCACATGGACCCAGATATTCCACATTCGGCAGCGCGCCCGCACGCTCACGAACCAAACTGCTGCAGTGGGCCATCACCGGCGATTTTCAACGGTATCGCTTGCGGACTAGCGGCCCACGCATCCAGCAAAACGGTAAGCCCTTTTTCAGCGGTAAGCCGGCCGGCGAACAGCCCATAACCGCCTTGGCCGCCGCCTGCGCCCGGGTCGTGCTCCAGGAAATTGGGTTTGACCACGATGCGTTCCGGCGGAAGTCCACCTTCGCGGAATTTTTTCCTCGCGAATTCGGTAAGCGCAATGTAGGTATGGACGTTTTGCCGGTAGGTTCCCGCCAATCCATGAACCGCCAGCATCGCGCAAACCGCCGCGCTCGCCGCCAAGCTGCCCCGATAGCAACGATGCAGCATGGCAGGAGTATTTAATCGTTTTGTCCAAACAAAGTTCGCAGATCTAACCCGCCGGTAAAACGTTGCGGCGGGACACTGCAGCCGGTAATTGTGCAGAGTTTGCACAACGGGCACATGCTGCGCCTTCGCCGCATAATAAACCGCCGGTGAGATAAGAGGCAGAGTATTGTGAACATGCACGATGTCGACGGCCTGTTCCGCAATCATCCGTCGAACGTTGTGATACGTGACGCCGTTCCAAATCGATTTCATGCCCAACTGGACGAACGGAATCTTGTCTACCGCGTCATTGTGAACGGTATATTGAAATACCCTGTGGCCATGGCCCGAAAGTAGCGCGTGTTCGGCTGCCACTACCCGATCTTCTCCGCCCGCTTGTTGATAAAAGTTGTGAACCTGAAGAATTCTCATAACGCCTGGCGGTCCGCCAAGCGGCGGCCGCGGCGAATCAGTCGCGCTAGCGGGCGCGTAATAAGGGCGGACGCTGGCAGCGCGCGGCGGCAGATCGGACTTCAAGTAAGGGATTGGCACTGAAGCTGGGCAAATACATGATGCGCTTGCGATGAGAGACGGTAGCCAACGCGGCCAGCAGCACGAAGCCAATGTTCTCCGCGTGTCCGGCGCCGGCCAAAATATTTTCGGTTGAAAAGCCGGCCAGGAAAGCGGGCAAAAAAATGAGCAGTGGCCGGGCATGTCCGAGACGGTCCTTGCGCACTCCCTCAAGCGCATAAAAAATGATCGAAAAAATAAAAACGAACCACAAGGCCAAGCCCGACGCCGCCCCATTCATAAAGAATGCGCAGCCATTCGTTATGAACCGCCCGGTTCGGATCTCCAATGCCCCGCGTCAACTGGCCCCGCAGCACGCGGCCGTTGGAGGTGCCATGGCCAAATGTGAGTTCAGCAATAGAGGAGTTAACTCCAAGGGCTTCGAGGGCATGTTGGTACAGACCGCGCCTGAATCGATAAGTGCCCAATCCGGTGGATCGAATATTGCCTTCGATAGACCGCACTGATAGTATCGGCCACACGGTTTAAGTGGGCGCCTTGCGAGATCATCTGCACCAGGCGGTCTTTCTCCGCCACCAGAGCAACAGAAACAAGCACGATCGCCGAAACGCCCAGCAGCTTCAGCCACGGTCGTGAATACGAGACCAACAGCGCGACGATCATAGAGAGAATAGGCCAATGGCATAGATACGGCTGCCGTTAAGCAGTACGGCCAGGAACAGCGCCAGGCAGAGCGCCCAACGCTCCCAGGCTCGTATGGTTCGCGCTCCGAGCGACAACGCAAAGAGCGCCGCTAGCAGCGCGGCATATCCTTGCGCGGTCGTGAAGCCAGTGAAGCGGGCCGGCGAATCTCCCCAGTTGGGCAAGAAAAGACCCCGCACAACACCAATCGCCAGCACGCCAACGGCGGATGGAATCAGAATCGACGAGGGCGTCAGAAAACCTGCTTTAGTAGCTCGCATAAAAGCGATGCAGATGAGGAACGATCCCATCATTTCAACGGTCAGCTTGGCTGCCGAAAGCGGAAATAACGACCAAAATCCCGCGATACCGGCGTAAACAATGAGCAGCAACCACATCACTGGCGCCAGAACCACCTTCCCATGGCCCGCATAGTTCTTTAGGCGCCACAAGAGTATGAGCGGGTATCCCAACCCCTTCATCGTGTTCATGATTCCGACCCCGGCGTCCGCAGAGTAGAAATCGACAGCCGAAAGCATGATGTACGCCACGATGCTCCAACGCAACGGGGCGAAGATCGCGACGGCGAATAAAACGTAAAAGAGAACGAGAGGGAGAAGTTCCATTTAGGCACCCGCGCAGGAACTGACGGCCTTCCCGATCAGAGCGGCGACCCGCTCAGGGCTGAGTTTAAAAGCCACCTCGCGCGCGTTGGCGCGCATCCCTCCAAATCCGCAGCGGAAGTATTCATCACGCGATCAATGGCCCGATACGCGTCAGCGACATCATCAGGCCTGAAAATCCAACCATTGTAGCCATCTTGAATCAATTCCTCAACGGCTTGGGCGTAAACGCTGCCCAACACGGGCAAGCCTGACGCCAGCGCCTCGTTCACCACCACACCCCAGGTCTCGGCCAAGGTCGGTAAAACGAAAACTCCTGCGGACGCATAGATTTCCGGCAAATCGTCATACTGAACAGCGCCCAGAAACTCCAGCTTAACGTTCGCCGGCAATGGGAACTGAGCTAGCTCATCGCGTAGCGGCCCAGCACCCGCTAAAACAAACTCGACGTTCCGCGCTGGATGGTCGTTCGCCCAACAGCAGAGGACTCGCAAGAATGGAAGCAAGCCTTTGCGATCCACCAGCTGGCCGCAAAACAAGAGCTGGTGTGCACGCTCCTTCGGGCGTGCGAGCAAGCACACCGCAAAACGCTCGACATCGGTGGCGTAGGCCACTTTGAAGATTTTGCCGGCTGGCGCGCTCATGCGCTGCAGGTACTGAACCGTGTTCGCTCCCACGGCCAGGAAAGCGTCGGCATTTCTAACGAGAATCCTTCGTAAGAAGTGACGCGCCAGCCCGAGCCCACTCTCGCCGGATTCGGCGGTTTCCACCCAAATCAGCAGGCGGCAGCGCGCATTCAGCTGGCGGAAAAGCAAGGCCAGAGCCGTCCGCGCGCCCATTTCGACGGAAATGATGACGTCTGGTGAAAAGCGCCGGAGCTGCTGCAGCGTATCGAGCGGAATGTGGACAGCCAGCGGTTCGCTGAAGCCACTCGGATGATGCCACCAGCCTTTTGCGGTGTACGTCTTTTGCAGCACCACGTCCAAACCTCCCCAATCCACTTTCCAGGGGCGATTCGCTTCCATCGGCGTAGAAAGCAAGACGCGGAATGCCGCCAGCCGCTGGTCGAGCAGATAGAACAACGGCTTGTGGTATGGCGGCAGCAGATTCGTGAGAAATGCCACCCGCAGCGGTCGAGTAGGCGCCAGGCGGAAGTACGGATCAAGTTCGCGCGACCGCAAAGGAAGCATCAGCAGGCGCTCCCGCGAACGGCGCAGGCCCTTTAGGAGGATCTTGCGAGTCGCGGTGAGCGGATCCATAACTTCACGCGCTTTGAAATCACAGCCAATCCTCTTCCGGCGATAATGCCGGGCAGCCGCCCAGAACCATTGACCCTGTTCAACAACGTGGCGGTACTGGATCTCGCGATGGAACGTACAGTAAAATCCCCGTGGTTGCGCCTGCGAGCGGAAGGTTCCAAGGATTTCGAACGCCCAAGGCGTTTCGCCCTCGCGTAACAGCGCCAGCAACCCTTGCCTGTTCCAGATAGACGCCTGCAAAGACACACGAAAGGGTGCCAGCCGGTGCTGTTCGCCGATACCTGGATAGTCCTTTCCCGCATTAATCGTGGGAGGCGGGCTGGGATGTAGGCGCAAAACAGTACCAGCCAGGCTTCGCAAAGCAGCGAGTTGCTCCAGCACATTCGCCGTTGAAACGGTTTTCGACAGGAAAAAGTCTTCGAGCATCAACAACACATTCTCGGAATCCAATTGATTTAAGAACCGGCGCAGACTGCCGCTCCAATCAGAGACCACCGGCCGGGATTCGTCAGGCCCGGCCAGCAGCGTGGTCACACCATGAACATCCGCCTCCAGAGTTTGCGTGCCAAGATAGACCGGAAACGGACAATCGGGCCAATATTTGCCGAAAAAGCGAAAAAAACGGCTCCCACAGATCGTTGTACCCGTCGGAAGAAACAACCAGGACCGCGCACGAATGCACAGAGATCGCTTTAGTCGAGGCGCTCTGGGCTCGAATAATATTTGCGGTAGTCGCTGTAGTAGTAGTAATCGTTGGTGCTGCCTTGATCGACTTCGTTCAAAACCAGGCCGATGATGTTGGCGCGCAGGCGTTTCAAAGTAGCCAACACCGTAGCAACCGCGCGCCGGCTAGTCTGTCCGGCGCGAGCCATAACTACCACACCATCCACCGACTTGGCCACCTGCATGGCTTCCGCAAAGCCAAGTAGCGGCGGCGCATCCACCAAAATAAGGTCATACTCCTTGGAGGCTTCGTCGAGAATATCCATCATCATCGAACCAACCAGATCGGAGGCGCGCCTGGATGCGGTACCGGAAGGCACCACATCCAAATCCGGCCACTGCTCATTCTTTACAATCGTTTCCTTCCAGCGGAACTCGCCGAGCAGCACATTGGAAAGGCCAAGGGAGCCGTTCAGGTTCAACTTCTTATGAATGCTCGGACGGCGCAAATCGGCGTCGATAATCAGTGTCTTCTTGCCTTGTTCGGCATGCGCGATGGCAAGGTGAATGATGGCGGTGGATTTGCCCTCGCCCGGCGTGGCGCTGGTGATGAGCAGCGACTTCACCGAACGGTCTAAATCAGGCAAGAGAATAGAATGGCGCAGTGTGCGAATGGCTTCTTCATAAGAAGAAATGCCTTCATAACTGGAGTTGGGGCTGGCGCCGCGCAATTTCTTTTTCTTCTTCTCGGCTTCTTCCTTCTTGTAGCGAATAATGCCCTGGCCGAAGAGCAGTTCTTCCGGCACCGGCTCGGGCGCCGCTTCGAGCGAATTGGCGCTAGCGCCCGGATGAATCAGACGGCGCATCTCTTTCACTGTCGGCAAGGTGCCCAGCACGCTGGTATCGAGCGCGCGCGCTACCTGCTCCGGATCGCGAATCGTGTTGTCCATCACATCCGTCAGGATGGCGGTGCAGATGGCCAAGACGAGCGAGGCAATGAACGCCAGTAACAGATTTAGCTTGGTGCGGGGGAACACGGGTGCATCCGGAGGTCGCGCTAAATCAGCAATACGTATCGAATTATTTTGGAAGCCCGCGTTGATACCCGATTCCCGGATGCGTTTTTCCAAATCGTTGTAAAGCGACTTATCGTTTTCCGCATCACGCTTCAATTGCTGATAATCGAACGAATGCAGATTGAGCTTGTCGAAATCGGCTTTCTCCGCAGCTACCGCTTTGGCGAGCATCTGCTCTTTATTCACAGCTTCGCGGTATTCGGCATCTACGCGCTGGCCGACGTTTTTCCGCGACTCTTCAAATTGGCGTTCCAATTCCTCCAGATTGTTCTCGGCCTTGCGATACTCCTGGTGGTTGGGACCATAAATGCTGGCTACATCCGCCAGTCTTTGCTTCGCCTGATTGACACGGTCCTGCAGGCGGTTCAACTCTTCGGCCTGCGGCGAATTTAATCTCTGCCGCTACGCTGCCATTCTGAACGGCATTAAAAGCCGCTTCTTTCTTAACCCGGTCAGCCTGGGCCTGCGTGTATTCCTGGTTCAATTGCTGGATGCGCGCGGTGATCAACGTCGTCTTCTCTTCCGGATTAATGACGTTCATCTCTTTTTCAAATTGCGCGAGCGCCTGGCTGGAGCGCTCCATTTTAGCTCGCAAATCATCCAGCTGCTTCTCCATAAAATCGGACAGCGAGCCGGAGTTCTTAACCTTAATATCGAACGTATGTTGCACGAACGAATAGGCCACGGCGTTGGCGACATCCGCCGCCAGCGCCGGATCCGGCGAGCGGTACGCAATATCCAATAGATAGGTGTTGATGGGGCGGGTTACTTTCAGTTGCTTCAGAAAGATCGGAGCATCCGTCTTACGGCGAATGCTTTCGCTCCCCAAACGGTCAAGCTGGCTTTCGCGCTGCAGCAGATTGTAGCGCTCCGCCACGGGCCGCAACACAGCGTCCGACTGGATGATTTCCATCTGAGTCGCGAGAAACGCATCCGCATCCTCCCCGGCCGAGACTTGACCGGTGTCGGAGCCGACAACATTAGTTGGAATGTGCCGATCGACATCGATTTTGGCCGTCGCTTCATAAATGGGCGTCATGCGCGCCGAAACCAAATATGTCGCGAGCAAACAGGTGGCCACAAACGCGATGATTTTCCATCGCTGCCGCCAGATGACCAGCAAGTAGTGCGTGGGCGAAACCGAGGGTTGCGCGGCCTCTAATTCCGGATACTGTCCGGGGACCACATACGGCTGGAGCCGTCCGTATTCGGCCAGATCTGAGGGCGGCCTCTCAAGTTCTCTCATCGCATGCTCGCTTCTTCCTTGCTACCATCTAATGCCAAACCAAAAGGCCCGTGCCGGTCGCAGTACCAAACCCAATTATGCGCTCGATCGTCTGCGATGTGAGCCGCCGGCCCTTATTATCGGGGATATAGAGAATGTCGTTGGCCAGCAATACCACGTCGGGGCTCTTACGGTCCATAATCTTGCCGATTTCGACGGGGATTTCGTTGCGCTGATCCTTCCCCGCCTCGTGGCGGTAAATGAAAGCCTGCTTATTGGTGTATTGCAGCGTGCCTTCGCACATCGCCAACATTTTGAAAACGCTCGTTTCATTGCCATCCTGAATCGGGTACACGCCGGGCTTTTTCACGTTGCCGAACACATACACTTTTCCCGCCGGCGGAACCCGTATCACTTCTCCGCCGTATAGCCTGATATTCAAAGTCGGATCGGCTTCGACGCTCAGCTGATACACCGGTATGCGCTGCACCAGCGAAGGGCCGCCTGTACCTGGCGCGTTTGGACGGCTTACCAGTATTTCAGCGCCGGCATCGGTACTGAGTCCCTCCGCGCGGGCTAGCGCATCGATCAAAGTGACAACTCCGATCGCCTGAAAAGTGATGGGGTGTTTGACCGCTCCCATGACGCTGACCGGCACGCTACGATACTCAACCACCGACGCGGTCACCACTGGACTCACCAGCACTTCGCCTTTAATCAGCGCATCGGTGACTTCCGTCTCAATTTCCGTGGGCTCTTTGCCTGCCGCCACAATCGGTTCCTTCAAGTGCGGCAAGGTGAGCAGGCCGGCGGAACTGACGCGAAAATTGTGCGACATCTCCGGGCAGTCGGAAACAGTGAGCGAGATCAAGTCGCCCGGGCCGATCTTTTGCGACGGCAGCGCATCGCCGCCTTCCCCCCGGGCTGGAGCCTGGGGCGCGACGTTGATCAAAGGCGCAACTGCGGACGGGTCGCCATTCGGAAATTGATCAACTGTGAGCGGACGCGTGCTTTGAGCCGACAGAAGACAGGCGAAAGAAAGGAGTAAGATTGCGGGTAATTTCATCCAGTGCTCACTTGTCTATGCTAACTTACGCTGGAACCCGATTTTGATTCAGATCCAGTGGTTTCACTACGTTGGGAGGATCCCGGCGAATTCGGCCCGTTTTCAAGCCAATATTCCCCTTGTAATATCTACATGTACAACTCACGATGACTCTATCAATCAAGAATCCATCTGTCAACACCGGACTCTTCTCATCTACCTCATAGAAATAGAAGTACTTACTCAAGGCTAGTACTCTCAAGCACAATGAGAAGCGCGCGCCGGACGGAGTTTTTTAATTAGCGGATTCGCGTTTGGGAGTTTGCTGGGCAGGCATGGGCGTTCCGCTGCCTCGGGCGCGGATGCCACGCATAGTATTGCCATGCCGTCCCATCGTTCTCAATTTGTACAGACATCACCTTCGGACTAGTTCTGCTTTACTTCAATTCGTATCCGATCCGGCAGGATTTGCACCTCGCGGTAAGGAGAATTCGCCCGTTCCTCAAAACTCACGAGCATGGCGACTCCGTTGTTCGGTTCTGTGCCCGAAGGGGCAAGCACGGTCTTTTCAAGAACCAGGATTGCCGGATTCTCCCCCTGCGGTTCCCTCTTCTTGAGAACCACTTGATACCCTTGCGTCGGAAAGGCGAATCGTCCGTCGACGTTCAGCGTATCGGAATGAAGAGTGGCAGACCAAACTCCGCTGTTATGGGCAGCTGGCATGGGGTCTCCTTTCACCTAATTAGTGAGTTGCCGCGACTCATCGTTGCAGTAAGATACTTGGTCGAGGTGACCCCCGTTGCGCCCTCGGAAAAACCAAGTTGTGGACTCGCATTCCAAATTTCGGTCAGATCGTCCGAAGATGTTCTCCTCGTTCTGAGCCACCACGGCTCGTTTCGCGGCGAGCCAATTGGCGTATACCGAACTTGGGTTCGCGATCGTAGCGTCGGGGGTTGCGGCAAACGCACCACACTTTTGGCGACGAAAACCTTCATTTGTGTCTAAAACGCAACAGCTGCAATCACCCAATGTCTTTCGAATCAGATAAATAGCGCCGGCGAGGCGCGTTGCTGATATGCTGTTAAGGCATCGCATGCCTTACGAAACTACGACTGCTAGACCCGTAGAAGTGCAAGGGATCGGCCTCCACCACGGCGCTCCCGTAAGATTGAAGATCAAGCCCGCGCCACCTGCGACCGGTATTGTGTTCATTCGAACGGATCTGGATAACACCGCGATTCCAGCAAGTTGGAAATATGTCGAGCGGGTGAGTTACGCCACCAGTTTGATGCATCCGAAGGGCATTTTCATCTCGACGACGGAACACCTGCTGAGCGTTCTTTATAGCATGGGGATCGACAATGCATTCGTGGAATTGGACAACCTTGAATTGCCGATTTTGGATGGCAGTGGACGACCCTTTGTGGAACTGTTGACAAAAGCGGGACGAAAACAATCGCGCCGTCCTCGCCGCTACATGAAAATTGTGAAAGAATTGCGGGTGGAATCCGGCGGAAAATCCGTATCGATTCTGCCGGCGGACTCGTTTCGCCTGCGCTGCCATAATTTTTTCAAGCATCCGCTGGTGGGTGAGCAGAGCCTGGAAATCGATGTGACGCCGGAGAATTACGCCCGGGAAATTGCGCCCGCCCGGACGTTTGGGTTCGAATACGAATTGGATCAAATGCGGGAACAAGGCTTGATACGCGGGGCCTCGCTCGATAATGCCATTTGCTTCACGCGTGAAGGCGTGGCGAATCCGGGAGGGCTGCGGTTTCGAGATGAATGTTGCCGCCATAAGGCTCTCGACCTGATTGGCGATCTGGCGCTGATCGGCCGCCCGCTGCTGGGCTGCGTGGTCGCTGAAAAAGCGGGGCATGCGCTGCACGTCCAGTTGGTGAATCAGATCATGTCCGACCCTACTTTATATGAGATCGTCACGCTGGAGAGGCCGCCGGCGCCCCTTCCCCAAACGATCATGACTGCCCACGCCTATTGACGATTCCCTTGCCTTGGCTGCCTAATTTCATATCTCTGCTGCGGCTGCTAGCGGCGCCTTTTGTGGCTTGGCTGCTTTACACGGGGAGCTATCGGGCGGCGTTGTTTGTATTGCTCGCTGCTGGCCTCAGCGACTGGCTGGACGGCTACACGGCGCGCAAATTGCACGCCACCGATCGTCTTGGTAAAACACGAGCGCATGAGCACCTTGGCGTAATTCTCGATCCTCTGGCGGACAAAGTGCTCCTAGTGGTGGTTTTCGTAGCCATGGGTTTGCTAGGTTTGCTGCCATTTTGGTTATTCATGTTGGTGGTGGGGCGCGATCTTGTGATTGTCACAGGTTCATTGCTGCTGCGCTTGCTAAGGAACCGGCGGGAATTTGTGCCGTCACTGCTTGGCAAAGTGAGCACTTTCTTTCAGATTCTCGTCGCCTTGCTGGCTGTGGTGGCGGCCGCGTTTCCTCATCCATTCATCGGCTGGCTCAAGAATACCGGCGTCCTTTTGACTGCCATCTTTACCTTATTGAGTGGGCTCGGCTACGTGCGCCAGGGTATTCGCATGGCGCGCTTGCCTGCACTTCAAAAGATTTGAGGCACAATAGAAGATGACAGGGCACGAGAAACCCTGCCGGCGCGATTGACGGGAGTGATGGCTGAGAGTAGCCTGGAGAGATGGAGCCGAACGTAGAAATATTTTTGCCCTCGCGGCAGTATGCGCGCGTTGGCTGGGCCGCGTTGGCGGGCTCCTCAATTTGCGTGTTGTGCGGCTTCGGCGCGCCCCTCGCTTTTGTTCCGGCACTGCTTTGTGCCCTCACCGCCGCCGCTATTTTCTGGCTAGCTGCCCGCCCGCCGATCCGGTTGGGTGAGACGCAGTTCAATATTGGTGAGCGATCCATCGCCTGGCGCGAAGTGCGCGAAGTGAATCGCAGCCGCTTTAATCATTCAGGTTTTGTATCGCCGCTCATTTTGCACCTGAAACTCACCAACGCTCGGCACAAATTCCTGGTCTACCCGGGCGATCCAGAGCGCGTTGAGCGTCTCGTGAAAGTATTGCGAAAGCACTCGCATCTGGCCACCTTCGATGGCGTTCCGTATCGGGATTATTGGATGTGGTCCGATCCGCAGGGTGAAGAAGAGCGTCCGGCATTGCCTCCCGCAGCGCCACCCCCGGTTCACCTTTTCAGCCCGGAGGATGAAGAAGAGATCGAAAGGCTGTATCAAAAATTGAAGGCGGTGGGTCGCCTCGATTCGCGGTCTTCTAGTAAAGAGCCATCCGACGCCAAGGACAAGGATTAAGACGGTCGGTTGAAATCCCTTAAGCTACGCGGCTGCTTGTTTGCTTTGCTTCTGCTGCTTGTTTTGCTGCTAGCGGTCTACGTTTTTTCCAATCAGCTACTCGCCACCGCCGCCAACTTTCTCATTGAGGATGACGGCCCCCGCAAAGCCGAGGCCATTGTCGTGTTGGGTGGCGACGCCTATGGGGACCGCACGCTGAAAGGCGCTCAGCTTGCGAAAGAGGGATATGCGCCCTTCGTAATCGTGAGCGGACCGCCTGGCCTGATTGGCTCCGCCTCGAGCGAGGAAATCCAGTTCGCCGAACAACACGGCTATCCATCCTCTTTGTTTCGTGAAGTAGATCTGCCTGCATATGCGGAGTCCACGCGCACAGAAGAGGATTTTCTCGGCAAATACCTCTCGGCGCACGGCATCAAGAGCATCTTACTCGTAACGAGTAACTTCCACACCAGACGGGCAAAGAAGCTTTGGCGGCAGGAGAATCCGAAAATTGCGGTTGCGGTCGTTCCCTCCGTTGACCCGCAGGGTTATTTCACGCCGCAAACCTGGTGGAAGACACGGCCAGGCCAAAAGCTCTTTCTTATGGAATGGTTGAAGACGATTTCGGTCGTCATGGGAATCTGACATGCTGAGGTCGCTTGCGACAATCTGGCCGTACTTGCGGCGCTATCAAAAAGGTCTTAGCTTTGGAATTGCATCGCTGATGGTGAAAGATCTGCTCGCGGTCGCATTGCCGCTGGTGATCAAGCAGGGCGTGGATTCGCTCAAAGCAGGCTTTCAGTTACGCATTTTGCTCGAACTGGCGGCGCTGCTCATCGGGTTGGCCCTGCTCAAAGGTTTCTTTCAATACTGGATGCGCGTCATCATCATTGGCATTTCTCGCGATATCGAATTTGATCTGCGCAATGATTTGTTCCGCCATCTGGTCAAGCTATCGCAAGATTTTTATGCCCGCTACCGGACGGGTGACATCATGGCGCGCAGCACTAACGATCTGAATGCCGTGCGCATGATGCTGGGCCCCGGGATCATGTATTGGACGGAGACCAGCATTACGTTACTGCTGTCGGTGGCCGTCATGCTGCATACCGACGTGCGCCTTACGTTGATGTCGTTGCTGCCGGCTCCTTTTGTTTCCCTCGCTGTGGTTTTCTTCGGACGGCGCATCCATAAACGTTTTGAGCATATTCAGAAAATGTTTTCCGAAATCAGCAGCCGTGTGCAAGAAAATCTGGCGGGCGTTCGGGTGGTGCGCGCCTATGCCCAGGAAAAATCGGAAGTGGAACAATTTGAGCGTTTGAATATTGAGTATGTACGGGAGAACGTCGGCTTGGCCAAGCTTCAAGGTCTATTTATGCCGCTCCTGCAGGCTTTCATCGGCTTCACTTTTCTGCTGGTAATGTGGAGTGGAGGCCGTCAGTTGCTGGCCGGGCGCATCACTCTGGGCAGCTTTGTCATGTTCAACACCTATATGGGCATGTTGATTTGGCCAATGATCGCTTTTGGCTGGGTGGTGAATCTCATGCAGCGCGGCACGGCGTCGCTCAACCGCATCAACGAAATTTTACACGAAAAGCCCACGATTGCGCGGCCTTTGGGGCAGACGCCCAGGGCTAGCGAAGCTCCCGCCGATGTCAGATTTGAGGATGTTTCTGTTGAGTTTTCTGGACGCGCGGCGTTGAGCGATCTTAAGCTTGCCCTTCGTGCGGGCGAAACTGTGGCTATCGTCGGCCACACCGGCAGCGGCAAGACAACACTGGTCAATTTGATTCCCCGGTTGTTTGATTCTACGGCGGGCACAGTGCGCGTAGGAGGGGTGGACGTACGTCACTACGATCCAGAGGAATTGCGCCGCGAAATTGGCTTCGTTCCGCAGGAAACCTTCTTGTTTAGCGCTTCACTGGCGGAGAACATAGCGTGGGGCGTAGAAGCGGCGGACCGCGAGCAGATTGCTTGGGCGGCGGAAGCAGCCGGATTGGCTACCGACATTGAGAGCTTCCCGAAAGGGTTAGACACCGTGGTGGGCGAACGCGGGCTCACTCTTTCCGGCGGCCAGAAGCAGCGTACGGCCATTGCGCGGGCGATTTTGCGCAATCCGCGTATTTTGATTTTGGACGACGCGCTGTCCAGCGTCGACACGGTTACCGAAGAGAAGATATTGAATGAATTGGCGGGTCTTATGCGCGGACGCACCACCGTCCTAATCTCGCACCGCGTATCCACCGTCAAAAACGCCGATCGCATCGTTGTGCTGAGCCATGGCCGTGTGGTAGAAATGGGAACGCATTTCGAACTGCAGCAGCGCGGCGGCTACTATGCCGAGTTGCATCAGAAGCAGCTTTTGGAAGAAGAATTGGAGGCTATTTAGTCCATGGCCGATTTGAATTTGACCCGGCGCAGATTGATCTCAGCTGCCCCTGGAGCGTTCGCCGCTTTGGCTTTGAGCGGTAAGGCGTCCGGCCAGGAATATCGCATCGACGGCGCGGACATTAAGCTCGGCGTAGCGTCCTATTCGTTTCGAAAATTCTCGCGCACCCAAGCGATCGAGATGACGAAAGAACTCGGCACGCCGTATCTGAACATTAAAGATTTTCACCTCAAGCTGGATAGCACGCCTGAGGAGATTGATGCGGCCAAAAAAGAGTTTGCCGATGCGGGCATTGTTTTGGTGGGCTGCGGCAATATCAGCTTTCAGAAAGACGATGAGAGCGACATCCGTAGCAAATTCGAATATGCCAAACGCGCAGGGTTCCCGTTGATTGTCTGCGCGCCGACTGCCGTTACCCTGCCCAAGCTCGAAAAATTCGTGAAAGAGTACGACATCAAGATTGCCGTTCACAATCATGGACCGGAGGATAAGAACTTCCCCACCCCCCAAAGCGTGCTGCAAGTAGTGAAAGGTATGGATCCGCGCTGTGGCCTCTGTATGGACATTGGCCACACGTCGCGCACGGGCGTGGATATTGTCGAATCCATTGAAGAGGCGGGGCCGCGTTTGCTCGATATGCATACGAAGGATCTGGGCGACCCGATGATCAAAGAAAGTCAGACCGCTGTGGGCGATGGCCGCCTGCCGATTCCTCGCATCTTTCTGCAGTTGATTCGCATGAAATACGCGGGCTGCGTGAATCTGGAATACGAGATTCACGAAGACAATCCAATGCCGGGGATGCAGAAGAGTTTTGCTTACATGCGCGGAGTTTTGGCCGGACTTAGAGCCGTTTCGTAAGGAAGAGTGCACGAATACGACACCGCTCTGAAAGCCCTGCTACAAGGCTCGGAGAACTCGCTTTTCGAGAAGATCACGGGCGTATCGGCCGGACGCGGGCGCTGGCTGAATGTGGAGTTGCCCGAGGTTCAGCAGACGCGCGTGGATCTGCTGTTCGAGACTCTGGACCAAACCCGCCGCCTGATTGGGCTGGAACTGCAAAGCGCCAACGATCTATCTCTGCCTTTACGCATGGCCGAGTATTCGTTGCGAGTGTATCGGATCCATAAGCAATTCCCCGAGCAATACGTGCTTTATGTTGGCGATCCGGAAATGAAGATGGCATCCGAACTCTCCGGACCCAACCACGTTTGCCGCTATATCATCATCGATATCCGAAACTTTGACGAAGAAATCCTCTTGAATAGCCCTTTCGCGGCTGACAATATTATGGCGATTCTGGCGCGCCACAAAAATAGTAGGGAAACCATTCGGCGGATATTGGAACGAATCGCTACACTACAGGGTGGGGCGCGCTACGATGCCGTTGCAAAGCTGCTTATCATTGCTGGTTTACGCAAGCTGGGAGACTCAATCCGCAAGGAGGTGAAACACATGCCAATTCTCGACGACATCATGGAACATGACGTACTAGGTCCAGCCATTCGGCAGGGATTAGAGCAGGGCAGGAAAGAAGGCAAGGAAGAGGGCAAGCAGGAAGGCCGGAAAGAAGGCAAGCAAGAAGGCAAGCTAGAAGGCAAGCTAGAAGGCAAGCTAGAAGAAGGCCTTGCCATTCTCCGTAAGCTAATGACCAAGCGCTTTGGCCAACTTCCGGGCTGGGCGGAAGAACGGCTCGCCACCCTGTCCGTTGCCGAATTGGAAGATCTCTCCCTGGCAGTGCTCGACGCGAAAACTGTCGCCGAGTTATTTGATCGCTGACGGCCCACACGGAGTTAAACAGATGCCAATTCTCGACGACCTCATGGAACATGATGTACTAAGTCCAGCCATTCGGCAGGGATTAGAGCAGGGCCGGAAAGAAGGCAAGCTAGAAGAAGGCCTTGCCATTCTCCGTAAGCTAATGACCAGGCGCTTTGGCCGTCTTCCGGGGTGGGCGGAGGAACGGCTCGCCGCCCTGTCCGTTGCCGAATTGGAAGATCTCTCCCTGGCAGTGCTCGACGCGAAATCCGTCGCCGAATTGTTCGATCGCTGAAGAACTCGACGGCGGCCTAGCTTCCTTGCTCCGGCTTCCGGAAAAAGATGATGTGCTGCCACGGAAGCTTGTCCACGACCTTTTCAAAGCGAAATCCTTCCGGTGTCACCTCGGCCTTCACTTCATCCACACTCATCTTGTGTTCAGGACGGATCGGAACGCTCGGATCTTCTTTGCGGTATTCCAAAAGAACCAGCCGTCCGCCCGGTTTTAAGCTGTCTCTAATGCCTTCCAGCATTCGTTGCGGCCTTGATAATTCGTGATAGACGTCCACCATCACTACCAAGTCCAACTTTCCCGGCGGGAGTTTGGGGTCCGTTTCGCTGCCCAGCACAGTGACAATATTGGCCACATTGGCGGCCGCCGCGCGCTCATGCAGCTTATCGAGCATGCCCGGCTGAATATCGTTGGCATACACCATACCCGCCGGACCGATTAGCTTAGCCATGCGAATGCTGTAGAATCCGGTACCCGCACCGACATCTCCGACCATCATCCCCGGTTTAAGATTAAATTGAGCGATGGCTTTTTCCGGCTGTTCTTCGCGTCCTCGTTCTTCACGGTCCAGCCAGTCGGCCCCACTCAGACCCATCACCGGCGCTATATGACGACCTGTTACTGGATGAACCGCTTGACCCAGCGCGCTGCTCGCGCCGCCAAGCAGCAGGCAAAGACCGACAGCCGCTCTGCAACGCATCCGTCTCAACCTTTGTTGGTCCAACATCTTCCCGCCTTTCCCCGACGACCCCGCGCCTTTCGAAGTTTAGATGCGCTTTATCGTTTCTGCGTTGCCGTATTAGCGGCAAACTCGCTTGCTTCTGCATTCCAATCGCCCAAATCTGTCGAAAGCTCACTGCAGATCGTAGCTGCGGGAGTGGAAAGTTCAGAGGACGCGCCCTTTGTCCCTTCCGATTTCCATTTTCTGCCTGGCGACTACGTCTACTTTCAGTTTCAGGTCTCCGGTTTTACGATCAAAACGACCGCCAATAATGAAGTACGCAGAATTTCTCTAAGCTACGACATTTCTCCACAAGATTCGAAAGGTGTCCCGCTTACTCCACCTGTAACTGGCCTCATTAGGGAGGAGTTAAGCGCCGAAGACAAGAATTGGACACCAAAACGCCGCGCTTCGTTCTTGCTCCCCTCTTTTGTCGCAGCCGGCGAATTTCACGTTCATTTGACGATCAAAGATTTGCTTAGCGATACTTCAACCGAGCGCGATTTGCCCTTTCATATCGGAGGAATTGTTGTTGCTCCATCCACCGTCTTGGGAGTTCAGGATTTTCAGTTTCTGCGCAAAGAAGACGACAGCGAACCCTTGGAAGTTCCTGCCTATCGGCCAGGAGATACGGTTTATGCGCGTTTCAACATTACTGGATTTCACCTGGGCGCCGGCAACGAATATCATCTGAGCTATGGCCTAACAGTGAATCGGCCTGACGGCAAGCCATATCTCAACCAGCAGTCGGCAGCCGAATTGTCCGACCGGAGTTTTTACCCTGTTCCATTTGTTCCAGCTGAAGTGAGCGTTACAACGTCGCGCGATAGCGCTTTGGGATCATACTTGTTGCTGTTGACGGTGCGTGATGTGGCTGGATCGCAAATCTACCAATTGAAACGCGCCTTCACAATCGAGTAGCGCCGCTAGGGAACGCACTCTCATTGTTGCGCATCCACTGTGATGACCTTACCACCGTCGACCGTGTCGATATGCGTCTCTTTGAAATCCAGCCCTCGAAAGAAAACTCGCGCATCTCGCTCCTGGTCGGTTCTTACGAAAGGATGAATGGCCAGAACGGCCTGTTTGTGAAAAAAATTCTGGCATTCGTATTTCTGCAGACCGGGATCGAACACCTCGAACAGGTACTTCGACAGCCGCTCCGAAACGAAGACCACGCAAGCGTCGCCGGTCAGTTGTGGGCGCACGAAGCCGGTCAGCTTAGCCATATCGGCAGGTCTGGTTCGCAAATAATCCAAATCTCCGGGCAGGCAAAGTAGAATGGCGAGAACGCAAATGGAGGGCACAGCCGGAGAAATGGCCTTCACAACGGGAAGGCGCACCAACGCATCCAAAGCAGCGCAAAACACCACGACCATGCCAGGCAATGCCCAAAGAATCAGGTATGGCGCAAAGACCAGACTGTAGAAGCCAGCGAATGCCGTTTCGGCCAGGAAGGTGACGATTGCCCCTCCGGCTAGGCAAAAGACAAGGGCCCGTACTCTCACAACCTCGGCTCGCGGCGGGGGGGCCCCGTCGGGATAACTGCCCAACGGCATCGCACTCCAAACACCGGCAATCAACCCAAAAAACAACACACCTATCAGGATGATTCCAAACCAGGGATTAAGGCCGCTCGAATCCAAGCTCATTAGCGCTTCCAGACCGGGTACTTTCACTGCATATGCGGGAAACTGCTCGGTGAGCCACCAGTCGCCACCTCGCTGTACGCCTGCCCATACGTAATAAGGCGCGTAAGCCGCCAAAGGTCCTATCGTCGCCGCCAATACATACCAAAGAGCCCGGCGGTAGGTTTTCAGATTTGCGAAGCCGAGCAAGCTGAGAAGATAGCCAATCGCCGGCAGATAAGAGGAAGGATCGGTGTACAAGCTAGCAGTGAGCAGAATGGCGTAAATGACGGCGTTGACGACGCTGGGCCGGTTGACAAGAGCGAAGAAAGATATGGTGGCCAACAAAACCAGAAAGAGGCCCAGCTCATACGGTCGTCCCTGCGTGGCATAAGCCAAGTGGGTGGGAATCGCCAGAAAGAGAACCAGCGCCAACATCGGGTGTTGCAGGGGAATGCGTTTCGCGAGCGCAAAAAAAACGAAGGCGGAGCCGAGCGCGCACAACAGCGAAGGAATGCGCAGCAAGAGTCGCGAATCCGCGGAAATCAGCGCGAGAGGCAACTGCGTGAGGTAAGAAAGAGGCGCGCCGCGCGGTGTTTGCGCGATCCAACCAAAGAACGTCGACCACGAAAAATGCAAAAAAGCCGCCGCTTGTAGAATTTCACCCAGACGTAGCGGCGAATAGGCATCCTCTACGACGATGAATAGGCCGTAACAGATTAATATTACAAAGAAGATTACTGCGCTTCGCACGTAGTGTCGAGCCTCATGCAATTTTTTGGAACTAAGACGCCAGCGGTCTTCGTGTAGCGTACCATTTCGAAGCCGCCGGAACGTTTTAGCGCCCAGCCAACTGCTTCAGTGTGGCGAGGCCAGCGGCGAATTGTTCCGGGTCAGATAGCAGGCTCACCACCAGATAGGCTTCCGTGGCCATGTCGAAGAAATAGCCTGGCTGCACCACAACCCCATTTTCAGTCAGCAGGCTGGTCATCCAAGCTTCTTCCGTCTGGATGGCGGGAACGCGCAGGATCGCCGACCAGCCAGCTTCGCTCGCCAGTGTTTCGATCGGGCCGTTCGGCAACACCGCCAGGGCCTCCCTGTTCCGACATAATCGCTTATCAATCTGCGAATGGATGGCGTCGCCAATGGAGAGCAGACGGGGCAACGCTCGCTGCACCGGGGTGCCGACCGAAAGATAGTTGTCCAACAGCAGTTCCAGTTTCCCGAGAGCCGCTCGAGCTTCTTCTTCCGGGCCATTCACCACCATCCAGCCAAGCTTCATTTGTGGCATACCGGCCGTCTTTGAAAGTCCATTGAGCGAAAAGCTTAGTATTTCGTCATGTCCAATCAGGCTGCGTACCCGATCAACTGCCCCGCGGCCCGCATAGGTCATGAATACTTCATCGGAAATCAAACTCAGTTCATAACGGGCCGCGATTTCGCTGAGCGCATCCAACTCGGCCGCTCTTACGAAGGAGCCGGTCGGATTGTTGGGATTCACCACTACGATCGCCTTCGTGCGCGCGGAAATAGCGTTCGAGACGCTATCAAGATCGATAAACCAGCCGCCATCATAAACCAGCCGATAGGGCGCTGTCTGAACAGCCTCTGCCTGCGCCAGATACTCAAAGAGCGGATACGAGGGGTTGGGGATCAGTACTTCATCACCTGGATTGCACAACAATTTGAAAAGAATGGAATACGCTTCGCTCGTGCTGGCGCAAAGAGCAATGCGCTTCGCAGAGACAACGATCCCCTGCTCCACGTACCATTGAGCGATGTCGTCGCGGGCGCAAGGCGCGCCCAAGGCCTGAGGTTCGTATTGTAAATCGGCGACGGTCCCAAATGCGTGTGCAATTTCAGTGTGGGGGTAATCGGCCAGCGCTTGCGTCGGATTGGAACAAGTCAAATCGAGCAACGAATCGCCCGCCAGGCGCTTCTGCTCTAAAAGAGCACTATACGCATTCTGAGGCGTCGACCAGGGCAGCCGTTCCGAGTAGCGGTTCAATCGGTTCTCTTACCGTATGTTGGCATGCCAGGCTGAAAAAGTGAGGCGCTACCTCCCCAGATAGCGCCTCATCAGGAGGGTGCCGGATTGCCCGATCCGGCACCTATCCACATTCGCCGTAACGCCGGGAGCTCAACCGGGAGTATGGCTGCCGCCAAGCTGCCATACCCTTAGCGCGTGTGTCCAGCACGCGCGGGAGCTTGTCCCGACTAGCGAACGTGGAATGTCAAACTCTGAATGGTGATCGCCGCTCCCGGTGGCGCTAACGCGAACACCGTACGCTCTACACAAGATCCCGAATCCAGAACCAGGGCCGGTTCCAGAACTTGACTCTCGTATCTCTGCACCTGGTCTGCTGTTAAGACCGGCTTCAAACTACCGAGCAACTGCTGGCCAACCGCCGAACCTACCGCGGCTCCCGCCAAAACGTTCGCTGGTACCGCCGTCCGCGCCGCCCCCAGTACCGACAGCACCCCGACAGCCGAATTCAGCACAACCGCCAACACCGTGGCCACACTGCGCTGTTGATTCTGTAAAATCTCTCCCATGATGATCTGCCTGCCGATGGGCTGCAGGTGGGAATTCGCCTGAACCAGGGCTTGATAGATCTGGCTGCTGGTTACCGATTGCTTCTCAGCACCCTGATTGCAGATGTTCAGGTCGAACGCCTGAATGGTTTTGGGGAGCTTGCCATAGTTCACCTTTACGAGTTCCGCTGGAATCTGTGTTCCCGTCACCGAGAACGTCTCCTCGGCGGCTGCGGTCATCGCCAGCAAGCCGCCAATTACAAGGCCAATCAATTTCATTGCTTTCTAGTTCAGTTGTAACTTTTGCGCCGAACGGGCTAACAGGTTTTTTTGAGGTAAAGTATTGAAAGATTAGGGAGATAATTTTTCTCAAAAAGTTGTGACCCGATTTTTCGAACTCGGCGGAATTGGTCTTCGCAGCCGGCTGGCGGCTTTGGAAACCTCGATTTTATTGTGTTTTTGGCATCTTTTCGCTGGAATGAAGAACGACTTTAGGGCGTTCATCTCAGGTGGTGGTTGGCACATCCGCTAACTGACTGAATGCAAACAGTTCACCCCGGGCCATCAGCTGCAACATTGTAGCTCCAAAAATCTTGTTATCACCTTCCCCTTCGTGCTAGCATCCGGCAAATAGGAGAACCAATGCGCTTGATCAAAGAAGTCGGATTAGTAACTGTTGCAGTTCTGTTCACGGCGGGGATGGCTAGCGCCGCTCAGGTCGGAGATATCCAGGTGTTCTATAACAGCACGCCAAATTTCGGGCAAGGCGTACTCGACGGCCCCGTTTTCGTGTTCCAAAATACCGCTGGCACCGCCATCACAGACGCCGTGCTCACCATCGTGGGCGTGGACTTTTTCGATGTTGGGACGATCGCCGCCCACTCCAACGTTTTCGTCATCCCGGGCGTCTCGAACGACGGTCAAAACCATGGCAGCGGCAACTTCTTTACGGTCACCGGCAGCATTTACGACTCGAGTGATGAAGCCGTTAATTCGGACAGCGTGGAGTTTGAGTTTAGCGGCAAGCAGGGCAGTACAGCGATTGAGTCTTCCGACGTTTGCGGCGTCATTGCGGCTCCCATTTTTACTCCCGCTTGCACGCAAGGGGAGGCAAATGACGGTACAGTTTCGAACATTAATTTCTTAGGCGGACCGGGTAACAACGATGGTCCGTGTAATAACTGCTTCGGCCCAGAGATTGTTGCCAATCTAATTACACCGAACACCCCACCGCCGTCTTCGATTCCTGAGCCTGCTACGTTCATCCCTCTTGGAACAGGCTTAGTGGGCCTGTTGGGTTGGGCGTTGCGCGGCAGCCGCCAGGCGCTTGATCCCCGCTGGAATCAGCACTAATCTGCGCCAACCAACAGAACGGCCCACCATACGGCAGACGGCTCGCTACCCAAGCGCTGCCGCGGCCTTCAGCTCCGCTCGTCGCCGCCCGCGCGCTTCACCAGCCGCAGGCTGGCCTCAATTTGGCGCGTGCCATGCACCACAGTCATGGCTTCCAATTTGTTCAACTCGCGCCGCGCAATTTGCGCCCAGGTGCTTGTCGGGTCCAGCTTTAGATAGGCTCGCCAGTGCCGCAGCGCGCCCATCACATCGCGCTTGCTCTGGCTCAGCAGCGCCATGTTGTAATGCGCGTCGGCGTAGTTGGGATGGATGCGCAGTGCTTCGCGGTAATGGTGCAGCGCGTTCGGCTGGTCGCCTTGCTCGTCGTATAAGTTGCCCAGATTGAAATGCGCGAGCGCGTAATCGGGGTCAATTTCTAGCGCTTTCTTGTAGTGCTCCTCCGCGTCGGCCCAGGCGTGGCCGTTGAAAAACACCGTCCCCAGATTCACCAGCGCGCCCGCCGATTGCGGGTCCAGTTCCGCCGCCTTCTGATAGGCCGCTATGATCTCTTCGTACTCCGCACCCTGCTGCTCCAAGTGCAGCGCACGCTCAAACCAGCGGTCGGCCTCTAACTTGCTCCGCAGCTTTTCCGCGATGTTCCCCGCATTGTGCTCGGCGCCGGGGAGTTGTAGCAATTTGCTGATCTCTTCTTCGGCGAAATCGAACAGCAGTTGTCCCGAACCCGCCTCGAGTTTCTGCCGCCCAATTTGAATCCGCACCCGCCGGCCCTCGGTGTAAACCTGCACGTCTTCACCCAACTCAGGCGCGTCTTTCAAATAAGCGTCAAGGGTATGCAAGGCTTGCTTCAGCAGCCGCGGATTCGCTTTTTCCTGGCGCAGCCTTGCCAAGCGCTTTAGCTTCAACAGATCGCGAAATTTGTATTGCGACAGTTCGGGAATCAGCCGTTGCCGTTCCCAGCTTCGCAACTGGCGCGGCTCAACCTTTAGTAGCCGACAAACTTCCTTGCGGGTGAAGGCTCCGCCCGCTTCGCGCTCCAAGGCTGGAGTAGGATGTTGCGAACCCTCCCGCACCACACCGAGCATCATACCACCGCCATCCCCAATCCCGCCTAAGCTATATTTTCAGCCATTCAGATCCGCCCTATCCCCTTGCAAAGCAAGCGGTTGACAGGAGCAACCGAGTATCTCATACTGAAATGGTCTGATATCGGTTCCCGCTCTATGGCTGATCCTCACGACAAAGCGCCGCCTCGACAGCAGACGCTGGCGGAACTACGCACCGGCCAGCGTTGTATCCTGGATCGACTGGACCTGCCTGTGGATATGGCCCGCCGCCTGATGGAACTGGGTTTTCTGCCGGGGAATGAAATCGTTCTTAGCCGCAAAGCGCCCGGTGGCGGCCCACGGGTTTATCGAGTGGACGGGTCGGAAGTGGCCCTCCGTCAAGAGACCGCCTCGCACTTGTACGTGCGGCGCGATCCGGAATCGGATTTAATTGTGCTCTCATGAGCGATTGCCACGGCGAAACGCCCCGCGCGGGTCTGTTACCCAATCCGTCTATCCAGCCGCCGCGCCCAGCCGGAGAACGGCCAATTATTGTGGCCATCGTCGGGCCGCCGAATTCCGGCAAGTCCACCTTGTTCAACCGGCTTACCGGCCTGCGCCAGAAAGTGGCGAATTTTCCCGGCGTCACCGTTGAACACCGCATGGGCAAGGCCAAGCTCAAGGGCCAACAGGAAGTCTTCCTGGTCGATCTCCCCGGCGTCTATAGCCTGCATCCGCGCGCTGAAGATGAGCAGGTCACGCATGATGTGCTCACCGGCGCCCGGCCCGATTTCCCCAAGCCCGACGCTGTTATCCTGATTCTCGACGTCACCAATCTCGGCCGCAATCTCGTGCTGGCCGCCCCCATCCTACACCTCGGCCTTCCCACGCTGATCTTGCTCAACATGGCCGACGATCTGGCCCAGCGTGGCGGCAAAGTGGATGTCGCTGCTCTTTCCTCCGAACTCAATTCTCCGGTAGCGCTAATTAGCGCCGCCAAAGGCACCGGGATTGACCGCATTCAGCAGTTTCTGCTCGGCACGGCTGCCCGCCTGAACGCTCCGCCTGCGCGCATCGAACTCCCCGTACTGCAGGACGTGCCGAAATGCCGCCAATGGGCCGCGAATTTGGGCAAACGCGCTTCCTATCGTGCGCCTGCTCCACCCATTTGGACCCGCCGTTTAGATGGCGTCTTTCTGCACCCGCTGGCCGGACCGCTCATCTTCGCCGCTATTCTGGTCGCCGTTTTCCAAAGCATCTTCTCCTGGGCCACACCCATAATGGATTTTCTGACCGCCAAGGTTCAGTCTTCGGGCGCGTGGATGACGCAGGTTCTTCCGAATTCACCTTTTACGTCCCTGTTAGTGGATGGCGTTTGGAAAGGGGTCGGCTCGGTTCTGGTTTTCCTGCCCCAAATTCTGCTGCTCTTTCTGTTCATCGGCATTCTGGAAGATTCCGGTTACCTGGCTCGCGCCGCTCTCATTGCCGATCGCACCATGGCCATCTTCGGCTTGCAAGGCAAGTCCTTCATACCCTTGCTTTCCGCCTACGCCTGCGCCGTGCCAGCCATCATGGCTACCCGCGTGATCGAGAATAAACGCGACCGCATGGCCACCATCATGATCGCTCCCTTGATGACTTGTTCGGCACGCCTTCCCATCTATATCCTTCTCATTGCGGCGTTCATCCCAAATACCAAAATTCTCGGCGATATACTCTCGCTGCCCACGGCTACCATGCTCGGCCTTTACGTACTCGGCTTTCTGGCCGCCATCTTTACGGCCCGCGTGTTGAAATCCAGCATTCTGAAAACGAAAGGCACATCATTCGTTCTTGAAATGCCGCCTTATCGCTGGCCTACCGTTCAGTCACTGTCTTTGCGGCTGGTGGATCGCGCCAAGGTCTTCCTGCGCCGCGCCGGAACCGTCATTCTGCTCGTTTCCATCTTGCTCTGGATTCTGGCGCACCTGCCCCTCGAAGGCGGCAAAATGCCTTTGCTCGAACACAGCTATGCCGCCTCCTTGGGCAAAGCCATCGAACCGTTCATCAAGCCCTTGGGCTTCAACTGGAAAATCGGCATCGGCTTGATCAGCTCTTTAATTGCCCGCGAAGTGATGGTTAGCACCCTCGGTACCATTTACGGCATCCAAGGTGATGAGCATTCAGCTGGACTGCAAGCGGCGCTGCATCACGATCTGAGTACTGCCGGAGCCATTGCCCTGCTCATCTTTTTCGCCTTCGCCATGCAATGTTTTTCAACTCTCGCGGTGGTGAAACGCGAAACCGGTGGCTGGCGCTGGCCGGCGTTTCAGTTCTCTTATATGCTGGCCCTCGCTTATGCTGGTTCCTGGCTGGCGTTTCACATAGCCAATCACTTTCTCGGATGAACAACATGCATAACGTAGTCATTCTCGGCTCAGGTTGCGCCGGGAATACGGCAGCCATCTACACTGCGCGCGCTAATTTGGCACCCCTTGTTTTGCAAGGCAAGGAGCCCGGCGGCCAACTTTCTCTTACCACCGAAGTTGAAAACTTCCCCGGCTTTCCCGAAGGCATCCACGGCCCCCAGCTTGTGCAAAACATGAAGCAACAAGCGGAGCGTTTTGGCGCCACCTTTGAAGAGGGCATTGTCGTGCGAGCCGATTTGTCGCAGCGGCCGTTCACCCTGGAACTCGACCACGGCGGCATCGTCCAGACGCGCACGCTAATCGTCGCTACCGGCGCTTCCGCGCGCTGGCTCGGGTTGCCGCATGAGCAAGAATTGATCGGCAAGGGGGTGAGCTCTTGCGCCACCTGCGATGGATTTTTTTTCCGCGGCAAGAAAATCATGGTAGTGGGTGGCGGCGATTCGGCTATGGAAGAAGCGAACTTCTTGAGCAGGTTCGGTAGCGAGGTCGCGCTCGTTCACCGCAAAGACAGTTTTCGCGCTTCGCGAATCATGTATGAGCGCGCGCTCGCCAATCCCAAAATCAAGTTCCTGACAAACTCCGTGATTGAAGCCATTCACTATGCAACCACAAATGAGGTGCATAGGGTTACCGGCGTGCGGCTCCGCAACCTGCTAACGAACGAAGTCACCGATCGCGAAGTCGACGGTCTTTTCGTCGCCATCGGCCACATCCCCAACACCAAAGCTTTCGCCTCGCAGCTTGATCTGGATCAGGATGGCTACATCGTTTCGCACGGCGGCGCACGCACGAATATCGCGGGCGTTTTCCACGCCGGCGACGTGCAGGACCGCAGCTACCGCCAAGCGATCACCGCCTCCGGTGCCGGCTGCATGGCCGCCATTGAAGCCGAACGCTTTTTAGAAGCTGAGGGGCACTAATTTCGTTCGGGCGGGCGCTTGACACCTTGCCAATCTTGCGCGTGTTCCAGGAAGTAATCGATCTCTTCGCGCGTGTTGTACTGCGCCAAGCTGACCCGCACGACGCCGCCCGCTTCGAGCAGTCCCAGCCTCTTTACCGGCTCCCACCCGTAATTATGGCCATGCCACACGTTGATGCGCTGGCCTGCTAAGGCCTTCGCTACCTCCGCCGGATTTTTTCCGCGAATAGTTAACGCCACCGTTGGTACTCGACCACCACCGGGCTTGCCGTGTATCGTTACGCCCTCGATCGCCTGCAAGCCCGCAATCAGATGCCGGGTCAACTTCTCTTCGTAATCAACAATTGCCGCCATGCCCACCGCCTTCAGATGTTCAATCGCACCCAGCACTCCGGCAATCGCTTCGCGCGATTTTGTCCCCGTTTCAAATTTATCGGGCGCATTGCTGGGCGCGGTCCGCACTTTGTAAGGCTCCAACGATTCCAGCACATCCAGCTTGCCCCACAAAATCCCGTAATGCGGTCCGTAGAACTTGTATGCCGAGCACACCAGGAAATCGCATCCAATCGCCTGCACATCAACCACCCCATGCGGCGCATACTGTACCGCATCCACAAACACCAGCGCGCCTACCTCCTTGGCGCGCGCCGTAATCGTCCGCACATCGTTGATCGTGCCAATTACATTGCTGGCATAATTCACCGCTACCAGTTTTGTTTTTGATGTGAGCAGATAGTCGAGCTGCGAAAGATCGTAATCGTAGGTTTCGGTGCTGAAATCCAGCCATTTCACCTCTAATCCGGTATCTTCCGCGAGCTCCAGCCAAGGCGCCACGTTGGCATCGTGATCCATGCGAGTGAGCACAATCTCGCCGCCTTGCTTGAACCGTCGACCCAGCGTTCGCGCCATGGCCAGGGTGAGCGTGGTCATATTCTGGCCGAAGACGATTTCGCGCACGTCGTTGGCGTTGAAAAAGTCTTTCAGCGCAGCACGCGTTTCCGCCACCAATTCCATCGCCCGCACAGAGGTATCGAAGAATCCGCCGAAGTTGGCGTTGTCATCTACCATCGCGCGATTCATGCGCTCGATGGAGCGGCGCGCCATCTGAGTGCCGGCGGCGCCATCGAAAAAGACCGTGGTGGCGCCCGGCCGACCGTCGGCCAAACTTGGAAATTCCTTACGCAATTCTTGAATGTTCATTTGACAGCCCACAAATGTAGTGCTATCCTCAAATTGCAAATGACAGTTGGCGTGAGACAAGCTAAAACAGAGCTTACCAAGCTCATCAACGCGGCAATGGAGGGCGAAACAATCGTGATTACCAATCATGGCAAACCACTGGTGAGACTGGTGCCGGAGGGGCCCAAAGCATCGAAAAACAGGGGCTATGGCTGCCTGAAAGGGGCGTTCGACTTGCCCGAGAACTGGGATGAATCGGACGCTGAAATCGAAGGACTGTTCGAGCACATCCAAGATCTCAAGAAGTCTGGCCGCTACACCGATGGCCGATGAAGCTGCTGCTTGACACCAATGCGCTTCTGCGCTGGCTGCGAGGCGACTTGCTGCCGAAGCGCTTAGTGACGCAGATCGAGAAGGCGGATACTCTGGCGGTGAGCATCGTCACGCCCTGGGAATTAAGCATCAAACTGGGGCGGCATCCTTCAAAAAAGCTCATCACCGGCGAACAATTATGGGCCGGCATGGAGCAAATGGGCGCGCGCATTCTGCACGTAAAGCGCGAGCACGTGGAGTTGGTCGCGTCTCTGCCCGAACATCATCACGATCCGTTCGATCGCATGATCATCGCTCAAGCGATTGTGGAAAATCTCACGGTCGTCTCGAGCGACGACCGTTTTCCTGACTATAAACCTGCAGGCTTGCGCGTTTTATGGCAGTGACGCCCGATGATAAAGTGAAGGTGCAGTGAAGCTTCACGACGCAGTCCGGCTTGCCAGACACGCCTCAAAACACGCCAACGTTGATAACGCGAAACGCTTCGCGAACCACGTGGTTCCTGAAGTGATGCGGCCAGCCCGCATCATCTGGAATCAGGCAATTGGCGTGCTGTTTTTCGTTTTAGCCATTCCCGCCATCCTCAAAGCCATTCAGCTCTATCGCGCTTTTCAAGCCGACCCCCAGGGCGGCTTTGTGGCGCTCGCCCTCTCTTGTGTTTTCATTTTTGTGATGGTGAGCTTCGGCGCGTCGTCTTTTCTCAGAGCGCGCCGCATCGCCTCGCGCGTGCAGCGCCCTTAAAGCGCAAACTCCGCAAACTCGCGACAGCGCACACTCAAACACCATTTCCCACCCCAACCGATGGATGAAACTCGACGAAACTCGGCAAATAGCGCATACGGAAACTCGCGCAGATTGCACCGCCTCAATTGCCGAAATGCAAGCGCATATCCTCCATCTGGGGCATTTGGCTCAGTACCAATCGGTCACAGACCCCGGCCATTTATTTTTGCGCCATTAACCCACTGAAAATAAAGGCTTCTGTCCTTTTTTAGCCAGCCGGTCTTCAAAAGGATCACTCTCGCCGCGCGCTAATTTTAAAACAGTTTGAGGCGAGGGCCGCCAGGCGTCTTCCATCTAAACTGGATCGCGTCCGCTTTCGCAAGCCCCGCATTCTTGGCTTCGATCTTTGACAACCGAATATGCATGAGCGTCGAGAACGCAGCGACCGACGAACCCGGCACCAGGTTGAACCCAACGGCGCGGCAGTTACGCGTCGTTGGGTTCGTTTTTTCAGACCCCTCCTCCGGCCCAGATTGGGTTCGTATCGTAAATACCGTGTCGCTCTCGAAACCCGAGGCGTCTCTCTTTGCAAAGCGCAGGGACCCACCCGTCGTTGGGTTCGTTTTTTCAAGCCGCTCCTCCCACCCAGATTGGGTTCGTATCGTAAATACCGGGTCGCTCTGAAAACCGATCAGCATCCTCCCAAAGCACGTGGCCACCCGTCGTTGGGTTCGTTTTTTCAGACCGCTCCTCCCACCCAGATTGGGTTCGTATCGCAAATTACGGCGTAGCTCTCGAAACCGGAGGCGCCACTCTTCGCAAAGCGCAGTGGCCACCCGCCGTTGGGGTTCGTTTTTTCAGACCGCTCCTCCCACCCAGATTGGGTTCGTATCGCAAATTACGGCGTAGCTCTCGAAACCGGAGGCGTCACTCTTCCCAAAGCGCAGGGGCCCACCCGCCGTTGGCTTCGTTTTTTCAAGCCGCTCCTCCGACCCAGATTGGGTTCGTATCGTAAATTCCGGCGTCGCTCTTGAAACCCGAGGCATCTCTCTTCGCAGCGCAGCAGCCTTGCCGCCCCTGGGTTCGTTTTTTCAGGTCCGCGTTGCCGGGTCAGATTTGGGTTCGTATCGCAAATGAACTGTTCTAACCGCCAGGGCTTCCGCCCAGCAGCGGCTCAATCGCCGCACGCAGTTGGTCTTCGGGCATAACGCCCGGATGATAGAGCCTCACGATGCCATGCCGATCCACCAAGACGATAGTTGGCGTGGTGCTCACGCCAAACCGGCGGAAATTCCCGGCGTCCACCGGCACGCCATCCACCGGAATCCGCCCATAATAGTGTTCAAAAACTTTTGTAATGAAGGGTGTTTCTTGCGCGGGCGCTGCGTGATCGTCATCGGCAGTATAGCCATAACGCCGCGTCGGCGCCAGAACCACTAAACCGCGCGCTTTCATTTCTTCCGCCAGCTTGCCAATAATCGGCGCTTCTGCTTTGCAATCCGCACACCAATGCGCCCAGAAAAACAGCAGCAACACTTTGCCGTGCCACGCCGCAGGCGACGCGGGTTTATTCCCAATCCATTCGCTCTCGCGCAACAAGGGCATAGGCCGGCCCTCAAGTGTCATTAGGTTGATGTTCTTTTGCAGCCGGTCCGCCAGCGACGTCTCATGCCACTTCGCCAGCGCATTCTGCAGCAACTGCAGCGCCGCCGCGCGCTTTCCTTGCGCAAACAAAGCTTCGGCTTCCACTTCATAAGCCGTCCCTAAAGCCAGCGGTAGGTACGGTTCGGCGTCCAGCGATCGCGCCGCCAATGCCGTCTGCGCGCTCTTTACAATCAACGCAGCGCTTTCCTGCGCCTTGTCCACTTCGCGCGCCGCCAATTCTCCGCGCGCTACCCAGCCCAGCGCCTGCAAGGCTTCCGGCGTGTCTCCATGGGCATGCCGGTATTGCGCGGCCAAACCTTCCGCCGTGGCAAGGTCGCCGCCCTTAAGCGCCAGCAGCACGTTCCCAACAATGGGTGGGTTAGGCGGTTGCCCATACGTTTTGGGAATGTCCTGGCCCCTCAAAAGCGCGCAGACAAATCCGCTTAGCGCGAGGCCACGCAAGGCCACCATGGCTAACTCAGGCACAGCGTCTTCAAATACTCCCGAAACGGTTCGCCCAAATCGTGCCGGTTTAAGGCAAATTCCACTGTCGCCTTTAAAAATCCCAGCTTGTCGCCGGCATCATAGCGTTTCCCTTCGAACTTCAGACCGTAGATGGGCCGATTGCGCAGCATATACTTCAACGCGTCCGTGAGCTGTATCTCGCCGCCGCTCCCGGGTTCTATCGATTCTATGCATTGGAAGATCTCCGGAGTTAAAACATAGCGCCCGATAATCGCCAGATTCGAGGGCGCATCCGCCGGTTTCGGCTTCTCCACCAGATTTCGGATGCGAAATAGACGCCCTTGTCTCCCATTGTCCGAGACTGGTTCCGCGTCCACCACACCGTAAGCCGAAATTTGGTCTTTCGGCACCTCCATCAAAGCCAGTACCGATGCCCCGTAATATTCATACACATCCAGTAATTGTCGAATGCAGGGCGTTTCCCCGAGAATCACGTCGTCCGACAACACGGCGGCAAACGGCTCATTCCCCACCAGTTCCTTGGCGCGATGCACCGCATGCCCCAAACCCAGGGCTTCCTTCTGCCTGACATAGGATACGTCAATCATGTCGGAAATCGCGCGCACCATTGACAATAGCTCGGTTTTGCCCTTTGACTCGAGCAGCTGCTCGAGCTCGAAGCTCACGTCAAAGTGATCTTCAATCGACGATTTACCCCGCCCCGTGACGATGATAATGTTCTGGATTCCCGAGTGCATCGCCTCCTCAACCCCATATTGAATCAACGGCTTATCGACAACCGGAAGCATTTCCTTCGGCTGGGCTTTGGTGGCCGGCAGAAAGCGCGTGCCCAACCCGGCCGCCGGAAATACGGCCTTTCGTACCTTTGGAATCATCTAACTCGATTGTACGCGCTTGAATCTCGGAATCTCACCGCTCACTGGAGCGCTGTTGGCGCTCGCTCGCCGGGTGTGCTACTCCTAAAAGTTAAACAACTGAGGAACTTAAGATGGCTTACGTAATTGCCGAACCCTGTATTGGAACCAAGGATGCCGCCTGTGTGGACGCTTGTCCTGTAGACTGTATCCACCCGAAAAAAGACAGTCCCAAATTCGAAGGGGAGACGATGCTCTACATCGACCCTGTTGAGTGCATCGATTGCGGCGCGTGCGTTCCCGTCTGCCCCGTCTCGGCGATCTTCGCCCTGGACGATCTGCCCGAAAAGTGGAACGATTTCGCCAAGAAAAACGCCGAATTCTTCGGCAGGTAAGAACCAAACAACAGTTCCATCCATAGCATCGCTTCACAACAGGCGAATAGCTTAGTCTCCGAACCGTCTTCCAAACGCGAACGTTACCGGTTCCCTTCCCCGAAAGCGCAAAGGTCGAGGCTGCGCGCCGCCAAACAACTAGCCGAACTCTCTAGCATTTCTGTGGCGCGCTGGACGCCGCGCCCGTTTTGCGCAACGCTACTCACAAGCGTGATATCTTGGCAGGCATCTGCCAAGGGCTTCAAAAATAGCCGCCACGAAGAAGTTGAACAAACCGCGCAAGCGAGGCGCTAAACGTGTTGCCGGCAAGCCCAAAAAATCCACCTCACCAGGCAGTGAAAACCTCAAACGAGAATTAGCAGCCAACCGCAAACACCTACGCGCTTTGACAGCGGACCATTATGCCGTGCAAGAAGAAATGCAGACGGCGAATGAAGAACTGCGTACCACAAACGAGGAACTGGAAACGGCTCGCGAGGAGGTACAGGCTTACAACGACCAACTCAGCCGGCTCAACGCCGAACTGCAGAAGCGCAACAGCGAACTATCCGTTCTAGCCAACGATCTTAACAACTTACTGGAGGGTCTGGATATCGCTGTGTTGGTGGTGGACGGAGATTTGCGCATCCGGCACTTCACTACGGTGGCAGGCTCGCTGCTGAACCTGATGCCAGGCGATGTAGGCCGGCCGTTTAGCGATATTGCTTCGCCGTTGTCCAACCTCGATTGGGAGGCGCTGTTTTCGGCAGTCAGGCATTCCGCCCAGTTCATGGAGCGCGAGGTGCGCGACCGAAATGGAAGGCATTATTCCTTGCGGCTGCGACCTTACCAGACCGATGCGCATGAAATTGCCGGCATCTTAGTGGTTCTGCTCGACATCGACGCCATGAAGCGTGCGCTGGAGCAGGCCCAGGAAGCGCGCGATTTCGCGCAGGAGGCGGAGCAACTCAACGATTCCATTCTGAATTCCATGACGGCGAATGTCGCGGTGCTGAACGACCATAGCCTTATCGTGAAAACCAACGACGCCTGGAACCGTTTCGCACGCGTGAATGGCGACCCACCCTCAACCGCAATTGGCCCAAGCGCAAACTATCTGGAGGTTTGCCGGCGCGCGGCGGCGCGCGGAGACGCCGCTGCGCAACAAGCGTTCGATGGCGTTCGCAGTGTCCTCGAAGGACACCTTGCTTCTTTCCGCATGGAATATCCGTGCCACTCACCGAACGAGCAGCGCTGGTTTGTTATGAACGTCACGCCGCTCAAGGGCGCCAGAGGCGGCGCGGTGATCACACATACGAATATCTCCGATCGCAAGCTTGCCGAGGTCGCGGCGCAAACCAACGAATCCATGATCCGCGCTTTACTAGCCTCCGCTCCGCAATCGGTTATCGCCGTAGATGACGATAAAAACATTGTTTTCGTTAACGGTAATGTGCTCAAAATGTTCGGCTATACGCAGGCGGATTTGCTCGGCCAATCCCTGGACATTCTGATTCCGGAAGGCGCGCGCGCGCGGCATGAAGAGCACCATAGGATTTACTTCGCCAACATGCAAACGCGCCCCATGGGGATTGGCCTCGAACTCGAAGCGCGCCGCAAGGACGGCTCACAGTTTCCGGTGGAGATTGGATTAGGCGCCATCAAAACAGAGTCCGGCAAGCTGGCAGTCGCCTTTGTGAGCGATATCACTGAGCGCAGGCGGATGGAAGAGGCAGCGCGCGCCCACGCGCTTGAGATTCACGCGCTGGCGGCCAGTCTTCTAACCGCACAGGAAGAAGAGCGCCGCAGAGTCTCGCGCGAGTTACACGATCAAATCTGTCAGCAGTTGGCCTCTTTAGCCATCGATATGGGCGGCCTCGCTGTTGAAGCTCCGCTTCCGCCAGACTTGCAGGACCGGGTCAAAATTCTGCAGAGCCGCATTGTCAAGGCCTCGGAAGAAACGCGCCATATCGCCTATGAGTTGCATCCTTCGGTGCTTGATGACTTGGGTCTAGTGGCTTCGCTACAAGACTTAAGTCAAGAGTTTTCAAAGCTGACCAAGATCGGAGTCAAATTTAAACACGCTGCCGCGCCGGCGGCAATCCCGCGGGAAATCGCTTCCTGTTTGTATCGCGTGGCCCGCGAGGCTTTACAGAACGTCGCGCAACATGCCAAGCCGAAGCATGTTTTTGTGGAGCTCGCGATGCGCAACGGAAGGATTGTGTTAACCATCAGCGACGACGGGGCGGGTTTCGACCAGCAGGCGGTGAAGGGACGCGGCGGGCTGGGATTGATCGGCATGGAAGAGCGCGCCCGCTTGGTCAACGGGAAATTATCCATTACCACGCAGCCCGGTCGCGGCACTCGAATTGCTCTCGAAATTCCGTGCTCCGCAGTATGAAGCGAACTCGTGTCCTTCTAGCAGACGATCACCCGTTAACGCTAGAAGGCTTGCGCGCGTTCCTGGAGCCTCACGTCGAGAGTGTGGGTACGGTCATGGATGGGCGCGCCTTGGTGGAGGAGGCTGTTCGTCTAAAACCTGACATGATCATTCTAGATATAACAATGCCGTTGTTAAATGGCATTGACGCCGCAGTCCAAATCAAGAAGAACCTCCCTGCGGTGAAATTAGTATTTGTTACCATGCACGCCAACCCAGCCTATCTGGAGGCCGCGCTCAACGCCGGAGCCATGGGTTATGTGCTGAAATCGGCGGCGCGCGAGGAACTCCTCGATGCGATCCAGAGCGTCATGCGCGGTAATATTTACGTGACTCCGAGCCTTTCGAGTGAGCACCTGGAGCGGTTCAGCAGTCCCGCGCGCGCCGCCGCCACGCTGCGCCTCAGCGGACGGGAGAGAGAGATCCTTCAATTGATCGCAGAAGGAAAAGCCACCAAGGAAATCGCCTTTGTTCTGAGTATCTCAGTCAAAACCGTGGCATTTCATCGCGAAAACATCAAGAGAAAGCTAGGGCTGCGAACAACGGCTGAGTTGACTAAGCACGCTATGGAACAGGGGCTGATTTCTTAGTCTTGCCATTCCGCAACTAGTAAGTTACAAAAGCTCCCTAGTCCTTTGCCTAGGCCCAATAGGGCTTAGGTAATGTTACGATCTCCATGGTGAAGCACAGGAAGTCTCGCGGAAAAGGTTCTTTCCCTAGGAAAAGGTACGCCTCGGCCTTTCGAGACGTATTCTGGCTTACATAGCAACTTGAGCGAAAGCTTCCAAGCCATTCAATGCCGGAATGGCTGGCTCCATCAAAGGAGACTATATGAAATTGCTAGGCTTACTTGCAGTGGCCATGACGCTAGGCTTGCTGGCCGCTCAATCCAATCAGAACACCGAAATAAAGAAGGTTCCAGCACGCTACACCAGCGCTGATTCCGGCGCGCAGATGTTCAAGAACTACTGCGCACCTTGCCATGGACTCGCAGGCAAAGGAGATGGGCCAGCAGGACCGGCGCTCAAAGTGGTACCGACGGACCTCACCATCCTGAAGCAAAACAACGACGGTAAATTCCCTGCCATGAAGGTGTCTCAGACACTGCGGGGTAACAACAATGTCCTGTCGCACGGAACGAGTGATATGCCGCTTTGGGGACCGATTTTTCATGCTTTCGATGCGGGCGATCATGAGATGGTGGAACTGCGCATTCACAATCTCACCCAATATCTGGCATCGATCCAGAACTGATCGCGCCTCTTACGAAACACCCTAGTCCTTTATCCAGGTCAAAAAATAAGGGAATCCTGGTATTTTTGACTTTCGGAAGGGGGAAAAGGCCATGATCCGCAGAGATCGAAGCGCAAAAGGCCCAACCTCCTATTCCGAATGACAGTAAGGAGATGAGAGTATGAAAACGCAACAATTAACTCGCTTGATGGTGCCTCTTGCACTGTTGGCGGTCGGAGGTTTCAGCACCTCTGTAGCACTGAAAGCTGCCGATAGCCAAGATTCGGAGCAAGTGTCTAAATTGCTTTCGCAGGCAAAGACACAGGCATATCAGTTGCGGGAAGATGCTTCGGCCTTAGAGTCTTACTCACGCTGGAACAGCGATTGGGCAAATCATAAGACCGCGATCAATGAAATGAAAGATCACGTTAACGCGGTTGCGGGCACGCTCGCCAAACTGGACGACGCCCGCGCTACTGCCGCACCCTGGCAGGCGACGGCGATTGACCGAATCAAACCTTTACTGCGGGAGATCGCGGCTAATACCGGAGAAGTGATCGACGCAGTCAACAAAAGCCCGAAACGGCTAGCGACGAAAGAGTATAGGGACTACATCGAAGCGAATTCGGATGACGCCAATCAACTCGCGGAGTTGATAGCAAACTTCGTGAACTATGGCAACGCGAAGAACCGCATGGAACGTTTGGCCGCCAAGCTGGAACTGCCACGAACGTAGGATGGCCAAGTAGTTAGGAGATAAGAAAATGGAAGAAGTAAAAGTTAGTAAACAACCATCGGTTGCCAGGAGTGAGCCAACGAAACTCCCCAGCCTAAGGGACTTCGCCACATCTATGTTTCCCTTCAGATGGTTCGGCCTCAGTCCGTTCGCGTTGCTGCGGGATTTTAGCGATGAAATGGACCGCGCGTTCCGCGGCGAGATGCCAGCAATGGGAAACGGCAGCGTGTTAGCCGCGTGGTCCCCGGCGCTCGATGTCCGCCAGTGCGATGGCAGCTTGGTCGTAACGGCGGAGTTACCGGGTCTGAAGAAAGACGAGGTAAAGGTGGAAGTCACTGACGACACCCTTGTCATTCGAGGCGAACGGCAACGGGAACACAAAGAGGACCACGAAGGCTATCACCGCTGGGAACGAAGCTACGGCCAGTTCTATCGGTCGGTGGCACTGCCCGATGGGGCCAAGATGGATCAAGTCAAAGCGGAACTGCAGGATGGTCTGCTAAAGATCTCGGTGCCGGTTCGGCAGAGTGAAAAGAAATCGCGCGAGGTCCCGATTGAAACTCGGGCCGCGGCTGCGACGGCCTAAACAGTCAGCAAGCGGTGAAGGAGGGGTAGCGCGCAATGCCAATTGCCCAGACCAAGACGTTGGAGGAAACCACGAACGTGGGGCGCAAGCCGGCGGTTAGACCCAAACACACCGGCGCGCCCCACGCGCTGGTTTCTACATTGCGCACCAACCGTTGGGGGGTGATCTTGGCGGGTGGAGACGGCACACGACTCCAGGAATTGACCCGGCTGATCTGTGGGGATGACCGCCCGAAACAGTTCTGTCCTTTGATGGGCGACGAGACGCTGCTGGAACAGACGCGCAAGAGAGCGGAACAAACGATACCCGCCAAGCATTTACTGGTTCCGCTCACCAAAGCCCATCGCGATTTTTATTTCGAAGAGTTGGGAATCAGCCCAGCGCAACGCATCGTTCAGCCGTCAAACAAGGGTACGGCGCCCCCCATTCTTTACAGTCTTCTAAGCATCGAAGCAATCGATAAGGATGCCATAGTGGCGATCTTGCCATGCGACCACCACTATGCGGATGAGCCGAGTTTTACCGGCGCTTTGGAATCGGCTTTTCACCTGGCGGAGAAACGCCGCGATTCAGTGGTGCTGTTAGGAGCGCGACCGCACAGCGCGGAAGTGGAATATGGTTGGATCGAACTGGGAGCAAGTTCAGCAGCAGCGGGCTGTGTTTCGTTCGACGTTGAGCGATTTTGCGAAAAACCGTCTTGCCTGACAGCGCGCCAGCTATTTGAGCGTGGCTCGCTCTGGAACACATTCGTGATGGTTGGGCATGTGCAAGGCTTTTTAGCGATGGTGAGTGCGGCGCTGCCGGAATTGGTGGCCACGTTTCGCCACTGCCCGTTGTGGAACGGCTCTGAAGCGCACATTGAGGATGCGCTTTACGACACGCTTTCTTCCGTAGATTTTTCGCGCGACGTTTTGTCCCCGCAAGCGGCGCGCTTGTTAGCTGTGCGATTGGAAGATATTGGCTGGAGCGATCTGGGGCGGCCCGAACGTGTGATGTCGGTGCTGAAGAAGGCCGATTTGCAGCCTTGGTGGATGAAGCCGCGGCCGAATTTAGGCCCTTTTCCAGACGCTATTCCTAAGCAGATACGCAAGCGCGATTGGGCCCCCCAGGAAATGGTAAGCGGACTCGAAGTGGAGAGGAGGTAAGAACATGGCAACCGATGTCTTGTATCTACCTGAGAATTCGTTCGCAGGAAAGAGCTATTTGCTGAGAGATGAGATTCCCGCTCTGCAATTGATTGCCACTGAAAACGGCCACTCCCGTTGGGGTCCGCTCATCCGGCTACCCAGAGGGGCCGAGCTACACGATTTTGGAGAGGGCTTCGATGATCGAACTTTGCGTGTTCGCTTCGAGGGCGTTTTCTACATTATCTTTAAGCAAGACCTCAATTCGCAGCGGCCAACGGCGCTGGCCAAGAAAGCACGGGCGTAAGGGGCCTTTTGCGGCTATCGCCGGTAAATGGCGCACGAAGTATCCGTTTCCCACACCCTGACGTATGCCAACTGCGCAGGCTCAATATCGCGTTGTATTTCATCGAAAATGAATTTGGCGATGTTCTCCGCTGAAGGGTTCACGGCATCGAACGGCTTCAAATCGTTGATGAGCTGGTGATCGAGATAGGCGCTCGTAGTGCGCAGGCGCTGTTTCAAATCGGCGAAGTCAAATAGCATGCCGTGCTGATCCAACTCACCCGTCATACCCACTTGCACGCGATAGTTATGGCCATGCAGGTTCTCACACTTGCCCTTGTAGTTGCGCAAAAAGTGGGCGGACGCGAAGGTGTGCTCGACGAAAATCTCAAACATGAAAAAAGCTTTGAATATCCTCTAATTTCCTGGTTAGCCGGTAAGGTGGCAGGCTGTCGAAAAAGACCTTGCCATACGGCAGCTTGATAATCCTATTATCCAGCAACACGAGTGCGCCGCGATCGGACGCCGCGCGGATGAGCCGCCCAAATCCTTGTTTCAAGGACAGCGCGGCTTGTGGCACTTGATATTCGTAGAACGCATTGCCGCCGGCTTGGCGGATCGCCTCGGTGCGCGCCGCAATCACAGGGTCGCTCGGCACGGCAAAAGGCAGCCGGTCGATGATGACGCAACTTAACTGCTCGCCCTGCACATCGATACCTTGCCAGAAGCTGGAGGTGCCGAATAAGACGGCGCCCGGTGTGTTGCGAAACGTCTCGACCAAAGCAGTTCGCGGCGCTTCGCCTTGCATCAAGAGCGGGTGGTCCAGACGAATTTTGAGCATCTCGTAGACTTGCCGCATCTGTTGGTAACTGGTGAAGAGCACGAAGGCGCGGCCGCGCGAGGCGTCCAACACTTCGTGAATCACGTCCGCCGCTCGCCAGCTAAACTCCGGCTGCCGCGGATCGGGCAAATGCGGCGGCACATACAAGAGCACTTGTTTGGCGTAATCGTAGGGGCTGTCAATGCGGAGCGTGCGGGCATTGGGCAGCCCAAGGCGTTTCTGCGCGTATTCGAATTCGCCTGCTACCGCGAGAGTGGCCGAGGTCAGGATCACGGTATCGACGCGCTCAAATAAGCGCGCGGCTAACATCTGCGAAACGTCTATCGGTGTGGCTTGCAGATAAACGCCGCGCCCCCGCGTTTCGACCCAATAGACATTGGCCGGATCGGGAGTTTCGAGCCAGTAGCGCAGGCCCTGTTGCAGTAGTTTCGCGCGCCGCACCAAAGGCAAAGTATCTTCGACCGCTCCTTGAACCAATTCGAGGCGCGCGGACAAAGTCTCCAGCGCCAGCAGCAATTCGCGATAGGTAGCCTCGTTGGCATGCAGGAAAGCCTCATGCTGGCGAAAGCCTTGGCGCCCTTCCTGCGGAAAGAGGGAAAAGAAATCGTCGCAGCGGTCGCCGAGTTGAATCAGGCCGCGATCGAGTTCGGGAGTTGCGAAAAGTTTCCTCCGCGAAACAGCCGCTGTGTCCTTGATCAATTCGTGGATTTGCAGATTGCTGATGCTCAGCCCGAAATACTGCCCGGCGACATCCTCTATCTCGTGAGCTTCGTCAAAAATCACCGCTTCGTAATCGGGTAAAATCGCGCCAAAAGAGCGGTCGCGCGCGGCTAAATCGGCAAAGAATAAATGATGATTCACGACGACAATGTCGCTAGCAATCGCGCGCCGGTGCATTTCGGTGATGAAACAGCGCTCGAACTGCGCGCACTTCTGACCGGCGCAGTTGTCGCTGCGGGCATCCATCTTCCACCAGGCGCCGCCCGTTTCGGGAATGTCACGCAACTCGCTGCGGTCGCCGGTTTCGGTGATTTTCTCCCAATCGCGGATGATCTGGAATTCCCGGCGCTCTTCGAAGCCGGCGAGCAGCGGCTCGCGCTCGGCATCATAGAGTTTTTGACGGCACAAATAATTCTGCCTGCCTTTCATATAGCAAGCTTGAATGGGCTGAGGAAACATGCTTTGCAAGAACGGAAGATCTTTGAAGAACAACTGTTCCTGCAGAGCCTTGGTGCCGGTGGAGATGATCACGCGTTTGCCGGACAGAATGGAGGGAAGCAGGTAAGCTAAAGTCTTACCGGTACCCGTGCCGGCCTCTACGATAAGATGGCGCCGATCAGCCAGCGCCTCAGAAACGGCGACGGCCATGTCTATCTGCCCGGGCCGGTGTTCGTAATTCGGATGAGCGCGCGAAAGCGCACCGTTCCGCCCGAAAAAACTCTTCGGCGTCAACCGCGCGCTCGCGCCACGAGGTCGTTCGGTTTGGCTGGCGGTACTCACTTTAGGGCGGCAAAGGGGTGGAAACTCTCAGTGTAGTATGCCGAACTAAGTCTGTTTATCGAACGCCCGCAGCGGCCATCTTCGCGCGCAAGCCCTTCTCCGCGTCCGGTCCCCAATACGCGCAATCCAATTGTAAGAACACCGACGTGTAAGGAACCGTCATAGTTGTCTTGATGATCAAGACGCGGAAGGTCTGGCTCACCGTATCCAACTTGTCGATAATGCGTTCATGCGGCAGCGACTCCACCGTTTTATCTTTGAAGATGGCGGCCAGCCGGTCGCGGTACGCTTCCACGCCTGGCGCCTGCGAGTCATCGAGATACTTCAGTTCCTGATCGGTGTAAATGATGGGTGCAACGTGCTTGGATTTCCCTAAAGCATCCAGCACCGTTTGGAGGACTTGCAGTTGATCGCCATTGGCCACCAGCGTCTCGATACCTTCTTTCGCCTGGGCGGGATAGGCGGAATCGGCCACGACAATCCAGTTCCGATGGCCGTACAAGGGAATTCGGTCCGCGAGGATCTTTTGCCAGTTGCTATCGGCGCTCAAGCACACCATAGTACAAAACAAAGCTGTGGCTATAAGTTTCATCGCCTTCTATTAAACAACTTCGCGTTGCTATTTATTTGCTTGCGCGCGGGCTTCGTCAATCTTCAGCACCTTCTGCTTGAGCGCATCGGCATCTTTGGCGTTAGGCACCAGCGTCAAGTAGGCACGCAAATAGCTGGCCGCGCCGGCAAAGTCTTTGTCACTTAGCGCAATTTCGGCGAGAATCCGGTTCGCTTCGGGATAGCGGTGAACGGTATCCAGTTTGAGCAGGGCCTGTGCACTCTTAAAAGCGTCGGCCGGTTTGTTGAGGTTGTAATTTGCTAGCGTGTTATACCAAAACGAGCTTGGAAACTCCACCGGATTCAAGTCAATGGCTTGCTTGCTGTAATGGGCGGCATCCTCCCATTTGCCTTCCTGGGCGGCCAAGCGAGCCAGCTGATCGTAGGGGCTCACGTATTTTCTGTCCGCGTCTGCCGCCGCTATATATGATTTGCGGGCGTCCTCAATTTTGTTCTGGCCCTGTTGCACTTGACCGAGCGCGAACCACGCCACTGCGTACTTTGGATATTCGTTAGTGGCAGCCAGCAAATGCTTTTCGGCTTCCGTGAGATTGCCTTTACGCTCAGCCTGCAGTCCCTTTTCGAAATTCTTCTGAGCGGCTCGCGGCGCTTCCGCCGTGGTGACGCTAATGGTCGTTCCCTGCACGTTGCTCAAGCGGTGGAGAATGATGGTACCGACGTTGGGATCGTCCAATGAGCGGTGACCGTCCAGGGAAACAGTGTCGGACCGGTAACCAGGATAAACCGCTTTCAGTTCACATCCCCAAAGGGCCGTCTCGGCCGTGCGATTTCCGAGTCCATTGGTTCCACCAAAGCCGGTATTCTGGTTTCGCGAACCCATGCCTTCATAGTCCGATTGCGATGAATCGGCCGCGCTGATGCCGGCCTCCGACCTGTTACCCAACTGGAACGAGAACCTTCCCTTGCTATCGGTATGCGCTTCGGTTCGAATATTGGCGCCGCAGACCCGTTGAATCGTTATCTCAGGATTGAGAGGGGAGCCGTCATCGAAGATGACCTTCCCCGACAGAAAAATGGGCCGGTCGGGGAATGGATTGTTGTTGGTTGTATTGTTCGTGCCGTTGGGGTTCAAGGTGGGGAGCGTGTCCGGGCTGGCGGGATTTCCACGTCCGGTTGTAGGCGAAGGCATGCTTGGACCGGGCGCCGTACCTCTTTGCTGACCGCATAACGGCGATACGCTCGCGCCCAGCACTGCGGTTATCAGAATGGCAAAACTGCGGTTGGTCCAGTACTTCATGGAGCCTCCCCACTGAGTCGAGTATCGCATTAATGAGATCGACCTAAAACTCGAAGTTCCTGTTGCGGAAGGTCAAGCCGTCCCGGCTTCTGAATCCTGCAGCTTCCCCGGCACCTGTGTCACCTTCGGTATGAACTCCGCCATCTTACCGAGCAGATCGTTCAGATCTGCGCTCACCAGCAGCAAATCGCGATCGTCCGGCTTCAGGAATTTCTCATCGACGGCATGCGCCAAGAATTGCAGGAGCAAATCGTAATAGCCGTCCACGTTCCAAAGTCCGCAGGGTTTATGGTGAATACCGAGTTGCGCCCAAGTCAGCGCTTCGCACAACTCGTCGAGCGTGCCCCAGGCGCCGGGCAGAATCAGGAACGCATCAGCGCGCCGCGACATTTCCGCTTTTCGTTCGTGCATCGAGTGCACGATGTGCAGTTCCGAAAGTCCGCGATGGGCGATCTCGAGATCCATCAGCGATTGCGGAATGATGCCGGCGACGTGGCCGCCAGATCGCAGAGCCGCATCAGCCAGCGCACCCATTAACCCGCGGTGACTGCCGCCGTAGACGATGTCAATCTTGCGTGCGGCTAATTCCGTGCCCAGAGCTTGCGCCGCGTTGGTGAAAACAGCGCGCTTGCCTGCGCTCGACCCGCAATAGACACACATGCTTTTGATGTCCATGAGAACTACTGTAGGACGGGACGGGCTAACTGCGGAAATTCTTGCGCTTGCTATCAGCGGACTTTTTGGACTCGGTGCGCGATAAGGCACTGATGTGAATCACTGGCATCAGGCTTAAGTCTTCTTCTTTGGGCTTGGTGGTAGCGCGCTTCGACAACTCTTGGTTCAAGTTTGAGATGAACCCTTCGATCTGCTGTTGCATCGCTTCCATCTTCTCGCGCATATTGAGAATAATCTCAACGCCAGCCAGATTAACGCCCAAATCGCGAGTTAGCTTGAGGATGACTTCCAGGCGTTCCAGGTCTTCGTCTGTGTAGAGGCGGGTGTTGCCATCGCTGCGCGAAGGTGCTAACAATCCCTCCCGCTCGTACAGCCGCAGGGTCTGAGGATGAATCGCGTATTGTTCAGCTACGGCCGAAATCATGTAGGCCGCTTTGCTCTTGCTCTTCGTCATTTTGCGCCGCTACCTGCTCTTAAACCGCTGGTTGCACCTTGCTCCAGATGGCCGACCGCACATCCTCTGTTTGAACTTGCGCCAGTTCGCGCAACAGTTCGCGGGTGCGCTCATCGCGCACATCGGGAGCTTTTAGAGATACTTCCACAATTTCGTCGCCGCGGGTATTTTTGCGGCCGTTGAAGATGCCCTTTTCTCGCAAGCGGAACTTCTGCCCGCTCTGGGTGCCTTGCGGAATCTTGAGCAAGGCCCTGCCGTCAATGGTAGGCACCTCTATCTTCGCGCCTAAACCCGCTTCACTCACCGTCAATGGAATGTGAATCACGATGTTGTCGCCATCACGCTTAAAAAACGGATGCTCTTCCACGCGGATCGTAATATATAAATCTCCGGCCGGCCCACCCGCCGTTCCGGCGTTGCCTTTGCCCGCCACGCGCAGACGCGAACCGGAGGCCACGCCTTGTGGAATTCGCACTTCCACTGAATCGGGACGGCTCAACCTGCCTTCGCCCCGGCAATTCGGACAAGCATTCTTCAAACGACCGGTGCCGCCGCAGCGGTTACACGTCAAATTGAACTTCATGGCGCCGGCCATTTGCGTTACCGTGCCTGTGCCGTCGCATTCCGGACAAACCACGACATTGTTGCCAGCCGCGCCGGTGCCGTGACAAACATCGCAAGTCTCCTGGCGCGAAATGTTAAGCTTCACTTGCGTTCCCTTGATGGATTGCCAGAAATCAACATTCAAGCCGTATTCGAGGTCAGCGCCGCGTTCCGGATGAACAGCTTGTTTGCCGCCGCCTTTGCCGAAAAACTGGCTGAAGATATCTTTGAATCCGCCGCTCCCGCCACTAAACCGTTCGTCTTCAAAACCAGGCGCCGGTCCAGCACCACCGCGCTGCGCATTTTGCTGCTGCTTCAGAAATTCGGCGAAATCGAAGCCTTCAAAATTGGGTCCAGCGCCCGACCCACCCGCCGGACTCCCACCGTTCGGAGGAATGTTGTCCGCGTAAAATCCGTACTGATCGTAGACCTTTTTTTTGTTCTCGTCGCTCAGGATGTCATACGCTTCCTGAACCTTCTTGAAGCGTTCTTCCGCCGCTTTGTCGCCGGGGTTTAGGTCGGGGTGAAACTTGCGAGCCAGCTTGCGATACGACTTGCGGATCTCATCCGCGTCCGCAGTGCGGCCCACGCCGAGAGTTTCGTAATAATCCTTTTTTGATGTTGAAGGCATTGACCTGTCTCACCAGCCCGTCCGTGCGCACCCCTCCTGAATGCGTACACTCGCCTATGGGAACCAGCGGCGGCTTCCGTTGAACCGCCGCTTCTCCCTGCAGCATTGCTTGCGCTTACTCCCGCTACTTCTTGTCTTCGACGTCGACGAACTCGGCGTCCACTACGTTGTCCTTCGGCTTCTCCGCACCGCCGGTGGGACCCGCGCCTGGTGCGCCGGCTCCGGGGGTTGGCCCGCCGCCGTTCGGAGGTGTGCTGCTTGATTTGTACATCGCCTCCGCCAGCTTGTGGCTTGCCGTCGTGAGCTTATCTGTCGCCGAAGTGATTTTGTCGAGACCGCCTTCGGTCATCGCCTTCTTCACTTCTTCCAACGCGGCTTCGACTTGCCGAGCGTCGGCGTCGGAGATCTTTTCGCGATGCTCCTTCAGCATTTTCTCTACGTTATAGGTCATGGCGTCCGCCCGGTTGCGCGCTTCGATCTCATCGCGCTTCTTGCGGTCGTCAGCCGAGTGGGATTCGGCGTCGCGCGCCATCTTCTCCACTTCGTCCTTGCTCAAGCCGGAAGAAGACGTAATGGTGATCTTCTGCTCGTTGTTGGTCGCCCGGTCTTTTGCCGTGACATTGAGGATGCCATTAGCATCGATATCAAACGTCACCTCAATTTGCGGGATGCCACGCGGTGCCGGCGGAATACCGACTAATTGGAACACGCCCAGCAGCCGGTTATCACGCGCCATAGCGCGCTCACCTTGATAGACCTTGATTTCCACTGAAGTCTGGCTGTCCGCCGCCGTCGAAAACACTTCGCTTTTGCGCGTCGGAATTGTAGTATTGCGATCAATGAGCTTGGTAAACACGCCGCCCAGCGTTTCAATGCCGAGCGAGAGGGGAGTGACGTCGAGCAGCAACACATCCTTGACTTCGCCGCCCAAAACGCCGCCTTGCACCGCTGCGCCAATGGCTACGACTTCATCCGGGTTCACGCTCTTATTCGGATCTTTGCCGAACAAATCGCGTACAATCTGCTGTACCTTCGGAATACGAGTGGAACCGCCGACCAGCACAACTTCGTCAATATCCTTGGGCGTAATGCCGGCATCCTGCAAAGCCTGTTTGCAAGGGCCAACCGAACGCTGCAGAATATCGTCTACCATCTGCTCAAAGCGAGCGCGCGTTAGTTTGATGTTTAAGTGCTTCGGACCGCTGGCATCGGCCGTCAAGAACGGCAGGTTAATTTCAGTCTCGAGCAGCGTCGACAGCTCGATTTTGGCTTTCTCGGCGGCTTCCTTCAGGCGCTGCAAGGCCATCTGATCTTTGGAAACGTCTACGCCGATATCTTTCTTGAACTCCTGAATGAGCCAGTCGATAATGCGCTGGTCAATGTTGTCTCCGCCCAGATGCGTGTCGCCGTTGGTGGATTTCACCTCAACAACGCCATCGCCAACCTCGAGAATCGAGATATCGAATGTGCCGCCGCCGAAGTCATAGACCGCGATGGTTTCATCCTTTTTCTTATCTAAACCGTAGGCGAGCGCGGCCGCCGTCGGCTCGTTTATGATGCGCATCACTTCCAGGCCGGCAATCTGCCCGGCATCTTTGGTGGCCTGGCGTTGCGCGTCGTTGAAGTACGCCGGTACGGTAATCACCGCCTTGGTGACCTTCTCGCCCAGGTAGGCTTCCGCCGCTTCTTTCAGCTTGGTTAGAATCATCGCCGAAATCTCAGGCGGTGAATACTTTTTGCCCTGGATCTCTACGCGCGCGTCGCCATTGTCGCCCGACACGCTCTTGTAGGGAACGAGCTTCATTTCCTCGCTCACTTCGTTGAAGCGGCGACCCATGAAGCGTTTAATGGAGTAGACGGTGTTTTCCGGGTTCGTTACGGCTTGGCGCTTAGCGACGTTGCCGACCAGACGTTCACCATTCTTGGTGAAACCCACTACCGACGGCGTGGTTCGTCCGCCTTCTTGGTTCGGGATGACGGCTGGCTGGCCGCCTTCCATTACAGCAACCACCGAATTTGTGGTTCCGAGGTCAATTCCGATAATCTTGCTCATGTTAGTGTGTTTGCCTCCGCCGACCGAAGAATTTCGTTGCCGGCCGCTCTTAGCACGTCTTCATTATTGAATATGAGTGCCAGATTGTCAAGTTCTCTACGAACAACTTTGCCGAGAATTATTTAGATTGCTCCGGCTAGTCTTTGCCTACTACGGGTTTGGGCGATTCCGCAGGTCTTTGCGCGCGAACGGATGCGAAGCCTTAAGTTTTGGATTTCGCGGCATGGCGGTTTTTGCGGTTCGAACCCAATTTGGCGTCTTTGCTTGCCTCTCAAAATAAAAAAGTAACAGATGGCCCATAGCGACCGAATCGTCCGAGGGTTGACGATTGCTGGTAAGCCTCTGAGGCCATTAGAGATATCTAGCAGAGATAAAATTCGCTCGGCTGTGATCGGGCGCTGGCTTAAAAAAACTCAAACAGCAATGCGCGTTAGGTGATGAAGACGGCCCGCTATTCAATGAGGGTCGCCAGCCTTGCCAGCCCTTACACCGATGAACGTCGGCCCCTTTTCAATGAAACGGCCGCCACGGGCTTGCAGATCTAGAACACGCGGCTGACCGCACAAGACGACACCTTGCGTCTGCGTTCCGGCACCACTCAGCGAAACGGCGAATCCAGCGTGGCGGGGGAAGTTTCCACCCTGGGTGATCGGACACAACCAACGGCGTTCCCATGAGGTTGAAAACCTTCGGTGAGACGATCAGCACAAAACGAGGGCCAGCCTGTTCCCGGCCTTTGATCGGATTGAGGTCGACGTGGTAGATATCGCCCCGTTCCACGTTTAGAGCGTCTCGCGGCCCACTGGCAGGCCCTCCAACCATGCACGGTCTTCATCGGACAAGAGCGCCTGAGGGTCGCATTGCCGCATCAATTCGCCGAGGGTGTAGCGGGGCTTTAGCGGCCGCGATGCGGGCCAGCTTTTCAAACCACGCTTCGAGGCTCATGCCCTGCGCTGCCGCCTGTGATTGCAGCGCTGTTGCAATGTCGTCCGGCACTTCGATTCTCATGCCTACGAGACCCGCCCTTATTCAGGCTAGAACAATGCGGAGCCGTTGTCCATGAAACGAGCCGACACGAGAGTAGCTATCGGACCAGATAATTTTGGCGCAGAATCATCCCATCGGCTTTTACCAAAACGGCTGATGCCAAGGAAATCGTGGGAAACCTTCTTAGCAGAGGAAAGCGCCCCTTACTCAGTTAGAGGAACGTTTTTGATTCTGCACGCGTGAAGCTCTCCACAGGGAAAGTGTTGCGTTATCGCGAAAACAAGACAGTCCCTTCTTGCGGCGTTGTGCCTGGCGGAGGAATTCTGCTGAAGGGTTCGCTGGCGCTCACCATTCCTTGCTCCGGCACAATATTCCCCTTACCTCTCAATTACACAACCTCGTCCTCATTTCCACGGAATGCCGTCATTAAGGTCTTTGATGGGATGCGCGTCCTGGCGGAATCCGCACAGGGGCCAAGGGCGTTGATAGATCGCCTTAACGTCGCCGTGGTTAAAGCACGCGCCTGCAGCCCTGCGGGATTGCTCGGAGCGGTGAAGCCTGCAACCACCACCCAGTGAATTTGCTTTCGCTTCATCGCTCCTATCAAGCCCATGAATCAGTTGCACTATTCAAGCGCGGAATTGCAGATGAAAGGAAGAATACAACACATAAGAATAAGGCAACTTCGCACCTACGCCTTCGGATGTGCCCGATCGTAAACGGACTGCAAATCTTTAAGCGATACCTGCGTATACTTTTGCGTTGTTGAAAGCCGCGCGTGGCCCAGCAATTCCTGAATCGACCTGAGATCCGCGCCGTCGCTCAGCAAATGTGTGGCGTAAGCGTGCCGAAAACTATGCGGGTGAACGCTTGAATCGCCAGCCACCAGCACTGCATAGAGCTTCACCAGGCGCCGCACTTGGCGGTCGCCTAACCGCGCGCCACGCGAATTCAGAAATAGCGCTCGCTCGCTTGGCTGTCCGGCGCGCTTCTGTAAGTAAACATTCACCGCTTCAACCGCGCGCCCGCCCACCGGCACCTGCCGTTCCTTATTTCCCTTCCCCCGCACGCGCAGCCAGCCCGTGCGCAAATCGATGTCTTCGAGATTGATGCCCACCAGTTCACTCACGCGAATGCCGCAGCCATACATTAATTCGAGCAGCGCCACATCGCGCTCCTTATCCGGCATCTCCACCACTTGGCCCGACTCCACAGCATCCAGCAGGTTATTCGTCTTTTCCGCGCTCATCACCTCGGGTAACCGCTGCTTCGCCCTGGGCGTCCGCAATCGCGTGGCTGGGTTCTTGACGAGGGTGCCTTCCTGCATTGAAAATTTAAATACGGCGCGCACGGCCGCCAGCTTGCGGCGCACCGTCACTACCGAAAGTTTGTGATCGTAGAGTCCTCCCAACCACTCGCGGAGCAGCGCTAAATCAAGCAGCTCAAAAGCGGGCGCGGTCATACCAGGAGCTTCAAAGTAGCTGGCAAATTGCTCAAGATCGGAGCCATAGTTGCGCAGCGTGTGTTGGGAAGCGCCGCGCCGCGTCAACTCAGCCAGATACTTCGCAATGGATTCGCGTATCGTGGGCATACAAGAATTCTGAAAAGGCTGTTTCCGCCCGCCGGCATATCTCCGCGTGCCGCGCTTTCTTGTCGTGCTTGTATTGCCGCTTCGCCTGTTCGTCCAGCGCGGGCAAGAGGTCAAACGTGATATTGGCAGGTTGAAAATGACGCGGGTCAGCCGCTGTGACGTAGTGGCACAAACTGCCCAGCGCGCTGGCACGCGGAAAAACGAGCGGTGCTCTGCCGCTGGCCACTACAGCCGCATTGCGCCCGGCGATCAGCCCGGTGGCGATTGATTCCGCATATCCTTCCACACCCGAAATCTGGCCGGCGAAAAAAAGCCGCGGATTTGATCTCAACTGCAGCGTCGGCAGTAGTAGAGCCGGCGAGTTGATATAGGTGTTGCGGTGCATCTGGCCGAAGCGCACGAACTCGGCCTTTTCTAATCCGGGAATCAAGCGAAAGACACGCGCTTGATCTCCAAACCGCATGTGATTTTGAAAGCCGACCACGTTGTAACTATCGGCGCGCTGATTCTCTTGCCGCAACTGCACGATGGCGTATGCCCAGCGGCCGGTGCGCGGATCGTCCAAGCCGGCGGGCTTCATCGGGCCAAACCGCAGCGTGTCCCGCCCGCGCCGGGCGATTTCCTCAATCGGCAAACAACTTTCGAAATATGGCGTGCTGTCTTCCGGAATATGCGGTTCGTACGACTCAGCTCTGAGCAATTCATCGATAAAGGAGGTGTACTGGCCTTTGTTGAACGGACAATTAATGTAATCGTCGGTACCATCGAGCGATTTCCCATAGCGCGATGCGCGAAACGCCACCGACATATCAATGGAATCCGCTGCGACAATGGGGCTGATGCTGTCGTAAAAGAAAAGCCGCTCGGCGCCGGTGATGCGCGCGATTTCTTGCGCCAAAGGCTCACTGGTAAGCGGCCCGCTCGCTATGACCGCTACACCTTGGGGGATTGTCCGCACTTCCTCACGCTTCACGGTAATGTTCGGATGCGCTTCGATCACCCGCGTGATTTGCGCTGAAAACAATGCGCGATCCACGGTAAGCGCGTGTCCTCCAGGCACCCGCGCCGAGCCGGCTGCCCGCATCAGTAGCGAGTCAAGCGCTCGCATTTCCTGTTTCAGCAGCCAAGGCGCCGAGTGCTCCTGCTCGCTTTTGAGTGAATTGCTACAGACCAGTTCGCCGAATGCGTCGGTTTTGTGCGCGGCGCTCCGCTGTCCGGGGCGCATTTCATACAACTCGACGCGTGCGCCGGCTTCCGCTGCTTGGAAAGCAGCCTCGCATCCCGCCAAACCCGCACCGATAATTCGAACGAGATTCAAATCTCAGTCTATCCAGAGAACACTTAGAGTTCGGCGCGATAAACTTTACTAGAGAGAGTTTGAGGCTGGATGGTTGGATGACACCTGTGGTTGCTCTCGAGGAACGCGCTCCGCAACGCATGCATTGCATGGAGGTTTTTGGCGGCAGCCAACTGGCGGCGCGCGCCGTTCAATTCGGCGGCCTCGATACCTGGCTCTCTAGCAAACCATTTGGCGACGGCCGCAATGGCGGAGACGTTTACTATGCCTCCAGTTGCATCAACGGCCGCATCTCCCGTTTTTTGCTCGCCGATGTAGTGGGACACGGTCAGGCCGCCGCCGAAACAGCCAACGGATTAAAATTCCTGATGCGGCGTTTTGTCAACTGGCTGGATCAAGGCGAATTTGTACGTCTCCTCAACAGGCAGTTTACCGAACTGGCGCCTGAGGGCATCTTTGCGACGGCCATTGTGGCCACATTCTTCGCACCCACGCGCCGTTTATGTCTGTGCAATGCCGGTCATCCTCCGCCGCTGCTCTATCGCGCGACTAGCCATGAGTGGTCGCTACTTCGTTCGGATCGGGATCTCACCCGCCGCAACCTACCTTTGGGCATTCTCGACTTGTCGGATTATCAGGATTTCGACATCGAGCTTGAGCCCGGCGATTGTTTGCTGTTGTATACGGATGGACTGATGGAGGCCTGTGGCTCAGACCGGCGCATTTTGGGTGAAGAGGGCCTTCTCGAAATCGCCGCCACCCTGAACGCGACAGAGCCCAAGTCCCTGGCGCAGTCGTTGCTCGACGAGGTTGGCCGGCGCTATCCGGCCGCTCTGTCTTGCGATGATGTGACAGTGATGGTGCTCCAGGCCAACGGCCGCGATCTTCAATTTTCGCTTCGGGAAAAGTGGGTGGTGGCGAAGGGCTACTTCTCGGCGCTATGGCGGGCAGTTCGTGATGGTACTGAGAAGCCATTGTTCCCGTATCCCGACTCGCATGTGGCGAATCTGGGCGGGGCCATTATTCCGGTGCTGTCTCGATTTTGGCGCGCACGATAAGTGAATCCGACTTTTCCGGTCCTTGGAAAAGGGCCGCCGATTTTCAATTTGAAATCAATGAGTTGACGCCCACACAAAACCAGAAACTTCTTGCTCAATCCCGCGCATCCCGATGCTCAGCACGTGAAGGTTGAACGGCACCTCGAATTCGACTTGGATCGCCGGATTCAGCGTCTCGCCGATTTTGCACTCTCCTATCGCTCCGAGGCTTCTTCCGTTCTGCCGGAAAATTAGGCGAAGAGGTCCTTCTTGTGTCTCCAAAGGCATGCGCGATAATTCGATCATGAAGATTCGCTTCTTGCTCATGGTTTTGGTGACGTTCTGTTGTTTTACCTTGTTTGCTAGCGATCAACCCAAAACCGTCATCAAGATCATGGTGACCAACCAATTTGACAAGCCTGTTGAGAATGCCGAGGTGATTCTCGACTTCCTCGGCTCGCGCCAAGTGACCAAGGTTGGACTAAGAAAGAAGATTCATTGGGAAGTGCATACCAATCAACAGGGAATAGCGCATTTCCCGGCCGTTCCGGAAGGCGCGGTGCAGCTTCAGGTGAACAAGAAAGCGTATCAAACATATGGGGCGAAGGTTGATGTAGCCGGTGAAGAGCAAACCGTGGAAATCAAACTTCTTCCACCGCAGGGTCAATACAGCGCGCATCCCCCTTTGAAGCCGGCGGACGCGCCGAAACAGTAATTATTTACCCTTGTCCAAGGCAATCGCCTCTATTTCAATTTGCACATCGCGCGGCAGGCGCGCCACTTCAACCGTCGTCCTCGCCGGCGGATTGCCAGGGAAGAACCTGCCATACTCCTCGTTCATCTTGGCGAAGTTGTTCATGTCTTTCAGGAAGACCGTCGTTTTCACTAAGTCGCCCAGAGTAAGCCCGGCTGCTTCTAACACGATCTTCAGATTCTCAAGCACGCGCGCGCATTGCGCTTGAATGTCGCCTGTGACCAATTCGCCCGTCTTCGGATCGGCGGGAATCTGGCCGCTTAGAAAAACAAACCCGTTGGCACGTATGCCCGGCGAATAAGGAGCAACGGGCTTCGGCCCATCTTTGGGAAAGATGCTTTCTTTCATTGCTCTATTTTGCACAACTCGCATTTCCCTTTTCGGGAAAGCGCACGGTGCCCACCAGTTCGTTGACGTTTCCAACACGCAGCCGCCGCGCCACGCGCTCTAGTTCCCGCACAATCCGTTGTGGAGCTTTTGGATCGGCGAAATTCGCAGTTCCTACCTCAACTGCTTGAGCTCCGGCAATCAGAAACTCGGCCGCATCTTCGCCGCTCGCGATGCCGCCTAAGCCGATCACTGGAATCTTCACCACCTGCGCCGCTTCATAAACCATACGTAGAGCGATGGGCTTGATCGCCGGACCGGACAAACCGCCGAAGCCTGCTCCAATGCGCGGTATTCTTGTTTCTATATCGATGGCCAGCGAGATGAACGTGTTTACCAGTGAGACCGCATCGGCTCCCGCTTCTTCGGCTGCTTGCGCAAACGGCTGAATGCCCGCCACGTTTGGCGAAAGCTTCACAATCAAGGGCCGCTTTGCCACTGCGCGCACCCTCGCGACCAAGTTCGCCAGCAGCTGCGGGTCACTCGAAAAAAAGATGCCGCCATGTCTGGTGTTGGGGCAGGAAACGTTCAATTCATAGGCCGCGATTCCGTCCGCATCTTCAAGCGCCCGCACAACCTCCAGGTAATCGTCCTCCGCGTAGCCGAACACGTTGGCAATCACCGGCACGGGAAACGGGCGCAGTTTCGGCAGTTTGTCGCGAATGAAGGCGGCGACTCCTACATTCTGTAAACCGACCGAATTCATCATGCCCGCCGCGGTATGCCACAAGCGCGGTGCCGGGTTGCCTGCTATCGGCTCGCGGGAAAGCCCTTTGGTGACTAATGCGCCCAGCTTACCCAAATCGAGAATCGTGGCAAATTCGACGCCATAGCCGAACGTTCCAGACGCCGCAATCACGGGATTGCGCAGCGGAATGCCGCACAAAGTGGTTGCCAGCCGTTCGTCAGCCATTTAGGTCTGCACTGCCGCCAGCTTTGCCGCGCACAATTGAATCAGTTGCCAGCTCTCGCGGATGTCCTGCTCGTTCGTCTGGTGGTTGCCAATCGCGAAACGCAATATGTACTTGCCTTGAAGTATCGTGTGCGACAGAAACAACTTGCCCCCCGCATTAAGATCCGCCAACAACTGCCGGTTCACTTCGTCGGAACTGCGATGCCGGAAGCACACCAACGACAACTCGACAGGCGCGGATATCTCAAAATCGGCATCTGCTTCTATCAAAGCTTTCAGCAATTGAGTCAACCTGAGAGACTCCCGCAGCATGGCGATAATTCCCTCACGGCCGTAATAGCGGAAGACGTACCATAACTTCAATGCCCGAAAGCGCCGCCCCAGTTGCACGCCATAATCGTTGAAGTTCACTACCCGCGCGTCTTCCGCTGTCTTCAGATACTCCGCGCTTAGGGAAGAGGCACGCCGCAACATTTCCGGCATGCGCGTATAAAGAACGCTGCAATCCATGGAAACATACAGCCATTTGTGTGGATTCAAAACAAGCGAATGCGCCCGCTCCACGCCTCGCAAAATGTGCCTCATCTCAGGCACAATCGCCGCCGGGCCGGCATACGCGGCATCGACATGCAGCCAGATTCCATGACGCTCCGCAATGTCCGCAATGGCGGGAACGTTCTCAATCGCCGCAGTCGAAGTTGAGCCGACCGACGCCACAATGCAGCATGGTCGCTTGCCTTCGGCGATATCGGTTTCGAGCGTTTTGGCCAATAACTCGGGCCGCATGCGAAACTGGTCGTCTACCGCAATCCGCCGCACGTTCTGCTGGCCGAACCCCAAGGTAATGGCAGCCTTTTCGGCAGAGGAGTGCGTATGTTCCGAAACATAGACCGTCAGCCCCGGCTGCATTCCCTTGATCCTGCATTCCGGCGCGATCCATTCACGCGCCGCGCCCATTGCCTGTAGCACGGAAACTGAAGCGGTGTCGTAGATGATGCCGAACCACTGCGGGTCGAGTCCCAACCATTGCCGCAGCCAGCTTAAGGTCACCTGTTCCAGTTCCGTTGCCGCGGGCGACGATTTCCACAGCATCGCGTTCACATTCAACGCCGCTATTAGGAACTCGGCCAGCACAGAGGGGGGTGTAGACGAATCCGAAAACCAGGCATGAAAGTGCGGATGATTCCAATGCGTGAGTCCGGGAACAATCTGTGCTTGGAAGTCGCCAAAAATACGCTCTATGGGTTCACCTTTTTCCGGCGCTGCAGCAGGCAGCTTCGCGGCCACATCCCCAGGTTGTATCGCGGGTAGCACCGGATAGTCGCGCACATGCTCCATGTATCCGGCAATCCAATCGGCGTGTCGGTATGCAGCTTGCCGGAATTCTTCAGGCGACATAACTTGTCTTATAGCACCAGCGGCAGCCACTCTTTAAACCACTGTTCGAATTCCTGCTTCGCCCTCGACGTTTGTTCGTCATACGGCATGGCCGTGTGTGCCAGCTTCCAGCCGCGCGCGGTTGCGGCAATCTTTATGCCGACGGGTGCCGGAAACCGATCGAGCGAACCCAGAAACTCTTGTAAGCGCCCATCCAAATCGTCGGCGCGTTCCTCCTGCTTGGCGACGATTGCCCGTTCCAAACCAACTAGCAACTCCGGCACAGCCGCAGCCACGCCCGAAACTATGCCATCAGCTCCCAGAGGCCTCGCTCGCCGGTAGATTCGATCGTTCCCCACCAGCAACTGGAAGGGGTGATTCACTTTCAGCGCGAGCAGCCTCTCGAACGATTCCCAATCGCCGCTGGAATCCTTGATGCCCGCAAACGCCCCGCTCGCCAACAGCTCTTCCATGACATCCGCCGGTATCGCGTTTGTAAACTGCGGAATGTTGTAGAGGTAGACGCGCGCTTTACCATCCACTTCGTTCGCGAACTGCCGGTAGAACTCCGCAATCTGCCCGCCGCTGTAACGAAAATAATAGGGAGGCATCAAGAGTAGCCCAGCCACACCGGTAGCCATGGCATCCTCAGCCAGTTCAATCGCACCGGCCAGAGTCGAATGCGCCACGTTCACCAACAGCGGCACCCGGCAGCGCTTTCTTGCCAGCACCAGAACCCGCATACGTTCAGTCACGTCGAAGTGAAGGAACTCGCCCGTGGAACCGAACAGGACCATCCCATCCACGCCGCGGTTTTGGATTAAATCGATATAGTCAAACAGCGCCGCCGCATCCGCTTCCACGGAATTTTGTGGACGGGGCGTCGCCAAAGCCGCATACACACCACTGGCCAGCGGCGCCTCTTCCTTCTTTCCCATCGTGTACTTCGAATTTTACGCCGAGGCTCTCAGAAACTTCACTCCTTCAAAGGCAATATCTTCCGGGTTGCTCGCCAGGTCGCGCCAGATGGAGGCCGCCGCCGAAAGCTCACCGAGCGCGAACCCAAAGCTCTCAATGGTGAGCCAGCCGTCGTATTTCATCTCGCGTAGCGCGCCAAAGACACCGGGCCAATCGACGTGGCCGCTGCCCGGCGTGCCCCGGTCGTTTTCGCAAGTATGTACATGCTTCAGAAACCGCCCCGTTGAACGTAGTGCCTGCGCCGGATTTTTCTCTTCGATATTGGCGTGGAACGTGTCCCACAAGATGCCCACATTGGGATGGCTGATCTCCGCGCAGAGCTTTACCGCATCTTCGGTCGTATTGAGGAAGTAGGTTTCAAAGCGGTTTAACGGCTCGATACAAACGTCCACGTGATTCTCGGCCAGTATCGGCCCTAGTTGTTGATAACCATCGACCGCATTCTTCCACTCGTCGCCCGTGCGGCGCCGTCCCGGCAAATAGCCAACCGGCGAATAGAGCGGCCCCGCGATCAGCTTAGCGCCCGCTTCGGCCGTGGCTTTGAAACATTCCGCCAGATGCGCGACCGTCTTGCTGCGCACAGCTGCGTCCGGCGAGAGCAAGCTTAACTCTCCCGGCAGAACTGAACACACCGTGCATTCTAAATCGTTCTGCGCCAACGCGCGCCGAATTTCCTTAGCTTTGAAGTCGGCGGGATGGATCAATGCCACTTCTACCCCGTCGAATCCGTGCTGGCGGATCTTCGGTAGCAATTCGAAGTGTTCCGGGCCAAAGTTGGCCGTCCATAAAAACGTGTTCACGCCAAATTTCATCTTTGCTCCTATATTTGATAAGCTGTCTGCTGCCGCACCCCAGATGATATCTACATTTGTCCGCAGAGTAGCGCCGTTCGCCGCCGGGTCCCTCTTGCTGGCTTATCAACTCACCCGCCCCGCCGAGATCCCCTTTGAAAAGCACACCATCGACCTTGGGTCCAGCGAAACCGCCGTCATAGCCGACATCAATGGCGACGGCCGTCTCGACATCGTCTCGGGTGAAAACTGGTATGAAGCGCCGCACTGGACCAAGCATCGCTTTCGAAACATTCTCTACTCAAACTTCTACATCGACGATCTCAGCACGTTGCCGCTGGACGTCGACGGCGATGGCCGCGTCGACCTGATCACCTCCGGGTGGTTCAGCAAAAAGCTCGCCTGGTGGCACAACCCCGGAATGACCGGCGAGATGTGGCAGGAACATCCCATCGAAACCGGCTACCCGATCGAATTCACATTGCTCGTCGATCTCGACAACGACGGCAAGGCCGACGAAATTCTGCCGCAATTCGGCGATGAGAAAGCGCCGCTCGCCTGGTATGAGCGCGACCACCGCGGCGGCATCACCAAGCACATCGTCAGCCCGCACAGCTATGGCCACGGAATTGGCGCCGGCGACGTAAATGGCGACGGCCGCACCGATATTCTTACGCCCAATGGCTGGCTCGAAGCTCCCGCCGACCCGCGTTCGCCCGATTGGAAATTTCATGCGGATTGGAAGCTTGGCGATCTGGGTTTCATCCACGTCGCGGACGTGAATGGCGACGGCCGTCCAGACATCATCACCTCCATGGGCCACAACTATGGCATCTTTTGGCTCGAACAAAAAGTCGATGGGACGTGGGAAAAGCACATGATCGACGAAAGTTGGTCACAGCCGCATGCGACGACGCTGGTCGATTTCCGTGGCACGGGCAATATCGGCATCCTCACCGGCAAACGCTACATGGCACATAACGGCCATGATCCAGGCGCGCGCGAACCGCTCGGCGTGTATTGGTACGAGCGTTTGCTCGATCCGGCTACCAAAAATGTGGAGTGGGCGAAGCACGTAATCGACTATGGCGGCCGCACCGGCGGCGGCATTCAGATTCCGGTGGCCGACATGGACGGCGATGGCGACCTTGATTTTGTTGTCGGCGGCAAAAGCGGATTGTTCCTGTTCGAGAATAAAACCAAATAGGCAGGCATGCAACAAAAGATCTACGACGTGGTGGTGATAGGTTCAGGCGCCGGTGGCGGAACGCTTTCTTCGCGCCTGGCCACGCTGGGTGCCGATGTTCTGGTACTGGAAGGCGGCCCACACGTCAACACCCGTACCGATTTCAATACTCACGCGCTACCCTTCGAGTTCCCATCGCGCCACATTCCTACCATGCGCCCCGGCAAGCCTGGCTTCGATGGGGAACGCAGCCGTGGTTTGGGCGGGAAAACCATGCTATGGAACGCCGTCGCTCTGCGTTTCAGCCAGCGCGATTTCAAGGGGCGCCAACACGACGGCGTGGGTGAAGACTGGCCCCTCGACTACGCCGACATGGCGCCTTTCTATGATCGAGTCGAGCGTGAAGTGGGCGTCTGCGCCAACTACGATCACCTGCAAGACTTGCCCGATGGCGTCTTTCTTCCGCCCGTGCCCATGAAGTGCACCGATATCGCCATTCAGAAGGGTGCGGCAAAGCTTGGCGTCAAAATCATTCATGTTCGCAAAGCCACCTTGAGCCGCTCGCGCGGCGTTCGGCCCGCTTGCCATTTTTGCGGCAACTGCATGGCAGGCTGCGACGTGGTGGCCAAATACAACTCTTACGATGTACAAATGGCGCCCGCCCTGAAAACCGGCAAATTAACGCTACGCGGGAACAGCGTGGTTTACGAATTGGGAGTTACGGACGAAGCTCGCGTGAGCGAGGTGCGCTACTTCGACCGTGAAACGCGCGCCGAAGGAGCCGTGCAAGGACGCGTGGTAGTTGTCGCTTGTGCGTGCGCGCAAAGCGTAGCGTTGCTATTAATGTCGAAATCGAGCCAATTTCCCAACGGCTTGGCCAATTCCAGCGGCCAGCTCGGGCGCAATTTTATCCCACACATTACCGCGGGTTTCGAACTTTTCCTCGACGAATTTATCGGCAAGCCGTCTGAAAACGACGAGGGCTTTCTCGATCACGCCTACATCCCGTCGTTCATGCATGACCAAAAGCGTGATTACGCGCGCAGCTTCGGCGTTCAATTTGGCTATCACAATCACCGCGCTGCTGGTTGGGCCCGCTCCATTCAAGGCATGGGTAAGTCTTACAAAGAAGCGATCAAGGCGCGTTATCCGGCTTACATGACGTTCAGCCCCTATCAGGAAATGCTGCCCAACGACGACAGCTACATCGATCTCGATTACGAGCATCCGGACGAATACGGCCTGCCGCGCGCGCGTCGCCACTGGAAGCTGTCCGAAATGGATATGAAGCTTCACAACGATATGAAACGCCGCTGCCTGGACATTCTTGAAGCGAGCGGGTCGCAGATTCACTCCATCAGCGAGGAGCCGTCAACCAACCACGAAATCGGCGGCTGCCGCATGGGCAGCGATCCACGCACTTCCATCCTAGATGCCACCTGCCGTGCGCACGATGTACCTAACCTTTACGTAGTGGACGCCAGCGTATTCCCTTCATCGTCCGAAAAGAATCCGACTTTGACTATCATGGCGTTGGCTTCGCGCACCGCCGATTTCATTGCCGACCGTCTACAAAAAAAGGAAGTGTAAATGGCAAGCTATTCTTCCGATCGCCGCAACGTTCTCAAGCTATTCGGCGCTATTAGCGCTACCTGCACATTCCCATTCGCGGGCGAGGAGCTGTATGGCCAGACCGCGCACGAGCACGCCAACTTCGTGCCCCAATCGCAAGGCCGTTTTCTCAACGACGCAGATTTCAAAACGGTCGCGCGCATAGCCGATCTCATCATTCCGCCCACTGAAACACCCGGCGCGATCCAAGCCGGGGTTCCCGAATATATAGACCTCGTGATCTCTCGCGACGAAAATCAACAAGCGTTGCTCGCGGATGGCTTACGTTGGCTCGATGTACAGGCGAAAGGCCAGAGCTCCGATCGTTTCCTTGAGTTGGATGAACGCAGCCAGCTCGCAATCCTTGAGCCGCTCTGCGCCGCTGCCGATGCGGAGAAACCGCAGGCGCGCACTGTGCAGTTTTTCGCTTTAATGAAGCGGCTCACCGCCGACGGCTATTACACCTCAAAAATAGGCCTGATTGACGAACTCGGTTATAAAGGCAACGCCGTGCGAAGCAGTTATCCGGAGTGCGTGCACGAACATTGAAGGTTACGAGAGTGGATCGAAGGCAAGGTCCAAGAGTTCGAGCGCCTTTTGGAAAGCCGGATCATCAGAATGGAGTTTGGAGCTGCTGCAGCCGTCCAACTCAAAGGGCTCGAATAGCGCCCAATTAAATAGATCCCGTCCATGCCGGGATTGATACAAGATCCCGGCAAAATCTCCAACGGCATGAATCTGGGTTGAGACCCTTTGAGAAACTCTCCGGTTCTTGGACATCAAATCGGAAAGATCGAATTGGCTGTTCTTACTTACCAGGGGTGCGCTCAAGTCCGACTGCAATTCGCGGCGCAAATACGAGAGCCATTCCGAGCGGTAGATATCGGCACATCGTTTCCCGGCGACCGTCGCCCGGCCCATTCGGCGACCGGAAAGCCAGCCGCGTAGCGACCCTTGGAATCGTCAAACCGGCCCAGAGAATTGCAGTCGCCAGTTGTGGACGGCTCAAACGGTACGAGCCACGGGTCCGGTGCGCGCCCAATTCTGAATAAAACCTCTGGCGTGGAACGATAGGGAAGCAGCCCTTAGCCCCCTATCACAAAAGCTGTGGCCGCACCTAGCACTTTCTTGCCGTCATCGGTAAGATCCCCATCGCGCAAGAGCTTGATTGGCACCTCATCGCCGAGTTCGGGATTTAAGCCAAGGAGCCACGCCTTGACGACCGCTGAGCTATCCACGTCGGCCAGGAATGCCGCCACATGATACGACAGACGCAGACGGTACTCGATATCACGTTGCGGAACTACCCCGCCCAGCCACCGGTCAATCGCTCTTGCATCTTTAACTGACGCAACATATGCTGTCAATTTTCTGCCAATGATCGAAACCAGCCCCTCAACGACTTCCGGAAATGTGGCCGAGATTGCCAAGTGGTGAGCGCTTCGTTGACGAGCGCTTATGTTCAATCGTTTTGGTGCCTGCCCTGCTTCCATCGAATCTTTTCCTGGCTTCACTATACCGTTTAAATCCCGCGTCTGTAACACTTCCATCACATTCTAGTTTCCTCTCTCTTAACGTATCGTCAAACTTTTCCTCTTCCGCAACCTAACCCAACAAAAGCCGCGCTTAAACCTCTTCGCCTCAACATCTCAGCCATAGGAGTGTATCCATCGAATCCATTGCCCGCATAATGCCATCTGAAACCCCTAAACCAACCGTTATCAATGACTAAGAGATATTTTGTCTTTTTTTCTGGAGCTGTGACTGGAAATTGCCAAGCCAGCGATTATAAGAAAAATCCTAAACGGAATATCCAGTACCGCTGAACCATATCTAGTTCGTCTCCGTCCAGAATTCGTCCACCCCGGGGCAGTTTCACGCCCGGTCCGCTACATCCTTCGACCGACCCTATCGCTTTGTCCAGGCAGCAGAAGCTCACGCAGACCGTTTTTCACGTCGGTTGCTACTTCGAAGTAGCCGATCATCATTTCATCCCAACTTTGCGAACCGAAGCGCACCGCCTTCGTCGGATCGGGATTGACCGGGTTGGCGGCGGAATTGTCAAAGTGCGCCCTGCATTCAATACTGCTCCCGGGCGGAAGGCGCAGCGGGGTGGCGAGATAGTAGGAAAGCTGCCAGTTGTAACTGTAATGGGGAACGCGCAGCAGCGTTTCCCTGCACCCGTCGGGAAAGACAACCCGGAACTCGAAGGATTTTCCCCGCCAATGCATATGCGGAAGCAGCGAAACAAGTGTCGCTTCGGCATGCAAGGTCACCCTTGCGTCCAACTGATAATCGGGATCGCCAGCAGGGATGAGGAAGTGTACATTGGCGGCGGCCAGCATGAGCACTCGCTGATGCGGCGGTTCATGCGACAGAACCAGGCCAATCCGACTGCGGTCGCAGCCAGGCCGCCCATCGGTCGTGTAATGAAGCTGGAACACAAGATCGCTGCCGGCCTTAACTAGCTTGGCTTGACCCGGAGCAAGCAGTTCGGGCATGGCGCCTGGGCCATAGCCCGCTAAAAACTCGCCGGGAACGCCTCCTCCCAATTCGTGGGGATTGAGAGTAAACGGAACGCCAGTGGGTTCGCCTGCGAGCCAGTTCGAATCCGGTTCGCGCACACTGACAACGATGTGGTGGGTGTGCACGCGATCCCCGGACCGTACCTCAGCAAGACGAACCCAGGTGTCCTTTGTAAAGTGGGTTGGAACAATGGCGTATTGATACGGCACAATGCCGGAAACGGGAACATTGAAAACGGCAGGCACCTCGAAAACCATTTCCGGCTGGCCAATGCTCCAACCTTCCACCCAATGCCTTGGCTTTGGCGCTTCTTTGGCTTCGCCTTGAGGAGCGCCCGCCGCCATCCACGCGGAAATAGTTTGGATTTCCGCCGTGGAAAGGCTGCGATCGTTGGCAAAGTGGCCAATGGATGGATCGGCATACCAGGGCGGCATTTGGCGCGAAGTAATGGCTTCGAAGATCGTGCGCGCCCACGGCTTGGTTTCCTTATAGTCGAGCAAAGGCATAGGCGTCGGCTCGCCCGCGCGGTGACACGCCTGGCAGTGCTGCTGAAGAATGGGAAGGACATCCTTGTAGAAACTGGGCGGCGGGTCGACAACGTTTCGCGCGGCGAGCCATGCGGACGCGCACAACCCGATTGCAGCCAGACGCGTAAGCTCGCGAACCATCATTGCTTGAATGGGCCTTCAACCGCAGTTTAACAACGCATAATATGTATGCTTACTTCAGCTGACAGTACACTGAGGCTATCGTTCTCGAACGTTTTGTCGGGGCGAACCAACCGCAACATGTCAGCTGTTCGTCTCTCGATACTGATTTCCATGTACAACGAAGCTAACTCGATCAAAACGGTGCTGGATCGAGTGGTTACCGCGCCGGCGTGCTTTTTTCAAGCCAACCAGGTGGTGGCCGATCTGATCGTGGTGGACAACGGGTCGCAGGACAAATCATCCGAAGTGGTGGAAGAGTTCGCACGCATGCATCCCGAAATCTTGTTGCGGCTCACCCGATTTCCCGAAAATGTCGGCAAAGGCGCGGCCATCCGCCATGCCATCGCGCAAGCGCAAAGCGATTTCTGCATTATTCAAGACGCCGATTTAGAGTACGATCCTCTCGATTATCCAAAGCTCTTGAAGCCGCTTCTGGCAGGCGAGGCGGACGTCGTCCTAGGCTCGCGCTTGCTGAACGATGTCGAGCGGCGGCCTTTGGGATTCTGGCAAGCTGTCGCCAACCGCATCATCAGCACAGTCACGGGGATGGCCGCGGGCTTGGCGCTTTCCGATGTCGAAACCGGTTTCAAAGCTTTTCGAACATCCCTCGCCCAAAGCGTGCCCTTGCGCAGCGATCGATTTGGGCTCGACCCGGAATTGATTATCCGTTTTGCCAAACGGCGCGCCCGTTTCGTGGAAGTGCCCATTACCTACCGCGCTCGCACCTTCGAACAAGGAAAAAAGATTCGTCCGTGGGACACTTTGGATGCCTTCGCCAGCATCTTCCGCGCCTGGTTCTTCGGTGCGACACACAGCGACAAGCGCACGGACACGCTTGTGGCAATGTCGGGAGCAAAGCGTTTCAACCGCTGGATGGCGGATTCGATTGCCCCTTGGGTAAAGGGCGACGTGCTGGAAGTGGGGGCGGGCATCGGCAACCTGACCGTCCTTCTCGCCTCCGCAAAGCATCGCTATGTGGCAACCGATCAAGATCAAGAACATCTATTGGATTTGCGTTCGCGCATCGAGTATCAACCGGCTATTGAAGTGGTGCACTGCGATTTCTCCCTGCCGGAGGACGTGGCACGCTTTGAGCAGAACGCCGATACCGTGGTTTGCCTCAACGTGCTCGAGCACATAGAGGACGACAGGCTCACGCTCGCCAACATTCGGCATTGCCTACGACCCGGCGGCGTCGCCATCATCCTTGTGCCGCAAGGACCGGAAATTTTTGGAACTTTAGATGAGGCATTACAACACAAGCGCCGTTACAGTAGGGAGGAGCTCGCGGAGAAAATGGCTGCCGCTGGGTTCAGGGTGGCGCAGATTACCGGCTTTAACCGCGCCACTCGCCCTGGTTGGTATCTGCACAGCCGGTTCTTGAAAAGGCGCACTTTGAGTCGCCTGCAATTGCGCTTGTTCGACCTTCTCGTACCTCTTTGGAAACGCATCGATAATAAACTCCCTTGGCCTGCTACTTCGCTCATCGCAATCGGCGTATTGGACGAGTAAATGGGTCGTCCTTCCTTCTATGCCTCCCGATAGCTCTGTTGGCTTCGCGCCCGCCGATTGGGCGCTGTTTCTTATAACTGGTTTGTTTCTTCTGGCAGCCTACGCCTGCCGCCCCAGACTGAAGCTCACTTATTCCTGGTTGGCGAACCGCAAGCGCACGTGCGTCATTCTGCTCTTCTCATTGCCTATTTTCCTCCGTCTCTTGCTGCTGCCCCATCATCCCGTTCCGACGCCCGACATCTACGATGAATTTAGTCACTTACTGCTGGCGGATACGCTGTTGCATGGGCGTTTGGCGAACCCTCCTCATCCCATGCACCGCTTCTTTGAGACTTTCTTCGTCTTACAGCAGCCTACTTATAGCTCGATGTATCCGCTGGGTCAGGGGTTCGTATTGGCTCTCGGCAGATTGCTCACAGGGACGCCCTGGACCGGCGTGCTGATTGCCGCGGGCGCCTTCTGCGCTGCCTGCTACTGGATGCTGCGCGGCTGGGTTTCGCCCAGCTGGGCTTTGCTCGGAGGCATCTTCGCCGTCATCGAGTTCGGCCCGTTGTGTCAGTGGACAAATTCGTATTGGGGAGGAGGGTCTCTCGCCGCTTTGGGAGGCGCTCTCGTATTTGGCGCTTTGCCGCGACTGCGCCAGTACGCCCGGCCGCGTGACGCCCTCCTGCTGGGCGTCGGATTCGGCATACACATGTTGACGCGCCAGTTCGAGTCGCTACTGCTGTTGATAGCCGTGGTACTTTTCTTCGCCCCGGAACTGGCGCGCCGCGATAAATGGGCTAGCCTCTTGAGAATATCCGCATTTGCTTCACTACCGGTGATTCCTGTCGTTCTAATGGTGTTGGCTCAGAGCCGAGCCGTAACCCATAGCTGGACCACTTTACCCGAACAGTTGCATCAGTATCAGTACGGCATACCGGTGGCGTTTACCTTCGAGCAAAATGCCACGCCTCACGTGCCGCTGACCCCGCAGCAGGAAAGCGATTACCAAGCCGAAGCTCTTCAACATGGGCCCGGAACAGATACCCTGCCAAGATTCCTGCTCCGCCTGGAATACCGCGTGCGCTATTACCGGTTTTTCTTCTTACCACCGCTGTATCTCGCCATCGTGGCTTTTTTCTTTGCATGGCGCGACGCACAGTTGCGCTGGGTAGCCGCCACGCTCGCGATTTTCGCCCTGGGAACCAATTTTTTCCCTTACTTGCTGCTTCATTATTTGGCGGGGGTTACCTGTCTTTTCGTGCTGGTGAGCGTGATTGGACTGGGCCAGTTCAGTCGTCTTCGCATAGCAAACACCTCGCTGGGTCCCGAGATTGTAGGCGTGTTGATCGTCCTATCTATCGGAGAGTTCCTCTCGTGGTACGGAATGCATCTTTTCGAAAGCCCGAACCTCTACCCAATCCTGCGCTACGAAACCTGGGATTCGATTAACCACGAAAATCCCCAGCGCCGCATTGAGGTGAAGCGGCGATTAGCGGCCATATCAGGGCAGCTGCTCGTTTTCGTGCATTATTCTCCGCGCCACATTTACCAGAACGAGTGGGTGTGGAACGAAGCCGATATTGACTCTTCGCGAATCGTGTACGCTCGCGATCTCGGTCCTGGGGAAGATGAAAAGCTGATCCGTTATTACCCAAATCGAAAAGTATGGCTCCTGGAACCGGACGGACCCGTTCCACAGCTATCACCATACGCGCGGTGACGGAGTCGGGAGCATCAGCGACCTCGCCCGGCGTTAGCTACCCTCCCTACGGCCGAATCTCATAATCCGGCCAGCAGTTGTCAGTCGCATCGCCAGCCCAATGCTTCCACTCATCGCCGAATATCAAAAGTCCTCCTGCCAACCCACTTTGGTTCGAAGCAAATTTCGGATCTAGAATTTTCGCAATCTGATCTCGCGCGCCGTTGAGATGCGCGCGCGTCTCTCGATCAGTAGTCCGGGTCAGTGCGATCTCAATCGAGTGACTCAGGTTCCGCAGCTCCTCCCGATAAAACGGCTTCTCATCGCCGCTCGAAGCAAACAACGAGAACGGAAATCCCGCAGGCAGTCCGGCAGGCAGAGTGATGAGAGATCCATTGACCTTGGCGTTCGCAAGGTCCAGGTATGTACGCTGCAATTGCCGCCGATACGCGTCAATGTTAACGTGCGGCTCTTCCACTTCGTGCCAAACAGCCCGCCGCACCGCCGCCAGAAAATCGGCCGGCGAATAGGCCGACGGGCCATCAATCGCCTGTTGCTCTACCAACCGGGCAAAGCGCGGACTACTCAGCAAGTTACTCAGCACCGACCGTTGCGCATTTCCCACCCTGCTAATCGCGCCTAAAGGCTCAATGCGCCGCAAGATCTCTTTGTCAATGGCCCACTTGGGAGTGGCAAACGCATTCTCATCCAGGAACGTGACGGCCGCCGACTGACGTTTCTTCGCCACCGGCGTGAAGATCACACCATCTTGTCCGATATTCTTCTGTTGCGATTCAAACCCTCCTACAATCGCCGCTACGTGATTCATCTCCAGGGTCCACTGACCCAGCATGCGGCCGTATAGCTCGGAGAGGTCTTCGTAGGGCTCGCCCTTCTGCGTCGTAGTGGCCGTGAGCATCATCTTCGCCACGCGTTGCAGGTTCTTCACTCCCAAAGCCGTGGATTGAATGGCGTCGGCATCGCCCACAGCCTCAGTCAACTCACCCGGATCAGAGCCGCCCGCCCCTTGCGTCGAAAATCGCAGCCACGGAGTCTTATCCTGCTCGCGCGCCCACTCGTCCAGCGTGCTCTTTTCACTGTCGGGAGTATTGCCTCCAATCGGCTTATAACCCCAACGCGTCGCCCAAACGTCATAGGGACCCACAGTGGGCACCAGATCTTCAACCGGAATCCCATCTTCCGGCTGCGCCACATAATTGAACCGCGAATAATCCATGATGGATGGCGTGTGCCCCATCTTCTTCAGCCACTCTTTGTCCCGTATCTTTTCCTGCGGGTAAAGCGAGCTTGCTTTCATGTTGTGCTGAAATCCGAGCGTGTGGCCTACTTCATGCGCGCACACAAATTCAATCAAGCGCCCCATTAAATCGTCCGGCAATGGTAGTTTGGCGGCGCGCGGATCAAGCGGACCCACTTGCAGGAAGTACCAATCGCGCTGCAGGTTCATAACGTTGTGATAAAACCCGATGTCCGCATTCAAAATCTCGCCCGTGCGCGGATCGGCAATGTGCGGACCATAAGCATTCTCAATGGTGGAAGGCAGCCAGCGGATAACGGAATAACGCACATCCTCGGGGCTGAAATTCGGGTCTTCTTCTGGAGTGGGCGCCAGTTTAGCAATAATCGCGTTCTTGAAGCCCGCCGCTTCATACGCTTTCTGCCAGCTCTCTACGCCCAGTTTCATGTAGGGCACCCACTTTTCGGGCGTCGCCGCGTCAATGTAATAGACGATGGGCTTAACCGGCTCGGATAGCTCAGCCGTCGGATCTTTCTTTTCCAAACGCCAGCGCGTAATGTAGGTACGCTTCGGCGCGCGCTGTTCATCGCGCCCGAAATCCATCTGCCGGATAGAAAAATAACCCACGCGCGGATCGAACAACCGCGGCATCATCGGGTGCTCCGGCAGCTTCACCATGCTGTGATGCAAAACCACAGTGGCGCTGCCCGGATGCATGCCGCCCGCCAGGAAAGGATTGGGCTGGGAAGAACCAGACAGGCCGAACGGCGTGGGCATGCGCGTATAGGTCAGCGTCGCCTCCACCTCAATGTTTTCCGGATACGTTGAGATGCGTTCTATATACGACCGCGACGAATCCATCATGGTCGCATTTAAGCTCTGCTTAGCGCTCAATTCAAACACATCGCTGGTGAACAGGCGCGTGACCTCGATAATGATGGATGGCTCCTTGCCTGTTTCTTTGTACTCGCGCTTCTCCGCGCGAACCTTAGCCGCTGCCAATTTCGCCGCTGCTTCTTTCGCGGCATCGGGCTTGGCGGCATCCGGCTTAGCACTCTCTGCTGTGGCTGCAGGCGGCTTCACCGCGTCCTTATTCGGCGCGCCATCCTCGTCGGCATCCTCCTCTTTGCTTTCCGCTTTGGCGCCCGGTTCTCTGCCAAACGCGGCTATCGGAAACGTCATGATGATGGTTTCGTTATTCGCCGCTTTGACAGCCAGCGAAATGGGCGTCTTCGGGTCGGCCACCAGATCGTAATTCACCTCACGAAGGTTGATTTTGTTGGCGTTTCGCTCCCACTTAACGACGTGCTCCGCTAGTTCTTCCCCGCCGTGGCCCGAGCCCAAGGTGGTGCGCGCCACACGCGTCACTAGCAAAAACTCGCGATTCAATTCCGTCTTCGGAATTTCGTAATAATATTTCTCTTTCACTTCATGAACGGTAAAGAGCCCCGGCTTCGACTTGGCATCTTTGGTGATCACCTTGTTGTACGCTTGCGGTCCTTGGGATGAGCCCATGCCAGGTAGCCTGTCCAGCGCGGCACTCGGCCCCGATCCACCCACCGGGAGAACCGGCGTGGGCTCTTGCGCGCCCAAAAACAGGAACGCCATCGCAAAGACGGCGAGGAAATTGACGGTCATCCGCATCGCAAGCTCCTTAAGCTAGGAATGCCGCTTATTATCCCAATTTCGAATCCACGTTTGCGCCTCACCCTGTCAACCAGCGTTTGAAAACTTCGGCAGACCTACACTGATTTCTGCGTTTATCCCCCTACTGGCGCGCCTCTGGCGAGTCCGCCCAAGTGCGCGTTGAGACCCGTTACGCCGGGGTCTTACCGCAACGGATGCTATTCGTGCGCCGCCATCCACCCGCGCTAACTCCAACGATTGCCGTAAAAACTCGAGTAAAGTGGCTCTGGTCCGCAAACCCGCATGATAGCGCCACATTCGCTAGAGACAGAGCCATGGTTCTCAGTAGCTCTCTTGCATCCTCGACACGATGCTTGAGAAGCCAGCGGTGCGGGGCAATCCGGTCGACACTCGGAGCGCACGTGCGAAATGCCGGACAGACAAACCACATTCGTTTGCCAGCAGGCTTAGCGGAATCTCTTCGTGTAAACTGAATAGCCGCTGCCAGATGTCGCACTACTGGATCGTTGACGCTGATCCCGGGCCAATGCCGGAGATCGCCGATGCGCTTTGCGCTGGCCTCATATGCCACCCGGCCGAGTGCGGTGCGCGGCAGATAAAGCATGAGGCATGTCTCGCCAGCCTCTCTAGTGGAAGCGAAAATTGCAAGCTTTACCATAAGTCAGCGGCTGTGACTCATTACAAGAACTTTCCGGGCCGCACGCACAACACGCTCGGCCAGGACGGTTGGGAAGAGGTCGCCGGATGAATCCGCTTTTACGGTCGGCAGCGAATTGATCTTCGATGATGGCCTAAGTCTGTGACCGATGTCCTCAATATCACGTATGAAAGATCACGTATGAAAGCCGCGCGTATTCATCAGTTCGGACCGCCTGAGGTGATCGTCATAGACGAGGTGCCCCGTCCCATACCGGCCGCTGGTCAGGTCTTAGTGCGCGTGGCGAGCGCAGGAGTCGGACCTTGGGATGCGCTCATCCGGCAAGGGAAGAGTGTCGTCAATTCGCCCCTGCCTCTCACCTTGGGATCAGACCTGTCCGGCATAATCGAAGGCCTGGGCGCAACTGTGACGCAATTCAAGCAGGGCGACGAAGTGTACGGCGTTACGAACCCGGAGTTCATTGGCGCTTATGCGGAGTTTGCCCTGGCTTCCTCAAAGATGGTCGCGCTCAAGCCCGGACGCCTGAGCTTCACAGAGGCGGCTTCCGCGCCGGTCGTTGCAGTCACTGCTTGGCAAATGTTGTTCGAGTATGGAAAGGTGCAATCCGGCCAGACCGTTTTGATTCAAGGTGCGGGCGGAAGTGTTGGAGGCTATGCCGTTCAGCTTGCAAGCCAAGCCGGTCTGAATGTCTTCGCGACCTCTTCCGGAGATGACGCACAATACCTGCGGAGTATTGGCGCCACGACTGTCATTGACTATGAACGCGACCGCTTCGAAGAAGTAATACCGATGGTCGATATCGTTCTCGACATGGTTGGCGGAGACACCAGCGAGCGTTCAATCAAGCTGATCAAACCGGGCGGGATTCTGGTCTCCGTCGTTTCGGAGCCTTCACTCAACCCCGATGCCGTGCCCAAAATCCGAGCGGTTTTTTTCTTGGCCAAGGTGACGACTGACCGGCTGCACTTGATATCGGACTTATTCAACCAGGGCAAGCTCGTCCCGCGCGTGGGAACAGTGCTCCCGCTGGAACAGGTGCGCACTGCGCACGAGATGTTGGGTGGGGCGCCGCATAAGCGGGGGAAGATCGTACTGTCCGTAGCAGATGTGGTGTCGCCGCCCGTGAGCGGCTGAACCACTAATAACCGAAGGCCTCCCTCCAAAAAAACACGTTTTCACGTCTTCATTAACCCTCCGCCACAATCTCGGAGCAAATCAGTCGCCTTTCGCATCCAAATTGGGTACACTAGAGGTGAACCGCTTCATTCGTTTAGGAGATTTAGATGATTCAACTCACTGAAAACGCCGTTGGCAAAGTTCATGAAATCTTAAATATGCAGGATCCCAAGCCGGCTGGCCTCCGCATTGCCGTGGTCGGCGGCGGATGCTCCGGTTTCAGCTATTCCATGGCTTTCGAAACCCAGCCCAACATGCTGGACAAAACCTATAATTTCGGCGATCTGAAGGTTTTCATCGACCAGGCCAGTATGCTGTATCTGGATGGCGCCGAAGTCGATTATGTCGAAACGCTGGAAGGCTCCGGCTTTAAGTTCAACAATCCACAAGTCAAGTCAACTTGTGGCTGTGGCAGTTCGTTCAGCGCGTAACCGCCGGTTCGAACTCCAGACGTTCGCAAGGCCGCCGAGAGCTTCAGGCTCTTCGCGGCCTTTCCTGTTTTCCCTCCCTTAAGCATGCTGCGCGACCTGCTCACTGAAGCCCAAAATCCGGCCTCGTCGGATATTGACTCGCTGTCCACATTCGATATGTTGCGCGTCATCAACGCGGCCGATCAGGAAGTGGCGTTGGCTGTCGAGCGTGAGCTGCCAAACATCGCGCGTGCCGTGGATTCCATCGTCTCCCGTCTTGAAAAAGGGGGCCATCTGTTCTACGTGGGCGCGGGAACATCGGGTCGTCTCGGCGTGCTCGACGCTTCCGAATGCCCGCCCACCTTCAACACGCCGCCTGATCTTGTGCAAGGCTTAATTGCCGGCGGTGACGGTGCTCTGCGACGCTCCATCGAAAAGGCGGAAGACGATCCCGAACAAGGCAAGCAAGATCTCCTCGCGCACCATTTCTTTTCGAACGATGTTCTGGTGGGGATCGCCGCCAGCGGCCGCACGCCTTATGTTCTGGGCGCAGTCGCCTACGCTCGTTCGCTCGACGCGTTGTCCATTGGCTTGAGTTGTACGCCCGATTCCGAATTGGCGCGCGCCGCCGAAATCGCCATCACTCCAGCGCCGGGCCCCGAAATCGTCACCGGTTCCACCCGGCTGCGCGCCGGCACCGCCACTAAACTCGTGCTGAACATGCTGAGCACCGGCACCATGATCCGCCTCGGCTACGTTTATGGAAACTTGATGGTGAACGTGCAACCGACCAACGAAAAGCTAATCGATCGCGCGCGCCGCATCATCGCCGCCATTGCCGGCGTATCTTATGATGAAGCTTCGCGCCTGCTAAGCGTGGCTGGCTCGGTGCGCACAGCCATTGTCATGCACAAGCGCAATGTAAGCCGTGCGCAAGCTGAGGCCAAACTGGCCGCCAGCCACGGCCGGTTGCGGGCTGCGCTCGACGAATAGGTCTGGAATAAGAATGGATAAATTCAAAATTCAGGGTGGTGCCCCGCTAAGCGGCGAACTGCCTGTCAGCGGGTCCAAGAACGCGTCGCTCCCTGCGTTGGCTGCTTGTTTGCTGACGGACGAACCCGTAACGCTGCACCGCATTCCGCCCGTCAAAGACATCGCCACCATGCAGAGCCTGCTCGAATATGCCGGCGCCAAGTTGACGCAGAACAACGGCTCGGTGACGGTGAATGCCAAAACGCTCGACCGGCCCGAAGCGCCTTACGAGGTAGTGAAAACCATGCGCGCTTCGAGCCTTGTGCTCGGTCCACTGGTGGCGCGCACCGGTCGTGCGCGCGTCTCCATGCCGGGCGGCTGCGCCATTGGTGCGCGGCCCATCAACATGCATGTCTCCGCGCTCGAACATCTCGGCGCAACCATTGAACAATCTCACGGCTATGTGGAGGCGCAAGCGCCGAACGGGTTGCTCGGCGGCCCCATTCATTTCGACCGCATCACTGTCACCGGTACCGAAGACGTCTTGATGGCCGCCGTCCTCGCCAAAGGACAAACCGTGATTCGCAACGCCGCCCGCGAGCCCGAAGTCAAAGATCTGGCCGATCTGCTCATCAAAATGGGTGCAAAAATCGAAGGCGCCGGCACGTCCATCATTAAAGTGCAGGGCGTGGAAAAGCTGCACGGCGCGGAGCATACCATCATTGCCGATCGCATCGAAGCGGGCACGTTTCTGCTCGCCGGCGCCATTTCACAGGGCGACGTTTGGGTCACCAACTTAGTGCCCGAACATGTCGGATCTCTCATCATGAAGATGGAGCAAGCGGGCGCTGAACTGGACGATTCGCAACCCGGTGCGCTGCGCATTCGCTGCTTACGCCGGCCGCGCGCGGTCGATATCACCACTGAAGAATATCCCGGATTCCCTACCGATCTGCAAGCCCAATATATGGCGTGGATGGCCGTCGCCCAAGGCATCAGCTTCATCACCGAGACCATATTTGAGAACCGTTTCATGCACACCCAGGAACTGGCTCGCATGGGAGCTAATATTCGCATTGAAGGCCGCCAGGCGATTGTCGCCGGCGAAGCTGAATTGTCAGGCGCTCAGGTAATTGCCTCCGATCTGCGCGCCAGCGCTTCGCTCGTGCTGGCTGCCCTCGTTGCTAAAGGCGAGACGCTGCTCGACCGCGTCTATCACATCGATCGCGGTTACGAAAAGATTGAACAGAAACTCGCCGCCGTCGGCGCCCACATCGAGCGCGTGCAGGATGCCTCTACCAGCCAAACACAACAAGCCGGGGGCGAGGAATGAGCGTAACCGTCAAGCACCACAGCGAAGGATTTCTCGCCATTGTGAACGATGCCAAAACCCGCATCCACGAAATCGATATCGAAGAGTACCAGCGTTTGCTGGCCGCTGGCGACGCGGGCCAATTGATTGATGTTCGTGAAGATCATGAATTCGCCGCTGCCCATGCCGCCGGGGCCATGCATCTCAGCAAAGGCATCATCGAACGCGACATCGAAAAAACATTTCCCGACAAAGGCGTGCGCCTCGTCCTCTATTGCGGAGGCGGTTATCGCTCAGCGCTAGCCACTGATAACATCCAAAAGATGGGTTATCACAACGTGCTGTCGCTCGATGGCGGCTGGCGGGCCATTGAAGCTTCCGATTTGCCGCTCGATCCGCCACGCAAATGAAGCGCACTCTCATCGCCACTTTCCTCATCGCTGGCCTGCGCGTTTATGCCGCCGACCCGCTGCCCGATTATCATGCGCGTCGCCTTCGCCTCGCCGAAAAGCTCAAGGGCGGCATTGCTGTTTTGTTTGCTGCCCCGGAACCCCGCTCCATGCTCATCTCCTACCGCCAGGATTCCGACTTTTATTACCTCACCGGTTGGAACCAACCCTCCGCTGCGCTCTTCATTCAATCGCCCAAGCCCGCCGAAGACAAAATCCCCCAGCGCCCCTATCGCGAAATTCTGTTTCTGCCCGCTCGCAATCTGCACACCGAACTCTTCACTGGCGTGAAACTCGATGCGGCTTCACCCAACGCCGCCTCAATCGCTCACGTGGACGAAGTGCGTCCTATGACGGAGCTATCGTCTCTGCTCAATCAGATCGCCGCCGAAGACCGTCCCATTCTGAACAGAATGTCTGGCCAGCCCGATTCGCCTCAGGCGCAGGCGTTACTCACATGGGTGGCGGCCACCGTCGGCAGCGATGCCCGTCCGGCGCTGATCGACGCGTCCAAACCCATCGGCGAACTGCGCGCCATCAAAGACCCGATTGAGGTTTCGTTGCTCAGCAAGGCAGCTAAAATTTCAGCCGTCGCCCAAGTTGCCTTGCGTAAAGCCGTGGATGCCGGCTCCACCGAAGGCGCGGTCGCCGGCGTGTTCACCGAAACGATCTTGAAAAACGGCTGCGCGCGCCCCTCGTATCCGCCCATTGTCGGCTCCGGCGCGAATTCTACCGTTCTTCATTATGAAGAAGACAGCGGAACTATGCAGGCCGGCGATGTAGTGGTCATTGATGCCGCCGCCGAATGCAGTATGTACGCTTCCGATATCACGCGCACGCTGCCCGTCTCCGGCAAATTTAGCCCGCGCCAGCAGGAAATCTACAACATCGTCCGCGGCGCGCAGCAAGCCGCCATCGACGCCTTCGTCGCCGGCACATCCCGCATCAACGATCCGAAACACAAATACCCCGATTCGCTCGACACCATCGCCTTCAATTACATGAACGCCCACGGGAAAGATCTGCACGGCGAACCGCTCGGTAAATATTTCATCCACGGCATCGGCCACTCCGTGGGCATCGATGTTCACGACCCGTACGATTATTCGAAGCCCATCGAAAAGAACATGGTCTTTACCATTGAGCCCGGCATTTATATTCCGGAAGAAAAAATTGGCGTACGCATCGAAGACACCTTCTATGTCACGCCCGAAGGCAAACTCGTGAGCTTAACGGGCAGCGACACTTCACTGCCGTAGCTTCAGCGCTTCAGCTCCGCGAGCATGGCCGCACGCAGCGTGGCGTTCAAGTGCGTTTGATACTTTCCGCCTTTGGCCTTCAGCCACGCCAGAATCTCGCCATCAAGACGCACCGTGACAGGCGCTTTAACAGGGCGATACATTCTCCTCAGTTCATCATCCGTTAAAACCGGTATCTCCTTCAGATCCTCCTCAGTTGGATCGGGACCGCGAGCGCGAGACCGCTCAGCGTCGGCCTTAAACTTGGGCGACTTAATGTAGGCTCGGATATCGCTTTCGCTCTTTCGGATGAGCTTTTCGGGCCGGGATGATTCGGCAGATTTTTTCTTCGCCATATTGCCTCCATGTGTAGATCACCGTAAGAAGTTCGTCTGCGGGAGTCTTGCCGATTGCCATATAGCGAGTCTCTGTACCCACCATCCGGGAAAGAATGTCCACCCGGTTCGCATCGAAAAAAACAGTGGAAGCATAATCGAAATCGGACCCCCGCTCGGCCTTCGTCCACGCGCAAACTAATGATCCGTCCCGCAAATCGGCAATCCCTTAAAAACCGGCATATGATCGGCGCCTAAAGCATCGGGCTTCAACTCCCGCCGAATCCCGCGGTCTACTTCAGGATCCATCGGAGCCGCAAGCAGCGGGATCACGCAAGCCTTCGCAAACTCCACGGCTGCGGCGGGCAGGGCAACTATAAGGTCAGGGGGCGCCGCGGGCGGAGCAAGTATAAGACTAAGAGGCGCCGCCGTAAACGGGCCCGAGAAGCCCTTCGGAATTGTGGTATCAGGCCTCCCAAGAGCATTCTCCAGAGCCTTAGCTTGATACGGCTCAAGCTTAGGTGGTGCATTCTGACCGGGCGTCTGCGCGCTCGCTGCAACGGCAAACAGGAAAATCGCCATCGTCCATTTCATAAAAAACAGTCTAGCGCCTTTTAGCCCTTCCGCCGCTCTTCCAAAGTCTTCCCAACCCTCACCAACGTCGCTTCTCCAAACGGTGCGGCAATCAGTTGCAAACCAACCGGCATACCATCACTGCCCAGCCCGCAGGGAATCGAAAGCGCCGGCTCTCCCAGCAGATTGATAGCGCGCACCAATCGCGTGGCCGCCATACGCACATTTTCTTCTTGCCCTTGAATCGTCACCGTACTCTGCTCCAAAAGCGGCGCGGTCATCGGTGTCGTTGGACCCACCAGCACATCCACCCTCGTCCACAACTCATCAAACTGCTGTCGAAAACTCGTCCGCAGCCGTTGCGCGTTCACGTACTCATGCCCCATGATCATGCGCCCTTGCTCCAGCAGCCCCCAAACATCTTCGCCAAACTGCGATCGGTCGATGTGATTCACATAAATCGCCGCTGTCTCGGCAAGTTGCGCCACGCGCGCAGTGGCATTCATCTCATTGAAATCCGGCGTCTCTACATCGCGCACCTCCGCGCCCAGTTGCCGTAACTGTTCCAGCGCGCCTTCCACCGCCGCCCGCACATCATCTGCCAGCCGGTCGAAAAAAAATGTGCGCGGCACACCCACACGCAAGCCTTGCAAATCGGCCGCCGCCGGCGCGTTGTAATCTCGCCCACCCGCCAGCGCATTCAGCGCCAGCGCGCAATCTTCCACGCAACTCCCCAACGGCCCCACATGATCCAGACTGAACGCCAACGGCAACACGCCATGCCGGCTCACTAACCCATACGTCGGCTTCAGCCCCGCAATCCCGCAAAACGACGCCGGTACGCGAATGGAGCCGCCCGTATCCGTACCCAGCGCCATGGGCAAAAACTTCCCCGCCACCAGCGCCGCCGACCCGCCACTCGATCCGCCCGCCAGCCGCTGCGGGTCCAAGGGATTCAGCACGAATCCATAATGCGGATTCTTCGACGTAATCCCAAAAGCAATCTCATGCAGATTTGTTTTGCCAATCGAAATCGCGCCGCCTTCGTGCAAGCGCTCCACCACCGTCGCATCGTAATCTGGAACGAAATCTTTATAGACCAACGAGCCAGCCGTCGTCTTCACGCCCCGCGTATAGAACAAATCTTTCACCGCGATCGGTATGCCGTGAAACGGCCCGCGGTCTTTTCCCGCCGCCAGCTCTTCATCCCTCTCATGCGCCGTCGCCAATGCCTGTTCGCCGGTAACCGTGATGAGACTGCAAAACTTCTCCCGCTCCTGGATGTCCTTCAGCGTCTGCTGAATTGCCTCGACGCACGAAATCTTTCGCCCACGTATCCGCGAACCCAATTCGCGAACCGTCATTACGACGTTTCCCCGCGAGGGTTGTAAACCACCGCCGGCTCTAGCTCAGGCGTCAAGCGCTCCATCATCGCGTCGAACTGTGCTCGCAAATCCGCTACAATCCGCTGGTTTGTCGCAGGCGCGATCTTACCCGCCATATTTGCGCGAACACCGGCCAGCGTCAGGCCGTTCTTTTCCAGCAGGTCGCACGCCGCACCAGGCTCTCGCAACAATCCCAACACCAGATGGCCCGTGGTTATCTGCTCATGGTTCAGCGCCTCTGCCTCCTCCAGCGCATGATGCAACACGCGCTTCGACCCCATCGACAAAGGCAGATCAACCGACGTGCTCACCTTTCCCTCAGCGGTCTTTAGCCCCATCGACTCGGCTGGATTTGCCAAGGGCCTTGTCGTACCCAGGAGCTTAACGAACAGACCTTTGTCCTCGCGCAGCAGACCCAGCAATAAATGTGGACATTCAATATAATCCGCTCCTAATTGCGACGCTTCATATCTCGCAAAAAAAATAACCCTCCGCGCCTTCTCCGTATAGCGTTCGAACATTCCTCTCCTCTATTGCGGCGTCGGCCCCCGCACCACCTGCACAAAGTTCGTCGGATTCACATACTTCGCAAATGCCCCGCGCACTTCATCCGCCGTCATATTAAAATACCGGTCCGCCGCATGTTTCGGCTCATCCAGCGGCAAGCCAATGCGCGCTCTGCCCATCAACCCGCCGGCCACCGCGTCTTCACTCGCTTCGCCTAACGGAATCTGCCGCAGCAGCAACGCCTTCGCCTGCTGCAACTCCGCCGGCGTGACATTATTTTTTTGCATGTCTAACAATTCCTGCTCCGCCATCTCTCGCGCTTTCGACACGTTCTTCGGGTCGCACCCATAGCTGATGCTATAAACCGCCCGCGTCTCACCCGCATCCAGCGAATCTTCCACGTTGTAAACCAATCCCGCCTTTTGCCGCAAATCCCGATAAAGCCGCGTCGCATAAAAGCCGCCGCCCAGCACATGATTCCCTAATTGCAGCGGATAATAATCCGGGCTGAACCGATTCATCTCCAATTGCTGCGCCAATTCCACTTGATCCTGAATACGGCTGCTATCCGGCACATCCACCGCTTTGGGTTTGTTCGCGGGAATCGGCGGCAACACCACGTCCGGCTTCGGCCCGCTCGCCTGCCAACCGCCGAAATATTTGTCGATCACCGCATGCGCCGCCTCTGGCGTAATATCGCCAATCACCACAATCGTCGTTAAGTCCGGCCGGAACACCGCCGCGTAAAACTTCAAAATGTCTGCATAGGCCAGCCCGCTCACCGTCTTCGGCGTCGTCTCGCGCAGCAGCGGATCGCCCGCCGGCACCAGCGCCTGCATCAGCGCCCGATCCGTTCGGTAGCTGGGACTCTGCAACTCGCCCGCCGTCAATTCCGCCGTCTGCTGCTGCACAATTTTGAACGCATCTTCCGGCAGCGCCGGATGCAACTCGTTATCCGCCAGCAATTCCACGCCACGCGCAAAATCCTGGCTCAGCACCTTCAAACCGAAGCTCGCGCCTGCCGATTCGCCCGCCGCAATATCGTCCAGCGCTTTCTGAAACGCCACCCGATCCAACGTCTTCGTGCCATACGAAAACAGCCCTTCTAAAACATCCGAAACCCCGTCTTTGCCAGGCGGCGTTTCCAATTGATTCATCGTCTTGATCGAACCCGTCAACGTAATCGTCGGACTTGTCTTCTCAGTCTGAACAATCAGCCGGATGCCGTTCTTCAATTGCATGTCCGCCGGCCGCGCCATCAACTCCGGCACCCGCAAAGACTTCACCGCGCTCTCCGCCCAATCGGGCAGCGCTACCGGTTTCGTCGGCGTCGATGTCGCCTTTTCCGATCCGCCAAAGCCCTTTGAGGAAACCGCCTCACCCGAGGAGGCCGGCTTCAATGTGCCGACAATCGGCGCCTGCAGTAGATACTTCTTGGCCGCTCGATTCACATCGTCAACCGTAATTCGTTTGATCGCATCCACAATCTGATCCGGCGATTCACGCCCCTCGGCCGCCAGTGCCTGCGACCACAACGAGGCTAAATTCGAAATCGAATTGCGCCCGAATTCCGCATTCGCCACTTCGCCCTTCTTGGCCGCCTCCACCAAATCCGCCGGCACGCCTTCATTGGCATAGCGCTCCATGATGCGCTTCAACTCCGCAATGATCGCCGTCGGATCGCTGCCCGCCGGCAGCGCCGCCAAGGCAAACGCCGCGCTCGCTTTCGGATACGTTTCCACCAAATCGAAATCGGTGCCCAACGCTTTGCCTTGCGGCACTAAATCATAAAGCGCCGCGCGCTGGCTCGACAGCACGTCAACCAAAACACGCGCTGCCGCAAAATCGGCGCTATCCGTTCCCGGAAACCGGTAAGCCACCCCGGTCAGCAAATACGGCAAGTTACTCGGCAACTCAAACGAATCCGCCTGCACCGGTTGTAAATCCACCGCCGGCCGCTGCCCCACCGGCCGCCGCGGAATCTTCCCGTAATACTCCTTCGCTTTCGAAAGAACATTCACCGGATCCACATCCCCGGTGATCACCAGAATCGCGTTATTCGGCGCATACCACTTGCGGTAGAAATCCTTGAGCATCTCGCCCGTTGTTTTATCGAAAGAAGCTTTCGTTCCCAACGCGTCCTGCTCATACGGTGTCCCGCGAAACAAATCGTGGTTCAAACGCGTAACGAATTCATACGTCGGGTTCGAAAGGTCGCTCGCCACTTCCTGCTCAATCGCCCCGCGCTCCTCCGCCCATTGCTCCTGCGAATCTTCCACATCGCTCATGCAAGACGAGTCAATGCGCATCGCCAGATCCAGATCCTGCGTGGGCACCGTCACAAAATATTGCGTGATGTTCTGCTGCGTCTGCGCGTCCATAAAGCCGCCTAACTGCGCATAAATGGCGGCTATCTGGTCGGCAGTCAACCCGGTGCAGCCGCGAAAGGCCATGTGCTCCTGCGCATGCGCCATGCCCGGAAATCCCGCCGGCGTTTCATTACCGCCCACTAAATAGTTTTCTTCCAGAGTCGCCACCGGTGCCAGCGGATCGCGAATCACCACCACCCGCAAACCGTTGTCGAGCGTCGCTCGCGTCACATTGGCATTCTGCGCGAACACGCTGCCCGGCACAGCCAGGACCGCAAACATCCAGGGAACGAATCGAAATTTTGTTGGCATGACCACCTGCTTTTCAGCTTACGGCAGCCCTCGCTCGAATTCTTCCAGTATCTTTTTCTAGTATTATGGTCGCGCTCTTCATTCCAAACTGTTTCCAAGGAGAAACTACTTATGGCAAGTAACCGCGGCGTCGCTTATATGGGTCCAGGCAAGGTCCAAGTCACGCCCATCGACTATCCGAAACTCGCGCTCGGCAATCGCAAATGCGAACACGGCGTCATTCTCAAAGTGGTCGCCACCAATATCTGCGGCAGCGATCAACACATGGTCCGCGGCCGCACCACCGCACCCAGCGGTCTGATTCTCGGCCACGAAATCACCGGCGAAGTGATTGAGAAAGGCCGCGACGTTGAATTCATCAACCTGGGCGATATCGTGTCCGCGCCCTTCAATATTGCCTGCGGCCGCTGCCGTAATTGCAAAGAAGGAAAAACCGGCATCTGCTTAAACGTCAACCCGGCGCGTCCCGGCGCAGCTTACGGGTATGTCGATATGGGTGGTTGGATTGGCGGCCAAGCCGATTTCGTCATGTGCCCTTACGCCGATTTCAACCTTCTCAAGTTCCCCGATAAGGCGCAAGCCATGGCGAAAATCAAAGATCTGACCCTGCTCTCCGACATCTTCCCCACAGGCTTTCACGGCGCCGTGACCGCCGGCGTCGGCCCAGGTTCCGTCGTCTATGTGGCGGGCGCCGGTCCTGTCGGACTGGCTTGCGCCGCGTCTTGCCATTTACTCGGCGCCGCCATCGTCATCGTGGGTGACATGATCCCCGAACGCCTCCAACAAGCCAAGAGTTTCGGTTGCGAAACGGTCGATCTGCGCGAAAAAGCTTCGCTCGCCGACCAGATCGCCCAAATCACCGGCGTACCCGAAGTCGATTGCGGCGTGGATTGCGTGGGCTTCGAAGCGCGCGGCCACGGTGCCAGCGCCGGCGACGAACATCCCGCCACCGTTCTAAATTCGCTCATGACCGTAACCCGCGCCGGCGGCGCGCTCGGCATTCCCGGACTCTATGTCACCGACGATCCTGGCAGCAAAGACGAAAACGCCAGAAGCGGCGTGCTCGGCATTCGCATCGGTTTAGGCTGGGCGAAATCGCATCAGTTCACCACCGGCCAATGCCCCGTCATGAAATACAACCAGAAGTTGATGATGGCCATTTTGCGCGACAAAATCCAAATAGCTAAGGCAGTAAACGTCACTGTGATTCCGCTCGATCAAGCCCCGCAAGGTTACACGGATTTCGATAAAGGCGCTGCCAAGAAATTTGTCATCGACCCGCACGGTTCATTAGCCGCTTGACTTCCACCGCCCGCCAGACTCGCGTTTGTGGGGCGGCGCCATGCGCCGCCTCCGGCCCACCAATAACAACGAAACCCCGCGACAACGTACAACCGCCCACTGAGCCGCGACTGTGAAGCAGCGGTACACAAAAGCGCAAATTTCAGGGGTTTTTCAAGGGAGGGGTGCGCGGTGCCAATCAGGATTTGTCACCGCGCCATCATGTTGCTTCCAAGGTTAGTTTCAGTCTAGGCCGATTTCCGCGTCTTGTCTTGAGCCAATAGATCGGATTATCACTCCAACTTTCGGTTGACTTGATCAGTAGCCATAAAATATCGGTCAAAGGTACGATAATAAAGGGAGGCCTTTTATGAGTGATCTTGCCGTCGAAGTGAAGCCAAAGAGCAAAATCAGCGCCGCTGAGAGGCAGCGCCGGCGTGAAGCTTTGCGCCACGCGAAAGCCCACAGCCGCATTGAGGGCCAATTTCCCAGCCCAGAAGGTGAAGCGCTCTTCGAAGCTTTCGTTCGCGGTGATATTGAGCAGGCCGAAATCCTCCCTCGCCTTCATGCGCTTCATCGTCAGCTCTGACCTTTGCCCGGCTACACCCTACAGGACGGATTAACCCTCAAGAACAGACTTGGGGCGACCAGCCACAGGCGCTTGAGACCGCTGAAGGCGATTTTGTTACCAGCCGCCTTTTGGACTTTGAGCGTAGACAAGGCCCCAACCGACAATTTGACATAGCGCACTTGAAGGCCATTCACCATCACCTTCTTCAGGATATTTATGAATGGGCCGGACGCACACGCGACGAGCGCGTTACGTTATCGGACAGCACCATCGCCACCTAGCCAATCCTGCGCAAAGTGGCCGGCAAGCCCTTCCTCGAAGGCCCGCTGATTGCTGGTGCTCTCGAACGCATCACCGGCAAATTGCGCGCTGAAAATTATTTGCGCACCCTGAGCCGTGAGGAATTTGCCAACCGCGCCGCCGCGCTCATGGTTGATCTGAACGGTGTGCATCCATTCCGCGAAGGCAACGGCAGAACGCAGCGCGTGTTCATATCCGAACTGGCCCGAGAGGCCGGCCACCCGCTCGACTTTTCCGTTGTCAGCCGCGAACGCATGATGCAGGCCAGCATCGCCGGGAACGAACAGAACGCCCCGGCCATGATGCAGCGCCTGTTCAGCGAAATCAGCGATCCGTTGCGCGTTGCTGCTTTGAACGAAGCCATCGCATCGTTGGACCAGCATGGCTTTGATTGGAACAATCACTACATTGCAACAACCGAGCCGGGTCATAAGGTTGACGTGCGGCTGGCTGGTATCGCCGGTGAGCAGTTCATGGCGCGCACGAAGACGGCTATTCTGATCGGGCAATCACGCGACCTGCCGGAGCCCCGGCCCGACCGTGGGCACGACTTCACCCTTGCCCCAACGTCATGGCGGCCTGCCGCCGCCCATTGAGACTGTGATCCGCCTCGCCGCCGAATACCTTACGGTATTGCCACCACGCGAGGCGCGGTCCCGAAACTTACCCCTTGTTAGACAGTGGCTCTGATGCTGAACGCGCTTTGACATTAGTTAGGCGTGTTAAGCGTGATATCGTGGCGGGTGCCGAACGACGCTGAGTTGACGCTGGACCAGAAGGCCGCACGAAGGCGCAGGGCGAGAAGTGTTGTTGGTTTTGTCGGTTTGTTCGTGTTGCTGTCCGGGGTGCCACCGCTCATAAATGCCATGGACAACCCGCGCCTCGCAACCCTGCACGGACCTGATGTTATGGGACTCTTTGCCTCAGGATTGTGCTTCGGAGTCGGATTGGCTCTACTGATCAGCAGGCTCATCTTCCGAGGCGAGTGACGCTGAAAGATCTAATCGTGCCCCGTCTCGCAAGGTACCCTTTTCGAGACACTCCGATCACAATGTCTCAAAACTCGTCTGTCTCACGTTAGGGGTTCAGTCCACTTCACAGGACTTCCCCGCGCGGCGGCCATCTTCGCCCACCTCGCCGCGCTACTTCGCGTCTCGGCCTGCGGCGCAAACTCTACAAAGCTTTTTCGGCGTGAGTGAACCGGTCGTTGGATATGGCTACTACCCCTATTAGTTTCGTCTTCCCTGGCCCTGCGTTGGGCAACGGGTTCATGGCGGTTGCCGCTTGTGCGGAAGCAGAATACAAAGGGGGGCGTCCGCCGTGTCTTTGACGGCAGGTCAATACCGCGCTATCATGGCCATGGGAATTACCATGGCCATGATAGACATCTCGGCCATGTGAGGCAGGAGAAATGCAAGTTACCAGGCGCAATACGAGATCGGAAGAGTTCGAACGGATTCTCGCTGCCGCTCTCCGGAAAGCTGGTCTGCGAGTCAAACGGCCCGTTTCAGCACAGGACGGTGGTCCGGACCTTGAATTCGAAAAGGATGGCACGAAATATCTTTTACAACTCAAGGTTTCCTCGGAAGGGCGAAGCGATCGGCTGATCCCCTCCTTTCCCAGGCGATTCTGAGGCGCACGCGAACGCGGAACAGAGGGGAGGTACCATCCTATCGCTGTCGTGGCAGCTCGGCATATCCCTGCATCGGTTGCCAGCCAGATTCAGAAATTTCCAAACGTTACGCCCCCGAAGTCGGCGTCGGCGTAATCGATGGCGAAGGCCTCCGCTCGTTTATCGGCTTCGGCCTTGAAGCGCTTGATGCAAAACCGTCCCGCCGCCAACGACTCGGAAGTCGCGCGCGCAGCCCACCGGCCCGATTTGTTTTCCGACCTCAACCAGTGGATGCTGAAAGTCCTTATCGGTCAGCGTCTTCCGGAGACGCTCATCGCGGTGCCGAGAGATCCTGTCCGGAACGCATCTCAGCTGGCAATGTGGCCGGCGTATCCATGATGAGCGCGTCACGATTTGTGAACCAGCTGTCGGAGCGGAATTCCTGCACAGACCTGATGACCTCCTTCAAATCGCCCGCGTTGAAGAGTTACTCGATTTGTGGGTCTCGGCCAACCGCGAGGCGGCGGATGAGATCCCTGCTCGCTGGATTATAAAAAAGGGGCCCGATCAGTTGAAACTAGCTCTTCGCGATTACGCTGCGCCCCATCCAGTCGGGAAGTCTATCAGGAAAGTGCCGCGATGCTGTCTCGCACTATTCGCTGCCGCGGATGCACTGGGATACGGATTCGTTCACGGAGTGCCCGCGCACATCTACCTGGAGAGCCTCACGCTCGATGCCCTCGGCCGTCTCGGCCTCGCGGTCGATCATTCCGGTCAGATCGCCTGACTTATATATCAGAAAACCAACCAACCGAGAGGCGGTATTTCGGGCGCAGATAAACGCGACGGAATTCCCATTTCCGACATTCTTCAGGTGTGGTTGGACGCCTCCACACATCCCGCCCGGGGTAAAGAACAGGCGCGGGAGATTCGGCAGCGGGTCCTTAAGCAATTCTCGGCAGGCAACCGTGAACGGCGGGCAAATTTCCGATCCTTTCGGACGCCTGTTAGCCGCCCTCGAACCATGGCTTGATCAAATTGTAATTGTCGGGGGATGGGCACATCGGCTTTATCGGCATCACCCGGATGCTCAGGCGCTGGATTATCCGCCTTTGAGCACGTTGGATGCCGATATCGCTTTGTCGCCGACGTTGATGACCGGAGAACCGGGCATCCATGCCGGCTTCTGGCCTTTGGTTTTGAGGAAGAGTTTTTCGGTGAGACCCGTCCCCCAGCCACTCACTATCATTTGGGTGGCGAGACGTCCGGATTCTACGCCGAGTTCCTGACGCCTCTCGTGGGCAGCGAATACGACCGCAAAAGGAAGCGCAAGGCGATCACGGAAGTCGCGGGCGCCTCGACCCAGCAACTGCGTCACATTGAGCTTCTCCTAAATAGTCCGTGGTCGATCCCTGTCGAACACGCCGAATTGTCAGGTCGGATTCGAATCGCAAACCCAGTAGCCTTCTTGGCCCAGAAGATCCTCATTCACCGGAGGCGGCGCGAGCGTCAGGATCGAGCAAAGGACATTCTGTATATGCGCGATACTCTTGAGGTATTCGGCGCACGGCTGCCCGATCTGGCGGACCTGTGGCGGAGCGATGTGGCTGGGCATCTGCAGCCTCGGCACGCGAATATGGTGTCGAGAGCATCGCGAGGGATGTTTGGCCAGGTAAGCGACGACGTCCGGCGCGCGGCGGAGATTTCGGCGGAGCGCGCGCTCGATCCCGAAGAGATTCGGCAGGCTTGTTACTACGGTTTCACCGAAATATTTGGCGCGCGGAAGGGGAAGTAGCCCGAACACATTGTGCGGTGCGGCGGTAGCTGATGAAAATCGCCTTCTCAACACGTATAAATTTGACAGATGCCTCAGATGATTTCCAAATCCTGCCCAGCAAGCTCTTTGAAGATAACGAAAACCAGGAAACTTGTGTCCCAAAAACTACCCTCTATGAGACTTCGCTCTCGAAGCTAATCCCAAATCAGTCCGGTGATAGACGACATCGATGAGAAACAACGGGCACCTAGTCTCCCCTCTCACCTAATTCTTTTCAATCTTGGACTAATCTCGAATCTGAGTCGGAAGCGTCAGCGACCTTGTTTGCCAGCATGTCTGGCAACGTCCCAACTCGCGCCAGTTGTCAAGTCTTAACCAAGACAGCAAACTAATCCGCCGGAAACCTCTCGAACCAAGTGTCAGCTGTCGTCCACGGCTCAGGGAAACTCAAATCGGCATGACATGGGCCTGGCTGATGAAGCTTCGAAGGGCGTCCCTCGGCCCGCATGCGGCGGGCGGCTTCAGGCCAGTCGGGACGCTCTAAGTGATTCTGATGCCAATGAACCACGCTTGCCTCGTCCGCCCAATCCGCCAATCTGGGCATGGCTTTGCGATGGGAGCCGCTGGTCATGTATGCCTTCAGGCAGCGCTCGTCGGTCCACATCGTCATCGTCCAGAACGTGCGCCGTTTGTCTTTCAGGAGCGCCAAGGCAAGACACCCCTCGGCGTCGCGTATCTGCGAGATGCTTCGCTGGGCATGAAACGCAAACAACGGCACCAACCAAAATGCGCGCGCCCGAAATCTTGTGATGCTGACCAGTGGCATTTTCCCTCGTTTGTGTGTTTTGATCCAGCCTTCCAGACTACTTGGTTGCGTAATAACCCGACGCATTGAGGTCGCTGAGCAACCCCGGTCCAACTGGCTCCCAACCGAGTTGCTCACGAGTGAGAGTGCTGGACGACGGATTGTCCGTTGCGGCAAAGCCCGCCAGAAAGCTGAATTGCTTCGCCGCTTCTTTGGCGGAGATAGAGCCGACTGGGATATTTAGCTTACCGCCAATGACTTCGGCGATGGAACGGAACGGGATTCCCTCCTCCCCTACACCGTGATAACGCGCCCCAGCCACCCCCTTTTCGAGCGCCAGCCTGAACAGCCGCGCCGCATCACGCCGATGGACGGCTGGCCAACGATTTTGACCATCGCCGATGTAGGCGGACCTGCCTTTCTTTCGCGCAATGTTAATCAGCTGGGGTACGAATCCGGTATCTCCCTCGCCATGAACCGACGGTGCAAGCCGAACCATCGTTGCGCGCACGCCCAAAGAGGCCCACGCTTCCACTTTCTCCTCCGTCTTCGCACGGGCAATGCCAGGTGAGAGCGTATCGGGCTCATCCTCTTCTGTTGCCGGTTTCCCGGCACGAAATCCAACGTGCGAGAGACCGATTGTGCCAAACGTAGTAACCAGCGGCCGTCCGGATCCCTCCAAGGCGGCAGCAATAGTATCAATGGCGCGTCGGTCCGCCTCCGCGGATATCGCCAGGAATCGCGAGACAATACCGGTTGGCAGTCCGCCAAAGAAAATCCGCAGACGCTGCGCCAACGGGACTTGACCCAAGCCGTGCATGAAGGCGAGATGGATCACCCCATCCGCCGCTGCCGCTGCGCTGCGCAGGCTCTCCATATCATCGAGGTTTCCGAGGATTGGCTGTATCCCTTTTGCAGACAATGCCCTTGCTCCCGCTTCCGACCGCGTTAGCGCGCTGACGGAATGTCCGGCAGCCATTAATTCGTCCGTGACTGCCGATCCAATAAAGCCTGTCGCACCAGTTAAAAAGACTCGCATGTTGATTCCCCTTTTCCTTTTGTGCCCGACCATTCGGTCTGTGGTCCTGTGGGCTGTTCCCGGTCCACTGAATCAACTGTAGCCGTGAAAACACGGACGGTCTATAATTGGAAGTCTCGTTCTGTTTATCAGGAGTCCAAATGGATCCGTTGTCGCAAATAATTGGTCTCTTAAAGCCGCAAGCGGTCTTTTGGCGCGTAATCGAGGCACATGACGCCTGGACAATCGGCTTTCAACCCACCAACATTGTTGTCTTCGGCCAAGTCATCGAAGGGACCTGTCGCGTGGAACGCGAAGACGGAATCAGTTTCGATCTGGACGCCGGCGACTTCCTCCTGATGGCCGCGCCGCCGAAATGGAAGATGGCCGCTTTCGGTGGAAGCATCCCCGTCGACTTTGAAGCTGTGATCGAAGATCCTGGCTTACTTCTCTCGTCTGTGCAGACGGCTCGAGTCACGCGCTTCATGGCTGGAAATTTTGAGTTTGCAGCCGCCAATCGCCATCTGATCTCAACTTTGATGCTGCCTATTGTCCAGGTGCGCGGTCATGAAATTGCGGCCTGTCGCTTGGGCGCACTCCTGGCAGCGGTCGGCGAGGAAGCGCTGGCCGAACGGCCTGGTCGTTCGCTTGTGCTTGATCGTCTCCTTGAGGTGATGCTGATTGAGGCGCTACGATATCGCCCGCCCGACATCGGCGACGGTGGCCAAGGTTTGCTGGCTGGCCTTGCTGACCCGAAAATTGGGCGTGCCCTTCGCATCATGCATGCGGACACCAAGCGCCCATGGACACTCGTTGCCCTCGCCCGCGAAGTTGGCATGTCGCGATCCGCCCTCGCCTCGCGCTTCACACAGATTGTCGGCATTCCGCCCATCGAATACCTGGCAAACTGGCGGCTGACGCTTGCGAAAAACGCCTTGGCATCGGCAGACCTACCTATGGTTGAGATCGCCGAGATGGCCGGCTATCAGTCGGTAAGTGCCTTCAGCACCGCATTCAAACGTGAGACTGGTCTCTCGCCGACTCTCTACCTACGGTCTCTTCAAGAGGCGATTTGAAGGCCGCAGGACATGCCAGTTCCAGACGTAAGCGTTCAGTTATCCAGCGCGACTGAGACAAAACATGCGAGAAAGGGCTATCCCGAAACCTTTCGGGAAAGGCCCGCTTCGTTCACTTTCATGCCACACTTCCCTAACGCAGAAGCTTGACGACTTCCGCAGCGGGTGCGCCTGCCGGCGCCGTTTGCATTCGCCCGAACGCGGCCATAAGCCTGCCGTTGTATCTGTTGCGGATGTAAACGCTGAAAAACTAGAGGAAACGCCGCCCGGCCGGCGGCCTTGGCGATCAACGCCGGCAGTTCGAAACGTCTGCCGAAAGCAACGCTCAGTGCGCTCATGCTTTGGTTGCCGGATGATGTTCTGAATGTCCGATATCGCGGCGCACTCGCGCCACCACTTCGTCCGAAACGTAGAAAGTGGTTTGCCGGAGTTGGGAAAGCTTTTGCTCAAATCGAGCAGACCGGCCAGGTGTGCGTCCGCTAAGACGCCCACCGTAGCACCGGTTTTCCAATTCGCGCCCCCTTGTTCCGAAAATTAAGCCTCTTCCATTTCGTCGTTCACAACTTCTAAAAATTTTCTCAAAAACCTATAACCCGCAATCGCTCAATGATTTGCTGCCAATATCTAATGTTGTTTCGACCCCCGCCCGAACATCCCATCCCCTAACCTAAGCCTGTGTGGACCTCGTCCGCCTCATTGAAAGAAAGCACGCTTATGACAACATCACTCATTCACCAAACCCTCACCCCCGCACGCCATAAAATCGCCCACCTTCCCTCGCGGGAAAAACTCCTCCCGCTGGCCCCCAAAAAACCGATCACTTCCCGTCGGCCGGCTCTATTTTTTATACGCGGGATCGAAACGCCCCCCAACGCGCCTTTTTTCCCGCCATTCCGCCCGCCCTTCGCCCTCGCTTCGGCGCGCCCACCGTCTCGCTCTCTCCGCACACCCCGCAACGCAGTTCCCAAACCGCTTCCGCGTCCCCTCGCGCGATCATAGGAGAAAGCGATGGATAAACCCAAACGGTCGGAAACTCTCAAAACTCTGCTGCCCGAAGTCTTGTCGCTCATGCGCCCTCGCCGCGGCTTGCTGCTCACCGGAGCGGCCCTGATGATCGTCAACCGTGTCTGCGGACTTGCTTTGCCGTTCAGCACTAAATACCTCGTCAACGACGTCATGCTCAAGGGTGAATTCAAGCTCCTAATGCCTATTGTCCTGGCTGTCGTTGGAGCCACCATCATCCAGGGCCTGACGTCCTATTCACTCACTCAACTCCTTTCCAAATCGGGCCAGCGCTTGATCTACGAAATGCGCGTCAGAATTCAAGAACACATCGGACGCCTGCCCGTGCGTTTCTACGATGCCAATAAAACCGGCACTCTCGTCTCGCGCATCATGAGTGACGTGGAAGGCATTCGCAATCTGGTCGGCACCGGCTTGGTCGAACTGGCCGGCGGTCTGCTCACTGCCGTGATCGCCACCGTCGTCCTGTTTCGTACCAGCGCCACCATGACAACCGTCGTGCTCGTCGTCTTATTGACCTTCGGCCTGGTCTTGCAAAGAGCCTTCAAAACGGTTCGTCCCATTTTTCGCGAGCGCGGTAAGATTACCGCGGAAGTCACCGGCCGCCTCACCGAAACACTCGGCGGTGTCCGCGTCATCAAGGGTTACCACGCTGAAGCGCGCGAAGCCGCTGTTTTCGAAAAAGGCGCCCAGCGTCTGCTCGATAACGTTTTCAACAGTCTCACCACCATCTCGCTCATGACTCTCGCGTCCACCGTCCTGATGGGCTTGGTCGGCGCGCTGATTATGTTCCTCGGAGCCCGCCAGATTGCCGCGCATCACATGCAAGTCGGCGATTTCGTCATGTACACCTCCCTGCTCGCCTTCATGATTGCGCCGGTGATTCAAATCGTGAATATCGGCACGCAAATCTCAGAAGCCCTCGCCGGCTTGGAACGCACCCGCCAAATTCTCCAGGAGCGGACAGAAGACGACGATCCCTTCCGCACCGTCCTTCTCCCGCCCATCACCGGCCATGTGGAATTTCAGAACGTCTCATTCGCTTACGACGAAAAGAAGCCCGTCCTGCATGGCATCTCATTCGATTCTCGTCCCGGCACGGTCACCGCCCTCGTGGGTTCTTCCGGCTCGGGCAAATCTACCATCATCGGCCTCATCGCCGCATTCCACTCACCCGGCAGCGGTCAAGTCCTGGTCGATGGGTTTGATCTCTCGTCCGTGCAACTGGCCAGTTATCGCGCCCAACTCGGCGTGGTTTTGCAGGAGTCCTTTTTGTTTGATGGCTCCATTCGCGAAAATGTCGCCTTTGGCCGGCCCGCCGCAACCGAAGAACAAATCCTCCAAGCCTGCCGCATCGCGCGCGTCGACGAGTTCGCGCTCCATTTCCCCGAAGGTTTCAACACTGTCGTCGGCGAGCGCGGCGTCAAGCTCAGCGGCGGCCAGCGCCAGCGCGTCTCCATCGCCCGCGCCATTCTCGCCGATCCCCGCATCCTGATTCTCGACGAAGCCACCTCCAGCCTCGACTCCGAATCGGAGGCGCTCATTCAGGAAGGTCTGTCTCACCTCATGCAGGGGCGCACCACCTTCGTCATCGCCCACCGTCTCTCCACCATCCGCCGCGCCGACCAAATCCTCGTCATCGAAGAAGGTCGCATTCTCGAGCGCGGAAACCACCAGCAGCTCTACGCCTTGCGGGGACGCTATTTCGATCTCTACACCCGGCAACACGCCGTCGAATCCAATCTGTTTCTCGCCCCCGGTGAAGGCGACAAAATCGAGGAGCCAGTCGTCTAAAAATGATCAATCAACTCGTCGCTTCGTCCGCTGCCGGCAAGGTGAAGTGGAACGTCGCGCCGCAGCCCGGCTCTGATTCAACCCAGATGCGGCCGCCGTAGCGCTCTACGATTCGCTTACAGATCGCTAAACCAATACCCACGCCCGGGTATTCGTCGCGATGCAACCGTTTGAACATGCCGAAGATCTTCTTGACGTATTCGGGCTTGATTCCGATGCCATTGTCGGCAATCGAAAATTTCTGCCATCGCCCCTCGTGAGTGGCCGAGAGATGGATCTCCAGCGGTCTAGCGGCGCGATACTTGACGGCATTGCCTAGCAGGTTCTGCCAGACTTGGAGCATTAGATCTTCCGGGCAGGCAACTACCGGCAGCACATCGTGAGTCACGCGAGCGTTGCTTTCAGAGAGAGCTTCTTTCAGGTTGTGCAAAGCGATCTTTAATACGCTTTCGCTGTCACAGCTTGTGGGTCCCTCCGTAGGCTCTGCCGCCCGCGAGTAAGCAAGAATGCCCTTCAATAGACTCTCCATGCGCGAAGTAGCATTGACCACGTAACCAGCGAAGCGTGCGGCATCCGGTCCTCCCGCATCGCACTTGCGGGCGAGCAACTGCGAGTAGATCGAGACTGTCCGTAGTGACTCCTGCAAGTCGTGACTCGCCGCGTAAGCAAACTGTTCCAGATCTTCGTTGGAGTGGCGCAGCGCTTGTTCGGTGAGTTTCCGCTCGTGTATATCCGTTGAGGTTCCGAGCCATTTGACTACCTTCCCCTCAGCGTCCCTTATCGGTTCTGCGCGATTCAGAAACCAACGGTAAGCACCATCGTGCCGGCGCACACGCGCTTCGCACTCATAGTGTTGCCCGCTCGCCAGAGAGGTCTGCCAGGTTTTAAAGAGATGCTCGACGTCCTCCGGGTGTATGATCGCCACCCAACTGTCGGCCAATCCCTCCCCCTCCGCCAGACCGGTAAAGTTGTTCCACTGCGGATTGTAGTAAACAATCGCGCCCGCGCTGTCGGCCACCCACAACAACTCCGGCAAAGTCTCAGCCAGTTCGCGGAATTTGCGTTCACTCTCGACTAGTACGTCCTGGGCTCTGCGAAGCGCTTCAATGTTGGTATTGGTGCCGAACCACCTCACCACCTGGCCTTGTGAGTCGCGCAGCGGCACTACGCGAGTGAGAAAAGACCGGTAGACGCCGTCCGCACCGCGCAAGGGGAATTCCATGTCAAACGGTTCGCCGGTCCGAATTGACTCCTGCCATCGCTCCATTACCTTTGGCAATATTCGTGGATCATGCACCGTCTCCCAGCCCCATCCCTCCATCTGTTCTGGCGTCTTCCCGGTGTACTCGTACCAGCGGCGGTTGTACCAGAAAACATAGCCATCGGGATGCGCCATACACGCCAGTTGTTCGATGGAATCTATCATCTGACGCAATTGCTCATCATGCTCGCGCGCCAGCGACTTCGCCTGTTTGCGATCGTGAATATCGCTCATGGCGCCAACCATCCGCGTGACCTTTCCCGCCTGGTCGTGCAGCGCTTCGCCGCGCGTGCGGAACCAGCGGTACTGGCCGTTCTTCAGACGCACCCGCATTTCCACGTCATAGGGGCGCCGCTCCTCAAAATTCAAGCGGACTGCTTCGAAGAGGGCAGGAGCATCGTCGGGATGAAGCCGCTCGAAAACGGCTGCCGCCCTGTTCTCCAACTCGTCCTCCGCTAAGCCCAGCAAAGCCTTAAATCGCGGCGAGAAGTAACATTCGTCTGTGGTGGGGTTCCAATCCCAGAGACCGTCATTGGTGGCCCATTCCGCTAAGCGGTAGCGTTCCTCGCTTTGCCGCAGCGCCTCTTCCATCTGTTTCCGTTCTTCAATGGGAACGGCGGAAGGGATCAGATACTTGATCTCTCCTGTCTCATCCCGCATCGGCGAAAGCATGAAGTCAATTGTCATCAACTGGCCATGCTTCATCCGCACCCGTAAATCGAAGCGCGAGGATTCACCAGCTCGCGCTTTGTGAATCGCCTCCCACACACGGTTCTGCACTTCGCTGGAGTACGAGAACCAGTAAGTATCTGTCACCAACTTACCGATTACGTCCTCCGCTTTGATACCAGCAGCTTCCAGCGGCGCCCGGTTCGCCTCCAACAGAACTCCCTCAACGCTCATCACGCCCACGAATGCAAATAGCGAATCGAGCACGCTGCGGAGGTGCTGTTTCTGATCGCGCAATGCGCCTTCGGCCACGATCCGGTGCGTAATGTCAGCAACAACACCGGTGAGGCGCAAGGGCTTTCCATCTCGATCCAGCTCGAAGTGGCCGGACGCTTCAATCCAGCGCAATTCACCGTCTCCCCGATGAATCCTGACGATGGTATGCAGTGATTGGCCGGGCAACACTGCCTGCGCCATCGCGCCGTGGAACGCAGCCACATCTTCGGGATGCAAAACCTTCTCGATAAACTCAGTTTGACTAAGAGGTCCCTCCTCGCGCGTCCGGCCGAAGATCTCGTAAACACGCTGGTTTTCCCAAGAGGTAGAATCACTCCAAGCACTCCAAACGAAAACGCCAAGCTGCGCCGCCGAAGTGGCGATGCTGAGCCTATCGGCAAATGCGCGCGCCGCTCCTTCGTTTTCGGCTAGCTCTTGCGCGGTTTTCTTGCGAGCGCTAATGTCTTCGATTACCGAAATTGCATATTTGGGTTCGCCGGAGGAACCTCGCACCAGGGACACCGTGAGATTGACCCAGACAGTAGCTCCGCCTTTCTGGAGATAACGTTTTTCGATGGAGTAGGATTGGATGCCCCCCCGTTTCAATGCCTCATATTGATTGAGATCGGCAGCCAGATCCTCAGCATGCGTGATGTCCTGGAAACGGCCGGCGAGAAGCTCTTGATTTGTATAGCCGGTGATTTGGCAGAAACGTTGATTGACGCGCAGAAAACGACCGTCCAAACCCACATGCGCCATACCTACCGCCGCCTGTTCGAATGTACCTTCAAATTGTTCCTGTCGTTCTCTCGTTTCCTGCAATAAACGGGCGTTCTCCATGGCTGGCCAGAGTCGCTCTGCCACGCCGCGCAAAAGAGCAATCTCCCGTTCCTGCCAGGAGCGAATCTCTCTGTCCGTGACACTGATGGCCGCAACCCATGCGCCATCGCGTTGCAGAGGAATGGAAAGAAAAGCACGCGTGCCAAGAGAGAGGTAGGTGGTTTCACGTTTCTCCGCTGTACGAGGATCGCTTACCACATCGCTGACCGCCACGAAACGATCGCTTGCCAGTTCAGCGAGAATACCGTCGTAATCATCGAGCGGCTGACTGCCGGCGATTGAGGATCCCTCCGTGTGATATTCCGCTACACGGCGAAGTAACTTGGCTTGCCGATCGATCTCACTGTAGATGCACCTTGACGTACTCAGGTATTTTGCGGTTTCCGCCACCGCCATATCAGCCAACTGACCCCAGTCTGAACACCGTGAGACTTTCGCACTCAGATCGAGCAGGAACTGCTGGTCGGCCTCACTCTGTTTGCGGTCGCTGATATCCCACACGACTCCGATCAATCCTGCCGGCTCATTGTTCTCGTCGAAAACCACTCTTCCCTGCCCGCGGACCCAGCAATACGTACCGTCGTTCTTACGCAGCCGATTCTCAATCATATAGTCCGGACCATTCTGAAAGGCCTTGGAGATACTCTCCTGCGTCTGCCGCCAGCCATCGGGATGGCTTCTCTCTCGAAAGGCCTCGAAGGTTCCTTCGAACGATCCCGGTGGCATGCCCAACATACTTTCCAGGGTTTCCGACCACTCCACTTCACCTGTTCGGCGGTCCCAACGCCAAACACCCATTTGCGCGGCGCGTAAGGCCAGATCTCGCTGCTCGCTGCTGCGCATTAAAGCTGCTTCCGTTTCCTTCAACGCGGTAATGTCATTGTGAACTTCAATCACCGATTGCGGCCGTCCACTACCATCCCGGTACAGAATTTTGTGACTGGCCAACCAAACGAATTGCCCGTCGCGTTTGTAGGCCTTCAGTTCTCCTGTCCATTCGCCGGTTCGCAGGAGAGCGGCTTCAATCTCCGCCACAGGTTTCGGCAAGTCCGTTCGGAGCAATTCGTGAAGCTGCTGTCCTACGGCCTCCGATGCCGGCCATCCAAACAAACGCTCCGCACCTTTGGTCCAAATTAAAATGGCGCCATCGAGTTTCCGAACCACGGCCTGCGCCAGATCGAGAGTTTTGAAGAGCTCGTCGAAGTGGCCGGAAGGAATAGGCGTTTCCCCTTCCGCCGGGCGGTTTTCGAGCACCTTATGTAACCGATCCCAGTCCATAGGAGGTGCGGCGTGAATTGCTTCTATCGAATCGGGTATCGAGAACGAGAATGTCGCGCCTTCTCCGGGCTTTCCGTCAGCCCAGATGCGTCCTCCACGGCGCTCCACTATACGTTTGCAGATCGTAAGGCCAATTCCGGTGCCGGCGAACTCTTTGCCATGCAAGCGCTGAAAAACGCCAAAAATACGCTCGGAGTAGTGAGGGTCGAAACCGATGCCATTGTCCTGGACGGAAATCTCTAACTCGGACTTAGTTTGCCGGACTGAGACATGAACCCTGGGAGGCGTCTCCGGCTTCCGGTACTTCAGAGAGTTGCCGATCAGGTTTTGAAACAGCTGGAGAAGTTGTCCGGCGTCGCCCGCTGCGGCGGGCAGCGGATCGTGCGTTATGTTCGCCCCGGTCTCTTCTATCTCGCTCCTAAGATTCGCCAGCGCAGTCTCCAGCACAGTCTCCAAAGACACTTCCCCACTGAAATCGACTGGGCCTCCGGCAACTTGGGCAAATTCCAAAAGATCGCGGATCATGGTGCTCATGCGAGCGCCGGCATCCACCAGATAGCTGAGTAGCTGAGAGCCCTTTTCGTCAAGAGCGCCTTTACACGTAAGCGCCAGCATTTGAGAAAATGCGACGATCGTCCGGACCGGAGCTTGCAGATCGTGACTGACGGCGTAGGCAAAGTGGAGCAGGTCTTCATTGGCCCGCGCCAGTTGCGATGCTTGACTCTGGCGCTGCAATTCCGCTTGCTTTCGGCCGGTGATGTCGCGGATCACTGCCACCATCCCGCCGCCTGATTCCGGCGCCAGCATGTTCACAGTACAATGCACCACCAGCTGAGATCCGTTCTTGAGAATGTGTATGTATTCTCCCTTCCAACTGCCGCGCTCCGTCAAATCCGCGAGGCAAGCGGCTTCATCTTCCGGAGCTAGCCAGGCGTATCCGTGCATGGCAGTGAGCGGCTTGCCCATCACGTCCGACAGCCGGGTTCCGTACATTCGCTCGGCCGCGGCGTTGCAGTAACGGATGCAAAGGTCGGAATCGAGCGCAATCACGGCATCATTGGTGGTCTCGAGAATTTCAGCTTGAAACTTGAGTTGTTTATTACCGGCCTTCAGTTCCCGCTCCAGCCGCCTGTGTTCTGTGACATCTTGACTGGTACCCACCACGCGGATGGGAGCGCCGTTTCCATCGCGGATGATAAAGCCGCGATCGGCCACGTGAACCCAGTGTCCGTCGGCGTGCTGAATGCGGAACTCAGTCTCAAAGTTGCTCTGGTCTTTACTGAGACGGGAGATGACACTCAGGGTGGTCGCTGATACATCCTCCGGGTGTACGCGTTCCTGCCACCACGCGTCAGTCGGTTCAGCCTCCTCAGGGGCCATTCCCAGTATTTTCCTCAGACTGCCACTTCGATAGACCAATCCGCTTTGCGGATACCAATCGTAAATAACACCCTCTACCGCATGGAAGGCTAAGCGAAACCGTTCTTCGCTCGCCTTCAACGACCATTCGATCGTTTTTCGATCGTGAATTTCCGTCGAGACTCCCACCCAACGAGCGATGCTCCCATCCGCCGCGCGCGTGGGAACGGCGCGTACCAAATGCCAGCGGTATTCGCCTTGGCGATTCCTGAGACGATACTCCCGCTCGAAGCATTCGCCCGCTTGCACGCAGGCTAGCCACTGCGACCGGTGCCCTGAAACATCCTCCGGGTGAACCGCCGCAAGCCAATCCAAACCGAGGGATGCTTCCGGCGGAATGCCACAGTATTCCTCCCAGTGGCGGTTCAACATTTCGATCATGCCGTCCGGACCGGCGATGAATGCCACTTGCGGCAAGGCTTCCGCCAGCAACCGGTAACGGTCTTCACTGTCGCGTAACGCTTGTTCCGTGCGCTTTTGAGCGGTTACGTCGCTGGCCACGCATAAGATGCCGTAGGGTTGATTGGCTTCGTCGCGAAGAAGAGATAGGCAGTGGCGTGCGAAGCATTCCTCACCGGATTTTCGCCGGTTGCGGAGTTCCACTTCTTTCGGACTGTCCTCGCGCGGCGGCTGAAGTACCTGCGAATTGACATGAGCCTGATCATTCTCAAAAAAGAGCATTGCAAAGGGCTGGCCGATCGCTTCGAACGCAGAGTAGCCGAAAATTCTTTCGGCGCCACGATTCCAGCGGGTAATGCGCCCTTCCAAATCCAGCGTGACGATTGAATCGTGGACTTGTTCGAGTACCAAAGCCTGGTGGTGAAGGTTCGCTTGCGCTCGCCGCCGGTGAGTGATTTCGCGCGTGTAGATGGCCAGGCCGCCCTCTTTTGTGGGGTAAACCTTATTGAAAAACCAGCGACCGGAAAGCTTAGAATGGTTCTCGAATTCCAGGGGAGCCTGATTCGCTAGCGCAGCCGTCAAATTCTGCCGGAGGTCGCTTTCCGAACTGTCTGGAAATAGCTCCCACATGCAGCGGCCCAGGAGTTGATCGCGCGGCAAACCGAGCAGCCGCTCCGCCTCCGCGTTCACCCACACATAACGAAACTGTTCGTCGATGGCAACAAAAGCGTCGGTAATGCTCTCAAGGATGGAACTGGGCGGTTGAGTCAAGCGCGGCTTCAAGCGGCTTTGTGCTTTGCGAAGCCGTGCGATCTCGGCCTCCAATTCCGCTATTTTCGCTCGCGCCGCCGCCAAGTCCTCGGGAAAAATGGGCGCAGATCTTTCGGCGGCCAAATGTCTCGTCCTTTCTAACCCTCAAACCGTTGGGCGACTGCGGAAACGCCCTTATGGGTGCGCAGCTAGATTCCATCCAGGTATAGCAGAATTGAAACACTCGCTTCAAGCGCTTGAGTACTGGCAGCAGATCAGAAAAACTACCTTAGAAGCCCATTAGGTTTCAGCAAGACTGCATTCGCCCCGCAAAGCAAATTGCTAGATTAGGCGTTGTAATCGATCACATCTTTGGCAATCATGAGGTTTTCCTGCGTCGGAATCACCCAGATCTGAACGGCTGAGGCGGGCGTGCTGATTAAACCCTCGAAATCTACCGTTTTTCGATTGCGCTCCGGATCAAAGATAGCTCCGGCCCATGCGAGATCGCGGAAGATACGTTCGCGCACCAGCGGCGTGTTCTCGCCGATGCCGCCTCCCACCACAATGGCTTCCGCCCCGCCGAGCGCCGCAAAGTAAGCGCCGATGTATTTGCGAACCCGGTAGGAAAACATTTCAAGAGCGAGATCGACGGCAGGATCGTCCAGATGCTGGACCAGTTCACGCGTGTCGGCTGAGCGACCGGAGACGGCGGCGAGTCCACATTTCTTGTTCAAGAATGAATCTATTTCCTCCGGGTTCATGTTCTCCTTACGCATTAAGTAGGGCACGATAGCCGGATCGATATCGCCGCAGCGCGTGCCCATCATTAACCCTTCCAACGGAGTAAAGCCCATGGACGTATCAATGGATTTCCCATGCTGAATGGCCGCTGCGGAAGAACCGCCTTCTAAATGCAGTGTGATTAGACGGACGCTCTGCAGCGGACGCCTGGTGATTTGCGCGTAGCGGAGGGTGAGGTAACGGTGAGAGATGCCGTGGAAACCGTAACGCCGGATGCGTTGACGATTGGAGATCTCTGGAGGAAAAGGGTAGAGGGCGGCGCGATCAGGAATGGTTTGGTGAAAGACGGTGTCAAAGACGGCCACCATCAGAGGGTGAAATCCGGCCTTGGCCCGCGCTGCCCGGATGACTTTCAGGGCTGCGGCGTTGTGGAGGGGCGCAAGTTCTTCTAATTCCTCAATTCGGCGGATGACGTCGTCGGTAATTTCAACTGGCCTGTCAAACTGGTCTGCGCCGTGCACGACACGGTGACCGACTCTCTCAATGCCTTTTAGATCATTAATACCCTGAGCATTCGCTCCGGCGTGCTCGATCCAGTCGAGGAGAAGTTCGGTTGCATGCCCATGATCGCGGACTTCCGTTCTTTCGGAGTGTTGCGCTTGCTTGTTTTGCAGCAGGGAAAACAGCGAATTCGGCTTGCCGATATTGTCGTAACTGCCGGCGATCAGGGAAGAACCGAAGCTAACTTGAGAATCGCCATTGCTGTGACTCGCTTCAGCTGCGACAATCTCGAATTTCAATGAATTGCTTCCACTGTTTAGAGTGAAAATGTTCATGTCATGAACTGCGCCAACAATTTGACTGGGCTTTCCATTTAAGATTACCGCCAAAGCGAGTCACCGCAAAGTTGACAGGTCACAGTTGAGAGAGCACATCCGTCCTACCTGTGGTTGCCTATTTGACTGGCAGCCGAACCATTGAAAGAGGTAAACATGGGATTTCTTACCAGGACAGAATTTAACTCGTTGGAAGACCTGTTTGTGGAGCAGTTAAAAGACCTGTACGATGCCGAGCAACGGCTTGTCGAAGCCTTGCCGAAAATGGCGGATGCTGCCAATTCGAGCAGCCTAAAGAAGGCGTTTAGTGATCATCTAGAGGAAACACGGAACCACGTCACTCGTTTGGAGCAGGTGTTCAATAGTATCGGTGTGGAGCCGGAACGTCAGACCTGCCAGGCGATGAAGGGTTTGGTGAGTGAGGGATCGGACATCATCGATTCAAAAGGGAGTAATCCGGCCGTTCGAGATGCTGGATTGATCGCCGCCGGCCAACGTGTGGAACACTACGAAATGGCGGCTTATGGTACTGCGCGTACCTTTGCGCAACAACTGGGAATGAGCCAAGCGGCCGATTTGCTGCAGAGCACTTTGGATGAGGAAGAAGCCGCGGATGAGAAGTTGACACAGTTGGCCACGCAGAAGATCAATGCAGAGGCGCTTCGCGGCAGAACGGCGAATGCATACAGATAAATAGTAAGTGTAAGCGTTAAAAAGGGGGAGGGTGACGCAATGTCATCCTCCCCTTTTTCCTGCAAAGCTAAGAGGGCAGGGCTTCTAGAGCGAAACCTCCGGGGCTAACAGCCCTTACCCGTGCTTCATTTAGGTTGATGTTGGTAAATCCACCCACAAAGTCCAGTAACTCCTCGTTGAGCCGGTCTGCTGCAGTTAAGAACAAGCCATGGGGTTCACCGTCGTATTCGCTCAATGAGGCATCGGCAAGAAGTTCCGCCGATCTTTGGGCGGATGCGTCAATTGGAACTGTCACATCGCCCGTGCCGTGAATGATTCGCACCGGTACGGATATTCTTTTCATTTCGCTGCGAAAGTCGGTGGTGGACCACGCTTTCGCCGTTTCCAGAGTTGCCCGCAAAGACCCGCTGAGAGCCATCATCTGACACCATTCCAAAACAGCCTCAGATACGGTGTGGTTCAGCAAAGTGCGCCCAAAGAACTTCTGGCTGAACTCTTTGAGAAAGGCCGGGCGATCCTTGAGAAGATTCGCCTCAATCTCATTAAACACCCCTTCATCCACGCCACTAGGGTTGTCCTCTGTTTTCAGAAGGAATGGAGTTACCGCTGAAATGAGCACCGCTTTTGCTACACGGTCCGCGTCATATCGACTCAAATAGCGAACCACCTCGCCACCACCCATAGAGAAACCCGCAAGCGTGGCTTCGCGAAGATCGAGTTCCTCCATCACGGAGTTAAGATCGGCGGCTAAAGTATCGTAGTCGTAGCCGCGCCACGGCTGATCCGACCGTCCAAAACCGCGCCGGTCATAATTAATGACGCGTAATCCGTGTTCTGCGAGAAACGTGGATTGCTTCTCCCACATATCCCCGTTAAACGGCCAACCGTGGATCAAAACAATTGCCGGTCCACTTCCCCAATCTGTAAAGTGAATCTGCGTGCCATCTTGCGCACTTACGAAAGGCATAATCTTCTAAAAACTTCCTCGGTGATAGACGCGAAACAACCCGCGGCGCTTTCAAGACGAATGGGATTTTATTGCTGGGACGTGGCGGCGCGCCCTTTCGGTAGAACTACCGGGTGCGCCGCAGGAACAAAGCCGGTTCTATCGGCATACGCACGGGTGAGCTGCGCGCCAAATAGAAAGATTTGCGCCGAATAGTAAACCCAGACTATGAGTGCGACTATGGAACCTGCCGCGCCATAGGGCGAACCTAGCCCGGTCTTCATCAAGTAGAAACCCAATACCGTGCGACCCAGCGTAAACAACAGAGCCGTCACAGTTGCGCCGATTGCCACATTCCTCCATTCGATGGAAACATCGGGAATGAATTTGAAGATGAGACCACAAAGGACCGCGATCGCCAAGAACGAAACAACAATGTTAAGGACTTCGCCGAAGATCGCAGCGTCAACGGGCAGCACATTGGTAAACAGCTTCTCGATCAAAGCTAGAACGGTGCTGAGCAACAATGAAACCAAAAGCACAAAGCCTAAGGCCAGAACCATGCCGAATGAGCTGGCTCTCCGCCAAATGATGCTCTTGAGATCGGCCTTGGGAGGTGGCGCATCCCAAATGGTGTTGAGGGAATCGCGCAACTCGACAAAGACACCGGAAGCACCGAAGGCGAGAGCGATCACCGCTTCCAAGCCTGCCAGCAAGCCGCCTTTTGGTTCGTGAGAGTTTGCGATGAGCGCTTTGAGGGTCGCGGCCCCGGAGGGCCCAGCCAGTTCCTGTGCCTGGAATATCAGCTCTTGCTCGGCTTTAGCCTGGGTAAAGACAAAGCCGCAAATCGGAACCATCAGAATCACCAGCGGCGCCAATGAGAGCAGCGTGTAAAAAGCGAGCGAAGCTCCCAGGCGTGGGGCATTGTGATCGTTCCATTGGACCGCCGCCGTTCGAACAACGGTCAACTCTTCACGCCAGCGTACAACCATGCATTCTGTCCGACTGCTGTATAGACGATTTCGCGGTGGAACGTAACACATGTGATAGATGTAACCGCCCTTCCTAACAAGCATCTATGTGATACCGGGCATGTTGCGGAATGATTGCTGGCTTGGCTTACTGGCGCTGCTGATTGAGTTCGCGTTTCCGATTCCGAGGTTGCACGCTCAACAAACGACACGCGTCTTAGGCCTGAAGGTCGTGGGCATCCAATATGAGCCCGCAGAACAGCCCATTGATCCGCGCGATCTCAAGAATGCCCAAATGGTTGAAGTGGGTAGACCGCTGGATTCTCGAGAAGTGGCGGCCACCCTTGATCGCCTCTACGCAACTGGGCTTTATCTAGACATCAAAGCCTATGCCGAACCCGAGAATCAGGGGGTGGTAGTGCGTTTTATCACGAAGCCGCAACTCTTTATCGGACATGTGATGGCAATGGGCAAGATCAAAGATCCGCCGAGCCGCTCGGCCCTTCTGGCGGAGACGCAGCTCGACCTGGGAGCGCGCTTTGAGCCCGAAACGGTAGAAATAGCGCGCAAAAGAATTGAGGAGGAACTCAAGCAAAATGGACTCTTCAACGCAACGGTTGCCGCTACAACCGTGGCAGACCCACACACGCATCAGGTCATCATCGGCTTTACCATTAAATCCGGCAAGCGGGCACGGTACATTTCCCCGGCGATCAGCGGAGATACCCGGTTGCCAAACGCCACCATTATCGCGGCCACGGGCTGGCGGATACCTGTGATCCACTGGTGGCGGCAAGTCACCAAAGCCCAGACCGACAAAGGCATAGACGGCATACAAAAACGTTACGCCAAGAAGGAGCGGCTCACCGCATCGGTAGATCTGACAGGCATCGATTATCAGCAGACCACGAATCGCGCGCAACCGCAAATCTCTATTGATGCCGGTCCCGTTGTCACAATCCGAGCTTTAGAAGCTAAGGTATCGAAAAGAACTTTGAAAAAATATGTTCCGGTATTTGAGGAGAGTGCCGTCGACAACGATCTGCTGGCGGAAGGCGCCCGCAATCTGCGCGACTATTTTCAATCGCGCGGCTATCCGGACGTCGATGTGGTTTTCAAATCCGAGCCTGTGAAGGACGATCGAGAAGCCATCAACTACTACATTGCCGCCGGGCCGAGACGCCGATTAGTCGACGTGACCATTGAGGGCAACGATTATTTTCCTGAAGATTTTCTGCGCGGCAGACTGTTCCTTCGCAAAAACTCCCTGCTTCTCCGTTACGGGCGCTACAGTGAGAGCTTCCGGAGCAAGGACGAAGAAACGCTGTCGGATCTTTTCAAGTCCAACGGCTTTCACAGTGTAAAGGTCTCCTCGTCTGTGGCTGTTGGCTTTAAGGGCAAACCTAACGATCTGGCCGTTGCTTTCCATATCACTGAGGGCCCACAATGGACTGTTTCCGGGCTTGAGGTGACCGGTGCTACACATCTTGATATCTCTTCCATAAAGGAGGATCTCGCCTCAGTTCCGGGCCAACCATTCGCAGATGTGAACATCGCTACCGACCGCAACCGGATTCTTCAATACTATCTTTCGCATGGCTACCTGTCCGCTTCGTTTCGATACCAGACAACGCTCGATCCGGAAGCGCATTCGGCGAGCTTGCGATACGACATCAACGAGGGAAGCCAGCAATTTGTCCGTAAAGTATTGTTTTCGGGTTTGGATGTCACTCATCCACAAATCGTAGAGAAAGAGTTGGACAAGATCAAGCCAGGTGAGCCTATATCCACCGCGAAGATCGCCGACCTTTCCCGAAAACTCTCGGATGTGGGGGCGTTCGCGAGCGTCAATACCGCCGTGCAAGATTCCGCCGGCCGCGAGGATTATCGATATGTTCTGTTCGACTTTGACGAAGCGAACCGCTACACGTTTAACGTTGGTGTGGGTCTGGAGGTTGGCCAATTCGGTCAAACCACAAACTCGCTGGCAGAGTCGGGCGGCGCCAAAGGAATCTCGCCCATTGTTTCTTTTGACATTAACCGCCTCAATTTCCTCGGGCGGGCTCAGACGCTTTCGCTACAGACCAAGTATTCGACCCTAGAACAACGTGAATCGCTCAGTTATATAGTTCCGCGGTTTCTTAATACGCCAAACCGTGTTCTTACGCTATCTGCGCTGTATGACACAACGCAAGACGTTCAGACCTTTTCGGCACGCCGTGAGGAGGCCTCGGCGCAGGTGTCGCAGAAACTGAACCGCGCATCCACTTTGGTCGCCCGGTTCGCCTATCGGCGAGTCAGTGTTGGAAACCTCTATATACCCGCCCTACTGGTGCCCCAGTTGTTGCAGCCCACGCGGATTGGCATTCTGTCACTGAGCTACATCCAAGACCATCGAGACAACCCTTCCGACGCGCATCATGGATTCTACAATACGATTGACACTGGATTAGCAGGAAACTTTTTCGGGTCGCAACGCAGTTTTGTTCGCGTGTTGGCCCGGAACGCTACCTATACTCCGATAGGACGAAAGTTTGTGTTCGCGCGACAGACTCAATTTGGCGCGATCCTACCGTTTAGCACTGCCGCCGGCGTGAGCAGCTTTGATGCCATTCCGCTGCCGGAACGTTTCTTTGGAGGAGGCGGCACGTCTATGCGCGGCTTTGGCGATAATCAAGCCGGACCGCGCGACTTAGGTACACCCACGGAAACAGGTCCGCCGGCAACGAACGCCACCGGCTTCCCCATTGGCGGAAACGGTCTCTTCTTCAACACTTTTGAATTTCGTTTCCCGCTGTTGGGACCCAACATTGGCGGAGTCGTATTTCACGATATGGGCAACATATACCGCAATCTGGGGGATATCTCATTGGCGTACAAACAGAATGGCGATTCCAATTTCAATTACGCCGTGCAGGCTCCGGGAGCCGGAATACGCTACAAGACGCCGCTTGGGCCCATTCGCGTTGATTTCTCTTACGCACTCAATCCGGCAAGCTACTACGGCTACAGCAGCAGTTTGACGATTCAGCAATTGCTCGCATGCGGAACTGGTTGTCCCAGCGGGCCCCAGCGCTTGAGTCATTTTAACTTTTTCTTCTCGATTGGGCAGGCGTTCTAATGCATATGGCAGTGGCATTAATATTGATGGCTTACAGCGCGCCCAGCGGCGTGCTGATCGATCAAATTGCCATTGTCGTGGGTCAATCAATCATCAAAGATAGCGACATTGACCGCGACGTTCGCGTAACGGAGTTTTTGAATCACCAGCCACTCAATCTTAGCCAGGCCGAACGCAAGAAAGCAGCTAATCGATTGATAGATCAGACATTCATTCGTCAGGAGATTCGCGAGGGCGATTATCCATGGGCAAGCGTCAAGCAAGCGGACGATCAGCTGGATACGCTTATCAAACAACGCTACCCCTCGCAAGCGGCCTTTCAGCACGCATTGAAGGTATACGGCTTGGAAGAAGCGGACCTTCGTGAACAATTCCGCTGGCAGTTGACGGTTCTCAGCTTCATCAACGCGCGTTTTGCGCCGGCAGTGATTACGCCCGAAGGAGTATCGGCCGACAAGTCAAAGACAGAAACAGAAGTGAACCGGCTTTTCTTCGCATGGCTTGATCAACAGCGCAAAGACGCCAAGATCGTGTTCCACGAGGAGGGTTTGGCGTGATGGATCGAAAAAAGAGGATTACTCTGGCCGTCGCCGCATCTTTACTCGGCATTTTTGCGGTTTTGGCAATAGGCTCGCTCATCGTCATCCAGACGCAGTGGTTTTCAAATGTGGTTCGAAACAAGATTGTTACCACCTTGGAGGATTCCACCGGCGGAAGAGTTGAGATCGGATCTTTCCAACTTGATCCGCGGCATTTGACTGTTCGCATTCGCGACCTGGTTCTGCATGGAACTGAGCCCAAAAGCGCCGCGCCGTTAGCGCAGATCTCCCTTCTTGAACTGCGTCTCAAACTCTTCTCGGGATTCAAAAACATGGTCGATCTTACCTACCTCGGAGTCGAAGAGCCGCGAGTGAATTTGATGATCAACGCGGACGGCTCGACCAACATTCCGCAACCGAAGGTTAAGACAAACTCAAGCCCGGAATCGACGCTGAACACCGTTGTCGATCTAGCGGTTGGGCAATTCCGCATCGAAAGAGGATTCATTACATATGCCGAGCGAAAGGCAGAGCCGCTTGACATGCGGGGCGAGAATCTGCGCGCGTTTCTCGAATACAGCGGGCTGAAACAAGACTACAAGGGTTATATCCGAATTGACCCATTAACTATCGCTTACAGTACTCAACCCCCTCTGCTCGTCCACCTGGCTTTGCCGTTATATTTGGGCAAGAATCTGGTAAGTTCGACGAACGCAAGCCTGACGACAGCGGCATCGCAGATTCGTTTGAATGCTTCGATCGCCAACCTAAACTCTCCGCAGATTGCCGTAAAAATGAGCGCTCAAATTTCCGCGCGCGAGCTTGCTGGGACTTTTGGACTGCCCATCGGCGCCTCCGGACCGTCAGTTCTTTACGCGGATATCGACGGGCAGTTTGATCAGCATACAAAGACAATTTCATTGCCGCTCATGCACGTTGGTCTAGGCAGAACAACGATTGATGCCACCGGACAAGGGCAAGGGATCGGTTTTAACGCCAACATTGCTCTCGGGGAGCTGAGCCATCTATTGAAAGTGTCGTCGCCTGAAATACGCGGCGATTTAGAGATGCACGGTACGGCGAGTCCAGACACACTGGCCGGCACCATCGCTTCGCGCGGGTTGGCCGTGCGCGATGGATCCACACATCTTTCGAATATCTCCATTTCCGCGCCTTTTCACGCTACCTCTCACCTTGTCAGCTTGGATGACATAAAGATTCAGGCTCTGGGAGGAACCGTCACAGCCGGCATTGACCTAGAGGAACTGAGGAAACTGACGGCGCGAGGCGAGGTGCACGGCTTTTCCATCCAAACACTCTCGTCCGCTCTTGCGGGCCACTACATCGGGTATGACGGCACCGTTGACGGTTCGTTGAACGCCAGTGCCGATTTGAAGGCGAAAGGCACGTCAGGCATTGCGGCGCGCGCCCTTCTCCGGATCGCGCCGGGGAGACGCAATATTCCGGTAAAAGGCGAGGTATCGGCAGCTTATGCTGGAGCTAGCGGGCTAACCGATCTCCGTCAATCGTACCTTGTGCTCCCTCATTCTCGAATCGATCTGTCTGGAATCATTGGCAGAGAGTTGAATCTGGAGGTGAAATCTCGCAATATTAACGATTTTCTACCAGTCGCCAACTTCTCGTCCTCCAAGCCATTACAGTCCCTACCAGTAAATCTGGAAGGGCGAGGTGCAGCTGACCTGCATGCCAAGGTCACGGGCCCCTTGGCGCGTGCACAGATCAGCGCAAACGCGGTCGTAACGAGCTTTGAAGTCAACAAGAGTCACTTCGATCGGCTTGCCCTCGACGCTTTTGCTTCACCATCGGTCGTAACACTGGGTAATGGTTCATTGTCAAGTCCTGGACTCAGTGCCACCTTCGGAGCTTCACTGGGATTGGTTGATTGGCAACCGCGGGGCTATTCGCCGTTAGCGGTTAACCTAACTCTCAACAACGGCCGCATGAGAGAGTTATTAGCACTGGCCGGTACTGACGATAGCACCGCGCGAGGATCTGTGGATGCCGACGTACAAGTTGCCGGCACCTACGGCAATCCGTTGGGACGGGCCAGCGTCCACGCTTCCGACGGCGAAGCTTATGGTCAGACATTCCAGGGAGTTGATGCACGCGTTAGCTTGTCAAACCAGCTCGCGCGCGTGGAATCTCTGAAAATCGACCTGGCGGCCGGAACTCTAACGGCGAGCGGGTCTTACCAGCACCCGCGCGATAGCATGATGTCGGGTCACGCTCAGATCCAATTGAGCGATGACTCTCTACAGCTTGCGCGCATCAATGCTTTGCAGGAGTCCGATAATGGCATAGCCGGCACGGTCCGGGCAACGGCTAACCTTACAGCTGACATTGCGACTCAGTCTGAGAGAACGAAGCTCACAATCTCGAATGTGGATGCCGATGTTTCGGCGCAGGCGTTGCGAATTCGCGGGGAAGACGCCGGCGGCTTGAACGCTTCGGCCCACACAGTGAACGGCAATGTGGTTTACCAGGTGGCCTCAAACTTTGCAGGATCGAATGTGAAGGTGGACGGCCGCACCGCGCTCGCCGCCGGCTACTACACCACGGCCAGCGCTGCCATTAGCAACTTATCGGTGAGCAAAGCTCTAGAGCTGGCAAACGAGAACAGTGTGCCGGTGTCGGGCACTCTCACGGCCACCGCGCAAGTCAACGGTCCGATTGACTCACCGGATGCCTCTGGCAGCCTCACTTTAACGAAAGCGATCTTAGAACAGGAGCAAATCAATCGACTCTCGGCAACCGTTCACTACAACAACCGATTACTGGACATTCCTTCGGTCGATATCAGTGCCCCGGCTGGCACGCTTCAGCTTTCAGGCCGCTATGATCATGGCGCCGATCTCTACCAGGGAACGCTCTCAGTGCATGTGGCGAATAGCGCGTTGCAGGTCGGAAAGATTGAACATGTACAGGCAATCGAACCTGGCATGAAAGGGACTGTGCGGCTGGCTGCGGATCTCAGCGCCACAATTTCCGACCGGAACAACTCGCCGCAGATCCTGGCTAATAGCGTGAATGCTGACTTCTCCGGAAAGGATTTAAGCTTGGCGAACCGTAGTCTCGGATACTTGACGTTCTCGGCAAAAACCGTCAACTCCAAGGTAAGGTTCCAACTGGATAGCCATCTTGCGGAAAGCCAGATTCAAGCGTCGGGCGAAGCGCAACTCGCCCCCACCTATCCAACAAACGCGCGCTTGACTTTCAAGAACGTTCGCTATGAGAACCTTGCGCCCTTCGTAGGGAGTGAGTCAGCCGCTCCGCCGCTTTTCTCCACGCTTCTGGAAGGCCAAGCGTCGATAGACGGGCCCCTGCTCGATGCCAAAGCCCTGTCCGCTCGCCTGGAGGTGAGCCAGCTTGACCTTCGCACGAACTCGCACGCTACTCCAACCGGCGGCCCAGCCACTCGAACTGCGGAATTCCAGAATCAAGGACCCATTGTCCTGACCCTCAATCGTTCCGTGGTGAAGATCGACAGTCTGCACGTTCGCGGTCCTCAAACAGCTATCGACGCGTCTGGAACAGTCAATCTTGCGAACGACGCCGACCCCTTGCAGGTTTCGGTAAATGCGACGGGCGATCTCGGCGTTCTGCAAAACGTGAGCCGGAGCTTCTATTCGTCCGGAACGATCTCCCTCAACACTGTGGTGAGAGGCACTTTTGCCGACCCTCTGCTGAACGGCAAGATTGAACTTCATAACGCGAATATCAACTACGCGGATATTCCCAATGGCCTCTCAAACGGCAATGGCATCATCCTCTTGAACGGCACAACCGCGACGATTCAAAACCTAACGGCGGAAAGCGGCGGCGGAAAGGTTGTAGCGGACGGATTCGTCGGTCTCAGTCCCCGGACGGTTATCTATAACGTTCACTTACGTGCCACCAAAGTTCGCACGCGTTACGACCAAGCGAGCATTACTTCCAGCGCCGCCCTTGCCCTGACCGGCAACAGCCAGCACTCGCTTCTTTCCGGCTCGATTACCGTGCAACGAGTGGCCTATTCTTCGTCAAGCGATATCGGCTCGCTCCTTTATGGCGCTTCAGCGCCACCGGCCACCATCTCGGAGCCTTCGTCTCTGCTAGGGAATATGCGGCTGGATGTTCATGTGATTACCGCTTCCGATGTTCGAGTGGTGACGAGTTATGTGGAAAAACTTAACCTGACCGGCAGTCTGATTCTCCGCGGCACCGCCGCCGAGCCAGGCATCACGGGAAAAATCACTTTTACGGACGGCCAGCTAGCTTTCTTTGGCAATACCTACGATGTGCGGACGGGTTCGATTAGTTTCTACGATGCCACGGCCATTCGGCCCATTCTCGATCTGTCGCTCGAGACTGTCGCACAAGGAGTGGATGTAGTTCTAGGCGTGACCGGACCGGTGAGTGACATGAAACTGAGCTACCGCTCCGATCCGCCCCTAACGTTCGATCAGATTGTTCAGTTACTGGCTACCAACACCACCCCCTTTGACGCCACCATCGCTTCGCAACAGCCGCCCGCGCCGGTACAATCAGCAAGCCAAATGGGTGAATCGGCGGTTTTAGGGCAAGCCATTGCCAACCCCGTTGCGAGTCGAGTGCAGCGCGTGTTCGGGCTATCGGAATTCAAAATAGATCCCTCCATAGCGGGCAGCAACGGCCAACCCTCGGCAAGAGTGACGCTGCAGCAGAAGATCGCGAACAATCTCACTTTCACTTACATCACCGATGTCACTCAAACCAACGACGAGATTGTAAGAGTGCAATTCGATATTAATTCGAAAGCTTCTGCCGTGGCTTTGCGCGACTACAACGGGAACGTCAGCGTCGAACTGTTTTACAAGTTCCAGAAACGTTGAGCTGAGGGTGTCTCGATTGCCGTGCGACGTTTTGGCAGAGGCGAAGAGAGCGCAGAAAGGACTGGAATTTGCTAGGGAATCCAAATCGTCGGTGTCGTCAAAGACACCAATACCATGAGTCTGCGCGAGCCGCAAAGTCCTGCCTAATGCCTCCTGCAACGCTCGAGCGCGCTATCCGTTCCATTGTTCACGCTCTCGCGCCCAATGTTCCGGCATTCAATTTGAAAACCATGAGCGAACGCGTGAATGATTCCGTTTACACCGAACGGTTCAGCACGCTGCTGGCTGTTCTGTTCGGCGTTATAGCTGCGGTTTTGGCAGCCGTTGGCCTCTATGGTGTGGTCGCGTATTCCGTAACCCGGCGCACGCCTGAACTGGGCATCCGTCTGGCGTTGGGCGCGCTGCCGGCGCAAGTCTTGCGCCTGGTCATGAAGGAAGTCTTAACGCTAGCCGCTATTGGCGTTGTGATGGGGGTTCCTGCAGCCTTCGCCTTGGCCCGTCTTATGAGTTCCCAACTCTACGGAGTTGACGACCAAAGCCCTGACGTTTTCTCTGCCGCCATTGCCATCGTGCTCTTATTTGCCGGGCTGGCCGGAGTTATCCCCGCCTATCGCGCCAGCTTGGTGGATCCTAAGGTAGCTCTCGCTACGAATAGCGCGTCAGGCCGTCTCCCGACCCAGGTACTTCACTAACATCACTTCGTTGCCGGCTTCGTTATAAATCAATTCGTCGGCAATTTGTTTCACCAGCATGATGCCGAAGCCGCCGGGCCGCATGCCTTTTTCGGTGCGGTAGTGGGCATGCCTGAGCGGCTCCTCCGGCGGGTTATTGATGGCCGCGTGCTCTACCGTATCCATGGCAAACCCCGGCCCAAGATCTTTGATCTGAAACTGAATCATGCGCGGCGTCCGGATATAGGTGAATTCCACGGAACACTGTGAACAATCGCGGCAGCCATGCTCAATCGCATTGCGCAACAGCTCGTCGGCGGCCAGCGCCAACTGCTCTCCTAATTCGCCGGCAAGGTCGGCAATCGCGCAACGTAAGAACCCCATCACCATGTTGCGGGCGTCAATGGTCGGTTGCAAAAGGATCTGCGTCCACTCAGGCGTGGCCGATTTTACTTTCACCTGCGATGTTTGCGCAAAGATCTGTCTTGCATCCACCATCCGCTATCATCGCATCCGCTCCCACGAAGAACCATGCGTTCTTCATTTCATTGGTGGGCCGAAGGCTGACCGGGAGGTCCGCCCCACGAAGGCCACGGCTGTGCGCATTCCTTGGCCTTGGTACAAAATTGGCGTGTTAGCTTCAAAGTATAAATCGTGGATGTCGCTATGTGCACCCGTACCTTTATCGCTTCAACTATCGCTTCAACTTTACTGCTGACCTGCCTGCCCGCTTTCTGCGCAAAAAAAGTAATTTCACCTGAAACCAGCGCGGGCAATGAGCAAGTCGATCTTATTGCCACACTCTTTCTCACGCGCGAAGAGGCTACGCAAAAGCTCGGCATGGACCCTGGTCCGGATATCGCCATTCTGCAGGTTCGCGTCGTTCCCAAAACGGACAAGTCTGTGCAGGTGGCGGCGGACGATTTCATTCTCCTCGCCCACAACGACGGCGAACGCAATAAGCCATTCACACCGGCGGAGATCGCTGGCCAGGGAGCGCTCATTGTGACCAACACTGCCGATCAAAATCAAGCGAAGAGCAAAAAAACGACCACCACGGGCGGCTTAGGCGGCATCATGATGGGCGGCGGTAGCTCGTCACCCGGCAATCCCAAGGTTGTTGCGCTCGGCACCAAAGTGGACGACAAAAAGCCCGGCGATCCCAAACTTCTTGCGGCCTTGAAGGCAAAACAATTTCCAGACAAGGATACAACTGAGCCGGTCGAGGGGTTGCTGTACTTTCGCCTGAGCGGCAAGCACAAGTTGAAGGATATGGCGGTTTTATATCGAGGCCCAGCCGGGAAGCTGGACCTCGAATTCGAACATTAAACTTTACTTCTTTTCGATCGACGCGATTTTCACGACGTCGCCATCGACAGAGCCTGTGATCTTCACATCTTCCCCGCCGAATGCCTTAGCCTTGGCGGCCGAATCGGCGTCAAACTTCATCACTTTGTCGCCAACCACTAGTACTGGTTCGCCGTTTTTCAGGCAACCGGTGACGCACTTGGTATTGGCATCGCTTACCTCATGATGCTTTGCCCCGCAGTGCGAATCCGAAATGTAACCGCTTAATTCCTCAGCCATTGCAGCGAACGAACCAAGCGTCACTGCCAGCAGGGAAGCGAGAACGAGTTTTTTCATTTATGTACTCCTTTTAGAGTCAGCATCTAGTGTACTCGAAATTTTTGAGGGCGCAAGAAAAAATTCCTTAAATACCATATACTTAGTATGTCCATGTCGAAACAAGAAGAAGCCGGACTCGTGTTGAAGCTTTATGAACTCCGCCGTGAGGAAACCATGCGCAAGGCGCGCGATTGGTACTTCGCTCGATTCCAGCCCCAATCCCTGTCCGATTATAATGACGCCATGTTTGGTCCCGACGGTGCGTTCCTGCGCATGGTCATTAGCTATTGGGACATGGCGGCCGCCCTGGTGAACCATGGCGCCATCAGCCTCGAACTGTTCAATGAAACGAACGGCGAACACATCGGCGTTTTTTCTAAGCTTGAGCCCTTTTTGGAAGCGCTGCGCGCCCAATGGGGACCGCAATATCTGACCAGCTTGGAAACGCTCATTGATGCCACGCCCAACGGCCGCAAACGCACCAGCGACGCGCGCGAGCGAATGCAAGAAATGCGCGCCAAGATGGCGGCGCGCTAAACAAGGTTGGAGTCGCGGCTAGCCGGGGCCGCTTTTAAGTGCGTCTTTGTTTATAGCCTTAATCAGCGCAATTGATGAGGCAATAGGTGGCTCATCCTTTCAACAACTTCGCTCGGTTGAGTACTGTAGATTGCTGCCAGAACGGGACTTAGCCGCCTTGACTCGCGCGTGACAATCATTTTACACTGATCAGCAACCCACGTTGGTTACCGGAACTTTACAAGAACTCTTTTTCATTTAAAGGAAGGTCGGGTATGTTTTTGTCCTCTCCAAGACCAACAAAGTTTCAGACAGCCAGCGATCAAGGGTTGACGCGGAGCGCCTCACGCTTGCTCCTCTCCGCGTTGTGCGCCGCGGCTTTCACTGTCTCGCTCTATGGCCAATCGACATTTGGCACCGTACTGGGTACGGTCAAAGACGCCTCAGGCGCTCTCGTTCCCTCAGCTAAACTCGCTCTCCTCAATACCGGAACGAATGAAGTCCGTTCCACCGTGTCCAACAACGACGGGGGCTATCAGTTCGTCAACGTGGACGTGGGCAAATACAAACTGACGATTGAAAAACCTGGATTTCAGAAATCCGAATTTGACCAGTTTGAATTAAGCTCTCGTGAAACGCGGCGGCTGGATGTCAGTCTGCAAGTGGCCACGCAAGCCACCACGGTAAACGTGGAAGCCGCCAATGTTGCCGTCGTGCAGACCGAAGTCTCCAATGTCGCCGAATCGAAAGGCAGCCGGGAACTGGTTGATTTGCCCGTGGCAATCACCACCCGGGCGAGTGGCTCTACCAGTGCGTTTTCCACTCTATCGGCTCAACCCGGCGTGCAGACCGACACCAGCGGCAACATCTCTGTTGCGGGCACCACGCCCGGACAAATTTCCGTCAGCATCGACGGCATCAGCTCTGTTGGGCCGGGAAGCATCGGCGCGCTGGCCGAGATGTTCCCCTCCTTCAACGCCATTGAAGAAATCCGCATCAGTGAGACGCTGAATCCAGCCGAATATGGCGGAGTGGCCGATATTGCGACTATTTCCAAGTCGGGCACCAACAATTTCCATGGAGGCGCTTTCGAAAATGTCCAGAACACCGCCTTCGACGCCAGCGATACATTCAGCCACCAAACGACATTAATCAAGATGAATAATTTCGGCGCGTATTTAGGCGGTCCGGTTATTCTTCCGAAGCTTTATAACGGCCGGAACAAGACCTTTTTCTTCGGCAGCCTGGAGTATTTGCGACTCCCCAAACAGTCGACTCAATTGTTGTCTGTTCCCACGGCCGCCATGCGCAACGGCGATTTGTCGGCTTACCTGTTGCCGGAAAACGGCGGCACCGCCAATCAGGTGACCGGCTATCCTAACAATCAAATCCCTACATCACAGCTCAATCCGTTCACCCAGGCCGTTCTGAATAAATATTACCCACTCCCGAATTACGGCGCACCCGATTTGGTAGCGAATAACTATTTGGCGACTTTCGCCGACCCTATCAACAGCGCGCAAGGCGATGTTCGGGTAGATGAATCGATCACTCCAAAGCACCTTCTTTATGCCAGGTACACCTATAAGAACCGAAGAGTTGTAAACCCGCCTACAGATTCCAGCGGCAATATTAGTTCACCCTATGTAGGAACGTTCAACGTTCCGGAAATAGATAGCGCGTTAGCGGTGGCTTATAACTGGGTGATTAGCCCTTCGCTGGTGAATGAAGCGCGCGGCGGATTTAGCCGCATTCACCAGAATCCGAGTTTTGCGGCGAACACTCAAGATGTTGTTAACTCTTTGGGTTTGCAGAACCTCCCCTCCATCCCGACCACGGAGGACATCCCGACGGTGAACCTCAACGGTTTCTTAGGACTGCACAGCGGCGATGTCGATACGAACCCGCGCCAGGCTACGACTCAGTTCCTGGATAACCTCACCTGGACAAAGGGCAAGCACACCATGAAATTCGGCGGTGACTTTCGTTACCTCAGCAGCCTGTTTACTGCCGTCTTCGCGGATTATCGTTTAGGCGATTACACATTCAACGGCTCTCAAACCAGTGGCTTGCTCGGAGGCGGCGCCGCCACTCCTTTAGCCGGATTCTTGCTGGGATATCCGGACAACACGACTATCGCGACGGTGTTGAATCCAACGACCGACTCCTACGCCAAGCACTATGCGTTTTTTGCGCAGGATGACTTCAAGCTCTCTCAGTCACTGACAATCAATTACGGTCTTCGCTGGGAATACCACCCCATGTTCCGCGATCACAATAATAATCTTGCGAATTTCGACCCCAATTATACGAGCACTGTGAATGGCCAGACTGTGAATGGAGCGGTCATCATTCCAGGGCCTGAGACACTGCCCTTAGTGAATCCCGGTTTCGCGCAAACAGTCTACCCAACGCCGATTTTGACTGCTTCCCAAGCCGGCGTTCCTTCCAGCTTGCGCTATTCGCAAAAGACCGATTTCGCACCGCGAATTGGCTTCGCTTACCGAGTGGGCGGAGGAAACAAAACCGTGCTCAGAGGTGGCTATGGGCGGTTCATCGAGACACTGCTGACGTCTCAGGTGGTGGACGGCTGGTCGGTAGAAGCGAGTGACGTCGCTACTTTTGTGAACACACCGGGCGCCGACGGCGTCACCCCTATCTATAAAGCTCCGTACTCATTTCCGTCTAATATTGCGCAACCAGGTACGTATTTCTTTGACTTGGCTTCCAACATTCACTACAAGGATCCCAAAGTTGACGAATGGAATCTGACTCTGGAACGGGACTTGGGCAAGGGCATTGGCTTGCGTGCTTCTTATGACGGAAATCACGGCTCCAAGCTGGGAACCCTGATCAATTTGAATCAACTCCATACCAATACCCAGGGTTATGCAGCATTAGCGGGGGATGTTCCTTTTCCTGCTCTGTCCTTCATTGATTACCAGACCAACCTCGGCTACAGCAATTACAACGCGGGCACGCTATCCGTTCAAAAGCGCGCCAACGGATTTCAATTTGAGGGCAGCTACACATATACCCGAAATCTAACCAATACGTATGGCGCTCTTTCCGGCAGCACTGCGAGCTTTGGTGCGGCCAACGAATTCGGCGGAAATTTGAGTGATCCGTACAATCCGGGCCTTGATTACGGCAATGTCCCCTTCAGTCGCCGGCAGCGTTTCTTGTTGACGTTCTTATACGAACTGCCGTTCGGGAAGGGTAAACCATTTCTGAGCAACACGAACGCCGTGGTTAGCCGAGTCGTCGGCGGTTGGAATTTGAGCGGCGTCGCTCTTTGGCAGACCGGCCCCTTCATGACTGTGCTCACCTCAAGCGATCCTTCCGGTACGGGCTATAACGCCTTGATCTTCAGCACCGGCGGCCGCGCCGATACGGTGCCAGGTGTGAATCGCTATGCGGGGCAGAGCTTGTATCAGTGGGTCAATCCCAACGCTTTCGCGGATCCCGGCAATGACATTGGCCGCTTTGGCGATTCTCAGCAAGGCAGCGTCGTAGGACCAGGGACGGCTGCTGTTTCATTATCGCTGTTGAAACGCATCGCCATCTCGGAGTCGGCCCGTTTAGAATTCGGCGCGCAGGTGGCCAACGTTCTGAACCATCCGAACTATCAGGCTCCCGGCAATCTCAACGTCAACACTCCCAACGGCTTCGGTCAGGTGACCGCAATGCAAAGTGCGGAGGGTGCGGGACCGCGTGCCATGCAGTTGACTGGCCGCATCACGTTCTAAGCCGCATGACTCGATCAGTTCTGACTCGGCGGGAGTTCCAATCTGTTTGGCGCGCAGCTGCTTCCTTTGCGTTTCTCTCGCTGGCGCTCGCCTCCAGCGGCATGGCCGCTGAACCTCTGGTAGGAATTTGGCGGCTGGATCATCAAGAGTTGAATGGCCAAACTAAAGACATCGAACCCATGACGCTGCGTATTTCCGCCGATGGCGATAAGTTTCTCTTCGCCTTTGCCGTTCCTGTAAATCACATCGATTTCGTGAGCATGAGTTACACGGCTAAGCTCGATGGCACGGAAGCCGATGTGAAGAATGCGCAACAGGTGAAGGTGGGGACGGTCCAAGTCACCCGTGCCAAACCCTCCCAATACAAATTTGTGCTGAAAGGCGGAAGTGGGCGGGAAAGTTTCGGGTTCTTGACCGTCTCCGCGGATGGCAAGACACTCACTAGCGAATCGGACTCGCGTCAAGGGGGGCAAGCCACCCACCTTCTGCAATCGTTTTCCAAACATTGAATGGAATGGGCTTCCTCAGCCAATGGCTGCATCGTCCTCAGCAGCTTTGGCTTCGGCAACTGAATTTCCAAGTTCATTTGTGGATCGGCGTAGTGCTCGCCCTCTACGTCATTGTCATCGGTGTCACGGGTTCGATTTTGGTCTTTGGCGCCGAGTTAACGCGGCTCGAAAATCCGCACCCTTGGCCTAAATTAAACTCGCAAGAGTCAGTCGCCGGTATTGCCACAGTGATTAGCAATCTCGCGTTGCGCTACCCGCATACTCATATCGTCTCGGTTATGGCTCCCACCTCTGCCGAGCCGCTATTCACGGCCGTCTTACAGACTCGCCAACGCATTACGGTTGTCTGCCATCCTCAAACGGGCGAGGTAATGGGAGAAGTGACTCGCCAAGCCTCTAGATTGGATTGGGTCTATGACTTGCACGAAAATCTCCTGGCCAGGCGAACCGGCCGCGTCGTCAACGGGACCGCCGCGGGTCTTCTGTTGCTGTTGGCAGTAACCGGATTACTGAACTGGTGGCCCGGCTTGCCAAATTGGCGTCGTGCTTTGACCGTCGATTTCCGCAGGAGATGGAAGAGGATTAATTTCGACCTGCATAGCGCGGTAGGTTTCTGGAGCTTTCTTTTTGTCGTCCTTTGGGCGGGCAGCGGAATCTATTTCGCCTGGCCGGCGAAGACTCTGGCCATCGTTGACCGGCTCTCGCCTATTGTGAATGCGCGGCCGCCCGTCATCACCATTGATCCTGATACCGAACCCGCCAGACTCGACTTTCAATCCATTCTCATGAAGAGTTATTCGGTTGATCCGGGGACACAATGGAAAGGCATCGTTTTCCCCGCCAGCCGCAGAAGTCCGCTGGAGATGCTGATGGCCCGTTCGCCGGGCGTCGGCCGCGATTACGAAGACACTCTTTACTTCAATCCTTACAATGGGCAGTACCTATCGCTCTGGCAATACGGCATTAATAAAAGCGCCGGTGACTGGTTCATCTGGTTGCAAATCCCTCTGCACTTCGGAACCCATTGGGGCCTGGCAATCAAATGTCTGTGGTCGGCTCTGGGCCTGGCATTGCCCGCCCTGGCCGTCACCGGGCTGATCATGTATTGGAATCGCTGGCTGGCGAAGAAATGGCATCGCTTACGTAAACCACCGCTGCCGTCTCGTCGGTCCTTTCGCCCGACCGTCCCTTAACAATCGCGGCAGAAACGTGCACCGCGAAACTAGAATGAAAGCAATAGCGAAAATACAAAGTGCGCCAGCACGCAAGGATCAGGTGGCTCCATTGTGGCGGTGATGCAAGGGTCCGGCGGTTCATAGCGAGTCTGGGCAGGGCTTTTCGCGGCGCCTGCCACCAGCAGCAGTGCTAAGGCAGCGGTGAAGATAGTCTGTTTCATAGGAGTGCCTCCTCAACCACCGATGAAGCACCTCCAGGACCAGTCTCTACTGAACCGTTTCTCAACGGCTTAGCGTATTATCTTCAGAATTTTTAGGATGATCGCTAACCTTTTGGATAACGGCGCATCGTCGGGAGTCTACGCGATCCACTGGGGCTCGCGCTGGAAAGCGGCCTCCCTTCTGATTTCGATTTGCGTCCGCCAGCAGCACCGTGACCGCCTTTCGCGTGTTCCTCTTGGCGCTTGGGCACGGTCACAACCTCCGGCAATTTATTTTTAGGACACTAACTCGCTGACACGAAATAGTCTTTCTTCTTTTACCCCTGCTCGTCCTTAGCCAGACGAACCTCGCCGCGCGCTAAATTCAAACCGGCTTGAGGCGGTTGTCGTCCGGCGCTTTCCAGGTAGATCTGGATCGTGTCTTCTTCCGCCATGCCGGGAATCTTCCGGCTTCGATCTTTCACAACTGAATATTGATAGGCATCCAGAACGCAATCACCACAAATGGACCTAACTCAGGGTTGTTCTCACCCGCGGCCACAACCCCCGTTGGGTTCGTTTTTTCAAAGCGGCTCGCGAACCCAAATTTGGGTTCGTATCGCAAACATGACTTCCGCCGCCATTTCGGCTTCGTTTTTTCAGGCTTGCCGGGTGACCGGATTTGGGTTCGTATCGTAAATTGTGTGTTTGATCTGGAAACCGCTGGCGAAATCCGTCCGAAAGAGCACGCCCCTGCTATCTGGGTTCGTTTTTTCAAAGCGGCTCGCTAACCCAAATTTGGGTTCGTATCGCAAAAATCACTCTCTCCGCCGCTTTGGGTTCGTTTTTTCATATCGGTCGTCGACCAGATTTGGGTTCGTATCGTAAATGGCGTGTTTCATCTCGAAACCGCTGGCGAAATCCGTCCGAAAGAGCACGCCCCTGCTATCTGGGTTCGTTTTTTCAAAGCGGCTCGCTAACCCAAATTTGGGTTCGTATCGCAAAAATCACTCTCTCCGCCGCTTTGGGTTCGTTTTTTCATATCGGTCGTCGACCAGATTTGGGTTCGTATCGTAAATGGCGTGTTTCATCTCGAAACCGCTGGCGAAATCCGTCCGAAAGAGCACGCCCCTACTATCTGGGTTCGTTTTTTCAAAGCGGCTCGCTAACCCAAATTTGGGTTCGTATCGCAAAAATCACTCTCTCCGCCGCTTTGGGTTCGTTTTTTCATATCGGTCGTCGACCAGATTTGGGTTCGTATCGTAAATGGCGTGTTTCATCTCGAAACCGCTGGCGAAATCCGTCCGAAAGAGCACGCCCCTGCTATCTGGGTTCGTTTTTTCAAAGCGGCTCGCTAACCCAAATTTGGCTTCGTATCGTAAATTTCACGTCCATCTCCTCACCCAGTCCGATTCCGACGAACCAGGGGGCTCGGCGCTATCCAAAGAGGGGATCTTCTAGCGGACATTCGGCCACGCCCCCGCCGCTCACAACTAGCGTAATCTCTAGTTAACCTTGCCGTTTGCCGGTGAATATCATTAGTAGTACTGGAACTGATTTGTTGAGTTCCATTACGATGGCGTGAAACCGGCGTCGCACCGGAGTTCTGCCTCAAACTGAGTTGCCTAATGGGGTTATGCCACCGCATAAGACAAAGCACTCCAGCTTTTTTCTGGCGCCAGAGTTCTTGTCCCTCCTGTTCGCCCTTTTTCTGGTCCTCTTAATCGCGGTTTTTTCGTACCGTTCATGGTTTGCATTTTACGTCAGCAGCGCCGACCTTGAACTTACCCAGCGAGTGATTGATGGGACAGACCAGTTGCTGGCCCTTTTGAAAGATGCCGAAACCGGACAACGCGGTTTCTTATTAACTGGGCAAGATCGGTATCTTGCGCCTTACCGGCAAGCGCTTATCCAAGTGCCGGCTGCTTTGCACACTCTTGATGCCCTGGCCAAGCAGCGGCCCGATCAAGCAGGCCGTCTCCGCGCCCTGGCGCCTTTGGTCAAGACGAAGCTCGACGAGCTGCAGCAAACGATTGACGTTCGCCAGCAAAAAGGCGCGGCGGCGGCGTTGGCCATCGTTCTCAGCGATTCGGGCAGAATTTCCATGGACCAAATACGCCAATTGTGCTCCCAGATGCGCGCAGCCGCTTTCAAGCGCCTCGCTCGTTACTCTGCTGCCTCCCGTTCCAGCGCCAAAGAGCTCGAACTTCTCGGCACTCTGGGCAGCCTGGGTATATTTGCCCTGCTCGTTCTGTCGAGGATCAACCTCCAAGCCGCGGTACACCGCCGGCAAGAGCTTATCGAAAACCTTCGGGAGAGCGAGGCGCGCACGGCCGAGGCGCGCGACTGGTTTCACACCACCATAGCCAGTATCGGTGATGGTGTCATCGCAACGGACTCTATGGGGAAAGTCAGCTTCATGAACCGAGCGGCGGAATCGCTGACGGGGTGGACTCAGGAACAAGCCGTCGGATTGCCGGTTGAGCAAATATTCGTGATCGATAACGAGGAGACTCGTGAAACGCTGGCAAATCCCATTAGCAGGGCCTTACGCGAAGGCCGGACAGCAGGGCTCGACCGCCAAGCCTGTCTCACTCACCGAAATGGCCGGCGAATTCCAATCGATAACAGCGCATCTCCCATCCGCCGGCTTGACGGCAGCATCGCGGGCGCAGTCATGGTGTTTCGCGATATCAGTCAAGAGCGCGAAGCCGAGCGTCAGAAAAAAAAGGCAGCGGACGATCTGGCGCGCCATTCCGCGTTGCTCGAACGAAAGAATGCCGAGCTTGAACAGTTTGCCTACGCTGCCTCCCACGATCTTCGGGAGCCGCTACGCACCATCAGCGCCTATGCCGAACTGATGCGGCGCGACAAAGATTGCACTCATAGCGAAAAGTGCCTGAGCTATTTGGGATCTGTCATCTCCGCAGTCCGCCGTATGGATCAACTCATTGATGCGCTCTTGCAATATTCCAAGGCTGGGGAATCGGACGGCGATGCGTTCCACGTCGTCCAGATCGATCAGGTGGTGAATGCAACTATTGAGAGCCTGAACGGTTCCATCGCGGCAAATCAAGCTGTGATCACGCGCGACACACTGCCGGCCATTGCCGGAGATGAGATTCACTTAGAGCAGGTCTTCCAAAACCTTATTTCCAACGCCCTTAAATACCGCCGGGACGCTCCTCCCCACATCCACATTGCCGCCCATAAAAATGGGGGCGAATGGCTTTTTACGGTTTCCGACAACGGCCAAGGTATCCCGGCGGAATACCGTACCCAGATTTTCGGATTGTTCAAGCGGGTCCATCGGCAAGATCATTCCGGATCAGGTATCGGGCTGGCCACCTGCAAGAAAATCGTTGAGCGGTATGGCGGACATATATGGGTCGACTCCGAAGTAGGTAAGGGATCAGCGTTCTTCTTCACATGGCCAGTTAAAGAGTAAATATCTCAGATGACAGCGACGGCGTAGACACGCTTACCTATCTCCTCTTGGGTCCTTACAGGTAAGCGGGAGCTTAATAATGCAGGCCGCCCAATAGATAAACGATCAGAATAACGATGAGAATTGTCCCCAATCCTATCCCCGCCCCCCCGCCATAGCCCCAGCGTCCATATCCGTAATAACCGCCTCCGCCGCCCAGCAGCAGGACCAAAAGAATGATTAAAATAAGCATGTTTCCGTCGAGTCGCTAGCCATCCGTTGATGGCGTATTTTCGAACCTCCTACTGCATGAGATCCCGCACAGCGCTGGATTATTTCGTTGTTTTCCGAGGTTGGCTCTGAAGCTCAAACCAACTCGACGCCGGCTGCGGCAATCGCATCGTCAATCTCCAGAAAGAGATCAGCCTCGATTTTGTAAAATTCGTCAATGTCGGAGGTCAGCGCGTAAGCGAAGATCTCCAAGGCAAACGAGGCGGCGGTGAGGCTGCTCAAACGAATCGGAGCAGCGCCCGTTTCTATCCGTTTATCGCGCTTCAGCATGTCCTCAAGCGCACTCATCAACTGCCGGATCTTGTCTTTGGGCGTTCCGCGCTTGATCTGTAAAGTCGGATTGAAGAGAATTTTGTCGCGCGAGGCATAATTCTCCAGGTTCATTCCCGCGAACGAGGCATTTGGAATGCTCATCAACGTGCGGTTGAGTGTCCGCACGCGCGTAGAGCGCATGCCAATGTCCTCCACCGTTCCCATCACTCCTCCGAAATTCCCGAAATCGCCCACCATGACCGGTCTGTCGCCGATCACGGAGACGCCCCCAAAGACATTGGCAATGGTGCTTTGTGCCGCGAGCGCTACCGCGATCCCACCCACCCCCAGACCGGCAATCATGGTGGTCATGTTGTAGCCCCAATTGTCCAAGACAATGATGATAGCCACCACGAAAATCGCGAACTTAGAAACTCTCCGGCCCAGGTAGATGAGAGAATGGGAGACGACTCGCTGCCGCGGATCGAGCAGCGAATCGATGCGTAGCAGAAAAACGTCCAACAGATTAATGAAACACCAGGCGAACGAGCAAACCACAACCAGCAGGATGGCGCGGCCTATGTAGAGGCGGCTCAGCGCGGACGGATCGATGAATTGCTCGGCCAATCCAAACATCAGGGCGGAGAGGAACACCAGCCAAGGTTGCAGCACCGATTCCACCCAGATCCAGCGACTGGATCCCCCCACGCGAGGGACAAATTTCCCAAATGCAAAAATCAGCAGGTGGGCGGTTACTCGGAAGAGAGAAATCACTAGCACCGCCAACCCCAGAAGCGCGATCCACTTCCAAAGAGGTGTGTCGAGCAGGGTAACGGATACTAGCCAGCGCGGTAGCCGCGCCTCAAGAGCCGCTTGCGTGTTGGCCGGTTTCAGCGCCGGAATCAGCGAGACGGTAGCGGAAGAAAAGAGCCAAACCTCCGATCCCGCCTGCAACGCCACTCGCTCCAGTTCAATCTCGAAGGTCCTTCCATGTCGCGTAATGCTGGTGACATGCTCCAAGGACGGATTCGCGTCGTCGGTGAGGCTCCCTTGCGGCGCCTGACTGAGTCGAAGAACATCGAATTGACTGTCGGAGTTGAGTATAGCCTCAAGCTCTTTGGCAAGTTCGGGCCCTTCCTCGGCGCGCGCTCGTTCAGGCAGCTCCCGCAAATCCAGATATTGAGCGGCGTTGACATAGTTGTGTTCGTGGCATGACTCCAGAAACGCCGTCACGGCGGAACGCGGATTTGTTCGGCCCAGTGGATCGCTAGCAGCCTTGGAAGCAGCGGCGCCTTCTAGCGACAAAGCCCCTACACATACCGAAACAACTAAAGGAATAATGCGCGAAACATTAGGTTTCATGAATCTAACGCGATTGCCTCTCGGCGGCTCCACAGAGCCTTTAGGCCGCCAGGTTCAACTGAAACAGTACCAGTGAATAAGCCGTCATTCCATATTCCTGACCGGTACTTAAAGTGGCTCCGCCACCCTTGCAAGGTTGATTCGTATCCACCAGCACCGTCCAGTTTTCACCGCCGATGCAGGCGGGCAGAATAAAGTTCACCAAGTCGGAATGACCATTGATGACAATGAGCAGAGTAGCCTCACGGCCGGGCTGGCGGATTCCGCTGGGTTGAGCGCGGCCGTCCAGCAACATTCCGAAACAACGCGTGCCCGAATCGCCCCAGTGTTTGTCCTCCATCTCTTTTCCGTTGGCGTTAATCCACGTCACGTCTTTGACGTTGAGTTCTTCGACATATTCCCCATCTAAGTAACGGTCGCGACGCAGAATCGGATATTTACGCCGCAACCCAATCACCTTCTGAGCAAAGGCTATTAGACAATGGCCCTTTTCCTTAATGTCCCAGTTGAGCCAGCTAATCTCGTTGTCCTGGCAGTAGGCGTTATTGTTGCCACCTTGTGTTCGGCCGAACTCATCTCCGGCCAGCAGCATCGGTGTCCCCTGCGAGAGCATGAGGGTAGCCAGCATATTTCGGATCTGCCGCTCGCGCAACGTGTAAACCTTGGGATCGTCCGTTGGTCCTTCCGCTCCACAGTTCCACGATCGATTATTCGAATTGCCATCGTTATTGTTCTCGCCGTTGGCCTCATTATGCTTGTCGTTATAACTCACTACGTCGTTCAGTGTAAACCCGTCGTGCGCGGTTACAAAGTTGACAGAAGACCAAGGCCGGCGTCCCTCATGGTTGAAGATGTCGCCTGAGGCACAGAGCTTCGGGGTCAGCTCAGACGCAGAAGCTTCCCCTCTCCAGAAATCGCGGACTGTATCGCGGAATTTATCGTTCCATTCAGCCCATCCAGGCGGAAAGCCACCCACTTGATATCCGCCCGGCCCGCAATCCCAAGGTTCTGCTATCAGTTTCACCGTGCCTAAGAGCGGATCTTGGCAACACGCTTTCAAGAATCCGCTGCGATTGTCAAACCCATTCGGCTCGCGCGCTAAGATCGTCCCCAAATCGAAGCGGAAGCCGTCAATGTTGGCGAGTTGCACCCAATACCGCAGGCTGTCAGTCACCATCTGCAGCACTCTTGGATGACTGACATTGAGTGTATTGCCGGTTCCAGTGTCGTTGATATAGTGGCGGCTATCGTCGGCAAGCAACCGGTAATAGCTGCAATTATCGATTCCTTTGAATGACAGCGTCGGACCAAACTCATTTCCTTCCGCAGTGTGGTTGTAGACTACGTCGAGGATAACTTCCAGGCCGGCTTGGTGAAATTGAGCCACCATCTCCTTAAACTCGGCTAAGCTATCATCTTGCGCGAACGCGTAACGGGGATCGGGCGCGAAGAAGCCGATGCTGTTATAGCCCCAGTAATTGTGAAGTCCTTTATCCAGCAGCCCCTTATCTTCAATAAAGGTGTGTATCGGCATCAGCTCTACAGAGGTCACTCCCAAGCTCTTGATGTAGTCGACCACTGCTTTATTGCCGAGTCCTGCATAGGTTCCGCGCAGCTTCTCCGGAACGGCTGGGTGGAGCTTCGTGTAACCTCGCACATGCAGTTCATAGATGACAGTATCGTTCCAACGGGCGAGGCCGCGCGCTCTTGACCCGGTCCAGTCAAAGCTAGGGTCCACAACCGTACATTTAGGCATAAACGGTGCGCTATCGCGTTCGTCAAATGTCAAGTCATCGGCGGATTCCATCTTGTAGCCAAACACAGCGGGATCCCACTTGAGGTAACCGACGTGCGCGCACGCGTAAGGATCGAGCAGGAGCTTGTTGGGATTAAATCGATGCCCATTCTCCGGTTCATACGGGCCGTGTACCCGAAAGCCGTAAACCGTACCCGGCGAGACCTCCGATAAGTAGCCATGCCAAATTTGATCTGTATACTCAGGCAACGTGACACGTTTTACCTCCTTCTGCCCGGTGCGATCAAAAAAGCACACCTCCACCTTGGTCGCATGTGCCGAGAAGACGGCAAAGTTTGTGCCCTTGCCGTCCCAACAGGCTCCCATAGGATAGGGCGACCCCTCCTTAACAACGTTCGTGACGCTCATTCCCTGTAGTAGTCCCCTTTTCTTTTGTGAGCAACCTGTGCCCTGGATCCGGACGATTCCTTAAATAAGAGCGGCGCCAAGAGAAAAGGTTACGGAAAGGCTCTAGCGGCTAATGTATACATAATATTTCAGTCGTGATGTTTTGTCTTGCACTGTGCAGAAAAAGTACCGACAATCTGCAGGCATGCCCACCACGAAATCCGCTTTCCCTTTCAAATTCAGGAGATTACTGAAAGGTCCTTTACGTGCTCCTACCCCGGCGAGAAAGGAAACAACTGCCGATGCGCTATTTGTTGGCTTGGGCTCTGGGAGTTCCGGGCGTCATCGTTGTTCTTTGGTTTCTGGTCAGTCATCACTAGTAACAGCTCTCTCAGATAAGAAAGGAATTTTCAATATGGCAAATAAGAAAACCGCGGTGTTCGGTATCTATCGGTCCGTTAATCAGGCCGAGCGGGCGGTTGATTATATAGCATCCTCAGGATTCTCATACGACGACATTTCTGTGCTTTTGCCTGATAGCCAAAGTTCGGAGCAGTTCGCCCATGAAAAGCACACGAAGGCCCCGGAAGGAACGGCCACAGGCGTCACGGCGGGAGGTGCGATCGGTGGAACCCTCGGCTTACTGGCGGGTGTTGGCGCGTTAGCCATTCCAGGCTTAGGCCCATTCATTGCTGCAGGACCTATCATGGCGGCCCTGGCCGGTTTAGGCGTCGGCGGTGCCGTTGGCGGTTTGATTGGCGCTCTAGTCGGGATGGGTATTCCAGAGTACGAAGCGAAGCGCTATGAAGGAAGAGTTAAGCAGGGCGGGATATTATTGTCAGTCCACTGCGAGACGTCAGAAGAGGTTTCGAATGCCAAGAACCTTCTGAAAACCACCGAAGCTGAAGACATTTCGTCGGCAGGTGAAGAAGCGGTGGCTTCGGAAACCGGCTACACAACGGCTGCTTCAAATAGATTTTAACCGATCGACACTTGAGTTGGCCGCCGCACCGGCCCTTCCGGTGCGGCTTTTTTTCACTACTGTGAGGCAGCCATGGCGTCTTCCGACGTTAGCTTCAGGAGTGGGGGCGACAATTGAGTCAGCATTTTGTCCGCCTTTTCTTCTTCGGCGAGTGTCTGCGCTAATAACTTGGCGATCTTGTTCTCGCCTAACTGTTCCGCAAAGGTGCGGAGGCTTCCGTAGCCGGACATCTCGTAGTGCTCTACTTTCTGAGCGGCCACAATCAACGCAAGGTCCGCGATGCTGTTGTCCTTGCCCTTACCCTCGTCAATTGTCTCTTTCCCCTCTCCCACCAGCCCCAGCATGGCTTTGCAGGGCTTCGCCTTGGCTTTAGCGCCCAGTAGCTCGAACGCTTGTTTAAGCCGTTCGACGTGGCCTTTCGTTTCCTCCAGGTGTTCTTGGAAGGCGGTCTTTAGTTTCGGCTCGTGAGCGGCTTTGGCCATCTTCGGAAGCGCGGCCACCAGTTGATTTTCCGCGTGAAGAAGATCTCGCATCTCTTCAATTAATAACTCTTTCAGAACGGGCATTCAGTAGTACTCCTCGTTAGATGGATCGTCAGCTGTATTAAGGGTTTCGCTAGGAGATCAACCAGTGCGAGATCCCGCCCGGAAACGTTCTGAGACGGTAGCGTATCTAGACATGTGGACGGTACACATTAATGACGGAATCCCAAAAGCGCGCAAAGGTCAACGATTTGGTTAAAAGCATGCACGCGTGCATGTTGACCACCACGGGCCGAGACGGGGTATTAAGGAGCCGGCCCATGGGCGTTCAAGAGGCGGAGTTCGACGGCGACTTGTGGTTCTTCACCAAACGGGACTCGCGCAAATTTGATGAGTTAAAGGCGGACGCAAGGGTTAACCTCAGTTTTTGCGACCTGAAAGAAAACAATTTTGTGTCGCTGACCGGACTCGCGTCCTTTGTCGAAGATCGCAATAAGATGAAGCAGCTATGGAAGCCAATTCTCAGAACTTGGTTCCCGGAAGGCCCTGAAGATCCGGACTTGGCGCTGTTTAACGTACGATGTGACGAAGCCGAATATTGGGATGGGCCCTCCGGTTTGGGCATGGTTCTAGCGTTGGCGAAGAGCTATGTTACCGGCAACGATTCGGCGCTTGGCGAGAATGACCGCGTCCGGTTGTGACTGCTCCTATGCTGAAGGTATTCTACCGTTCCGTCACGATTGTGGTTGTGATGTGGATAGCCAAGAGTCTCGCGGAACAATTTAAGCAGCGGGCGGCGATCCGCCAACTGAATCAAAGGATCGATGAAATGTCGCAGGAATCGTTTCCTTCGAGCGACCCTCCATCCTCTTGGGCAGGCTCAGAGAACTAGGCCTCAATTCACGGCCCGAACGTGTAGCCTGGTTTGAGCTGGCATCGATAAAGCTTATTGCCGGCAGCGGGAGTTTCAACGCCGCAGGTAGCCCACGTCATAATAAGGTCTGGCCCCATCGGAAACACTATTTCTTGCCCATCGAGGTTTGCCTCAATGCTAAGTCCCTCCGATCCGTCAGGCAGCGAGAAATTCATTGTTTGGCCCACGATGAAGGGGTAGGCATGGTGGACTTTGTCAGTCAGCACATTTCGCGAGATGTCGGCTTCCACTACGAAATCAGTTGTATCCGACCAATTTAAGGCTTTAACCCGTATTTGGCCGCTTCGAGGAGAAAGAGCATCAGACTCAACTTTCGTGAATGGGCACGGCCCGGCGACGCACGACACACTCACATTTTGGAACTCGTTGCCCTCTGGAGCATTCAGAGAAATCAAGTTTGCCGCGGCCTTCCATTTTCCGTCGGGCGAGCATGGTTGCCGTTTGTCGCAGGGCACGTTCCCTATGTTCGGTATCTCAAACTGTTTGGCGAGGCTGCCGACACTTACGGTTGATTGATCCTGGGAGAGATAGCGAATCCTCACATCCTTAATGCGAGTCATCTTCTCGATAGCTTTCGCAGAGCTTGGTTTCCCTTTGACACTTCGCCCAAGCGGTTCCATCCGGACGACGTACAAACGATTTGCGGAGCGTGGCAGCGTTAGCTCAATCGGCTTGTAGCTGGGATACTCAAACTTTAGAGTAATTCGGCGGCGAATGGGAACAGCTGGCCGAATGTTCAGTTCAAAGAAACCAGAGGAGTCGGATTTTCCGCGTACCGTAAGCGGGCCGTCCACCGCTGTGATCTCCACGTTTGATAGCGGCGTTTGGTTTCTGGGATCGTCATCTTGCCTGAGAACAGCGCCCATCAAGGTCATAGAGGCTAAAGGGTTGGGCAGAGGGCCAAGCTTCAGCAGCCTTGCGGCGAGGATCGCCAAGCCCAAGGCAGCAGCGACTGCGATTGCGATCCCTACCACGTGCTTTTGTTTTGCCGACATCCGACACTATATTATGAGACGTTGCCATCCCGAGCTTTCGCGCCGTAAGCTCTTCCAACGCACGGCGGAGATTGTCTCCCTGTCCCTCGCTGAACGAACTGCTTGGCCAGCCGCCGCCACTCTGCCACCAGCGCTCCCGCCCGAGGACGATGCGTTTCTTGAGACATTGGAACGAGCTAATTTTCAGTTCTTCTGGGAACAGGCTGACCCCGATAGCGGCCTGGTAAAAGATAGGTGTCATGTACGCTCCAGCGACACCAGTATCGTTGCGAGTATTGCGTCCACCGGCTTCGGATTGACGGCCATCTGCATTGGCCGGGAACGCGCTTATGTTTCGCTTGCGGAGGCCCACGGTCGTGTGCTCAAAACACTAAAGTTTCTTTGGGAGAAAATGCCGAATCATCGCGGCTTCTTTTACCATTTCGCCAATATCAAAACAGGCGAGCGGATTTGGGACTCGGAAGTCTCTTCTATCGACACAGCAATGTTGGTTTGCGGCGTTCTCACCTGCCGCGAATACTTCAGAAACACGGAGATCAAAAGACTCGCGGATGCGATCCTCAACCGCATCGAGTGGACATGGCTGGCGGAAGACACCACCCTGCTGCAACATGGATGGACGCCTGGGTCGGGCTTTCTGCCCTATCGCTGGGATTACTATAGCGAGCTAATGATGATGTACCTTTTGGGCATCGGATCGTCTTCCCATCCATTGCCGGCAGAGGCCTGGAACGCCTGGAAGAGAGTCACTTTCGATTACGAAGGGCTTCGCTATATCGGTTCCTACGCGCCGTTGTTTACTCATCAGTACTCCCAGGCTTGGTTTGATCTACGTGCTAAGCACGATAACTACGCCAACTATTTTCAAAACTCCCGGATTGCCACCGAGGTTCATCGCCGGTTTTGCATCGAACTTGGCAAACAATTCCCTGATTACAGTGACGATCTGTGGGGGATCACCGCCTCCGATTCGGCGCATGGGTACGTCGCGTGGGGTGGACCGCCTGAAATGGGCCCCATTGACGGCTCTGTTGTGCCGAGCGCGGCAGGAGGATCGCTACCCTTTCTCCCGACGGCTACTCTTCGCGTCTTGAAGAACATGAAGGATCGCTATGGCGATGGTTGTTGGTGCCGCTACGGGTTCGTGAACGCCTTTAATCCGCTAAAAAGCTGGTACGATACAGACGTGATTGGGATCGACACGGGGATCACCATGACCATGGCCGAAAATCTCCGTTCGGGTTTCGTCTGGCGAACCTTTATGAGAAGTAGGGAGGCTCAAATGGGTCTCGCACGAGCGGGATTTAAACCCGACTCGCCGGCTCAGTGATTCGCTATTTGCTTCCTCCAAGCAGCACACGAATCTTAGGACCAAACTCCATAAATCGCTCCAAGCTTGACGATTTGTGGAAGTACTCGCTGGCGCCCAATTCCATGGCTCGCTTCCGGTCCGCCGGGGCGTCCGACGAACTGATGATGAGCACTTTCACCTCTTTACACTTAGGGCTTAACCGAATCCGCTTCAGAACGGCTTCGCCACTCACCTTGGGCAAGTTCAAGTCCAGCAAAATCAGGTCCGGGCAAAGACGGAACAAATCTGCATCTAGCTGTTCCAAAAAAGCGATGGCCTCCGCGCCATCTCGCGCGATGAAGAGATTACAGTCGATGTTCGCTTCGGTGAACGCCTCTTCGACGAGATCGGCATCCGCTGGATTGTCCTCTACTAAAAGTACGTGCAGTCTCTTGGCGCTCATTCCTTGGTGCGTGGCAGAGTGAAGAAGAACGTTGAGCCGCGGCTGGGCTCGGATTCAACCCAGATACGCCCTCCATATTGCTCCACAACTTTCTGACATATAGCTAGACCGATCCCCGTGCCTGGATATTCGGAGCGGTTGTGAAGCCGTTTAAATATCCCGAAAATTTGGCTTTGGAACTCTTTGGGAATTCCAATGCCATTATCCTGTATCGAGAAGCGCCAGTAGTCTCCTTCCTCGTCGGCGGAGATCTTCAGACGAGGCTTTGTTTCGCTCCGGTATTTCAGCGCATTTGAAATGAGGTTTTGAAGCAGATGCACCAGCGGCACCGAGTTCGCCTGAACGACCGGTAGATCGGACGTGAGGATTTCCGCAGCCGTTTCTTCAATGGATGTCGCTAAATTCTTCTTGGCCGTCTCGACTACCTCATTCATGCTCACTGATTCTGAGGCGTCGGACGTCTTTGTTGCTTGCGAGTACGCCAGGAGATCGCTGATCAACATTTCCATTCGGTGGGCACCCTCAATACAGTAGCCAAGGTATTGAGAGGCTTTCCCGTCTAGTTTGTTGGCAAACTTCTTTTCCAGTAATTGGCTGTAAACGGCTACCTGCCTGAGCGGCTCCTTGAGATCGTGACTGGCGGAATAGGCGAATTGCTCCAAATCGGCGTTGGCCCGCCTTAGCTCGATGTTAGACTGCCGCAAACGTTCATCGTTCTTTTTTCTCTCGGTAATGTCTTCCGCAATGAAACTAAAGCGGGCTCTTCCGGTCGAACCGAACCCTAAGAAATTCACGCAGGCGCTCAACCAGCGGTCACCGTCTGGTCGCGGATACTCACATTCAAATCGAACGGAACGACCCTCGGCTTGGCTCTCCCGGTAGCGCTGCAACCAGAAATCGGTAATCTCGGCAGGAACCCCAAGCTCTTCCGCGGTGCGATTTCGGATCTCCCGCTCAGCAGTGCCAAAAAACTCGCCGGCTGCAGCGTTGCTGTAAATCTGGATAATGTCGTCCCCTTTAATTTCCGTAACTCCCATCAGAAAAGGGCAACTGTCATAGAAGCTCTGGAGAGTCCCCTGCGTTTCTCTCAGCGCTTGTTCCGCTTCTTTTCTTCGGCGGCTCATGGCGAGGTGGGCTCCCACTCGCGCCAAAAGTTCGCGTGCGGTAAAAGGCTTGATCAAATAATCGTCAGCGCCCGCGCCAAGACCCTCAACCCGGCTTTCTTCGCCCGCACGAGCGGATAGCAGAATGACCGGAATCGTGGCAGTGGCAGCGCGGGCACGCAATTCCGCCAGGAGCTGGAAGCCGTCAAGGCCGGGCATCATCACATCGCTCAGAATGAGGTCGGGTGGGTCGGCAAGGGCAGCCTTCAGGGCATCGTCCCCGTTTGAGACGGTAGCCACCCTATAATGCCGGCCAAGCAGCCGTGAGACATATTCTCTGACATCGGAGTTGTCGTCCGCCAGCAGGACTCGATCTTCCTGGCTAGGCGCTAAGTCGGTCAAGGGCGAAAACCCTTGAGATGACTGATTCGAAGTCTTTTCGGCTGAAACAGTAGAACCATCCGGCAGCCATCGCATTGCTTCCGTCACGAAAGAGTCCGATTGGGTGGTGCGCCCAACCGCATGAATCTTCTGTTTCACCTTCTCTTTCGGTAGATGCTCAGTTCCTTCTGGAATAACAACTGTAAATGTACTTCCCTTCCCCAACTCACTCGTCACCGTAATGGAACCACCATGCATTTTGACTAGTTCCTGCACGAGCGCCAATCCAATGCCGGTGCCTTCGATGGTGCGGCCTTCAGCTTCGGCCCCCCGGTGAAAGCGCTCAAAAATGTGGGGCAACTCCGCTTTAGCGATGCCAATGCCGCTATCTTGAACGGTCAATACAGCGCTTTGAGGCCCAGGCCTTATGGTGACGGTTACGCTGCCCTCGAAAGTAAACTTCAGTGCGTTTGACAGAAGATTGAGTACGATTTTCTCCCACATCTCCCGGTCTATATAAACAGGCTGAGGGAGCGCTTGGCACTCCACGCTGAAATTCAGGCCGGCGCGCTGCATAGCGGATCTGAAATTGGCCGCTAGCTCAGTTGTGTAGTGCCCCAAATCGGTTGGCTCATAAGTGGCTTGCATCCGCCCCGCCTCAATTCTCGAAAAATCGAGCAGAGTATTGACGAGCTTCTGAAGCCGTAACCCATTGCGATGGACTAACTCGAGCAGGTCGCGTTCCTCTGGCTCTCTTCGCTCTGAGTGATTCGCAAGAAGCTCTTCAATAGGGCTGAGCATTAATGTTAGCGGGGTTCGGAGTTCGTGGCTAACATTGGAAAAGAAGGTAGTTTTCGCCCGGTCGATTTCAGCGAGTGCTTCGGCGCGCCGCCGTTCCGCTTCATAGGCTCGCGCATTACCCAGCCCTGCAGCGAGTTGGCCCGAAAGTAAGGTAATAAAACCGCTGTAGGCAGAGTCGTAGCGTCTATACGGACTGGTGCCGACAATGAAAGCTCCGGCGGGTTCGTCTTGCCCCTGCTGCTTGATGGGAACCATCGCCGCCTGTTCCACCGGCTTGTTCCAGTCGCCTGCCGGCAGGGGAGCAATTCTGGATTGCTCGGCCAAATTCTCGATCAGCCGGGACGCCGGGTGAAGACGCATCTGCTGCACCGGCCAAGGTGGATTGGCATCCCGGCCGATCCACGCCGGTGCAAGCGGATGACCAGCCGCAATGCCGCTGGAAAGGGCTAGCCGGGCATTGCCAAACTCGTCAAACAAGTAAGTCAGCGTGAATGGCAAATCTTTCTTATTTAGAATCAGCTGCTCGCTGACTGCCTGTAAAACCTGCTCCTCGGTATTCGTGCTCGCCAGGGCCGAAGACACCTCCCGCAGAGTCTGAACACGTCTTTCTCCAATGAGTCGATCTGTTTCTTCGGTTACCACACAAAGTAGCCCGCTAATCCGGCCGTCGTCGTCCAACAAGGGGCTATAGGAAAAGGTATGGTAGGTCTCCTCCGGAAATTCGCTCCGTTCCAGAAATAGAAGTAGACCCTCGTCATAGGTGGCTTGGCCGGTTTTGAGCACGGCCTCAATCCGCGGTCCGATGTCAGGCCAGATCTCCGCCCAAACCGCATTTGTGCGTTGACCGAGCGCCCAAGGGTGCTTAATCCCGAGCGTTGGTCGGTATGCATCGTTATACAGCATGGTAAGCTCGGGTCCCCAAGCCATCCACATCGCATAACGGGACGAAAGGAGTATGTTAACTACGGTACGAAGGCTCTGAGGCCATTGGTCAATTGGCCCGAGAGGAGTTTTTGCCCAGTCGAACGCTCGAATGCGCTGCTCCATCTCCCGATCACGTCCGAGAGCAGGCATTCTCTCGGTTTCCCGCAAGGGTTCGGTGTTCGCGCCCGAAATCATAGGTTCCGCACTGGGGTTCCTACAGACATAGGTTTAGAATAAGAGCCTCTTTTTTGAAGAGTCGAAATCCGGGTGAAAGCGTTAAGAAAGTTTTCCGGTTGAAGGGGGGAAAGAAAGAAGCACCGATGCATCGCGATCCAGACACACTTCGTCCATTATTGCAAAGAGACTTTGGGTCTAGCGCCGCTCGAATACGTTCCTCGAGACGGCGCATCCGTGCTCTGGTCAGGCTAGTAGTTTATCCGGCGTGATTGGCAAGTCTCTCACTCTCTTGCCGGTGGCGTTAAAGATGGCGTTCGCGACCGCCGCCGCAGCCCCAGTAATCCCAATTTCACCGATGCCCTTGGCTCCGAGGGGATTTATGTGTTGATCGTGCTCCTCCACCCAGAGTGCTTCGATCCGGCCTATGTCGGCGTTCACTGGCACGTGATATTCAGCCAGGTTGTTGTTGACAAATCGGCCTAATCGCCCATCCATCAGTGCATCCTCATAAAGAGCCATACTGATGCCCCAGATCATGCCTCCCATTAGCTGGCTGCGCCCCGTTTTGGCGTTCAGAATGTTACCGGCGCCAAAGCAGCCCACCATGCGTGCCACTTTCACCTGGCCCAGGTCGGTGTCGACATGAACCTCGGCAAATTGAGCGCCGAAAGCATACATCGAGAACTGTTCTTTTTCACTTCCCGGCTTGGCCTCCGCAGTGACTTGCAGGTAAGGCTGGCCACCCCGCTTCACGATCTCCTGGAGATTTTCGCTTTTGCCTGGATCTGTCTTGGAAAATAGCCTGCCACCGTCGAATTCCACATCTTGCGCGTTCGCCCCGAAGAGCGGGGATCGGCGGTCGGCTATCGCCATTTGAGCCAGTTTTTCACGAAGGCCTTCAGCAGCATTATGTACAGCTGAACCGGTGCTCGCCGCAGTCTGTGAGCCACCTGAGACGGGGGTTTTGGGGAAAACAGTATCGCCTAATTCGAACTTGACGCGATCCACAGCTAAACCTAGCGTTTGCGCGGCTATCTGCGTCATGATTGTATAGGTGCCGGTGCCCAAGTCCTGTGTACCCGCGGTCACCAGCAACTTCCCATCGGCACTCAGCCGAGCGGAAGCGTTTGAGGGGCTCCGCCGCGTGGGATAAACGGCGGTTGCCATTCCATATCCGATTAATGTGTCGCCCTGGCGAATAGAACGCGGCTGCATCTGCCTTTTGTCCCAACCGAAATGACTCGCTCCGGTCTGGTAGCATTCACGCAGCGATTTACTCGACCATGGTTTGTTACCGTCGGGATCAATCTGGGCATAATTTTTTAAACGAAGTTCAATTGGATCTATTTTCAGTTGGTAAGCCAACTCATCCATGGCCACTTCAAGTGCGAACGTACCCGAAGCTTCGCCGGGAGCACGCATGAAGGAAGGAGTGCCCAGATCCGACCTTACAATCTTGTGAGTTGTGCTGTTATTAGGCGTGGCGTAAAGCATCCGTGAGACCAGGCTGGATGTTTCCACAAACTCATCGAAGGAGGATGTGTTGGCCAGAGTGTCATGACTGAGTGCCGTAAGGGTTCCGTCGGTGCGCGCGCCCATTGCAATCGTCTGATCCGTCGGGGAGCGGTAGCCCAGCATGCCAAACATCTGAGGCCGGGTCACAGCTAGCTTAACCGGTCGGCCGATTTGTTTCGCAGCCATGGCAGTTAGCAAGACGGGCGACCAGGTTGGTCCTTTACTGCCGAATCCACCTCCCAGGTAGGGTGATATAACTCGCACGTTATCGGACGGCAAACCCAACAGCATGGCGGTTCTTTCCCGATCCGTGAAAACGCCTTGCGTGGCATCATACAGCGTCAGATGGTCGGGTGAATCCCAAACGGCTATAGTGGCGTGCGGTTCCATCGGATTATGCACTTCGAAGGGTGTCCGGTACACGTGGCGAAATTGCACCGCCGCTTCCGCTAAGCCTGCGGACATATTTCCGCGATGACTGTTTGTGGGATCTCCTCCGCCGCCTGCTTTCGGCGGAGAGTACCCATCCGCCGCGCGCGCCGCTAAGTTAACATGCGGAGACTCAACCGTGTACCGAACTTTTACAAGTTTGGCAGCCTCTTCGGCATCTTCCAACGTTTCAGCAACGACCAGCCCAATGGGCTGGTTTGCATAAAGCACTCGGTCATCCTGCAGCAGTTGAAGCACTCTGGCAGTCGGTGAACTGCCTTTTTGGTTTCGCATAGCAGGCAGCTTGGGCGAATTCAAGTGAGTCATAACCAAGAGCACTCGCGGCGTCTTTTCCGCAGTTCGCGTGTCAATGGCGGCGATCCTGCCTTTCGCGATGGTACTCATGACCAATACTCCGTACACGAGGTTTGGCACCTGATGTTCGTACGCATAGGTCGCGCGCCCTTTGACCTTGAGCGGAGCATCGACGCGATCCAGTGGTTCTCCGAGTACATGTTCCATTCTTTTGCTCCTAGCCCGCTGCCACTGTCACCGCGCGAACGATAGCACGCTTTGCCAGCTCAACCTTGAACGCGTTATCACGCAGTGGCCTTGCCTCTTTCAATTCGGCTGCGGCGGCAGCGCGAAGATGCCCGGACTCCAGCGCTTTTCCGCGCAGCATCTCTTCTGTTTTGGTGGCACGCCATGGCTTAAGCGCCACGCCGCCCAAGGCGATTTGCACACCCTTGACAACTCCATTGGCGCCGAGATCAAGGACTGCCGCCACGGACACCAATGCGAAGGCATAGCTATTACGATCCCGAACCTTCAGATAATGAGAGCGCGTTCCGTCCGCTAGAGCCGGCAGATCTATGTGCGTGATCAACTCGCCGCGACGGAGATTCGTTTCGATTTGCGGTGTGGTTCCGGGCAGCCGGTGGAAATCGGCAAATGGGATTTGCCGGGTGCCCGCCGGCCCTTGCACACGAACGGTAGCATTCAGGGCGCTGAGTGCGACACACATATCGCTAGGGTGAGTGGCTACGCATTCTTCGCTCGCCCCCAAAATGGCGTGAATGCGATTTACGCCCGATCGTGCTGCGCAACCGCTTCCGGGTACGCGTTTGTTGCACTCCGCGTAAGTTGGGTCATAAAAGTAGTAGCAGCGAGTCCGCTGCAGAAGGTTCCCACCCATTGTCGCCATATTGCGCAATTGCTGGGATGCGCCGGCCAAGATTGCACTACTCAAGACTGGATAGCGTTGGCGAATCAACTCATGGTTCGCCGCGTCGGTATTGGATACTAGCGCACCAATGCGCAAACCGCGCTCATGCTCCTCGATGGTGTTCAAAGGCACACGACTGATATCGATTAGCTGTGAAGGGCGTTCCACTCCCATCTTCATCAAATCGAGTAAATTAGTACCACCCCCGATGAAGCGGGAATCGGGGTGATTCGCGTACGCCTGCAGGGCCGTCTCCACCGTCGCGGCGCGCGTATAGGTAAATGGTTTCATGCGGATCGTCCTTCGTGAACCGCGCGAATTGCCGCTACGATTCCCACATACGCTCCGCAGCGACAAATGTTGCCGCTCATCCGCTCGCGTATTTCGTCGTCTGTCAGGTTGATCTGCTCGATATTAGCGATATTGGGGGTGGCGAAACTTGGCGCGCCCAGCTTTACCTCATCAAGCATCGCAATCGCCGAACAAATCTGACCCGGCGTGCAATAGCCGCATTGCAAGCCGTCATGTTCTACGAAAGCCGCCTGTAGAGGATGCAATTGATCGTCGGTCGAAACCCCCTCAATTGTCTTCACGGCATAGCCGTCGTTCATCACGGCGAGGGTTAGGCAGGAATTCACTCGCTTGCCATTGACCAAGACAGTGCAAGCACCACATTGTCCGTGATCGCAACCCTTCTTCGTGCCGTTCAAATGCAGTGTTTCGCGGAGTAGGTCGAGGAGAGTTGAACGCGGATCTACCTGCAGAACGTGCTGCTCTCCGTTGACTGACAGAGTACACCCAACCGGCGCGATCGTTTCCGAACGGTGCTCCTCGATTGTGTCCGTGACGCCAGTCGCAAGGGCTGGCACCACGCTCCCGACTGCGGCTATTCCTACAAACTCACGCCTATTAAGAGGATTGCTTAAAAAGGAACGGGCTTCATCATCACTCATCTTGGTCCCTCTCGAAGTGAGTGGATAGCACTCGTATAACTTCTACTTGGCCGCCCCAAATACGGAAATATAGCGGCCACTTCGTTCTTGCCTTTAAAACACCTGCTTGCAATGGATACCTCTATGATTGCTTATGATGTCGATATGACGCTCGCTGGGTTTGACTTGGTCTTTCGGCTTTATGTTTCCCGCAGGCTGTCGAGTGAAGAGTTCGCGAAACGTTCTGAAAACCAGTCTGTCTAAAGACAAGAGGTATCAAGTTTATGCCAAAAGATTCACACAGAAAAGCTGCTGAACATCATGAGAACGCCGCCAAGTCACACAAGACCGCCGCGGAGCATCATGAGAAGGGCCGCCACGATGAGGCGGTGAAACATTCGAAGACAGCGCATGAACATTCAACGAAAGCTCATGACGCGTCGACGGCGGCGCACAACGCTTCCACTGAGGAGGCTAGCAAGGTCGGCAGTTCAAAGAAATAGTGTGTGAAAACAGGGCGGGGTAGAAGCTCCGCCCTATCTCAAGCTAGTTGTCAGACGTTTTCTTGGCGTCTTTGTACCCCGCCTGAGCATCCCGGGCCGCTTTATCCAGTTTTCTTTCCGCCTCTTTAGCTGCTCTTTCAGCTTCTTTCCCTACTTTGTAGGCAGCCTGTCCTACTTTGCCCGCAGGCGTGTTCGGATTACCCGTTTCATTTCTCCGAGGAGCGGGTGAATTCATACAGCCCGTCGTCCATAGGAAGCAGCTGAACCCCAGAGCGACTACCTTCAGTTTGAGCCTCATATCTGTCTGTTAGACTCGCGCAGAGTCGGAACTGTTCCCTCCGGTAAGTACTACATCGAGCTGATCCGAATGTACCGCTTTATGTCCGGAAGTGCAGAGACCACTGCGGCGATTGCAAAAACCAAGGCCAAGCCACCCAAAAGACTCTTGAACTTCATATTTATACCCTTTCCAATTCTCTTTCAACCAAAGATTCAACTACCGTTGCGGCTTGTTCCACTGCGTCCCTAACCGCCTGTGTCAAGCCCATAAGACCGTTTTCATCTCCCAGATCTCCGGGTTCGCAGCCGACCAACAGGATACGACCTAATTTACCGCCCAGCGCTCTCACCGTTCGCAACACTTGAACTGGGTCCATTGAGTGTGGGTCAGCCGCCTGCCCAGCGAGATCTCCCAGGTTCTCCGAGTCCGGTTCGATGGTATAGAGTGTTCCGGGCACGCCGCCCCGCGCAACCGTATCCACCAGAATCGTCAAGTCAGGAGCATCCAGTAGAGCGTAGGTTAGATCCAGCCCGCGGATTCCGAAATCAACCAGGCGAACTTCCTGAGACCCAAGCCTGCCGGCCAGAACCTTCGCTACCTCGCAGCCGAATGCGTCATCGCCCTGAAAAATGTTTCCAATACACGCCACCAGAATACTCACAACAACTCCACCTCTTCAGGTCCGAAAAAGAAACGATGGCCAATCTGCCGCGCTACGCCAAATTCGCGGCCCGGGTCATCCTCCACCGTAACCGCCAGGTGAATGTTGTTTTCGAAATCGCTCTCCACGGATTCGATGATCGCAATCTTTCCGTCGAGGGCGATGTCAAATATATCCGCCTTCTTGCGTGGATGTAAACGGACGCGATCTCCCTGCCGAAAGTTGAGCTTTGAGGCGTTTCGCAAGCCGCGGATGGCGCCGTGCATTTTCGCGAACGCCTCGGGAGGTAGTTTCTCGGTACGTTCTAGAATGCCCCGAGCCCGTTCGTCTCCGGCGGAAACCTCCTTTTTTTCCTCTTCGCTTAAGGTTAGAACTCTGAGTGTGAGGATCTCATCGATCTCGGTGCCGTCAAACAGGTCGCCGGCGCTCTCCGGAGCTATCTGCGGGTAATCGTAGAGAATGATAGGAGACGAGAACATCAGGTTTCGTTCGCCCTCCCGTCCTGCCAGCACGGGCCAAGTGCCAATGTTGCGGCAAGCGGCTGCGGCGACGCGGTATTCCTCTGGCGGATCCAATAGCGAAAGAAAAGCCCCTCCGCCAACGCCCAGGAGCGTGTGGGTAGAAGCCATCGAATGGTCTATTCCCGAGCCTTCGCTGGCATTCTCAATCCTTACCTGCAGACGAAATACCGTTTTACTCACGCGGGACGAAGTCACTTCCAGTTTTCCCTGGATGGGTGGAAAAGAAAACATACGGCGGTCGCCTTCCGAGTCGAAACGAATGCTAGAAAGTTCTATTTCCCTTTCAATCTCCTGCTGAAGAAAGCGCACTTTCAAGTCAATGGCCGTTGCAGCGTCGCCTTCCACCAGACACTCGGTCTGCATAACATTGGCGTCCGCGGCGGCCGCCGGGCCAACCGTTCCAAAGTGCCAGCGCTGCTGATTCTTAACTGACGATTTCCGGTATGGGTATAGCAGGAAGCCCTCATAGAGCACCGCGTTGGCGATTTTCTCCAAAGGTTCGAAGTTCATGACGCGGCCTCCTTTTCGAGGGGCAAAAGGCTGTCAATCGCCTCTTCCCAAGTGGCCATTCCGCGTCGCCTCTTGTATTCGTGCAGACGGTCAAACGCATCGCGGCGCAAGCGCAGCCACGCGCTATTCGGATAATAATGGTCCATCATCTCGCGCCAGACGCGGGCAGGAAGTTTAAACCTCGCTTCTTTATCCCAACCGATCTGATCGATTTGCAGTGTGCCGTTGGCTGCCGCATAAAAAACGGTCCCGCTGAATTGGAAGCACAGAGGTACGTCTTCATCCTGGAGGGCGTGGAAATACTTTGCGGCGGCCACGTTGAAGTCGAACGTACAAGGCACTGCCAAGTCGGTGGTTATGACGCCGGAAAACGCCGGCACGTTAGCGGATACATGGGTCCAAAGTAGAGAACGCACCGTCTGACTCCAACGATCGGGTTCGCCGAACAAATCCCGCAGCCCCTCCCTCTCCTGTGCCACGTAATGCCGGCGAGCCGCTTCAATGAGAATTTGGCAGCGCAAAGCAATGCTCTGGATAGCTTGTTGCGAATCCGGGTTAGCTACGTGCAAGCGGAAAGCGATGGTAGGCGCCGCCGCGAAGGGCTGTGCTTGCGCGTTCTCCACTCTAAACGTTAGCGCAGGCATTCATCTCCCTTTCGCCGCAACTCATCGAAAAAGCGGCCGATCTCTCCCCAGACCACGGCGCCGCCGGAAAGGCCGCGCCAATGCAATCTGATTAAGCCTACCAGCTTATAGCACTCGTCAATAGGGACGATGAAATAATGGCGCGCGGCTCCCACGCGATTCACCAGCAGGGCTTCCACATCGGGTTGCAAGTCTCGCAATTCCGGATTCGCCTCGCAAATTTCCTCCCAGGCATTCAGGCGCAGCAGCGACTCCGCCGCGCCCGCCGGACCAGGATACTGCGCAACCACTTTCTTCGAGGGCGTGCTATGGGAGAAGAACGCGAGAGAGATGGGAATCATAAGATCGTCCCATTGTGCGTCACTCAGCACGAAATCTTCGAGAGTTTTTACGCGGCGCGGAATCTTGCGGTAAACGGTGGAGTAAAGGATCTCGCAAGACTCGCAGGCGCAACGGATCAGTCGAGCCGCTGGGTCGAACAGGTGCCCATGCTCTTTCGCCAACGCTGCGCCACAGGTATCGCAACGCTCTTCCGGCTCGCGCGGCCGGATTAACGTGCGGAGCGCAGCAATGGGCGCCTGAGCCATCTTACGCGATCCTTGGTAAAGCTAAGCCGAGCGAAGCGAGGGGCACAAAATCGTTCGACGGGGATTGGCCGGCCTCTTCTATTACAAGCTCCGCTAAATCGGGGGCGGCGTCTCTTATCAGAGCTTCCACTGAGTCCCTCAAGCCGCAGCCGCCTCCAGTGAGGCGCACCCGCACTTGACCTTCGAAGACGCTGACCAGTTCCGCATTCGCGTGGGCTTTCGATAAGGCGCGGTGTACCCTTTTCTCCAAACCGTCCGGGTGCAAATCGTGAAGCAACAAAAGGCTGGAGATCAATTCGTCGGCGGCGAATTTTCGGATGATAGCCTTTCCGGCATCACCTGTTTCGAAGAGGACATCCATCATGCGCTCCAGTCCAGCCCCCTGGAACTCGAGAATCGCCGACATCAGGGCACGCGCCGCCTCGCGGTTTTTTAGATCGGGCATTGCATCGAGTTGGCGTACTAAATCTTCGATTCGCCGGAACAGGCCCTCGGAGGCTTTTCCCATAAAGGCTTAGTGGCCTTGCACGCCGAACATAGGAGAGTGATGCGTCTCCAACGTTTTCCCCTGACCGAGATACATATGAACGCCGCAGGGCAAGCAGGGATCGAAACTGCGCACGGCTCGCATGATATCAATGCCCTTGAAATTTTCCGGACCGTTCTCCTCAAAGATTGGGGTATTTTGAACGGCGTCTTCGTAAGGCCCGGGCGTACCGTAGATATCGCGTGGATTGGCATTCCAGGGAGTCGGAGGATAGGGATGATAGTTGGCGATTTTGCCATCGCGGATCACGACATGGTGCGAAAGCACGCCGCGCACAGCCTCGTGGAAGCCGCAGCCGATCGCTTCGTCCGGAACCTCAAAATCCCTGAAGGTTTTAGTATTGCCCCGGTGCAGCTCGCGCATTGCCTGCTCGGCAAAGTAAAGGGCGGCGGCGGCTGAGTACGCCTGGAAATAGGTGCGCGCGCGGTCACGTTCAATGGCATTGCTCCACTTGGGAATCTTCCATTCAAATTCAACTTCCGGTTTGCCCGCTGTCTTAGGAAGATAGATCTTGACGCTCTGGCCGGTAGCTTTGATGTATCCAATATCGACAATGCCGGCGAGCGCAGTGGCCCAGAAGCGAGCAATCGGCCCACCACCGGTGTCCAGTGCCAAGTAATCTCCGGTGCGTTTGTCGAACCAACGCGGAGACATCACCCAGGAGTAGTTACCTTTGAAATTGCGCTTTTGAGGCCGCGGCGTAGTGGTTTGATTCCAGGGATGGTTGCGGTCTACAGGATTGCCTATAGGGTCGTTCCTGACAAACATCTCTCCTTGCTCCCAGCCCTCGTAGTAGGAACTGCCCAACAGTATCCGAATGCCCAAGTTGATATCGACAAGGTTCTTGGTGACCAGCTCGCCATCCACTACCACGCCCGGCGTAACATACATAGCGTGGCCCCACTTGTCCATGTTTTTGTAAGTGTAGTCGCAAACCTCCGGATCCTGGAACGAACCCCAGCAGCCGAGCAAAATACGCCGCTGCCCAACCTTCTCGTACCCTGGCAGCGCTTCATAGAAGAAGTCGAAGAGATCGTCATGCAAGGGGACGACCTTCTTCATGAACTCGACGTACTTCATCAAGCGGACCATGTAATCCGTAAACAGTTGAACTGTGGGAACTGTGCCGACGCCGCCCGGATAAAGCGTGGAAGGATGCACGTGGCGGCCTTCCATCAAACAGAACATCTCGCGAGTCATGCGGCTCATCTGCAAGGTTTCGAGATAGAACGCGCCCGTGAAGGGATTCAACGCGCGCATAATGTCAGCAATGGTTTTATAGCCGTGCGCTTCGGCATGAGGGGACATGGTCTGTTCAGCCTTCGCCAGGACGCCCGGATTCGTTTCCTTCACCATTTGTTCGCAGAAATCGACACCCACCAAATTGTCTTGGTATAGGTTGTGATCGAACATGTATTCCGCAGCTTCACCAAGATTGGTGATCCATTCCGCCATGGCGGGAGGTCGGACGCCGAAAGCCATGTTCTGGGCATAACAGGCACAGGTTGCGTGATTGTCGCCACAGATGCCGCAGATGCGGCTGGTGATGAAATGCGCATCACGCGGATCTTTGCCCTTCATGAAGATGCTGTATCCTCTGAAGATCGACGAGGTGCTGTGACACTCGGCCACTTGGCGATTGGCAAAATCGATCTTAGTATAAATACCTAAACTGCCGACGATCCGGGTAATGGGATCCCAGTTCATTTCGACGAGGCGGCGTTGGGAAACGTCTTTCAAGACTGCGGGGTCTGTGACTGTTGCCATTGATAACTCCTCTTTTACGGAAAACCAGGTTGATGAACGCGCTAGAAGGCGCGTGGCCGATAGCCGGTGGTCAGGTTCTTACCTGGATGCCGCCACTTAGGTTCTTTGTTCACTGTCGATTGAGTAATACTACGGAGGGATCGCACTGCGGCGCCATAAATTCCAATGGCGGCGGCAGAAAGTCTTGCCCCGGGAGGCTCATCCATGAAGGGCATGAATTTGTCCGGAAATCCGGGCATGGTGCAACCGATGCAAATACCGCCGACGTTGGGACAGCCACCGATCCCACTCATCCAGCCGCGCTTAGGGACGTTGCAGTTGACGACTGGGCCCCAACAGCCGACTTTGACCAGGCATTTCGGCGAATTATAATCGGCCGCAAAGTCGCCTTGCTCGTAATAGGCCGCCCGATCGCATCCATCATGGACAGTGGCGCCGAATAGCCATTTGGGGCGAAGTTGCTCGTCCAGCGGGATTATGGGGGCGAGACCGGCCAACTGATAAAGGAGATAAAGGATCGTCTCCATAAAATTATCAGGCTGGACGGGGCAACCGGGAACGTTGACAATGGGGAGTCCAGCTTTCGATTTCCATCCCCAGCCGAGATAATCGGCCAAGCCCATGCAACCGGTGGGATTGCCCTGCATAGCATGAATGCCGCCGTAGGTGGCACATGTGCCGGCGCCGACAATGGCTGTCGCCTTAGGGGCTAAGCGATCTATCCACTCACAAGTCGTGATGGGCTGACCGGAATCAGGATCGTTGCCGAGGGCTGCCCAGTATCCTTCTTTTTTGATTTTTTCGTTGGGAATCGAACCCTCTACGACGAGGACAAACGGCTCCAGCTTCCCTTCCCAGGCTTGATACCAGTACTTCATGAAATCGTCCCCAACTTCATAGGCAAGCACCGGATTGTGCAAATGCACTTTAGGGAGGCCGGGGATGGCGCCTAAGAGGACATCTTCCACGCTCGGTTGAGTGGCGGCAGTGATGGAGATGGTATCGCCATCGCAACCCAAGCCTGCCGTGATCCAAAGGACATGTATCTCCTTGACGTCGGGCGCCCGTTGCGTCGACCGACCGTAAGGCACAACTTCTGCAGGCATGGCAGCACCTCTACGCCCAGTAGTCTATGTCTTTAACGGGGGCGCGTCAAGTAGTAGAAGTTACATTCGTCACTCTGCGCTGTGACTCTCGCTGTCGTGGCTTTCCTCACTTGAGCGAAACGCAAGCGATGTGTCTATAGGGTAGTGATGCAGATGAGAATTTGGTACAGCGTAGCCGGCACTTCCTTTCCCCGTTTTGTGGGTCGCCTAGGGCTTGCGGTTTGCCTGGTTTTTGGGGCCATCGGCCGTTCAAAAGGAGTTGAGCCTCAAAAGGCGTGGATAGATTGGCAGCGGGAAGGTAACGAACTACTGAGCTCTGGAAACTTTACGGCCGCCGTCCGAGATTACCGCCGGGCTTTAGCAACCGGTCAAGGTAGCCCACTCAGGGTGAACGAATTGGTGAGCCTCCACGAGTCCCTGGCTTGGGCCTATTCTGAAGAAGGTCAATTTGCTGAATCGGAGTGCGAATACCGGCAGGCGCTGGAGCTTGTGCAAACGGCCCAAGGCACTCACTCGCTGGATTATGCACTGCTGCTCGCCAGTATGTCCCTGCTTCCCACTCAGACCGGAGATCGTAACGGAGCTATCAAAACGCTTCGAAGGCATTGGCAATCAACGCAGACAGCAGCCGCAAAGCGGATCTGGCTATTGTGCGGGACGGTCTGGCGAAGATCCTTTGCAAGGAGAGAAGATATGAAGAAGCCGAGACTTTGCTGGTGGAATCGGAAGTTTATTATGCCAGAAACGCCACGCCGAAACCCGAGTTAGTGGCCGAATTGTTGAACGATTTGGGAGTACTCCGCTTCAATCAGGGCCGCTACAGCGAAGCCGCCGGACTGCATCGGCAAGCGCTGCATCTGCTGGAAAGCGTCTGTGGGAATGAACACCCAACGCTAGTTGTTCCGTTGAACAATCTTGCGACGATCTATCTCCAACTAGGTCGTTTCGATGAGGCTGAGCAGAACTTCCAACAGGCGGTTGCTATTTGCCGCAAAACCCTTGGCGAAGATCATCCCACTTATGCGGAGGTCCTGAGTAACTATGCGGCGCTGCTTCGCAAGGTAGGGCGCAAACGGGAAGCCAAGAAAATGGCGGGACAGGCGCAGAAGATCGTACAAGCGTCCAACCGGCACAATGGGATCGGTATGAGGGTTGATGTGAGTGCTCTCCACTCCGCTGGGGGCTAAAGGCGGCCTTCTCTTTGTGGCTCGCTCTTCATCATTCCGGCTGTCATCTCTTTCGCCCAGCCGCTAGACGTTCTGACAAACCGGTACGACTCGATAAGGACCGGCTCGAACACGCAGGAAACGGTTTTGACTAACCGTAATGTTTCAGCGGGGACGTTCGGGAAGCTATTTACGCGGGAGGAGGATTGCGATGTATACGCGCAACCACTCGTTAGGACTGCTGTTTCGATTCCCGGTTCGGGAACACACAACGTTGTGTATGTCGCCACAGTCAACAACAGTCTGTATGCATTCGATGCAGATTCTCCGAGTGCTCAAAAACCGCTTTGGTGTCACTCACGCGAAGTGTTCGGCGATCCAGTACCGAAGGACGAAGTGACTGACCTGCCGCCGGGCGAAACATATCTAAATTTTGCGACGATTGTCGGGATCGTCGCGACACCAGTAATTGATGCGCAAAGCAACACAATCCATGTGGTGGCCAATTCCAAAAAGGGCAACGATTACAGTTTTCACATTCATGCCTTCGACATCGCAACGGGCCGCGAGAAGAGGGAAATGAATAGTCCGATGACTGTTGGCGCTTCGGCGATGGGTAACGGCGTGAGAAATGTCGATGGCCGCATTGCTTTCCGGCCGCGGAAAATGTTGAACCGTCCGGGGCTGCTTCTGGTGGGCGGCGTTATGTATCTTGGCTTCACCTCTCATCTAGATGGCGAACCCAAGTTCGATTATCACGGCTGGATTATGGCGTGTGATGCACGGACACTGAACAAGATTTCAGTGTTATGCACGACGCCGGACGGGATTCAAGGAGGAATTTGGCAGAGTGGCGCCGGGCTGGCGGCGGAAGAGCGCGAAGGGACGTATCCACTGCGTTATGCGGTGATTGCGAACGGCAGTTGTACCGGAAGAAATTTTGGCGAGAGCATCGCCCAGCTCTATCCGGGGCCCTTGCTCAGCATGAAGCAAGCCTTCATTCCCGGGGATCGCGCCTATCTGAATGACCATGATCTGGATTTATCCACGGGCCCGGTGCTTCTGCCTGGAGATCCCTTCGTTCTGGCTTGCAGCAAAACAGGCGACTGCTATCTGGTGGACCGCTCGGATATGCGCCTGGAAACCGTGCCTCGCGTGTTGAGAGCCTTTGATGCGCTTGATTTGAGCAAGGAACACTGGAACAGCGAGCAAAACTCAGCGCGCGACGGGGTGGGGATGTTTGCGAAATTCTGTCCGGCGGTGGTAGCGAATGGCAAGGTTTACCTGGCGACATTCAGCGATGGCCACAGATGAACACGGATGAACATGGATAAGAAAAAAGACAACTATGGACGGAGTACGGGTGTACTTGGTTTGAGGAGGGATTGTTAGGACAGCGATTTTAGGTGCTTTTTGCTCCTTTTGCGTGGCGCGGAAGGTGGCGAGCCACTGATCGAAGTCCAAATTCCGAGCGGTGAGGCGTTTTTGATGTTCATTCTGCTTGGCGTAGGCGAGCAATTCGGCGCGTGAAAAATCGAAGCCAAGGGCGGCTAAGTTGAGGTCGAGTATGTGGTAGATGGCTTGGTTGTGGAGCTCGAAAGCTTGCCGCACTTCGTTTTGGCGTTTCTTCAAGAGTTCTTTTTCCTTCTCGGCGCGGTCTTTTTGCAGTTGGGTGAGTTCGGCGATATCGGCTTTACGTTGATTGCGGAGACGGCGCTCTTGCAGAGCGAGGTTGGTGAGGTCGAGGCGATAGGTGATGAAGATTTTGCCTTGGATGAGGGCTTCGCGATTGACGGGGTCTGCGTGGTCGGCGAATAGATCGGCGAGTTCGAGGCGGCCGATAGCGTAGATGCCGGCTTCGAGCGGGAAGATGCGGAGAAGGCGCCATTCGGCATCGGCGATGGTTTGCACAAGGGCTTTTTTTTGTCGGAGCCAGCGGCGAATTCGGCGAAGTTGCGGTCGAGGTGGTGTTGATAGATGACGGCGTCATCCGCCGGTAGCAGGACGGTGCGGCCGGTGAGACCAGTTTTGACGGCGTTCATGGAAGAAATGGCTTTGCCTTCGTCGGTGCGAGGGCCGGTGCTGTGCTGGGCGTTGGTTCGATTGGCATCGAGGCGGGCGTCGGAGAGTTAGGTCCTGAGCGAATCCACATAACTACGGTCGCCCGTCCCAGTGAATAGTTACTACAGAAGAGGCTGTTAGGCGCAGGGAGTTCTGCCAGTCATACATACGAATTCGCCGGTGCGTCTACACACCAGTGAGGCTACCGAGAAACGCTGGCAAAGAATGAGCGACGAACAAGACGGACGGCGGCAAAGTGGCAATGTCTCAGCGGAAGAACAAGCGCCTAGCAATCTGCATGAAGAGCCCAATCAGGTTAGCGTAAAGCCCCGGCGCAAGTGGCTCTGGATCGGCTTGGGGCTGTTGCTGGTGCTGGCGGTCTTCATGGTTCGCCGGTCTAGCAGCAGCGGGTCGAAAAACGCTGCGGGGGCTAAAGGCGGAGCGGCCGGAGCGTCGGGCAAAGGTCCACAGCTTGGTCCGGCCGCGATCACTACGGGCCAATCGACCACTGGCGACATCAATATCTATGTGGATGCTCTTGGGACTGTTACTCCACTCTATACAGTCACGGTCTACAGCCAGATTACGGGCCGAGTGATGGCGGTGCATTATCGCGAAGGCCAGATTGTGAAGGCAGGCGATCCGCTGATCGACATAGATCCGCGTCCCTACCAAGCGATGCTCACCCAAGCGCAAGGAACTCTGCTGCACGATCAAGGCGTACTGACACAGGCGCGGATGGATTTGACGCGTTATCAGGCGGCGTACGCGAGAAACGCCATCGCCAAACAGCAGCTCGACGATCAGGAGCAAGCCGTCACACAGGACGAAGGCACGGTGAAGGCGGATGAGGGGACGGTGGCTTACGATCAGGTGGAATTGGGCTACTGCCACATTGTGGCGCCGATTAGCGGCCGGGTGGGACTGCGATTGGTGGACCCAGGCAATACTGTTTTCGCGGGCAGCGCGTCCACCCTGGTTGTCATTACCCAGTTACAACCTATTACTGTTGTGTTCAACGTTTCTGAGGACGATCTTCCGCAGGTGCAAGCGCAATTACACGGTGGACACGCGCTGGAAGTGGATGCCTATGACCGGTCCAACGATAAGGAGATCGAAGCGGGGAAATTAACTTCTCTGGATAATGAGGTTGATACCACTACGGGAACGGTAAAGTTTCGCGCCACGTTTTCGAATCGGAAGTTAACGCTTTTTCCGAATCAATTTGTAAACGCGCGGCTACTGGTCCGAACGCTACGCAAAGCGACGCTGGTCCCTTCGGCCGCAGTGCAGCATAATGGCACCGCCGCTTTTGTCTACATCGTTAATGCGAACAACACGGTGTCGGTTCAAAACATAACGACTGTTACCAATAACGATCAGGAGACTGCGGTGGAAGGCGTGAACCCGGGGGTGAATCTGGCAACCAGCGGATTTGACCGCCTGGAAAATGGCGCCCAGGTGATGGTTCGCAGCCAGCCCTCGAGTCCGAAGAACGCGAAGGAGCAGGTCAACACTTCGACGCCGGCCGGCAAGACAGCTCCATGAGTCCTTCTCGACCATTCATTCTGCGACCGGTAGCAACGGCTCTGCTCATGGTTGCGCTTTTTCTGGCTGGAGGCGTGTCGTACTTCCAAATCCCAGTCTCGGCGCTGCCGGAAGTGGATTACCCCACTATTCAAGTGCTCACGTTCTATCCGGGAGCGAGCCCGGATGTAGTGGCGTCGGCCGTAACTGCTCCTCTTGAGCGGCAGTTCGGAGAGGTGGCGGGACTGAGTCAGATGACATCCACCAGCGCGGGAGGTGAATCGGTCATCGTCATGCAGTTCCAACTGAGTCTGAACATCGATGTGGCTGAACAAGAGGTGCAAGCGGCGATCAACGCAGCGCAGAGTTATCTGCCCGCCAATCTGCCGACGCCGCCGATTTACAGTAAGTCGAATCCAGCAGACGCGCCCGTTCTGACTCTTGCCCTTACTTCTACCGAGATCACGCTCTCGCGGGTTGAAGACCTCGCGGACACGATGCTCGCGCCGAAGATCTCACAGATCTCGGGGGTGGGTCTGGTCAGCATCTCCGGAGGACAGAAGCCCGCCGTGCGAATCCAAGCCAATCCCACTAGCCTGGCTTCGTATGGAATCAACCTGGAAGATCTGCGCAACGCGCTGACGGGCAATAGTCTCAACTCCGCGAAGGGGAATTTCGACGGGCCCTCGCAGGATTACACGATTAACTCGAACGACCAATTATTAACAAGCGCCTCGTACAAGAAGGTGGTTGTGGCTTATCGTAATGGCGCTCCCGTGATGCTCAATGACGTAGCACATGTGAGTGATGGAGTGGAAAACAACAAACTGGCTGCCTGGATGAACTACACGCCGGCTGTCATTCTGAACATTCAGCGCCAGCCCGGAGCCAACACTATCCAGGTGGTGAATAGTATTGAAAAGCTTCTGCCGCAGCTTGAGACAGGGCTTCCGCGGGCCGTGCATGTGCAAATCGTCACCGACCGGACCACTTCGATCCGCGCATCGGTGAAGGATGTACAGTTCGAGCTGCTATTGACGGTGGCGCTGGTGGTGATGGTGATCTTCCTTTTTCTGCGCGGCCTTTCCGCCACCATCATTCCGAGCGTGGCGGTCCCTCTTTCGATTGTGGGCACGTTCGGAGTGATGTACCTGTGTGGGTACAGTCTGAACAATTTGACAATGATGGCGCTGACCATTTCCACCGGATTTGTGGTGGATGACGCCATCGTCATGATTGAAAATATCTCCCGTTACATCGAGGAAGGGGATAAACCGCTAGAAGCAGCGTTGAAGGGCGCGGAGCAGATTGGATTCACCATTCTTTCGCTGACGGTGTCGCTGATTGCCGTATTGATTCCCTTGCTTTTCATGGGAGACATTGCGGGGCGGCTATTCCGGCAGTTTGCAGTGACGCTGGCGGTCACGATTATTTTGTCGGCCTTCGTCTCTTTGACTCTCACGCCGATGATGTCCGCGCATCTTCTGAAGTACACACCGCCGGAAACGCAGGGGCGCTTCTATCGGATCTCGGAAAACGCTTTTGAGAAGATTATCGCGTTTTATGGCCGGACCTTGAAGTTTGTGCTGGGTTATCAGACGATCACGTTGCTGGTGGCGCTGGCTACGCTGGTTCTCACCGGCGTTTTGTACGTTACTATCCCGAAGGGCTTTTTCCCGACGCAAGATACCGGTATTTTGCAGGGCATCTCCCAAGCATCTCCCACTATTTCCTTCGCCGCCATGACGCGGCTACAGCAAGATTTGGCACAGGTGCTATTGCATGATCCGGCGGTGGATAGTATCTCGTCCTTCATCGGAGCGGACGGAACGAATACGACCCTTAACAGCGGACGAATCCAGATCAATCTCAAGGCGCTTGATCAGCGGAAAATCTCGGCCACTGAAGTGATAGACAGGCTTGGCCCCGAGCTGGCCAAGGTTGAAGGCATCAAGCTTTACATGCAGCCCGTGCAAGATCTCACAGTGGATGATCGCGTCAGTCGAACGGAGTATCAGTACACCCTGGAAGACCCAAACCAAAGCGAACTGAATAGCGTGGCGCACGATTTTGTGGCGAAGCTGAAAGAACTGCCGCAATTGGCGGATGTGGTGACCGATCAGCAATTGGGAGGTGTGGCGGAGTCGCTAGTGATTGACCGTCCCACGGCTTCGCGCTTCGGCATTCTCCCTACCACGATTGACAACACGCTTTACGATGCGTTTGGACAGCGGCAGATTAATACGCTCTACACGCAATTGAATCAGTATCACGTCATTTTGGAGACTGATCCGCAGTTCCAGACGAATCCACAGAAATTACACGATCTCTATATTCAGTCTTCCTTGACGAGTAGTTCGTCAGCGACCGCGACATCGAGCACGGCAGGCTCGTCGTCGGGAGCGGGAGCAGGCGCAACGGCTTCGCCCGGGAATGCTTTGCTGACGGCATCGACCACGGCCGGGGTTTCGTCGTCAGCCTCTTTAACATCGGCACTGACCCCTGTGAGCAGCAGCACGACATTGGGCGCTGCGAGTGCAAGCGCGACGTCAGCACTTTCACCCTCCGCAACCGCAAGTAGCAGTGCCACTACGTTATCGACGACCAGCGCCACGAGCAGCATTTCTTCGAGCGCTACGACGTCCCTGGCGGGGACTTCCCGCACTGTTTCGGCGAGCACGGGCACTCCGACGGCCGGCGGCGGGGGAAGTGCGGCCGCCAGCACAACCCTGGCGACTCCGGTGCCGCTTAGCGCATTCACGCACTTTCAGACGCAGAGCGAGATTCTTTCGATCAATCATCAGGGACAATTTCCAGCGGTTACGGTCTCCTTTAACTTGGGCAACGGCTACTCACTGGGGCAGGCGCTGGAGGCGATTAACAAAGTAATTGCGAAAGAGAAGCTACCAGCCAGTGTGGTGGCCAACTATCAAGGAACGGCGGCGGCGTTTGAGGGTTCGCTTTCGAATGAAGGTTTGCTGATTCTTGCTGCTCTGGTGACGGTCTACATCGTTCTTGGCGTTCTATACGAGAGTTTTGTTCATCCCGTTACGATTCTTTCGACGCTGCCTTCGGCCGGTGTAGGGGCTTTGCTGGCGCTGGAACTTTTCCATTTGGATCTAGATATCGTTGCCATCATCGGCATTATTCTACTCATTGGCATTGTTAAAAAGAACGGCATCATGATGGTGGATTTCGCGCTGGAAGCCGAGCGCAAAGAGAACAAGAATGCCACTGACGCGATCTACCAGGCTTCGTTGCTGCGCTTCCGGCCGATCATGATGACGACGATGGCGGCGCTTTTTAGCGGCATTCCGTTGGCTTTTGGCTCGGGTATAGGTTCAGAATTACGCAAACCACTGGGCGTGGCGATGGTGGGAGGTCTACTATTCAGCCAAGTGCTCACCCTCTATACAACGCCGGTTATCTATATCTTCTTTGACAATCTGGGCGCGCGCTTCTCAGGCCGGCACCTCAGTGAGCGCAGGGGAGCGGAACCGCAAGGGGAACACGCATGAATCCGTCGCGACTGTTCATCGCGCGGCCGGTGGCGACAACGCTCCTGACAGTGGCGGTCGCGCTGGCCGGCGCCATCTCCTTTAAAGTGCTGCCCGTCTCGCCATTGCCGCAAGTGGATTTCCCCACTATTACGGTGGCGGCCAGTCTGCCGGGAGCCAGTCCGGATATCATGGCTTCCTCTATAGCGACTCCACTCGAGCGGGAGTTTGGCCACATTGCCGGTGTGAGTGAGATGACCTCATCAAGCACACTGGGGACAACCAGTGTCACACTCCAGTTCGACTTAAGCCGCGACATCAACGGCGCCGCGCGAGATGTGGAGGCGGGGATCAATGCGGCGCGCACTTATCTGCCTTCGAATCTGCCGGCGAATCCAACTTATCGGAAGGTGAACCCGGCCGATTCACCCATTATGGTGCTGGGCCTGCAGTCGGATATTTACGACGTCCCCACGCTCTACGATGAGGCATCGACAGTGATCGAGCAGCGGATCTCGCAGATTTCAGGAGTGGGCGAAGTGCTGGTTGTGGGAGCGTCTCTGCCGGCGGTGCGGATAGAGATGAACCCGAATCAGCTGGCCAGCTACGGCATCAGCTTGCCGGCGGTGCAGCAAGTGGTGGCCGGCCAAAATTCGAACTTGGCGAAGGGGCAAATCTCTAATGGAAGTTTGACCTCGGACATTCTGGCCAACGACCAGATCTCGCACGCTATTGATTACAAGCCGCTGATTGTGGGCTATCACAATGGCGGAGCGGTGCGACTGCAGGATGTGGCCGATGTGATCGACTCACAGCAGACAGTGCGACAAGCGGGATTTCTGAATGGCAAACCCTCAGTGAATATGCTGATCTTTCGCCAGCCGGGAGCTAACATTATCACCACAGTTGATGCGGTGAAGGCTGCCATTCCCTCGCTGCAAGCTACCATTCCGCGCGCGGAGCATTTGATCACGATCTTAGACCGGACACTCACGATACGGGCTTCGGTGTCCGAGATTGAGCGCACGCTGGTTCTCTCGGTGATTCTGGTGATTTTGGTGGTTTTTCTCTTTCTGAGGAACTTGCGAGTGACCCTCATTCCGGCTGTTGCGGTACCGGTCTCACTGATCGGGACCTGCGCGGTGATGTATCTTTGCGGCTACTCCCTGGATAACTTGTCACTGATGGCGCTGGCCATCTCGAGCGGGTTTGTCGTTGACGATGCCATTGTGGTGATGGAGAACATCAGCCGACATCTGGAAGAAGGATTCGGACCTATAGAGGCCGCTCTCAAGGGCGCGAAAGAAATCGGCTTCACGGTGTTTTCCATCAGTGTTTCCTTGATCGCCGTATTCATTCCCATTTTGTTGATGGGTGGGATCATCGGGCGGCTGTTCCGCGAGTTTGCCATTACACTTTCCTCCGCGATTCTGGTTTCGATGGTGATTTCCCTGACTACAACTCCCATGATGTGCTCGCGAGTGTTAGTTCCGGACAAGGACATGAAACACGGCAGAGTGTACGCCTGGAGCGAGCGCATGTTTCAGAAGGTGCTTGACACGTATCACCACAGCCTCGACTGGGTGCTGGATCATCCCGCATTGCTGCTGGCCGTTTTCTTATTGACGCTCGCGCTGAACTTTTTCCTGATCGTCAAAATTCCGAAGGGATTTTTCCCGCAGCAGGACACCGGCGCCATGATGGGCGGAATGCAAGGGCCGCAGGACACTTCGTTTTATGCAATGCGAAACGCGGTTCAGCAATCGGTGAGCATCATCAAAGCGGACCCGGCCGTTCAGAATGTGATGGGATTTACCGGCGGCCAGGGAGCGACCAATAGCGGCTTTACGTTTATCGCACTGAAGCCGCTGGATGAACGCAAGATTAGCGCGGCGGAAATCATTAACCGGCTACGTCCGAAATTAGCGCGGGTACCGGGCGCGGCAACCTTTCTGCAGCCGGTGCAGGACATTCGAATCGGCGGCCGGCAATCGAGCGCGCAATATCAGTACACGCTGGAAGCTGAGACCACTCAGGACCTACAGAAGTACGGTCCACTGTTTCTCTCAGCGTTGCGTAAAACGTCAGGCTTTACGGATGTGAACACAGACCAGCAGAATCATGGACTGCAGGCTTTGCTGACCTATGACCGACCCACGGCGGCGCGACTGGGGGTGACTCCAGAGCTGATCGACAGAACGCTTTACGACGCCTTTGGACAGGCCGAGGTATCCACCATCTACACGGAACTCAACCAATACTACGTGGTAATGGAGGTAGCTCCGAAATACTGGCAATCGCCACAAGGACTGAAAGATACCTACTTGATTCCGAATACAGGTGGCGGCGCGATCCCGCTCAGCTCAGTGTTGCAGTACGCACCCTCTACATCGCCGCTGGCGGTGAATCATACCGGATTATTTCCCTCTGTGACATTGTCATTCAATCTGGCGGACGGTGTTTCGCTCGACCAGGCGACCCGGAAGATTCAGGAGGTGCAGCGGGATCTCGGAATGCCGCATTCGGTGCATGGAAAGTTCTTCGGGACCTTGCAAGCCTTCCAGCAGTCTTTGCAAACCGAGCCCTACCTGGTGTTAACCGCTGTTCTGTCGGTTTACATTGTCCTCGGAATTTTATATGAGAGCCTGATTCACCCCATCACGATTCTTTCTACGCTCCCTTCGGCAAGTCTGGGAGCCATTCTCGCACTCTACCTCAGCCATACGGAGCTGGACGTGATGTCGATCATAGGAATTATTTTGCTGATTGGCATTGTGAAGAAGAATGCGATTATGATGATCGATTTCGCGCTCAATGCGGAGCGCAATGAGGGCAAGAACACCAGGGACTCTATCTTTGAAGCCTCAATGTTGCGCTTTCGGCCTATTTTGATGACGACGATGGCGGCGCTTTTTGGAGCGGTGCCGCTGGCGATTGGGACGGGCATGGGTTCGGAACTCCGCCGGCCGCTGGGGATATCGATCATTGGCGGACTGATTGTCAGTCAGGCACTGACACTCTACACCACGCCCGTCATCTACTTGTTCATGGATAACCTCCGTCTGAAGCTACAAGGGGATAAGCATGCGAGGCTCTTCACGCGGGCGGAAGGTACAGCTTAGCCCGAGAGAAAGTTGCATATGAAAGCCACACATACCAAATCGATGCACAAGGGCAATCGGTTGCTCTGCGCTGTGGTGGGACTCAGTTTGCTGAGCGCCTGCAATGTGGGGCCAAAATACGTTAAGCCCACAATCCCGCCGCCGCCGGCTTTTAAAGAATCGGCTCCCGCCGCTTACAGTAGCGCACCTCCCGGCGCTTGGCAGCCGGCGCAACCGCAGGACGCGGTGCTGAAAGGTAAATGGTGGGAGATGTTCAATGAGCCAGAGCTTAACGCGCTGGAAGAGCAGTTGAACATCAATAACCAGAACATTGCGCAATATTTCCAGAACTTCATGGCGGCGCGCGCGATGGTCAGTGAGGCGCGGGCGGGATACTTTCCCACAGTGACCACGAATCCCGCGTATACTCGCACCGGGACAGGTGGGAGTTCGGCTGGAAACGTCGTGGCCGGCGCGGGCGGCACGACGGTGCCGGTAGCAAGCGGCGGCGCGAATTACAGCAATCTTTCCCTGCCCTTCGATGTGTCTTGGGAGCCGGATCTGTGGGGCCGCATTCGTAACACCGTACATGAGAATCAATATGCGGCACAGGTAAGTGCGGCGGATCTGGAAAACGAACGTCTTACGGAACAGGCGGATCTGGCGGAATATTATTTCGAGCTGCGCGGGCAAGATGCGCTGCAGGATTTATACAACCGGACGATTCAGGCTGACAAGCAGTCGCTTGAGTTGACGCGCGCGGCGGTTCAGACTGGCATTGACAGTCCGGAGGCGCTGGCCGAGGCGCAAGTGACACTGGAAAACGCGGAGGTGGCGGGCATTGGCGTGGCGACGAACCGAGCTATCTATGAGCATGCGATTGCCACGCTGATTGGTAAGCCTGCTTCGCTCTTTGAGATGCCCGTGAAGAACTTGACTACGCCGGTGCCGGCGATTCCGGTGGGCGTGCCTTCCCAGCTTTTGGAACGGCGTCCCGATATCGCCGCGGCCGAGCGTAGCATGGCGCAAGCGAATGCCGTGATCGGCATCGAGAAGGCGGCTTACTATCCGACTCTTGATCTGACGGGAAGTGGCGGCCTGCAATCGTCGGTGGTCAGCAAGTTGTTTTCGATTCCGGCACTGTTTTGGTCGTTGGGAGCTTCGGCGTCCGAGACGATCTTTGATGCGGGACTACGGAGAGCCACAGTAGCGCAGTACACGGCTACCTACAATGCCGACGTGGCGTCTTACAAGCAAACGGTGCTGACGGCATTTCAGCAGGTAGAAGACTACATAGCCACGCTAAGAGTGCTGTCGGAACAAATCGCGCGGGAGGATTCGGCCGTCAAGGCGGCGCAACATTACCTGGACATCGCGATGGCGCAATACCAGACGGGGCTCGATCCATATCTGGATGTGATCACGGCGCAAACAATTTTGCTCAGCGATCAGCAGCAACAGGTGAACCTGCGGGTGAGCGAAATGACGGCGGCAGTTGAACTGATCCAGGCGCTGGGCGGGGGATGGAACGTGACACAGCTTCCCTCGGCATCGCAAGTTACGTCAAAGGAGACGGCGCATGCCGCCGCGTCGACTCCCTAGATTTAAAGTACTTCGTTAAGCGCCGGCAGCGGCCCTCTTGGGTTCGACTGAGGAGCGGCTGTCGTGGAATTTGGTGACCGCGCGAAAGCCGAGGACGACAAACAGCAGCAGGACGACGATTTCAGCGATTAGGAACGGCGGCTCGGAACCAGTGGGCGCCAGTGCTTTGAGCGGTGGCACTTTCTTGAACAATTGGGCAATCAGCACGAAGACGTTAAAGTATAGAGCGGTGGTCGCGCTGATTACGTAAGTCTTGCGCCAGGCGCCGAGCAGGTTATAGCGGTAACGGGCGGCGATGGCCAGAGCCAAAGCGATGAGGGATAAAATGCCAAGCGCATCGCCCGGCGTGAATCCGTTATATGGAAAAAGGAAGCCTGTGACGCTAGTGGCTACGGTGGTAGTCAAGAACCAAGCGGTCCAGCCGGGAAGCGTTTTTGACTGAAGCAATCCGTATAGGACGACAAAGCCCGAGGCAATTCCTAGCAGGCTCAATAGAACGTGAAAAGCGGTAAATGCGCTTAGTAACATCTTCTGTACCTTCCTTCACTGGATACTTTGTCACATTTCAGGGAAATAAACCAGAGAGAGATTGGGCGGCGGGAGCGGTAACGACTCCCTGGTCTAGGGCAAGGCGGACCCGAGTTGGTGTGGTGTGCCGCTGCCTTGGAAAATCAGGTAATTGGGCGGGAAAACTGGTTTTTGATATTCATGGGTGGGCCGAAACAGGCCTCGCGAGGGCGAGGCGCATGGGCACTCCTTTACAGTCGCGGCTCCGTAATGATACCGGGCAGCTGTCGTTACGGAACTAAGCGAGCGTCGAGGGTAATCTCGGTGTCGTAGAGCTTGGAGACCGGGCAGTTCTCCTTGGCGGTGTTGGTGGCGCGGATGAACGCTTCCTGGGTGGCCCCGGGAATCTTCGCTTCGAGAGCGAGGTGACTGTGGGTAATGGCGAATCCTTCACCTTCCTTGTTCAGCGAGATCGTGCAAGTGGTATCGATGCTGTCCGCCGTTAAGCCTTCATTTTGCAGGATCAAAGAGAGCGCCATAGAGAAGCAGCCGGCATGCGCGGCGGCCAGTAGCTCTTCCGGATTGGTACCTGTCCCTTGTTCGAAACGAGTCTTGAACGAGTAAGGTGTGCTTGAGAGTACGCCGCTGGCGCTCGAGATCGTGCCCGCGCCAGACATAAGATTGCCCGACCAATGGGCTTTCGCAGTTCGGTCCATATTTGAAAAACTCCTCTCAAGATGATAAGCGAATCAATCGAGACGGGCGATAGCGCTGATCATGCGTTCGGGAGTTTGTGGCTCGCGGCGGTAAGAAAAGAAATGCTCAGCCAAACAAAAAGTGCAAAGAGCGGAGTTAAAGATCTGACCGGCAGGCACGCCGGCGGCTTTCAGATGTCGGACATTCGCTTCGGGCAGGTCTAAGTGACGCTTGCCGGTAACGGCAGGCCACTCGGGAAAGAGGCTGCTGAAATGACACGCTACTTCGGGCCCGACTTCGTAACAACATGCTCCAATGCAAGGGCCCAGTGCGGCATGAATATCGGCCGGACGCGAGCCGAAATCGCGCGCCATTTTCTCGATGGTACGCGCGACAATTGCCGCAGCCGTGCCTCGCCATCCGGCGTGGACTGCCGCCACGGCGCGCCGGCCGGTATCGAGCAAGAGAATCGGTAAGCAATCGGCTGTCCTGACGCCAATCCGCCGGCCTGGATCGTCTGTCACCAGCGCATCGCCTTCGTGTTGGCGGTTCGTCAAAGCGTGCGCGTTCCATACATCGGCGGAGTGGATCTGGCGCAGCGTGATGGCCACTTCTGGATTGGCCATGCGCGTGCCAAAGCCATGGCTTTGCCAAAGAAAATGCTGGAACTCCGCGCAGCGATAGATACCGTCCGCGCCCAGAAGGAACGACGCGGCGCTCACTTGGCTACGAGTTGATGCACACGGTACCACTCTAGCGTTAAGCGTAGGCCTTCGGCAAAAGTGAAGCGCGGCGCGTGGCCGAGTTCCTTCACCGCCGTTGTTGTATCGGCCTGTGAATCGCGCACATCGCCGGCGCGTGGTGGTCCGTATTTGGCGGGAAGCTTCACGCCTTCAATCTGCTGCAACTGCTCCCAGGTTTCATTGAGCGAAATGCGGCCGCCGTTGCCGGCATTGAACACGCGGCCCGACACGCCGTCCACCTCCGCCGCTTTCATCAATAAACCGACCACGTCATCCACGTAAGTGAAATCGCGCGTTTGTTCACCATCGCCAAAAATCGTCGGACTGCGCCGTTCCAGCAGGCAGGTCATGAATAACGACAACACACCGGAATAGGGGCTGGAGGGATCTTGCCGGGGGCCGAAGACGTTGAAGAAGCGCAAAGACACAGTGGGCAAGTGGAAGCAATCTGAAAAGACAGATGCATAGTATTCGCCCACCAGTTTCTGCAGCGCATAGGGAGATTTGGGCTGCGGATTCATCGTTTCCACTTTGGGCAGCACGGCCGTATCGCCATAGGCGGAAGAAGACGCCGCATACACCACTCGGCCCACCTTACCCTCAGCGGCCGCTCGGAACAGGTTGAACGTTCCGTCGATATTGACCTCATGGCTGAGGACTGGCTGATCGATGGATTTGGGCACCGACGGGATGGCGGCCAAATGAAAAACCCGGTGCGCGCCGGCGACCACCGGAGCAATCTCAGCATAATGGCGAAGATCCAGCTGATGGAAAACGATCTGGCTCTGCACCTCTTGCAAATTACTTAGCGTGCCGGAAGACAAATTGTCGATTACATGCACTTCACGGCCTGCGGCCAGCAGAGATCGAACGAGTGCGGAGCCTATAAAGCCAGCGCCGCCGGTAACAAGGTAACGGTCCATAAAGTTTGTAATTACGCTCCGGCGGACTGGGCCGCTTTCAAAATGTCAATGGCTCGTGCCGCGACGTCGCGCGGGTTCCGGCTGAAGTCAAACGCTTCGAGGGAAATCCATCCTCCATAGTTCATTTCGGATAATTTGCGGAGAAGGTTTAGGAAGTCGTAATTGCCCATGCCGGGTTCGCGGCCATCCATTTCATTCACATGAACATGCTTGATGTGCTGAAAATAGCGGTCGAGTAGAACACTATGCGGCTCTGTCTCATCCACGGCGTTGTGGACATCAAACATGGTTTCAACCGCGGGACTTGCAATCTCCTCTACTACGGAAACGGCCTCGGCCAGGCTGGTGATCACGTCTGTTTGGGCGGGGGAAAGCGCCTCCACCAGCAGCGTGACGTGACACGCTGCGGCATGCGGCGCAACGCTGGCCATACCATCCTTGAAGAATTGGGCCGCCGCTCCGGGCGAAGATCCCGCTGCGCTACTGCGCTGTTTGGGCGAACCGAAGACCACCACAGGACGCTGCCGCGCGCCGGGGGTGGCGAGATCTGCGCATAAATCGATCAGCCGCTTTACATAATTCCAACTGTGCGCTCGCAGCGCGCTGTCGTTCGTAGAAACTTGCAGCCCAGGGGGAGCAGCTAGGAGCCAATGCAAGCCGACAAATTCAAGATCTCTGTCCGCCATGGTTTCGCGGATTTCGGAACGAAGTTCAGCAGAAAGGGCGGCAGGATCTTCGGCCAAAGTGAAAGGCGCGATTTCGAAACCGTCATAGCCAAGCTGGCGCACTTCACGGCAAACTTCGGCCAGCGGCTTCTTTTGGAAAAGCTCATTGCAAATGGCGAAGCGATAGGCGGCCAGCATGTTTCTTATTTTAGCGACCGCTTCCTTGCATTCGCGGCTCGGCTCGGACTCTCTGGGATACTCAAAGTGATTATGTGTGGGGACGAAGTCCTGTTGGAATCGAAGCTCTCGCTACCGTTAGTGGGTCGCGGGAAAGTGCGCGACATGTACGATTTCGGAGATAGTCTGCTGTTCGTGGCCACCGACCGCATCTCAGCTTTCGACTGTATCCTGGGCAGCGGCATTCCGTGTAAGGGCCGCGTGCTGAACCAGATGTCGCTTTTCTGGTTCGACTTTCTACGCGACGTGGTACCGTCCCACGTCATCAGCGCCGATATCAAACGCTATCCGAAGATGAGCGCGCGCCGGAAGGCATTGCGCGGCCGGTCGATGCAGGTGAAAAAAGCCGATATGGTGAGGGTCGAGTGCGTGGCGCGCGGCTATTTGGCGGGCTCGGGCTACCGTGAGTACTGTTTACAAGGCAAAGTGTGCGGCATACCGCTGCCGCCTGGTCTGCGCGATGGCGACCAGTTGCCTGAACCGATTTTCACGCCTGCCACCAAGGCCATTACCGGACACGATGTCAATGTGCCGTTTCGTTACATCGCCAATGTTTTGGGCGTGGACCTGGCCGGGCAATTACGCGATTTAACTTTGGAAATTTACTACCGGGCGGCTAACTATGCGCTGGCCCGGGGGATTATTGTGGCCGATACCAAGCTTGAGTTCGGCTTCGTGGACAGCCAACTGGTGCTTGCGGACGAAGTGTTGACGCCCGATTCGTCGCGCTTCTGGCCGGCGGATCAATACAACCCGGGAGGCGTCCAGGTATCGTATGACAAACAGTATGTCAGGGATTACCTGGAGACTCTACAATGGAACAAGAAACCGCCGGCTCCGTCTCTTCCAGAAGAAGTGGTTCAAAAAACCAGCGCCAAGTATATTGAAGCGTACACTAAGTTGACCGGGCAGCCCTTTCCGGAAACCGTGGCGTGAGGACCGGAGGATCGCAATGGAAACCTTCACTAGTTTGAACTGGCTGGACATAGCCCTGGCGTTAATCATCGTTGTTTCGGCGATTGCCGGATTGCGCGCCGGCTTTACGCGCGTGGTGATCGGCCTGGTGGCGACCGTGGTGGGCTTAATTGCCGGGTTCTGGTGTTACCGGCTGGTGGGCGAGCAACTGCGACCGTGGATTTCGTCGCCGCAAGTAGCCAACGGTATCGGCTTCTTTCTGATTTTCTTTGGCGTGACGCTGTTAGGTTCGCTGCTGGCAGCGCTGCTATCGCGGCTGTTGAGATGGGTCGGCCTCTCGTGGTTCAACTATCTGTTGGGCGGGGTGGCGGGTTTCGCCCGTGGCGCGCTGGTAGTGGCTGTCTTGGCAAATGTGCTGGTGGCTTTTGCGCCATCTCCGCTACCGGCTTTTTTGCGGACGTCCAGAGTGTTGCCCTACGCCGACGGGGTCGCGTCCGTTCTCGCCGAGTTCGCTCCTCAGCAGTTGAAAGATTCGTTTTCCCGCCAGATGGATAACCTGAAGCAGATCTGGGCGGCGCATGAACGGCGCGCCGGCTAATCTCGGATGCTGATCATTTTCGATCTCGACGGCACGTTGATCGATTCGGCCCGCGATATCGAAATTGCCACCAACAGCACGCGCCTCCACTTTGGCATGCGACCGCTCGATGCCAAGGTCGTCCAATCCTACGTTGGAAATGGCGCAGAGAAGTTAGTGCAGCGCGCGCTCGGCTGGCATGCGAGCGAAGAACTGGTGGCTAGAGCACTGGAGTACTTCGTGGAATATTACGGCGCCCACTCATTGGAGAATACGCATCCCTATCCAGGCGTGAAAAAGCTGGTAACCAACCTGGCGGCCGAGGGTCATACGCTGGCCGTGCTGACGAATAAACCGCTGAAAATCTGCGTGGATATTCTGGCTGGCCTCGCCTTGGAAGGCCACTTCGAGCAAGTCTACGGCGGCGATAGTTTTGCGCAGAAGAAGCCCGACCCGATTGGCATCAAAACGTTGATGAAGGAGACCGGCAATCGGCGGGAAGACACCTGGATGGTGGGCGATAGCGGGGTGGATGTGCAGACCGCGCGCAATGCCAAAGTGCGAGTTTGCGGAGTGGCCTGGGGCTTCCACCCTGAGAGTTTCAAACTGCACCCACCGGATCTTATGGTTCGACACCCCCGGGAGTTGTTAAGGGCTCTGAAGGCATTGGCCAGCTAGCCTGGCAGATTGCCGCTGGGTTGTATCGGCGTGCGGAAGGCTATGTATGGCAGAGGCGCACCACTTCGGGAGCGATGGCAGCGAGCGGCATCACTTTATCAACGCCACCTGCTTTGATCGCTTCGGCGGGCATCCCAAACACGACGCAGGTGGCTTCGTTTTGCGCGATGTTATAAGCTCCGGCCTCCTTCATTTCCAACATTCCCTTTGCGCCGTCATCTCCCATGCCGGTCATAATAACTCCCACTACGTTTCTTCCTCCGTAGCGAGCGGCTGAACGGAACAAAACATCCACCGAAGGGCGATGGCGGCTGACCAGCGGCCCTTCCTTCACTTCCACGTAGTAGCGCGCGCCGCTGCGCTTCAATAGCAGATGGCGGTTGCCATGGGCGATCAAAGCCTGGCCGCGAATCACAGAATCGTTATCCTGCGCCTCTTTGACGGTAATGCGGCACGTCTTGTCCAGACGTTGCGAAAAGCGCGCGGTGAACTCTTCCGGCATGTGCTGAACCACTACAATTCCTGGAGCATCGAGCGGCATGGCTTCGAGAAATTCGCGAAGCGCTTCGGTTCCCCCCGTGGAAGCACCTACCGCCACGACTTTCTCCGTGGTGCGGATCAAGGCATGCGATTGCGCCTTTGGCAGCACTGCGTCGGCCGTCAGTTTGGGAGCTACCGCTTGCGTACGCGGAGGGTTCTTGGGCAGACGCGCGCGCGCCGCCGATTTCACCACATCGCAGATCCTGACGCGCGCCTCTTCAAAAAATTCCTTGGCGCCCAATTTAGGCTTCATGATGATGTCCACCGCGCCTTTTTCGAGCGCGGCGAACGCGGAATCGGAACCCGTTCCCGCCAAAGTTGAGCAGATCACCACCGGTATAGGATGCTGGCTCATGATCTTCTCCAGAAAAGTAAGGCCATCCATGCGAGGCATTTCAATGTCCAGGGTGATCACATCCGGAGTTTCCTTTTTAATGCGCTCTACGGCCATGTAAGGATCGGACGCCACTCCCATGACCTCGATCTCGGGGTCTGACTCGAGGATCTCTTTTAGAACCTGGCGGACGGATGCTGAATCGTCGACGATCAGCACTTTCACTTTCTTCAATGTGGACATGGAGTTTCTGCTTTCTGGTCTTCCGTCAACGAGATTTGCGGTATACGGATGTCTTCACGCACTTCACGGGCACATCCAAGCCGGCGATGGACTCCGAGTGTCCTACGAATAGGTAACCACCCGGCGTCAGGTTGCGGCAAATTTTATTGATGACGGCTTCCTGAGTAGCCCGGTCGTAGTAGATCATCACGTTGCGGAAGAACACGGCGTCAAAAATGTCCTTAATGCGATAATCGTCATCCATGAAGTTCAACTGATGGAAGGCGACCTTCTTGCGTAATTCGGGCACAATGCGAACAACATTTTTAAGCCTGCTTTGACTGCGAAGCAAGTATCGCTGACGGAATTCGGGCGGCACGGGCGCTACTTGCGCTTCCTGGTAAATCCCTCGGCTGGCGACGGTTAGTACTTTCGTCGAGACATCGGTACCGAGAATGGCAAAATCGAATCCCACTTGACGGCTGCTGTGTTCGGCGAGCAGCATTGCTAACGTGTAGGCCTCCTCGCCGGAGGACGATCCGGCCGACCAAACCTTGAAGCGTTCATTGGTGAGAAGCCTGTCGTGGCCCACCGCCGGGAGCACCACCTTGCATAGAAAATCGAAATGCTCCTTCTCCCGGAAGAAATCGGTTTTGTTGGTGGTAATGGCGTTGATCAAATGCTCGCGTTCGTCGCCATTGGCGTAGGCGAAGAAATAATCGGCATATTGCTCCAGCGACGCCATCTTGAGCTCGCGCACGCGCCGCGACAGCCGGCCGCGCACCATCTCGAATTTGGTCTGGGGCATTTTTATGCCCAGTTCAGCGGTAATGAAGTTGGCAAAGCGCGCGAAACTGGCGGCCGTCAGTTCAACCGGCTCGATGTCGATCTCCCAACTTTCTAGCTTGGGCCCCGCCATCAGCTAGAGTCCTCGCCTTGTTTGGGTTGAGCGGAAGTTTGTTGCGCAGGGGGCTTGGTTGGACTTCCCGGCTTTCCAGAGCCAGAAATACTCTCCGGACAATCGCTTCGCGCGTCGGCTTCGGGTGCGCTCTTGCCTATCGTGGCTTCGACGGCGGCGAGAAGGCCGTCGGCTGAAAATAGCTTCTGCAGGGTTTGGCTGGCACCCAGGTATTTTGCCGCTTTCAGCATGTCGCGTTGCCCGGTCATTCCACTCATCGCTATGAACGGAATATTCGGACGAACGCGGCGCAGATCGCGGATTACCTCTAACCCATCCGCATCCGGCAGGTAGATGTCGGTGACGATCAGATCGAATCGTTCTTGTTTGGCCATCCTCGTCGCCGTTCTTGCACTGGCGCAGACGCTCACTTGGTAGCCCGCACCGGACAGAGTCTCCGTTACGCTGCGCAGCACGGTAGATGAATCGTCGAGTGTCCCAATTTTCCAATTTTTCATTTCTTCCCTTCCCGTCGTGTTGCTAAAGCCGCTGGTCCGCTCTTTCAATGCGTGAGCGCCGGCTCTTTTACCTGATCCGTAATCATGGCGAGTTCTTCGGAAGAAAAAACGGCATTGACATCCAGGATGATGATGAAATCGTCGCCGCGTTTCCCCATTCCCTGGATGAACTCCGCGCGCCAGCGCATGGCAATCCGCGGCGGCGGCTGAATGTTGGCCGGTTCCAACTCAATCACTTCATGCACGCTATCGGCGATGCCGCCCAATATGGTAGCCTCCCCATCCAACTGCAACTCCATCACGATGATGCGGGTGTTAACGCCGTCTTCGCCTTTCGGCAATCCAAAGCGCAAGCGCAGATCCACCACCGGCGTGGCTTGTCCCCGCACGTTCACCACCCCTCGCATATGGGATGGAGCGGTGGGCACCTTGGTGATCTGCGAGACTTCCAGCACCTCCCGCACCTGCGCGACATCGATTGCGAACAACTCGTCTCCCAGCTTGAAGGTCATGTATTGGCGTGTCTCAGTTATCATCTGTGTCGCTTCTCCTAAGACTCATATGAAGTGAATTCCCGGTCGTGCGCGTCCGCACCGCCGCTGTTGGCATCCAGTTCGATGTTTGTTCCTGCGCCTTTGATGGCACGATGCATTTGCGTCAGCCCCACGGCGATTGAACGCGGACTTAACGCTTTGCGGGATGCTCCGCCGGCGCTACGCGTGCGCATGTTGCGTCTGCTCGGCACCGTACCAGGTTGGTTTGCGTCGCCGGTTTTGAAGTAGGCGATGGTAGTCTGCAAGACTTCCGCCTGGCTCGACAACTCTTCGGCGGTGGACGCCATTTCCTCCGAGGCGCCGGCATTCTGCTGGATCACTTGGTCGAGCTGCTGAATGGCCTTGTTGATTTGCGCCGCGCCGCTGTTTTGTTCGGCGCTGGCGGCGGCAATCTCGCGCAACAATTCGGCGGTTTTCTGAATGTCTGGCACCAATTTGGTCAACATTTGGCCGGCGCCTTCCGCAACCCGGACACCATCGCGGGTGAGACTGCTGATCTCGGCCGCCGCCGTTTGGCTGCGTTCGGCAAGCTTGCGCACTTCCGACGCCACCACGGCAAATCCCTTGCCGTGCTCTCCGGCGCGCGCCGCTTCGACTGCGGCATTCAAAGCCAACAGATCCGTCTTGCGAGCGATTTCTTCAATAATGCTGATCTTTTCCGCCACTTGTTTCATAGCGGTCACGGTGCGGATCACCGCCTCACCACTGGAGCGTGCGTCTTCAGACGCTTTCGAAGCAATTTTGTCCGTCTGTCTGGCGTTGTCGGCGTTCTGCTGAATGCTGGCCGTCATTTCTTCCATCGAGGAGGTAGTCTCTTCGGCGGAGGCGGCTTGTTCCGTCGCGCCTTCGGATAATTGCTGCGCCGTGGCGTTCATCTCTTCGCTGCCCGAAGCGACATTGCCGGCAGCGGCGGTAACCTGCGACACCGTCTTCTTCAGGTTTTCCACCATCATGTTCAGGGATTCGAGCATCTGGCCGAGCTCATCCTTGGAATTTGTCTCCGCCCGGTGTGTGAGATCGCCCTCGGAAACGCGACTGACTAAATCCACGGCCTTCGCCAACGGCTTAGTAATGCTGCCGATGATGAAAACTGCGATGGCGATCGCCAGCACCACGGCGATCGCCAGGCCGATGGGTATGCCGGTGCGCGCAGCGGAGACGTCATCCTGCACGTTTCGTCCATCTTGTTCACCCATGCTCTTCTTAAAGACCACCAAAGCTTCGGCGGCTTCTTTATAGGCAGCGAAGGCGGGGTTGACCCGCTGCTTCACTGCCTCGGCGGCCTCCCTGTTGCCGTCAACCGTTCCGAGGAGGCTGAGCCTGAGCCCTTCATCGACGCTTGCAACGAAGGTTTGTCGCGCTGCTTTGAATTTCTCCAGGAGCTGCCGTCCCTGCTCGCTGAGAACGAGTTTTTCAAACTGCGCCAGGTCCTCAGCGTTGGTGGAGCGAGTAGCCAGGATCTCCCCTTGCAGCCTTTCCTTCTCCGCCTTTTCAGAGGTTTGAAGATTTTGATTGAGCAAAATATATTGGCCGCTTACGCCTTTTCTGATTTCCGCAACCAGAAAAACAGACGGCAGAGTGTTGGCGGCAATTTCGTTGGCGCTCTTTTCAATGGTCCCCACCTTTGTATAGGCATACAGTCCTAGCGCGGCGGCAATTAAGATGACCACGGCGAAGCCCGCCGCAATACGTGTTCCGATTTTCAAGTTGTTCATTTTTTTTCCTTTGTTAATTGGGCTACTTGCGCTCTTTCACTGCGCCGAGGCCAGATCCTGATTCATTTCGCTTGCAGCGAATTGCGCTCGCTGCAGTACTTCGGCGTTAGACCGGCCTTCTCCGCGCTCATGGGCGCATGCGCGCTCGCTATGCCGCACAATGGAGACAATATCCAAAATCAGCGCCACTCTGCCATCGCCCATAATCGTCGCGCCCGAAACCACGCTCACGTTGCGGAAGACTTTGCCCAATGACTGGATGACGGTCTGATGCGTTCCGAGCACGCTATCCACTACCAGTCCCACGCGCTGCTCTTCCTTTTGCACGATCACCACTTTCGAAACGGCAGGCGCTTCACTTTCGATGGAAAAAGCACTGCGCAGGTCGATGTAGGGAATCAGTTCGCCACGCACGGCGATGACGTTGCGTCCATTATTCTGCGCCCTCTGCGCTCGCAGTAACTCAACATTTTCCATCACCACAGACATGGGCACAATAAACTGATCCACACCCACCTCGACCAGCAGGCCATCGATGATCGCCAGCGTCAAAGGCAGAGTGATCACCACGCGCGCGCCTTTGCCAGGATCGCTCGTCAGCGCCAAAGTCCCGCGTAACGAATCGATCTGGCGCTTGACAGCGTCCATGCCCACGCCACGCCCGGAAACATTTGTCACTTGACGCGCTGTGGAAAACCCGGGTAACAGAATGAGGTTGAAAATATCTTTGTCACTGAGAATCGCGTCGGCGGAGATGAGTTGCCGCTCGATGGCTTTCGCCCGTACCGCTTCCTTATCAATGCCGCGCCCATCGTCCTGAATGCTCACCTCCACGTCCGATCCGGTATGCACGGCAGAAAGGCGGATGGTGGCGCGCCGCGGCTTGCCTTTTGCCAATCGATCTTCCGGAGGCTCGATGCCATGATCGAGACTGTTACGCAAGCAATGGATGAGGGGCTCGCCCAATTGATCCAGAATGCTTTTATCTAGTTCGGTTTCATCGCCTTCGGTCACCAAATCGATTTCTTTGCCTAGCTCGGCCGAAAGATCATGTACCAAACGGCGGAATCGCCCAAACAGCGTGCCAATGGGCAGCATGCGGATTCCCAGCACGTTATCGCGCAACTCCGACAATAGCCGTTCCAACTCCTGGACGGGATTGGTGAATTCCGGCGCCCCGCTTTGCGCCGCTGCCTGTGCCAAGCGCGATTGATTGATGACAAGTTCGCCCACTAGATTCACCAGACGATCAAGCCTGCCTGAAGGGACGCGGACGCTAGACTCTTTGGCGACCTCTTTGGTTATCTCTTTCAGTGCCACGCTGGCAACAGCGACCGGGATTGCAGGGGCAGCCGGCGTTTCTTTTACCTTCCTTTCCTCAGTTACAGCCGCGCGGGCAGGTAAGGCCGCACTCTCAATCAGCTCGATATCTATTTTCGAATCGTCTTCTACGAAGATGAAAACGTCCCGGATAGCATTTCGATCACAAGCGGAGGTAAGCGTAATAGTCCACCACAAATAACAGCGCTCGGGCACAATCGTATCCAGCGCGGGCACTGCGTCGGTATGCGCGCTGACTTCACACGTGCCCAGTTCCCGTAGTTCAGCAAAGAGTGAAATTGGGTTCGTGCCGCATGCCAGTAACTGAAGGTTAGGACGAAAGCGGATAGCCCAATTCCGTGCCACCCCTGCTTCGGGAGTTTTCGGCTCGGATGACACTTGCGGATCTTCGCGGCTAGAACCCCCTGAGTGGCTGTATTCTTCAATGGCCGCCAGGAGTCTTTCGGCTGAACCCGGGGCCGGCGCGGGGCCGCCCTGTTCGGCACCGAGCAGAATTTTAATGTGGTCCTTGGCCTGCAGAACTAAACCAGTCAGCGTCGCACTCACAGGAATCTCGCCCTCGCGAACTTTGACCAGCAGGTTCTCCAAGTGATGGGTGAAACCAGAAATGCCATCTAATCCGCACATTCCGCTAGAACCCTTAATCGTGTGAAATGCCCGGAATAATTGGTTGACGGTTTCTTCGCTGTTCTCGCCTGAATCCAAGTGGAGCGCAGCTTCCTCAATGGTGGCCAGCAGGTCGTCGGCTTCTAAATAAAACCCTTCCAGCAAGCTCTGCAATAGCTTGTTAGGCGGCATTCTCGCTATCTCCCGTTAACTCTTTCAGCGATAGGCCTATGGCCGCGCTGCTTTCCACTAAGCAGGTGGATAGTCCAGCGAGCCTAAACTGCCCGCCGCCTGTCTCCACTGTTTTGCGAAGCGCGTAAAGCAGTTGCAGCGCGGTGGTATCGCAGGATTCTACTTCGGAGGCATCCACTATGGAATTCAGACCGCCTTTCGCAAAGTCCCGCAAGGCGTCCCGCAGCCTTTCTGATCCCTTGATATCCAGCCGTCCCGTGAGTTTCAGACGATGGCCGGACTCGTCTTCTGTAATCTGCATCTCTTCACCCCGAGTTTCGGTCGTCGAATAGCTATACGCTAGGACAATCCCTAGGCGCACACTGATTACCGAATATCAAGTTATGGCGATTCGGCAAAGCGCTCTCGACAGCCGTTCATCAATAGCTATATCGGTTCCCGCTGAAATTACTGTAGGTCGGTGTTCCGCAGGTGCGTCATTTTTGCGCAACTGTTACTTTATTTCTGATGTGCTCCCGTTGCGCTGCACATCCGTTGCAGGAATTGGCAAATGGCCCACAAACTGCACCCTGTAAACACTATGCTGGTGAAGGACTTGCGCGAATGAGCGGGGTAGCGGCTGGACGTGCCACTGATGACGAACTATTGCTGTCGATCGTCCATGACATTCGCGCGCATTTGCGGACATCGGTAACCGCCGCGCAGCGGCTCGAGAAGCAAACCAAAGATGTTTTGACGCCCGAACAACGAGCTTCCCTAGAACAAATGTTGGCGGCCGGAAGGGACATGAACACTTTACTGGGGCGCCTGGTGAAATATGCGCTGGCTGCCTCAGCGGCTAACGATCAGCCCCTGGGCGACGTTGGAGTTATGTTCGATACTGCGGTGCGCCGGCTAGCTGGCAAGCACGTTGACGCGGAGATTGAATCGGATTCTCTCCGCTCTTCCGGCATTCAGACGCCGGCTTCCATTGAGAGTGTCTTGGGCGAATTATTGGATAACGCCTTGAAATTTCGGAAGGGTCCGGTGAAGATCACGGTATTGGTGGAGCAAGCGGAGGGCAAGCACCTCTTTGGCATCAAAGATACCGGAATTGGCTTTGATCCGCAATTTTGCGAAAAGATTATGCGCCCCCTGGAACGCCTGCATCCCGCCCACGTTTACCCCGGCTGCGGCTTAGGGCTGGCCATCTGCCAGCGCACGATTGAAGCTTGCGGCGGAAAACTTTGGGCGGAGTCGAAACTCGGCGATGGATCGGTATTCTGGTTTAGTTTGCCCGCTCAAGTCTGAGATTCAAGTGAGGCTGCCGATCTGCGGGTGAATCCCCACGTTACTAGACATTCTGGCAAACAAGGTCGCTGACGCTTCCATCTCCGATTCGAGATTAGTCCAAGATTGAAAAGAATTAGGTGAGACGGGGGACTAGGTGGCCGCCGCCGAAACGCTAGCGAGTTCTTTCACATGCTTACCCAGCAAAAAGAAATCTTGCAGATCGAGTGGTTTTTCGAAAACCCGTACCGCTCCCAACTTCTGCAATCTGACAATGTCGCCCTGCGGTAACACCGAAGAGAGCACAATCACTTGTGTGAGTTTCGTGAAGCCATTAGCATTCCAGGTTTCCAGCAGTTCCAAGCCGGAGCGTTTCGGCAAGGTTAAATCCAAAATTACCAGCCGGGGAAGCGTTCCCTCGCCTAAGTTTCGCAGAAAGTAGGAATCCGCCTCCTCGGCATCCGAGACTTCGTCTATTCTGCCTGCAAGGCCGGCGTCCGTCAAAGCGTGCGCCAGCAGGATTCGATCCTCTTTACTATCGTCGACCAGTAAGATCGTTGGCTGACTAGCGGTCATTCTTACAGAGAGTCTAACAACTTTCGCTTCGCATCGGTGGATGAACACGCGCGGTTTGGAGCACCGGCGTTTTTTTCCCACACTGGGAGATTTCGTAACGCTCTCGTCAGCATCCAGGCGCGTAACCGCTGCTAATAGACACAAACCAAATAGCGTTGGCAATCGGCAGTCGAATTGCCTATGGGTTGATCAGTTTCTAATCCCACTATAGGAGAGCGACTCAATGAAACAGAAGAAGTACGAAGCCGAGGAGCGGCAATTGAAGGCGAAGATGGCGGAACTGCTCTCCCAGCAGCGCGATCAGTGCGCGTTGAAAATAGAGGAGGCGGCGGATCCGTTCGATCAGATACAAGCTGCCACCGAGCGGGATGTGCTGGTGGGTATGCTCAACCGCGACGCGCAATTGCGCTCCGATGTGCGACGCGCTTTCGACTTAATGCAGGAGGGTACCTATGGCATCTGTGAAGACTGCGAAGAAAGCATTGCGCCGGCACGATTGAAAGCGATTCCGTGGGCGCGCTGCTGCGTGAGTTGCCAGGAGATGAGAGATCGCGAACTCAATGAGTTCGACGTCTTCCCAGAGCTTACAACGCGCACTGCGTCAGCAGCATAACGCAAAGGGCGCGCGGCGACCGGCCACCTTAAGAGAGGAAATACGCCATAACTCTTTCAGTGGCCGCTTGACAGCGCGACCGTCTTCTGTGGTTCTAAGAAACCTGTGAGAAAATAATTTCGTTCCATCTGATGCGGCTGCTGGTAATCGATGATGACGCTAGCGAGAGACAGCACGTAAAAATGCTGGCCAACGGCTTTGGCTACGATGTCTCGGAAGCCGCGAACGGGCTTGAAGCTCTCAAGGTACTCAGTTCGGAGGCGATCTCGGTTATGATTACCGACCTCCGCATGCCGCAAATGGATGGCTTGGAGTTGATCCGGCACCTGAAGGCGGACGACGCTTTACCTCCCACGCTGGTATTAACCGCGTACGGGAGCATGGAACTGGCGGTTGCCACGGTACACGAACTCGGCGTCTTCTGGTTTCTGGAAAAGCCAGTGGATGCGCAGTCGTTGAAGCTACTGGTGGAGCGCGCTTCCACCCACGGACGACTGCAGAGCGAAGTTCATGAACTGCGGCGGGAGCTCACCATGCGGGGTGCGCTCGGGGAAATGGTGGGTCAATCCGCCCGCATGCGCAACATATTCGCTATGCTGCGCCAGGTCGCGCCCACCACTGCGCCCGTCTTAATTACCGGAGAAAGCGGCACGGGCAAGGAACTGGTAGCGCGTGCCATTCACTCTTTGAGCAAACGCAGCGCAGAGCCATTCGTGGCGGTCAATTGCGCCGCGCTGCCCGAAACGCTCATTGAGAGTGAGCTCTTTGGTCATGAAAAAGGCTCTTTCACGGGTGCCGTGGAACGGCGCATCGGCTGCATTGAGATGGCGGAATGCGGTACGCTTTTTCTCGATGAAATTGCCGAAATGCCGGTGGGCATGCAGGCCAAGCTTTTGCGCGTGTTGGAGGATTTTAAATACCGCCGCATTGGAGGCAAGCAGGAATTGAAAGCGGACGTGCGCATCCTGGCTGCTACGAATCGCGATCCGCAGAAGGCCATTGCGCAAGGCAAACTGAGAGAGGATTTATTTTACCGGCTGGGCGTCTTCCATATCGAGTTGCCGCCTTTGCGCGAACGCTTGGAAGATCTTCCGTTTCTGGCGGCCGCTCTGATTGAACGGCTGAACCTAAAACATGGAACCAAGGTGGTGGATTTAGATCCCTCGGCTCTGGCCGAGCTCAAGTCACGCCCTTGGGAAGGCAACGTGCGCGAATTCAGAAACGCTTTGGAGCGCGCGGTGATTTTGGCCGGTCAGGGGACGCTGAGCGCTGAAGACTTCAAGGTGCTGCCGCGCCCAGTGCCTCGTCGCTCCGGTGATTCGGGCCTCGATGTCGGCGTTGGCATGACGATAGATGAAACCGAACAAGCGCTCATCCGCGCCACACTGGTGCATACCGGTAACAACAAAACTCGCGCCGCCAGTGTGTTGGGGATTAGCGCCAGAACGCTCCACGCGAAACTCAAGCAGTACCGGCTAGAGTCGGAAGAACTCGCCACAGCCGAATAAGGTGGGCAGGGCAACTCTACCTGCGTCTACCGCGAGATGCCCAAATCCAGGTCTACATCTTCGGCCCTGGCAGCCTCCCCAGCGCGCTTTCTAAACTCAACCCCAGTGCGAGCAATGCCCGATCCTCTCCAGCTGGACCGTCGAACTCCAGCGAAACCGGTAACCCGCTCTTCGTCAGTCCGGCCGGCAGAACCAGTCCGGGAAGACCAGCGGTGCTGCCAGGTGCTATATTGCGCGAAATGGCCGTCAAGAACGGAACCTGATTGTTGCCAATCGTCACCTCATCCTCGCCAATCAAGGTTGCCGGAACCATCGTCACAGGGAAGACAACAGCCGCCACGCCGGTGCGCGCAAAGCAATCACGAAAATTCCGCCGCAGCCTCGGCAGATAGGTGTCGACCGCGGCGGCGTACGTCTCTTTCGTGACGAAGCCGTTGCTCCCGGATGCGAATAATGCGAACAGAGCCTTCACATCCGGGCTGGCAAGCGCGAGCAGCTGATCGAACGTTACCCTCGCGCCGGAATCTCGGAGATACTCAGGCAATGCGCGCAGAATGTCGTGCGCTTCAATCGGCCACGTGGTCCGTTCAATCAGAGAGGCAAGTTCATCCACTTGGACGTCTACCAGTTCCACGCCGGCGTCTTGCAGTTTGCCTAAGGCCGCGTTTGTGATGCGTTCCACTTCGGCGTCGAGACCGCTAAACCAATACTCACGACCCACCCCTAGCTTCATTCCTTCCAGCGGCATTGCAGAAATTTTCTCGGAATTTCCGCTGGCCACGGCGTCGAACAGTGCGAGATCGCCCACAGTGCGGGCACAAGGACCCACTTGATCGAGCAGCGGGCTGATCGGCGCAGTCCCGCTGGACGGATAGCGGAATGTGGTAGGTCGAAATCCCGCGATGCCACACAGCGCCGACGGAACACGGATGGAACCCTCAGTATCTTCCGCCAAGCCCAAAGGCGCCAAGCGCGCGGCGACTGCGGCCGCCGTCCCGCCGCTACTGCCGCCGGGAATTCTCGCCTGATCGTAGGGGTTGCGCACCGCGCCGAACGCCTGGTTGTCGCTGGTCCATCCCATCGATAACTCATGCAGATTAGTTTTGCCCAGTAAGCTCGCGCCGGCCTCTCGGAGCAATCGGACAATCGCGGCGTCTTCCTTCGGCCGGAAGTCGCGCAAAGCGGCGGTGCCGGCGGTTGTCGGCAGATCCTTAGTGTTGATGCTGTCTTTGATGGGAATTGGCAGACCGTGCAGCAGACCCAGTGTCGCGGCGGATTTCCGTAGCTCATCAGCGGCGCGCGCGGCGCCCAGAACTTGTTCACGATCCAGCGTGATAAAGACGTTCAACGACTGCCAGCGTGCGCATTGGTCCAACAGAGCCGAAGCATATTCTTCGGCACTCATACGGCCGCCCCGCATCGCCGCAACGGCCTCGACGGCGGACATTTCTATAAGAGCTTGTGCGCCCGACTCCACCGCCCCTACTCGCTCTTGCCCAACGAATGCTCGGCATAGACTTTCTGAAACAGCGCGAACGCCTGTTTCTTCTTGCCGTCTTCGGAGATGAGCCCTTTTCGGTTGTAGCCGTCTTGCAACTGGGGAATGTTCCGCGTGGGCGAATGGAAATCCATCAATATCCAGGGAATGGTGCCGCGCAGTTGCGGGATTTTTTGGAACATTACGAACTGATGCTGGAAGACGAACACCTGCTGCTCCTCTGTCCAGCGCTGGTTCACCGTTCCATGATTACCGAATTTGGCTTCGGCGCCGAACTCACTCATCAGCACCGGCTTCTGCGGGAGTGTCCAATGCACCTTGTCGGCCTCTTCTGGAGTCAGGTCGTACCAGCCGACGTACTCGTTTTGGCCGACGACATCCAGCGCATCGCACAACGGATCGTTGTTTACCATCTCGAGGCCATTGGCCTTAGGCCCAATGATGGCGGAGGTGATCAGACGCGTAGGGTCGAGTTTTCTGGCTTCGTTGGCCAGGTCAGTCAAGAATTTCGTGCGTGTGGGATTGTTGGGTGTTTCGTTCGAGACAGACCAGAGGATCACGGAGGCCTTATTGCGATCGCGCCGGATCATCTCTTTAAGCATGACGACGTCCTTGGCATAGACTTCAGGTTTGTCAAAAGAGATGCGCTGCCAATTGGGAATCTCCGACCAAATCAGAATCCCCTGGCGGTCGGCCGTGCGCTCCATGCGCTCGTCATGCGGATAATGCGCCAGCCTGACAAAGTTAGCGTGCATGTCTTTCAGATAGCTGAATAGAATGCTGGCATCTTCATCGCTATAAGCGCGGCCGCCTCGTAAAGGGGCTTCGGCGTGCATGTTGGCGCCTTGGAGAAAGATCGCTTTGCCATTGAGCAGGATTCTTGTGCCAGCGACACGGATATCGCGGAAGCCAATTTCATCGGTCAGTTTGTCGGCGCCCGAGGTGAGCTTCACCTGGTAAAGCTTGGGCAAATCGGGCGACCACAAACTGAGCTGGGCGGCTTTTACGCTGAACGGAGCGTTACCTTCAGCGTCCGTCTGAACGCTGGTTTTGACACCCGCTTCAGGTACTTCGATGGTCACTGCTGTGCCAGCTGCAGCATTGAGGACGTGCACGTAGCCGCTGAGTTCCGTGTTGCTGGGATCGAACTTCGAGCCGTGCGTGAGGTGAACATCGTAATCGTCAATAAATGAGTCGGGCACTGTGACGAGGGAGACATCGCGCGTGAGTCCTCCATAGTTCAGCCAGTCGATGCCTACGGAGGGAATGCCATCTATCAGCCTGGTTGCATCCACCGCGATGACAACGAAATTGGAGCCGGGATGCAGCACGCCTGTGACTTCGCAGTCAAATGGTGTGTAGCCGCCTTCATGGTCGCAGACGCGCTTCTGGTTGACCCAAACGTGCGAGCGATAGTTCGCGGCGCCGACATGGAGAAAGGTCCGGGTATTCCGTTTGGGTTGCGCGTCGAAGTCGCGTTGGTACCAGAGAACGCCCTCATAGTTGAACAGTTGGGGAATTTGCGTGTTCCAATCGCCCGGGACTTTGAGAGTGGGCGCCGTGGAGAAGTCATACTCCTGGTTGTGCTTCCCAATGATATTGGGGTGCTCGTTCAAGGCGTATGACTTGTCGTTGATCTCGCCGCTCGAGGTATAAAGCGCGCGGCCGGGAGACTGGTCCACGAGGTAGTGCCAGTCTCCATTGAGGTTCGTAACGGTGCGGCGATCAACGCCGACGAGAAGCGTCTGAAACGTTTTCTGGCCGAACAGAGGAACTACCAGCGTGCAACAGCCAACGAGAACGGCGCTCTTCAGCAGACAGACCATGGCGCAACACCTCGGCATCCAGCTTACAGCTTTCCAGCACGACGGGCGAGCAGGGGCCGCTATATATTGAGAATATGGCTCTAACAGACGGTGCAGTTTCAACCGAATTCTCCGCGCAAAAAATTCCCGAAGGCATCCTCGACATGACCAACACTACGCCTCTCGCGCTCGACGGTCAAAAAGTCTATGTCTATTACAATGGCCCCACGGATCAACTCAGTGGTGTGTCCGCCGGCGCGTGCGTGCTGGAACCCGGCGTAAGCCCGCACCCCCCTCATCAGCATGCCGAAGAAGAGTTTCTGATTGTGGGCGAAGGCACCGGCGAGATCGAATGCGACGGCAAGGTCACCACGGTTGGCCCCGGTGCGATGATGTACTGCGCGGGAAATACTTGGCACGGAATCACCAACACCGGCACAATGCCCATGACCTTTTACTGGTCCAAATGGCTGGGGAAGGGCGTCCCGGCGTAAGTTGCCAAGGCAATAATGTCCACGACTGCCTTCCATCATCTTCAGGTCACCGTGACTGACCTCGAGAAGTCCCGCGACTTTTACGGCGTCTTCCTGGGACTTCCCGAATTGAAGCGTCCCGAATTTCCTTTTCCGGGCGCTTGGTTTCAACTGGCCAATGGCCAGGAGCTTCACATCGTGTGCGTTCCTAATCCGCTTTGGCGGCCGCCCGCCGCCATGGACATTTTTGAAACTCACATTGCGCTGCGCGTCGCAAGCTTCCGCGGCGCGCTGGAAAAGCTGCACGCCGCTGGCTTTCACGAAGACCTTCCGGACGACCACCCGCGGAAAATGGTCATCAAACCTCACCCACCCACGGGATATCCGCAAGTCTATTTTTTCGACCCGGACCGCCGCTTATTGGAGTGGAACGCCGCCACGCTCGACTAGTGTCCTGTCTCGGTTAAGACACTGGCGCGAGTCGGGACGTTCCCAGACATGCTGGCAAACAAGGTCGCTGACGCTTCCGGCCCAGATTCGAGATTAATCCAAGATTGAAGAGAATTAGGTGACTAGGAGTGCCGGCCGGAACGCGGTTGCTAGTGGGCGATTCGGGGCACGAAGCCGGTGTCAGCTCTGTTCTTTCTTCAGTTTCTGCGCGACCTTCTCTACTTCACCCCAAACACGCAGCAGATTGCCGCTCCACAACTTTCCAATCTGCTCTTCGGTGTAGCCGCGCCGAACTAGTTCCAGGGTTACGTTGAAGGCTTCCGCCGCGCTGTCCCAGCCGTCAATGCCGCCGCCGCCGTCGAAGTCCGAAGCAATTCCAACGTGATCGATTCCAATGAGCTTCACGGCGTAGTCGATGTGATTCACAAAGTCAGAGACTTTTGCTCTGCGGTCAGGGGGCCACTTTGCGTCAAGTTCGGCCAACCTCTTGTTGTAATCGTCCCGCCGTTCGGGCGAAAGCGTGTCGACACCCAGTGTTGCCAGGCCCCTGCCGCCCGGTCGGCGGATTTGTGGAGTTGAACCACTGGCGGACTCGACCGGACACACGCGCTCTGAACCGGCGGCAGCATCGCCGTAGCTCGCGCGACCAGGGCCGACGCCACTGATTCCACCGGCCGAGCGTCGCCCAACTGTCGGGAGTCCGAAGTCTTGCCGTAACTTCAGCAGAGCGTCGATCCGTTCGGGCGCGTCCGGTTTGATATATGAAGCGAATCCCACAACCTGAATCACGCCGCCGTTCTTCTTGAGCGCCAGCGGTTGTTCATCGTCCATATTCCGGCTGACGTTCGCAAGCGCTCGCACGCCCGAATGCGACGCAATGACGGGCGCTTGGGAAAGCCGCATTGCCTCGAGATTAGCGCCTTTCGAGGGATGAGACAAATCGACCATCATGCCCAGGCGGTTCATCTCCGTGATGACTTCCCGGCCCAGCGGAGACAATCCATTGTTGTAGAGATAGCCTTGGGTCTCTCCGGTATTCGAGTCGGCCAGTTGGCTGTTGCCGTTGTGGGCCAGCGACATGTATCGGCCGCCCCGGTCGTAGAACTCTTTCACCCGCTTAAGATCGGTACCGACGGGATATCCGTTCTCAATACCGATGACCGCAATCCGCAGATTCTTATTGTGCAACGCGACGACGTCGGCCGGTGTCAACGCCAAGCCGATTTTATCGGGCGCGATTGTTTCCGTCAATCGATGAATGGCATCGAACTTCGCCATCGCCTGTCGGTAGGCGATGTCATAACCATCAGGTGTTAGCGGCCCCTGGCCGACGAAAGCGATCATGAATGAGACGTCCATGCCGCCTTCGATCATTTTCGGTAGATTCACCTGTGTTGTCAGGCGCATGGTGTAATTGCAATCGGCCGTGAAGTTTGCCGGATCGATATCGTTGTGAGTGTCGAGCTTGAGAACACGGCCGTGAATCGCTTTGGCTTTGGCGATCAGGGCCGCATCGTTCGATTGTGCGCGACTGATGCCGCCGGTTAAGTGGAACAACAGACCAGTCGTTGCCGCTATGGCGCCCAGCATAGACTTTCGGTGAATGTTTATCAATGAATCCTCCTCGAGCGGTAAGAACTGTCCGCGAAGGGAACGCAAAGCTAAGGGGATTGCTGATTAAAAAGGACCAACGCGGGTCAGGACAGGCACATGCCTTGATTATCGTAACAAAGCTGCCTGATGCTCCTTCGCGTTAGTTTGTCGGCTGGGAGGAGGCGCGGGTTTCGACAGGACAACCGTAATTACGCAAGTCGGAAGCGCCGCCGGTAAATTTCAGCACGGCGTTACTTTTCAGCACAGGTAAATCGAATCTGCAGGGCTCAGGTGCATGGGCTAAAGTATTGATCTTGCGGGGAAAGGGAAGACTGATGCCGATCCGCCGGAGACTGGTCTCATTCGTGCTTCGGAAGAGTCGAAAGGGAAAAACACACATGCTCTGGTACACCTGGGTATTTTTAGTAGTGGCGTTGTTAGCGGCTTTCCTTGGTTTCGGCGGGGTAGCAGCCGCTGCGGCTGGAATCGCAAAGATCTGTTTTATTGTGTTCCTGGTGCTGTTCCTCATTAGCATCATTGCTGGCCGCCGCAGCGCTATATAACCTTAGGAGCAGGCCCGTGCTCCGGGCGCGGGCCTGACCTCACCATAGATCTTCTGCCACAGCTCGCCGAACTCTCCCACACCACCGCATTAATTAAACTCCCATCTTTGATAGTCAGAGCGTCTGACACCGCAAAGTAAAGATTCCCGAATGAGTTGACCCGATTGTAATGCTGGAATTCTCGGGCATGAGGGAGACAGCGGTCAGTACGACCCATCGACGAACATTCCGAGCCATCATAATGCGCTGCCGAAAGGAACCGGCATCTACAATCGAGGCTCCCGTCCCGCCGTGGAGTGCCCCATAAAAATTCGACTACCGGTCGGGCAGTGGCATTTCTTGAAGTTCCCGCAGCGAAAGCACGATATGAAAGTTTGGGTGAGCAAACCCAAGGGAATTGACCACTGAAGAGTAGGAAGCCGGAAAAAGGCGCGGACTGAAGACTTTCGACGGTGGAGCAACGTTCTCGCCCGGAAAATTAGCTCGATTCCTTGTTATAGGCTAGGTTGGAAGGATTATCCAGGAGGCCGAATTGCCGTCTATGGGGGCGAATCAGACGCGACAAACAGAACGGCTGGCGTGCCATGCTGCCCCGGATGTGGCAATTCCGACGATTTTGTTCACCAGTCACGGAGAATTGTGACGAACTGGACGGTCGCGGCTCTCTCTCTCGTCTTCACTTCCCAGTTGTTAGCGCAGTCGGCGTCTCCGCTGATGGCGTTCGGAACGCCCTGGGCGGCGGCGGGGCCAGAGGACGACAGCAAAGGATCGGGGGTGTTGCCCGCACCGGCGGGTCTTGCGCCCTCCCCAGACGGCGCGGACGGCCAGCAAACTAAGCGCATTCTGGGAATCTTGCCAAATTTCGAGGCGGTGAGCGCTAACACTTACCTTCCGCCCCTATCACTCAAACAAAAGTTCCGGCTGGCGACAGAAAGCTCCTTCGATTACTCGTCCTTTATCTCCGTTGCCATACAGGCTGCGGTTGAGCAGGCGACCAATACTTACCCTGAATTTCATCATGGAGCGGGCGCTTATGTCCGCTATTACTGGCATACGTACACCGATGCAGCGGTGGAAAATTATCTTGTTGGGGCCGTTCTTCCCGCCATTACGCATGAAGACCCACGCTATTACACGCTGTATCGGGGTGGGGTTCTTCATCGCGCCGGCTATGCGATCAGCCGGCTGTGCATCACAAAGAATGACTTAGGCAATCAGACGTTTAACTTCTCGGAAGCGATCGGCAGCGGCGTGGCGGCGGAAGTTTCCAGCCGATACTATCCGCGGCTAGAACGAAGCGGGAGCGAAATCCTGGAACGGTGGCTGAGCCAGTTGATGAACGACGGCGTGGGCAATATCGTTGAGGAGTTTTGGCCAGATATTAACCACAAGTTTTTTCATAAGCACTGATTAGGCGGCTTTCCGCCGCGGCTTCACTTCGCGCACAATTTGTTTACCGAATGAGAGGCGGGCCGTTAGCAGGTCATAGTCTTTCTGAAGGGCTAACCAGAAATCGGCACTCATGCCGAAAAAGCGTTCCAGGCGTAAGGCGGTGTCGGCCGTAATGGTGCGGCGCTCATTCAGGATTTCGGTAATGCGAGTGACCGGTACGTGCAATTCGGCAGCTAAGCGATTTGCGGAGAGACCGAGCGGAAGTAGAAATGCGTTGCGCAGCATTTCACCAGGATGAACCGGCCCGGGCTGGATGGTCCCACTGTTTGGGAGTCGGTAATTGCTCAAGATTCCTCCCGGGTGGTCGCGCCGCTTCCGATCAGGCTAACGCTTCGCTATCGCTAAAATGAGCCGTTAACGCAGCGCCCAAGGATCCGACGAGGACGTCTTCAGTGAGGGCGATCGCCCGATCGGACACGTGCAGTTTCTGCACAGCACGCCGGCGAAGTTCGTATGCTCCGTAGGCGGCGCCTATAGCGGCCGCAGCGCCGATCAAGGCACCCAGCAAAGGAGAGCGCTTTTGCGCCGAACAAACCACAGCTCCACTCAGACCGCCCGTGAAAGCTCTTCCCAGTAAAGGGCCCACATTCGTACGATTGGGCGTGATCGGCAATTTGTCCGCGATGATTTCGCCGACGGCGAGAAACTTGGACGCGTTTGCAAAAGGCGCCTTGGTGACCAGCGCGAGCCCGTTCGAAACGTTGGCGAGCGCACCATTGCGGGACAATTGTCCGATCACAGCGGGCGCCGCCATACTGCGCATGCCCGCCAAAGCACCCAGGAGCGCGGCTCCCGCATAGACTTCTAAGTCCCGCATCGATTTCCTCCATTCAGCGGTTGACTACATGCAAATCAGTCGCTATCTACTAAGATTCTACGGCAGCTCTTTTGTTTCGTGCCGCTTGGTTACGCCGCCGGTTCTGGCGGACGCCCTCTACGCAAACGTTCGCGCGTAAATACTGTGGCTTTTACACCGTTTGCTACTTCAGCATCCCGCTCACTGCGAATCTTATGGAGCACCCGTTAAGATTTGACAAATGGCGCGAGTCGGGACGCAGCCAGACATGCTGGCAAACAAGGTCGCTGACGCGTCCGGCTCCGATTCGAGGTTAGTCCAAGATTGAAAAGAAATTAGGTGAGACGGGAGCCTAGCTATTAGACGACGATGCTAGCCGACCCTCCGACTAGGTCGGTGAGTCGATAGTAAAGTAGGAGAGATATTCTTTACACAGCGATGCATGCCACGTTCAAGCGTCCCAGAAGAACTTCTAGTAGGCAGAAGGTGTGAATGAATGCGGGAGGAATACAAGATGAAGAAGGCTTCGTCACCGATCTCTTTGGCCGGCTCACAACTCGGCGCAACACGTCATGCCTGCGCATTTTTCAATAGTGAGGAGGAAGAATACCGCGTGTTGCTTCCCTTCATTAAAGAAGGACTCGAATGCGGCGACAAAGCCGTGCACGTGATAAATCCAGAGCAACGTGCTGATCACCTCCAGCGCCTGAGGGACTTTGGAATTGAGCCGACCGCTGCGGAGAAAGCCGGCCAATTGGAAGTTCGGATCAATAGCGACGTTTATATTGGGGAGGGCCTTTTCGATCAGGATCGGATGCTGAAAGTGTTTGAACAGTTGGCCAGCGGCAATACCGAGGGTGATTTTCCGCTGAGCCGCATTGTCTGTCGGATGGATTGGATTACCCAAGATAGATCGTACGTCGACGACGTCATTGAGTTCGAATCGCGGGTGAATGACGTATGGAACCGGCACGATGACGCGGTGGTCTGCACTTACCATCTCTCGCAATTTGGTGGAGACACCGTGATCGACATTATGCGGACGCATCCGCTTATCATTATTGGTGGTATCCTGCAGCGAAATCCGTTCTTTGTGCCGGCGGAAGAATTCTTGCGTGAATTTCGCCAACGCCGGGTCTCGCGGGCAGCTTCAGCTGCATAGAATACTATCCAAGTGCAACCCGAACATTCGACTGAGGAGATCAGAGGGCTTCAGCGCTGTATTAACGATCTGGTTAGCGTTCTGGCGCTTCCTGCGATGTGGAGCGGCCGTGAGCCGTCCCACATCCTGCATGTTCTGTTAGAGACGCTGGCCCGTATGCTTCGGTTGGATCTCGTCTGTGCGCAATTAAAGGAACCCATTGGCAAATCCCCCGTTGAGTTCTTCCGGATTGTTGAATCGGGGAAGTGTGTGCTCGCGCCGCCGGCGATCTGCGAGTCGGTCCGACGCTGCTTCAGTGATTCAGCAAATCGGCAGTCGATAGCGAATCCGAAAGGGACTGATGACATTACGATAGTGCAACTCCCACTGGGTTTGGAAGGCGAAATCGGAAGGGTAGTAGTGGGGGTTGAGCGCGCGGATTTCCCATTACAGACGGAGCGACTTGTTCTCAGTGTGGCGGCGAATCAGGCTGCCATCGGACTGCAAGAAGCAAGACTCTTGAGCGAACATAAGAGGCTGGCCGGCATTCTTGATGAGCGGGTCGCACAACGAACGAAGGAACTCGCCGAAGCGAACGAAGAACTGCGAAGGGAAATTGCCGAACGGAGGCTGGTGGAGGAGAGACTTCGCGAGGAGGAAAAGGAATTAAAACGCAGTGAGGGCCACAAGGCGGCGATTATGAATTCTTCCTTAGATTGCGTGATGGGTGTCGACCACGAGGGCCGCATCAGCGAATTCAACATCGCCGCCGAAAGGATACTAGGTTACTCTCGCAGCGATGTAATAGGAAAGCAGTTAGCCGACGTCATCATCCCTCCAGCATTGCAAGAGAAACACCGAAACGGCTTTGCCCGGTACCTTGCCACGGGCGAGTCGAGAGTGCTAGATCGGCGTATCGAGATGACGGCTTTATGCGCCGACGGACGAGAAATCCCCGTTGAACTGGCAATCACCCGCGTTCCACAAGAGGGGCCGCCGTCCTTTACCGGCTATTTGCGCGATATTACTGAACGCAAGCGAAACGAGGACGCCCTACGCGAGGCGCACGCGGCGGTGGCACACAGCGAGGAACGTTGGCGCCTGGTTTTTGAGAACTCAGCCGTCGGGGTTGCGCTGACCGATTTGAGTGGCCGCTTCCTTGCGACCAATCCCGTTTATCAAGAAATGCTGGGATATACCGAGGAAGAATTACAGAAGCTCTCTTTCGCCGACATCACCTTCGAGGATTACCGAGAAGACAATTGGAAGCTCATAAAAGAGCTGTTGGAGGGAACGCGCCGACAGTTTCAAATTGAGAAACAATACTGGCGAAAAGATGGCAGCTTGTTATGGGTGCGAAATCAGGTATCCATGGTTCCTGGAACCGCTCGCGCGGCTGGTTTTCTCATGGCGATTGTGGAAGACATCACAGATCGTAAGAACCTCAGTGAAGCGCGCGCTGAGCTCGCAAAGATGGCGCGAATTACCAGCCTGAGTATGTTGACCGCGTCCATTGCGCACGAGGTTAGCCAGCCTCTTGCCGGTATCGTCACGAATGCCAATACCTGCGGTCGGATGCTGGCTGCCAATCCTCCCAATATTGAGGGTGCGCGGGAAACTGCGCGGCGCACAATTCGCGACGGCAATCGCGCGTCTGAAATCATCAACCGCTTGCGCGCACTGTTTGCGCGAAAAGAATTCACGGTGGAACCGGTAGATTTGACTGAAATTGCGCGCGAGGTGATCACGCTTACGATGAGCGAGTTCCAGCGGAATCGGGTGGTTGTGCGGTCGGAACTTGATGACAAGCTGCCGCGACTTTCGGGCGACCCTGTGCAGCTCCAACAAGTTATTCTGAATCTACTGCGGAACGCTTCTGATGCAATGAGCCAAGTCGAAGATCGCCCCAGAGAACTGCTGATCAGAACCGAACCCGACGGAGAAGATCGCGTACGCCTGACCGTGCGGGATGCGGGTGTTGGCTTTGATCCCAAAGCCATGGAGAGACTGTTCGAAGCGTTCTACACGACGAAGGACGACGGTATGGGGATTGGGCTAGCCGTTAGCCAATCCATCATTGAGCGCCATCGCGGCCAATTGTGGGCCGCGCTGAATGATGGGCCAGGAGCGACATTTTCGTTTGCGGTCCCTTGTCGACGCGCTGGTGCCAGGGAGTAAAGCGACTCTGACCGGAATCCGGCTTGGCTGTACGGATGGCCACCAGTTTTTCGGGCGGTTACGGTACAAGTAGACGCGGCCAGCCGCCTTACGCTTCCGCCTCCGTTTGACCGGTCAGAGTGCCAGACCGCTTGGCATCGATACTTTAGTCCAATTGAAGTTTCTCGTGCGTCGTGGCTTAATTGCGAGTGTGATGATGACGCAACAGTCGAACTCAGGTCGTGAAGAGGATTTCGCCGATCTGATGGCATCGGCCGAGCGGGAACTGGGAGCGTTCGTTAAGGCCGTGACGGATTCTTTTGGCCCGGAGAAGGCCGGGCGCGCGGCAGAAGATTGGCTGGAAGAGTTGGAGACGATGGCGTTGCCTGATGAACTGACCTCGTGCCTGTGGAGGGCAATTACGATCAGCGCGGCGGCCCGACTGGCTGTACGGTTGAATACAGCGCCGAGTCATACCAAAGTATCGCCGGAGGTAAAGGATCATGCTTGAACGGACTGTCAATGCCTACCCTGTCGAAGACGACATCGTGGGTCAAAGCCCCGCATTTGTAAATATCTTGAATCAGGTTCGGATCATCGCGAAAAGCGATTCGGTCACGCTGATCCAGGGCGAAACCGGCACGGGGAAGGAAGTCATCGCCCGAGCCATTCACAATCAGAGTCTGCGGAGCCGCGGACCATTTCTAAAATTGAACTGTGCCGCGATTCCAAGTGCGCTGCTGGAGAGTGAACTCTTCGGCCACGAACGAGGAGCCTTCACCGGCGCAGTCACGCAAACGATGGGTCGGTTCCAGCAAGCGGATAACGGGACCTTGTTCCTTGACGAGATCGGCGACCTTCCGCTGGAGTTGCAGCCGAAGCTTTTGCGCGCTTTGCAGGAACAGGAGTTCGAGCGACTGGGTTGCGGGCGGACCATACGCGTTAACGTGCGTATTGTGGCAGCGACCAACCAGGATCTCGCTCAATTGGTGTCTTCGCGCCAATTCCGCGCCGATTTGTACTATCGCCTCAATGTCATCCCGATCTTTCTTCCTCCCCTGCGCGAGCGCCCGGATGACATTCCTCGATTAGTCGAACACTTCGTTCGAAAGTACACGGCCCGCCTCAACAAACCGATCGACACGGTTCCCGAGGAAGTAATGGAAGTGCTGAAGCTCCACGATTGGCCGGGCAACATTCGCGAACTGCAGAACTTCATCGAACGCGCCGTCGTCCTTTCACCGGGGCCGGTTTTGCGTCCCACATTGACGGAGTTGCGTCACATGACGAAACAGCCCACAGCCACCGCCGCACAAACTTTTGCCGAGGCGTCGCGCGATCATATCCTCGAAGTCCTGGAACAGAGCCGTTGGATGATCGGCGGCCGCGATGGGGCAGCTGAGCGACTCGGGCTGCCGCGCACTACTTTGATTTACAAGATGCGCAAACTCGGTATCGAAACTCGACGGCCGCAACGGCGCCGGTCGGCAGCGCTTGAGCCCACGTTCACCGATAGCGGCGGGTACGCCGCGTTGGCGGCGACTGTTTGAGGCGTTTGACGAGGTTAAATTGGTGACCGACGAAAGTTCGCTGGTGGCTGTGGTTGACGACGACGAGTCCGTTCGTGAGTCGCTGCCGGATTTGCTGAATGAATTTGGCTATACCGTGCGGGCGTTCGCATCTGCCTTAGAGTTCCTCGCATCGGATGCGTTGGAGCAGACCAAGTGTCTGATCCTGGACGTCGCGATGCCGGGCATGAATGGTATTGAGTTGCAGGCAGAATTGAAGCGTCACGATAAGCGGATTCCCATAGTCTTCATCACAGCAATGCGGGACGAAGCGGTTCGGGCGCGAGTCATGGACTTGGGCGCCACAGCTTGCTTAACCAAACCGTTTAGCGACACGGCGCTTCTGGAGGCTCTGCGTTCGGTGATGACCCCCAATTGAAGTGTTTCGTCGGTAACGATAAAATAGTGGAGTTCTATGTGGCGGGGCGTGAACTCAAGATGCTTTCCATGACGCACCCCACCGCAGTAGTATTCGTTGTCGACGACGATGTGTCAGTTCGGGAATCTCTTGAACTGCTGATTCGCTGCGAGGCTGGCATCCGCAGATTTTCGCTTCCGCCTGCGAGTTTCTGGCGGCGCCTCGACCTTCTGTGCCGAGTTGCCTGGTGCTCGACGTTTCGATGCCGGGACTGAGCGGCCTGGAGTTGCAGAAGCGCGTGGCGAACGATCGCGCCGACATGCCGATCATCTTCATCACAGGCCACGGAGATATACCGATGACGGTTGAGGCGATGAAGGCGGGAGCCGTCGAATTCCTGACGAAGCCGTTTACAGACGAGGCTCTTTTGAGTGCGATCCATCAGGCGATCGAGCGAAGTCGTAAATGTTGTGCCGTGAAAGAGAGATGCAGACACTACGCGACAACTTTGCGTCGCTGTCGCAGAGGGAACGGGAGGTGATGGCCCTGGTGGTCACTGGAATGCTCAACAAACAAGTGGCCGGTGATTTAGGAATCAGCGAAATTACAGTTAAGGCGCATCGCGGACGCGTGATGCAGAAGATGAAAGCCGAGTCGCTTGCCGATTTGGTCAACATGGCCGCCAATTTGGGGCTTGGACAAGGCCGATCGGCCTGAGACGTCAGCGCCGCTCTTTCGCTCGATTCGCCACCAGGACTCGCTTGCTGAGGAGCAATACCGCAGTTGTTGAGCCACAACGGCTATTCATTCACCGCCGCCAAATCCTCCGGCCGTCCCACATCTCGCCAGTCTCCTTCCACCGGCGATATCCTCAACTCCAATCCGTCCGCCAGCATCATTTCAAGCGCAGACGTAATCTCATACTCATTCCGGACCGAGGGCGTCAGCTTCTCCAGATAGTCGAAAATCGCCGGACGGAATCCATAGAAACCCGCACTGCCCCAGCGCGTTGTCGAGCTACCTTTCGGCGGCTTCTCAATGATGCGCGAGATGCGGCCGGCTTGTTCATAGATCGCCGCGCCGAGCCATGGATCTGCAATATCCTTCGCCGCCAGCACCGCGGCCGTGGATGGATTGTCTCGCAGAACCGCCAGACACCGAACATACTCGCCGCGCTGCACAAGCAATCGCCAAAGCTCAACAGAAACGGCTCACCGCCGGTAAACTCCTTAGCCAATCCCGCCGCCGAACCGGTGCCGTTTACCGGCTCTTGCACGCGAAACTCCACGGGCAACTTCCACTTTGCGAAATGCCGTTCAATCTGCTCGCCTTGAAATCCAACGACGATCAAAAACCGCCGGATACCCGCTTCCGCCAACCGATCCATGATATGTTCCAGCAACGGTTTGCCGCGCACCGGCAGCAGCGGCTTCGGTATCTCCTCTGTAATCGCGCCCATGCGCGTCCCTTTGCCTGCGGCGAGCAGAACCGCGCGATCCATCATTTCAGACATGCAACGCTCCCGCCGATGGTTCGGCAAAGATCAGATGCTGAGTGGGATTAAAACCGTCGCGCTTGGTGTAAAATCCATCCACCAGCGCTTGCGCAATCCGCGCGCGTTCGTGTGACTCGCAAAAGACAATCGCACAGCCGCCAAAGCCCGCACCGGTCAGCCTGGCTCCTGAGGCACCGTTGTTCATTGCCACATCTACCAACTCATCTAACTCGGCGCAGCTCACCCGCAAATCGTCGCGCAGGCTGCGGTGCGATGCGCACAGCAATGCTCCAAACGCCTCTTTATCGGCGCGCTGCAAGGCGGCAACGGCACCCCGCACACGCTCGTACTCGCTGATCACGTGACGAAAGGTGCGCAGCTCATCATCATTCAGACCCGCTAAGTCGCCAGGCGACGGCTTCTCGACCGCGCAACGATAGGAGGCAATTCCCAGCTTCGCCAGCGCATTTTGCCCGGCCACTCGCCTGCCGTTGTAATATTCGCGCGCCGCTCCCGACTTCTCCGCCGTCTTCAAACTATGGGCCACGATGAAGCTCCACGTGTCCGGTATTGGGACGTCCAGCAGCCGCAATGGTGCGAATTCGACCAGTAGCGCGAAGCCGGCTCGGCTGGCCAACACGGCCGCGTGGTCCATTCCGCCGCCGCGCGTGCCCACAAACTGCTCGCCATCCGGCAATATTTCCATTAGTTCGGCAATGCTCGGCTCAATCCCGTTCGCTCGTAAGAGCGCAATGGTGAAGCCGGTCATCACGGCGGACGACGAAGATAATCCAGCCGCGGCAGGAAGATCGGAAGTTACTTTGGCCTCAATACCATGCGGGATATCCCACCATGTCTTCACTGCTTTGATTGCCGCTTTAATATAGTTGCTCCAATCGCCGGCCGGACCAGGCTGAAGGTCGCCAGTCAGGCCGACTTCCACGCTTCCATAGGCTGCCGAACACCCCCGTACCACAGCCTCTTCGATCGATTCGTAATCGATGCGAATACGCCGTTGAATCGCCATCGGCAACACCGGTAAATTGTGGTAATCAATGTGCTCGCCAATCAGGTTTACCCTACCCGGAACGGTAACGGTATGCATGCCAACAGAATGGCACGCCGTTATGGGACCATAAAAAGAACCCTCCTGTGAAAACATATCTTTCCATCCTTGTGTCTAGCGCTATGTTCAGCCTGGCGGGCTGCGCATCCAAGCAGCAGCAAAACGCCATGAATGCGATGATGATGGCGGCCGCTTCCGTGCGCGCTGTTCCCGTAACGCAGTCCGATGTCCCTCTCGATATTTCCGCGGTTGGCAACGTGGAAAGCATTGCGACGGTCGATATCAAATCGCGCGTCGCCGGACAAGTGCTGCGCGTCTGTTTCCAGGAGGGCCAGAACGTCGCCAAAGGCGATCTGCTGTTTGAAATCGACCCTGAAGTGATCCGCCGCCAGTTAGCCGAAATTCAAGCAAACTTGACCAAGGATCTGGCGCTCGAACAACAAGCGCGCGCTAACGTCACCAAAGACGAAGCGCAGATCAAGCAGACGCGCGCCGCCGCCGACCGCGGCGTGGAACTCGCCAAAGAAGGCATTTTCTCCAAAGAGCAAACCGAACAAGTGGTGGCCACTAATGATAGTGCCCAAGCTTCCCTCGCCGCCGACCAAGCCGCCATCGAAAGCGCGACCGCCTCCATTGCCGCCGATCGCGCGCGCCTGGCTCAGACGCAACTGCAACTCCAATACACCAAAATCATCGCTCCTATTAGTGGCCGCGCGGGCGCCATCAGCGTTAAGGCGGGCAACCTCATTAAGGATAATGACGCTGTCATGGTGACGCTGCTGCAAATGTCGCCCATTTATGTTTCCTTCGGCGTGCCAGAGCAGCTCTTGCCTGAGATCCGTAAACACAACGCCGAATCGCCGCTACAGGTAACGGCGGCTGCGCAAGGTGGTAAACCGGAAACCGGCGTCTTACGCTTCATCGATAATTCTGTCGATGCCACCACCGGCACCATCAAGTTGAAGGCGCAGTTTGAAAATGCCGATCGCGCGTTGTGGCCCGGCGAATTCGCCAATGTTGAAGCACGCTTGAGTCTGGAGCGCGATCGCGTAATTGTGCCCAGCCGCGTGATCCAAACTGGCCCGCAAGGCAAGTATGTTTGGGTTCTCAACCCACTCGACGCTACTGTTGCCATGCGCCCCGTGGAAGTGGCGCGAATCTACAAGGGTGCCGGCACACCCGAAGAATCGGTCATCGGTTCCGGGCTGAAGGTGGGTGAACAAGTCATCTCCGAGGGCCAGATGCGCTTAATGCCCGGCGCGAAAGTTAATTTACTGAAGCAAGAGGGCCAAGTGGGCGATTCGGGCCCGCTTGGCCACGGCCCCGCTTAGAGGAGGACGCGCATGCATTTCACAGACTTCTTTATTCGCCGCTCCATCACGACCACGCTGATTATGGCGGCCATCCTGGTTTTCGGAGTGCTGAGCTATGTCTCGCTGCCCGTCAGTAATCTGCCGGTCGTCGAATACCCAACCATTGAAGTGAGTGCCGCATTGCCTGGCGCGAATCCCGACGTGATGGCGTCTTCCGTGGCAACCCCGCTCGAAGCGGAGTTCTCCACCATCGCCGGCTTGAATAGCATGTCATCGTCCAGTTCGCTGGGCTCTTCGTCGATCACCTTGCAATTCGATTTAAGCCGGAACATCGATGCTGCGGCGCAGGATGTGCAAGCAGCCATTTCGCGCGCACAAGGAAATCTGCCGCTCGATATGCCCGCACCGCCCTCCTATTCAAAGGTCAATCCAGCCGAGCAACCCATCATGTACGTCGGCACGCATTCCGATACCATGACACTCTCGCAACTCGACCAGTATGCCGAAACCATGATGGCTCGCCGCATATCGATGGTGAGCGGCGTGGCGCGAGTACGAGTTTTTGGATCGGCAAAATACGCCGTGCGAGTACAGGCGGATCCCGCGAAACTAGCGTCCAAGCAGATTGACTTGGAGCAAATCCGCACGGCGCTTTCGACAGGCAGCGTGAACCTGCCGGCAGGCGCGCTCTACGGCTATTCGAAGGCCTATACCGTTCAATCCGATAGCCAGCTCACTTCGGCCGCGCAATTTGGCAAACTCATCGTCACCTATAAGAACGGCAGCCCCGTTTATCTGAATGAGGTCGCGCACGTCTACGACAGCATCTCCGATGAGAAATCGAGATTCTGGAATGACAACCACTCGAGCATCGTACTGGCGATTCAGAAGCAGCCGGGCGTGAACACCGTCGAAGTAGCGAACGCGGTCAAAGCTCTTCTGCCGATTTTGAAGCAGACCATACCGGCGGGTGTGCAGATTGATCGGTCGTTCGACGCCTCTCAGAACATTCGCGATTCAATCGCCGACGTCAAGTTCACTCTGCTGCTGACGATTGCCTTGGTCATCGGTGTCATATTCTTCTTCCTGCGCAATGTCTCGGCAACGCTCATTCCGAGTCTCGCCGTGCCGCTCTCGCTACTCGGCACGTTTGGCGCCATGAAGCTGCTCGGCTTTACGGTAGACATGCTCTCGATGATGGCGATGACACTCTCCGTGGGCTTTGTCGTGGATGACGCCATCGTGATGCTGGAGAACATCGTTCGTCATATGGAGATGGGTAAAACCCGTTTACAGGCGGCCATCGAAGGCGCGCGTGAAGTGGGTTTCACCATCGTTTCCATGACGGTATCGCTGGTGGCAGTCTTCATTCCGGTGCTCTTCATGGGTGGAATCATCGGGCGTCTATTGCGCGAGTTTTCCATCACCATCGCCGTGGCGGTTCTCATTTCGGGCTTCATCTCGCTCACGCTGACCCCGATGCTATGCAGCCGCTTTCTGCATCATGAAAAGCAGCCGCACAACGCTTTCTACCGCTCGTCGGAACGTTTTTTTGATTGGCTCAACAGCTCGTATAGCAGGACACTGCACGCCGTCTTACGTCATCGGCGAGCCACTTTGCTGGCTAGCATCGTATTGACCGCGGCAACCGTTTATCTGTTTGCCGTCATGCCGAAGGGCTTTATGCCTATTGTGGATCAGGGCTTCGCGTTTGGCGGAGATGAGGCGGCGCAGGATACATCCTTCGATGAGATGTTGCGCCTGCAACTTCAAGTCAACCACGTGATCAGCACGAACCCCTGGATTGAACATTTTGGATCGGGCGTGGGCGGACTTGCCGGCGGCCAGAATGCCGGCTTCGCGTTTTTTGTGGTGAAGCCGGTACCCCATCGCCCGAAGGTGACAGAGATCATCGCACAGTTGCAGCAGGAATTCGCCAAGATTCCCGGCCTGATGGTTTTTCTACAGTCTCCGCCCTTGATCACCCTTGGACAGAACGAAGGCCGCAGCCAGTATTCGCTGGCGCTGCAAGATGCGGATTTGGATGAACTGTATAAATGGGCGCCGGTGCTCGAAGCCAAGCTGCACACCATTCCGAAGCTCACTAACGTTTTCAGCGATCTGCGTCTCGCCAGCCCGCGCCTGGATGTGCACATCGATCGCAATCTAGCGTTGGCTATGGGCGTGACGCCCGATACCATCGCCAATACGTTGTACGACGCCTATGGCAACCGGCGCGTCACCACCATCACGGCCGCATCGGACCAGTACGACGTTGTCTTGGAAGTGCTGCCGCAATATCAACGCGACCCTGCCTCTCTGCGCGAACTCTACATTCGCTCCAATACCGGCAAGATGGTTCCGCTAGCGGCGGTGAGCGAAGTGAAGCAGACCGTCGCGCCTTTAACTGTGAGCCACATTGGACAATTGCCGGCCATCAACTTTCAGTTCGATCTAAGACCCGGCGTTGCGCTGAGTGAAGCTACGGCGATGATTGACAAGGCGGCTTCCTCCATCAACCTGCCCAGTACCGTCATCTTCAGTTACCAGGGAACGACCGCCGCCTTCCAGGATTCTTTGCGCGGCTTGGGCATTCTGTTGCTGATCGCAGTATTGGTGATCTACCTCGTGCTGGGAGTGCTTTACGAAAGCTTCATACACCCGATCACTATTCTTTCTGGATTACCGGCGGCGGGTTTTGGCGCACTGATAACGCTGCTGTTGTTTGGCCTGGACCTAAATCTGTATTCGTTTGTCGGCTTGATTTTGCTGATCGGCATTGTGAAGAAGAACGCCATTATGATGATCGATTTCGCGCTTGCCGCACAACGCAACGAAGGCAAATCTCCGGAGGAAGCGATTGTTGAAGGTTGTTTGCAGCGCTTCCGGCCCATCATGATGACCACCATGGCGGCTTTGCTCGGCACTTTGCCGATTGCGTTTGGAACCGGCGCGGGCGGTGAAGCGCGGAGGCCATTGGGTATAGCCGTAGTCGGCGGCTTGGTGGTTTCGCAATTGCTGACCCTTTACATTACGCCCGTGATTTACCTGTATCTCGACCGGCTGGTGACGCGCAAGAAGCGCACCGCCTCAACGACCGAATTTCTTCCACAGGAAGTACGCGGGTAAGCCGAAAATCGCTGCCAATAGAAGCAGGCTTGGGCCTGCCTCGAGCAGCGCGTGAACAAACTCCATTGTTCCATTGAACGCGATTTGGACGCCATCTGCGGCTGCGGTTCCGAGACTGATAGAAAGCGGATGGCGATACTCCTCGCTCGCGTTCAGCGACACGGTAGCGAGAGTCACACGGTTGTTCAGGCCCTCCTGTTCAGCCTCAGTCCGTTCGATAGTGCCGCGCACTTCCGCCAGCTTTTCCTCGACTGCGAGGACGTCGGCGAGTTTGCCTGTTTGCGCGCGCAGTATTTCCGTAAGCCGCTGTTCCATGTGACGGCCATTGGCAAGACGCGCGTCTAAATCGACGGATTGCTGGGTGACTTCTTCGCCACGCTGCGATTCTCCGTCCACCCGACCCAGTTTGCGCAGTTCTCCTAGAAAGACGTCCAATTGAGGCGAGGGGACGCGCAGCACGGCGGTTAAGCTTCGGCTTTCGCCGCTGGGTGACGTGATATTGAGCTCGGCAATGTGGCCACCGAACTGCCTCACGATGCGGTCAATATCGCCGCGCAGGGTGTCAAAGTTGCGAGCGGTCAGGCGCAGTTCGGTGGTGCGAACGATGACCACGCGGGGTGCCAGGGTCGGGGCTGGCGACGCCACCACCGGCTCACGCAACCCCATGTCGAGATCAGACTGGCGCAGCATTCGGACCACGTGCATAGATTCCCTCGTCGGGGCCACCCGGAATAGGCCCGCGAAGGCTACCAGCAAAAGCACGCTGCCACCCAACGTCCATCTTGGATGAGCAAAGAGCCAACTCCAGCCCGACGCCGATGGTTTCGCTCTTCCAGCGGCCCTTACCTCCAGCGCCATGGCGATGTTGGTGCGAATTCCGTCGGCTTCAGTCGCTTCCACCGTCCAGCCCGCAAGTTGTCGCGACACGCTCTGCAAATCTGCGGCCGTCTCCTGGCACGTCCGGCATTGCGCCAGATGAACAGCCATCTCGGCAGCGTCTTTCGGCGACAATTCGCCATCGAGATAAGCCATCACGTCTTCGCTCGTGACTGGATGGGTATTCATTGGCATACATCACCAGCCAGCAGATTCTTGAGCGCCAGGCGCGCGCGCGACAAACGGGACCGCACGGTATTCAAACCCAAATGAAGAAGCTTGGCGATTTCGGCATAGCTCAGTTCTTCGTATTCGCGCAGCATGAGGATTTCGCGATCTATCTCTTCAAGCTTGACGAGCGCCTGGCCGATCCAGATGGCCGCATCGGTTTGCGGATTCGCGGCTGGATCGATAAGCGGCGCATCCGGGCGTCGCGATTGCCAGCGCCGCTCGGCCGAAACCAATTTCAGCGCAATGCCATACAAATAAGTTCGCACCAACGCGCGCGGCTCATAGCGCACCTTGGCGCGAATCACCGCGAGAAAGGTTTCCTGCATCAGGTCGTCAGCGCGCGCCGCATTGCTGAGACGCCGCCGAAAGAAGCTATAAAGCGGCTGCCTGTAGCGCGCGAACAACTCCTCGAAGGCTTCGCGTGAGCCATTCTGGAATTGCAGCATCAGGTCTTCGTCGCTAGTCATCTGAATCTCAAACTGTGTAATGTCTCGAATGGGCGAAAAGTTCCTTCCCGTTCAAAGAATATTTATGGCGCGCGCCGCAAGAATAGCCAGGGTGCCGAGCGATATGCTGCTTTGCACCATCATGAGCAACTTCGCCCAGCGTGAAAGTACCGGAACATCGGTGGGTGAGAACGCCGTTGACGTGTTGAAGGCCAGGAAAAGATAATCGACGAAGCCCGGCCGCCAGTGCGCCTTAATCAGCTTCGAATTCACCGGCAGCGTCATTTGGGGAAACAGGAACGCGCCGTCAGTGTGGAAGCGGCGCAGATCGCGCTCGTTCGGACCGCCGGCGTCCAGCCGCCAATACCAGCAGGCGAAAACAAGGATGTTCGAGATCCAAAGTGCCACAGCGGCTGTGAGCAGTTGGGTCGGATTCTCTTTCTTGGCCGGCAATCCTGCAATCAGAGTGCCGAGCGACCAAACCATCGCACAGGTAATAACGCCCGAGAGCGAGAGGCCAAACAGGTAGTTCAACTTAGCGCTTCCCATGCGCCGGGTGATGAATGTCGGGATGCTGAGGATGAGCACGGCCACTAGCAAAAGCCAGTTCGGACCAAACGTTAACCGCTCCGGCATGAACAAGAAGAGGGCCCCGGTGGCAATCACCGCGGTCAGCGCAGGCCAGCGCGGCTCGGGTTCCGGATTTGGAAGCGGCTGGGTGGGATGCGGGGTATCCATCTTCTTGTCAAGTGTACGACGATGAAAGGAATATGAGGCTGAAGATTGTGCAAGTGGGCGAGGCGGTTTTGCGTCAGAAAGCCAAGGCGCTGACGATGGACGAAATTCGCGGCCCCAAGACGCAAGAACTGTTGGAGTGGATGCGCGAAACGATGCATGACGCGCCGGGAGTCGGATTAGCCGCGCCGCAGGTTGGCCTCGCGCTGCAACTGGCGGTGATTGAAGATAAGCCCGAGAACATGAAAGATGCGCCAGCGGAGTTTATCAAGGAGCGCGAGCGCAAGCCCGTGCCGTTTCATGTTTTGATTAATCCAAAGATCAGTTTGGGAGGCACGGCGGATGTGGAGTTCTTCGAAGGCTGCCTGAGTTTGCCAGGTTTTACAGCCGTGGTGCCGCGGGCTCGCCAGGTGAGGGTCGAGTGTCTCGATCACAAGGGCAATCCCAAAGTCATAGAAGCGTCCGGCTGGTATGCGCGCATTTTGCAGCATGAAATCGACCACTTGCACGGGACGGTCTATGTAGACCGCATGCATCCGCGAACCCTCATGACGCTCGAGAATTTTAACCGTTATTGGAAAGTCAAGAGCATGGCGGAAACGAAGAAACTACTCGAATAGCTTTGACTGCCCGGCGCTTTTCTCGAACGGGCGCAGTTCCGGGTAGCGCGCCACAAGTTCGGGCGGCATGGGCAGCAACTCATCCTTCAAAATAGACGCAATTTCGAACGCGTTCACGACGGCCTTGCCAACGTAATGGTTGTTCGTGACCACATAGGTGTCTCGGGCGGCCTGCTCGACCGTCTTGATGCGGTCGAGCCAAGGCGCGAGTTGCTCCACCGAATAAAGATAATCGTAGCGCTCACCGTAATATTTGTTCTCGCGCCACCAGCTATCGTACTTGCGCCCATGCAATCGGACGTAACCGATAGGCGACGTTGTGATGGCACTGGGCGCGACAGAACGACGGAACAACGGCTGATCGATATTACAAAGGCCGAGGTCGAGTTGCTCCAGGAGATCAAGCACACCCGGTTCGCTCCAACTCCCGTGGCGGACCTCTAACACGCGCGGAAACTCAGAAAAGCGCGCGTTCAGGCGTGCGAGATAGTCGCGGTTTTCCGCAGTGTTGCGAAAGGACCAGGGAAATTGCATGAGCAGTGCGCCCAGTCTTCCCTGCTCAAGCATAGGAGCAAAGCCCTCTTTGAACTCTTGCTCATCGGCAGACGTGGCAGCGCGGTCGTGCGTGAATCCGCGCCAGAGCTTGGCGGTAAAGCGGAAGCGCGGATAGGCTTTGATCTTCGCGAGCCAGGAGACGGCCGTTCTTGCTGGAATGGGCCGGTAGAACGTGACGTTGATTTCGATGGTGTCGAAGTACTGCGCCAGGTAAGTGAGCTCCGAGAAGCCGCGCGGTTTTTGCGCCGGGTAGACAATGCCCCACCAATCTTTATAAGCCCAACCGGCTGGACCGATGCGTGTCAAGGCACCTTAGCGCGAGGTGGCCTGCTCGTAGTTATAGGCCACGCGGAACATGGTTGCTTCATCGAAATGCTTGGCGAAGATCTGCAAGCCGATCGGCAGGCCGTCGCTCGATTGGCCGCAAGGCACGCTCATGCATGGGACGCCCGCCAAGTCTCCGGTGAGCGTGTAGATGTCGGACAAATACATGGTGAGCGGGTCATCGACCTTCTCGCCAATTTTAAAGGCTGGGAATGGCGAGACAGGCGCGAGGATGGCGTCGATATCCTTGAAAGCCTCGCTGAAATCGCGCGCAATCAAAGTGCGAACCTGCTGCGCCTTCTTGTAATAAGCATCATAATAACCGGCGCTGAGCACGTAAGTGCCGAGCATGATGCGCCGTTTCACTTCCGCACCGAAGCCGCAGCCGCGCGTGTTGCGGTACATATCGGAAAGAGTGGCGCCGTCTTCGCGAATGGTGTAGCGAACTCCGTCATAGCGGGCCAGGTTGGAACTGGCTTCCGCGGTGGCGATGATGTAGTAACAGGAGAGCGCGTATTTGGTGTGAGGCAGGTTGATCGTGCGGACCTCACAGCCGAGGTTTTCGAGCTGCTTGACCGCCGCTTCGATCACGGCGCCTGTCTCGGAGGTGAGCCCTTCAAAATATTCCGCAGGTAAGCCGAGCTTCAAACCTTTCGCCGGGTGCTTCATCAGCGCGCTATAGTCATCGATTGGCGCAAAGGCCGAGGTCGCATCCTGGTCGTCGCGACCGGCCATCACGTGCAGAACGGTAGCGCAATCCTCCACGTTGCGCGCAAACGGCCCGATATGATCGAGCGAACTGGCAAACGCTACCAGGCCATAACGGGAGACGCGTCCGTACGTTGGCGTAACTCCCACCACGCCGCAAAAGCTGGCGGGTTGGCGAATGGAGCCGCCCGTATCGGAACCAAGCGTGATGACCGCTGTCCCTTGCGCAACAGCCGCGGCCGAACCGCCGCTGGAACCGCCTGGTACGCGATCCAAAGCGCGCGGATTGCGCACCGGCCCATAAGCCGAGTTTTCATTGGAAGAGCCCATGGCAAACTCGTCGCAATTCATTTTGCCGATGACGATGGCGCCTTCGTCTTCCAAGCGGCTGACAGCAGTGGCATCGTACGGCGGAATGTAGTTTTCAAGAATACGCGAACCGCAGGTCGTGCGTAAACCTTTCGTCACGATGACATCCTTCACGCCCAACGGAACACCAGCCAGCGCACCCATGGTGAAGCCTTTGGCGATCTCTGCATCGACTTTGGCGGCCGCCGCCAGCGCGCGTTCCGGCGAGAACGTGAGGTAAGCATTCGTTTTCGGATTCTCTGCCTGAGCGAAAGCCAAGGCAGCTTGCGTGAGTTCCTGGGCCGAAAAATCTTTTTTACGTAAACCGTCGCGAACGGCGGCGATGGTGAGCGAAGGCAAAGAAATGGGGGGACTCATATCCGCTATGTTTTGGCTACGCTCTTTCAATCACCTTGGGCACTTTGTAATAGCCGGCACCGGAAGCGATCGCGTTCGCCAGTGCTTCACGATTGGTGAGCGGTGTATGCGGAATGTCTTCGCGCAAAGTGGCGGTTTCATCGGCATCAAAAAGAACCTGCGCCATCGGCTCGACGTTCGTAGTATCCATCGAGTTTAACTGTTCGATGTGCGTCAAAATATGGCCGAGATCTTGCTGCATGCGCAGCACTTCTTCATTAGACAGGCGGAGGTTCGCCAGATCGGCAACGTAACGGACCTCTTTTTCAGATAAGTTCAAGCAGTGGCCTTCTTGCGGGAAAGTCGATATACCTTCTTTAGCACAGCATCCTGAATGCAATCGGCTTCGTCGTAGGTTGTGGGGCTTTCGCGTGTTTCCGCGCGTTGCGGCTGGCGCCGTTTAAGGGCGATGCGGAATTCCACTTCCTGCACAACATCGCTGGCCGTGCAGCGGCGCAGACGCTCGAGGATTTGACCGCGCAGAGTGAAAAGCTGCTTTTGCCAAATGGCATCTTCCACTTCGACGACCAGGGTTTGGCGCACTAGCGTGAGGCGCCAGGTGTGGGCGGCGATCGCTTTGCCTACAGCCGCTGGCCAAGCGGCGCGCGCCAGATCTTCTTCGCTGAAGACTTTCTTAGAGAGCTTATTTTTCTGAATGAGACGGGCGGCGCGTTCCATAGGAAAGAAGACGGACTTGTTCTTCCGGGGGAGGAGGGGAGTGCCTGAAGTTTAGCATGTCCCCGGCCGGCGCCCCGCCATCGCGTCATCGAAGGTTAGAAATAGAATTTCGCCGCAAACTGTATCTCCCTTTGGTCGTTCTGTCCATCGCGCGTGGAATTGATCACGCCGAATGTGCTGGGTGAGGTGTAATCCAGCGAGCCAGGAGCCGCCACCACGCCATTACCGCCGAAACCGGGAGGGGAAAAGTTGGGCGTGTTCGTCAGGTTGAAGATTTCAGCCCGAAACTCCAGGTGCGTGCGCTCAGTGACGCGGAAGCTCTTAAAAACCGAGAAATCCAGCCGGTGATAGCCGGGACCCAAAAACTGAGTGGGCGCACCTCCCAAAACCGAGTAGTCTGATTGCCCCACTGTTGTCGCCACAGGCGGGCTGACAAAGGCAGCGGGGTTGAGCCAATCGTTTACTCCGCGGTTCGGGGCATAAACACTTTGGCCGGGAACCATAAAGGCAATGCAGCCGAAACCGGAGGTCGTGCTAATGACGCAGGGCACCGTTCCGGGTTGTCCATTCTGTAGCGTAAGGATCCAATTCGTGCTCCAGCCTCCGAGCAAAGCGTCCACAATCCGATTGCTATTGGCCCCGAAAGACCGTCCTTTGCCAAATGGCACATCATAGGAACCGCTGAGGTGAAAGACTTTCGGAATATCAAAATCGCACAAACCATAGTCGCCTTGAATCCCCCAACCCGGCAACAGTGCCGCACGGTAAGAAAGTATGGCCGTGGCATTGAGCACGTCGGAAGCATCTGTCCGGCACTGCGACCAGGTGAAATTCGCCAACACGCTCAAGCCTTTGTTGAAGCGGCGCTCATAATTCACTTGTAGGGAATCGTAGAAGCTATCCCCCGCAAAGCTAGAATACGTGCCGCCGGGCGCAAAGTCTGGATAGGGCGAGTAGTTCAATGTGTTCAGGCCGGGTGGCAGGATTTCGCTTGGCGAATTCGGCCCGATATAAACACCCAAATGCCGCACGGTGTTTCCTACAAAGCCCATCGATACCGTGTCATTACTCGAAAGCGAATACTGGAGTGTGAAGTTGTAACCCTGTGTGTATGGCGTCTTTACGTGGTAATCCTCTCCAGTGAGTGACACGCCCGCCGGCTCGACTGCCGACGGAGTGAGTGGAATAGCTGACAAACCAGTTTCGATCGTGCCAATAGCGCCGTTCGGGTAGGTGACCGGCGCGTTGGGAACCAGGTTCGGATAGCTCAGTTCGAACTGGAATGGGAAGTCGACATAAGTCTCCACGACTGAGTTCTCGAATCCTCCGTAGAAGAGCCCATAGCCGCCGCGCGCCACCAATTTATCTGTGAACTTATAGGCAAATCCCACTCTGGGAGAGAAATTCGTAAGTTGTGAATGCCCCAACCCAGGCTGGCTGGAACAGACAATCGCGATATTGTCCGCAGCCGCGGCAGCCGTGAAATCCGGCGAAAGTGGCGTATTGCAGCGCCTCTGCGTAACCAAAAACTCAGACGGCGCACTGGTGCCGGACGGTAGAAAATTCGACTGGGCGCCAAACCTTTCCTGCTGCTGCCCAAAGTATTCCCACCGCAAGCCGAGATTGACGGTAAATTGCGGCGTGACATGGAAATCGTCTTGAAAATACGCGCCATAGTAATCGTGCCGCTGGTCGGTGTTCGCAATATTCGAGGCCGATATACTATCCGAACCTCCTACATAGCTAGCAGCGCCGGGCACTGAGCCAGGCATAGGAGTCAAAAGCAGCTGCGCCAAGCCGGTATTGCCGCCGCTGGTCTCCGGCACTTCCGTGTACGCGCCGCTGAAGGTGAACGCGCCACGTCCCGCGGGAGGTTGAAGAATCGCCATGCCCAATTGCTGCCATTGAAATCCCGCTTTTAGGGAATGCTTGCCCATCACCTTAGTTATGTTGTCCGAAAACTGCAGGGTGTTGCTGTATTCAATCGAAGGTAAGTATTCGTTGCTCCCGAGTGTCGTCAGCCCAGCGATGAAAAAGGATCCCAATCCTCCATTGGAAGCAACTTGCGGCACACCTTGGATGCCGAATTGAGAGGAAGCGGTTAAGTCATTGGCATTGGGCTGCAATCTCGTCGCCGAAATGCGGCTGTATCCCACCCGCGCTTCGTTCACGGTGGTGGAAGAAAAGGAGTGAGTCTCGCTGAGCACACCATTCCAGGAAAGTGAGGTTTGGTCTCCCTGCGAAAACGATCCGCCGTCCGCCAGGCCGGTAAAGGGTCCGGGAAAAATGGCCGGATTATTGACGTAACTAACGCGCCCGAAAATCGAGTCCTTATCGCTGATGTTTTGATCAAGCCGGACGTCAGTTTGATTGACATTGTTTTGGAGAACCCGGTCGCTGGCATAGTTGTTGAAGAGGCCAGACGAATTCGGGGCTGGGTAGAGGTTTAGCAGTTTGATGGCGTTTGGATCGAGACGCGAAGCCGGCAGAATGTTGCCGGCGAATGGTTCGCGGACATAGCCGACGTTGCTCCCGGCGGCTGCTCCATCGCAGGGAACGGTTATGCCCGAAACGGTGTCGGGCACGCCACAGGAAACGGCACGCGTAGTGGATGGATCGAACACTTGTCCCAGCGCCGTTGTCCGTCCTAAAACGTCGGTCCGGGTTCCGCCTTGTGAGAGCAGCTCCGAGAGATTTGTATAACCGCTGTTGCGCTCGAGATCCGTCGGTACCGTGTTTACTGACGTCTGCGACTGGCGAATGCGAGTTCCTTCATAGTCGACGAAGAAGAACGTCTTGTTTTTCTTGATGGGTCCACCGAAGGTAAAGCCGAACTGGTTCTGCCGGTACTCGCCCTTGGGAATGCCGCCGGAATTCTCAAAAAAGTTGGCCGCGTCCAGCGCATCGTTACGCAGGAATTCCCACAAGTCGCCGTGAAAATCGTTGCTGCCTGATTTGATGGTGGCGTTCAACACAGCGCCTGCCGATCGACCGAATTCAGCGCTGTAATCGTTGGTTTCGATCTTGAATTCAGCAATCGCATCGATAGGAGGCCGCACGGCAAATGCCGTCCCGTTCAGAAAGTCAACCAGGTTCGAATTGTTGTCGATGCCATCCAACAAATAGTTGTTCTGCGCCGGGCGAGTGCCGTTGGCAGCGAAACTGCCGCTCGCGCCTAAGCCACGCGTATCTTGCTGATCCTGTGTCACGCCCGCCGAAAGCTGCGCCAGAAAAGTGAAATTCCGCCCGTTGAGCGGCAGATCGTTTACCGCCTGCTGTCCGATCACCTGGCCGACAGAAGCGTCCTGCGTCTGTAGCGCCGGCGGTTCTCCGGTAACAGCGACGGTTTCCGTCATCCTTCCAGGGTTCAACTGAAAATCCACCACTAAGTGTTGCTGCACATCCACGGTGACGTGCGAGTGATCCACCCGCTGAAACCCCCTCAGCTCTGCCGTGACCGAGTATGTGCCGATCTTCAACGGCGAAAAAAGATATTCGCCCGCGCTGCCCGTCATCGTGCTTAGCGTGGTCCCCATGTTTTCATTCACTAGAGTCACCTTGACGTTCGGCACAACGGCGCCGCTTGTATCACGCACCACTCCTTGAATGGAGCCGGTATCCACCTGGCATAAGAGCGTTAATGCCGAGAAAAGAAACAACGCGCAAGACTTTAAATGCCGTACGAAAGAAATCATGTAATTCTCTCCAGTTGTGTAAAGACCTAATCAGATGGCTATCACGTTACGTGGTGAGACTGCGGATCATATCGCAGCAAACATGGGCGCTTTGAGATTTAAGCGCGAGGATATCATGGGACTTCCAAAAGAGCAACCGCACGAGGACCTCCTATGAGAAAAGCAATCGGCGACAATCTCATTCCCAAAGGCTGGACGCTGGAGAATGGGTTGGCGCTGATCCACAATGCCGGATTCGATGGCGTCGAGCTTTGGCTGGGAGATAAGCCATGGTTTCGAATGAGTACAACCGACGCCGACGTGCGAAACCTGCGGCGGAAGGTGGAAGATGCCGGGCTGGTGGTCTCGAACGTCTCGAACACATTGGACTGGGAAATACCCATCTCCTCGCGCGATCCCGCAATCCGCGAAAAAGCAAAACAGCACATCATCCGTCAGCTCGAGACTGCTCAGATTCTGGGCGCGGACGCCATCTTAGTTGTCGCAGGCCTGGTCACGGAAGAGACTCCCTACAATGAGGTCTACCGCCGGACGGTCGACAACCTTCGGGAACTGAGCGAACCGGCTTCTAAAGCGAAGGTGCGGATCGGCTGCGAAAATTGCTGCTCGGAACAGCGTTTCCTGATCTCGCCGCGCGAGTTTGAGACTTTCCTGAACGATGTGAACAGCCCTTGGGTGGGATTGCATCTCGATGTGGGCAATATCCACGACACAGGATTTCCGGAGCAATGGATTGAGATTCATGGTCCACGCATTACGCGCATTCACGTAAAAGATGTGCATAGGAAACGGGGCCGCTGCGGCGATCAAAGCGTCTATACGAATCTGTTTCTGGGGGACAACAATTGGGTGGCGATCCGATCGGCACTCGAGAAGATCCGCTACGACGGCTGGATTATCGCTGAAATGGAATCGGTGTACCGCTACGCCCAGGACCAGCAGTTCTTCGATACCTCAGCCGCTATGAGCCGCTTTATTGAAGGACGAATGTAATGAAGTTATCGCGGCGCGCACTCCTGGGTTCAGTTATGGGTTCAGCCATGGCGTTTACCGGAGTTCGATTGGGGACCTTATCGGTGTCGTGCGCGCTTGAAGAATCGCGAAAAGCGTTTCGGAGCCTGCCGCCGTTCACGGGTACGCCACCAAAAGGCGGCGTGCTGGTGGAATCAAGCGTTGGCCTTGCCACTGAGAATCTCGCTTGGCTCGCACGTCAGGGCATCTTGATTCATGAACCGCGCACGGTACAAGGTCCGGCCTGGATCCATTTTGACTGGCCTATTTCAGCTATGATTCGCGACTTCGGCCGGGTGTCTCCCGTCACTGGGGGAGTGGTGATTGCGCGGCTTCATGACATGCCTGTTGCAGTGCGCCAAGGTCGGTTTGTGGTACTGGGTTCTCCGCTCGGCCCTCATGTTTACGCCGGTGACCGCGATGCTTGTGCATTATTGGCGTCTCTCACGCAACTCCCATAACCGCTAACCGGCTTACGCGCGGACCCGGCAAAATGATGCCGCTGAGATTCAGCGGATCTGCGGCGGCAACGACTGAATTTTGAGAGCCGCTTGAATCGCGGCGAAGGGAACGCAGCAAATCCAGCGCTTCCGGCCGGGCAAACTGTTCGCCGGTAAAGCCTGACACAAATCTTCCACCACGAATCTCACCGCGCGCTTCCATTCTGCGAAGTATCGGCAACAGATCCCTCCAGGGCGGCGCGAGTGTTTCCCGAACTAACAAATCGCGCAACAGGACGCCCCATCTGATCAGCAACTGACGTGCGAAACGCTCCACTCGCTCCTCGCGATTCATCGTCGCCCCAGTGGGCCGCAGCAAAGCCCAGCGTCCCGCAGCATGGCGCGGCCGTTTCGTGCTGCCGCGTCCTTCTCCTCGACGGCGCTTCGGATCAATCAGCGCCCGCAGATTATCGAATCCATCCGCGGTAACAAATCCGCCCGCCAACAACTCCCAAAGACCGTCTTCAATTTCGCTCGCCAAGCGTCCTGTTTGCCGCACCAGGTCGCCAAAAAAACTAGCCCCGCTTCGCTCCAAAGCAAGCAACACTTCGCGGGCCGGATGAGAGAGGCCGATTGATTCTGGGGAGCTGGGCTCACGCATCAGCCACCCGGCGTCTTCCCGCAAGAAGAGCGTAATGGGCGCGATGCGCGTGGGCCGCACACGGCGATTCTGCACCACCGCCGGATGCGGCGAAATTCGGGCCCACATCACATCGCCGGAAAAGCACAGTTCATCGAGAAATTCCGCATCGTACTTGGCAATTCTTTGAGCGAGAACTTCCGATTCCCAGGCAGCTGCTGGAATTTCATAGCCCTGCAATTGTCGGATGATTTGCAAGGTGCCGTCCGCGCCATGCAGTTGACTCCCGCGCAAAACATGCTGCCAGCTTTGCAGGAAGCGTTCAAAATCCAGTGCCGTTACCGGTTCGATCTCGCGCCGCAAACTGCCTAGAGTGGCACGGTGGATGCGGGCTAGAATGCGGCGGTTGCACCATTCCGTCTCGCCTTGCGTATGGCGGAAATGCCCCTGAATGACTTGGCCTTGCGATTCAAGCCGCAAGAGCGCCTCTTCCACCGTTTCAGTGGGAAATGCCATCTTAGCCGCCAAGGCAGAAGTTGTCATCGGCCCCACGCATTCCAGCCAGCCGGAGACAACGGCATTCGGATCGTCGATTACCGACATTCGCTCGGTGGCTGCCCAAAAGAGCGCACCCTCGCGGTTTGTCGTCGAAGCACGCCCAGCGGCCGCAAGCTCGGCAAGAAAAGCTTGCCATTCCTCAGCCGGCGGCATTCTCACTAAAGTCAGCAACGCGTCGTGCAATTCGTCGGCATCTCTTGCTTCCGGCCACACCTCGGCTGAAATTCGCTCGATGGCCGCGGGATCAAGCACGCCTTCTCCTCCGGTCACATCCGTTCCCAGCTTTTGCCGTAACTGAACTGCTCGCGTGCGGCGCTCTTCAAGCGGCGCATCGTCCAGAAACGCATACGGATTAGCGTTCAGAATCTCATGTGAGAACGGGGAGGCTTGCAGCGTATCGATGGCCACTGTCTTAATCCTTCCGTCTTCTATGCTTTCCAGAACCTCTTTGAGTCCATCGATATCCATAGCCTCATGCAGACAGTTATCGATTGTTTCGTTGACGAGCGGATGATCCGGCACGCGGATGGGTCCGGTCAGATTTTCGGCGCAGGCAACTTGATCCGGAAAAACCGCGGCGAGCAGATCGTCGGCCCGCATACGCTGGATTTGAGCCGGCACTTTTTTGCCGCCGCTGAATCTTAAGATGGCGAGCGCCCGGGTGGTATTCCAACGCCAGCGAGCGCCGAACATGGGCGCGGTTAACAGCGCTTGGCGGAGCACGTCTTCCACCGTCGCTGCCTTTAAAAAAGCGAACACCAGAGCGAGCGGAAACGAATGCTGGTCGCTCAATGAGAGCACCAGCCCATTGTCGGTAGCGGCTGCTTGCAATTCAAAATTGAAGGTCCGGCAGAAGCGCTTACGCAGCGCCAGTCCCCAGGCGCGCGTGATGCGTGAACCGAACGGAGCATGCAAGACAAATTGCATGCCGCCGGCTTGATCGAAAAAACGCTCCGCCACCACGGTGGTTTGCGACGGCAGCGCGCCCAGTTCCGTTACGCCCGCTCGAACATAGGCGGCTATTTGTCTCGCTCCTGCTTCATCAAGTCCGCACTCCTCCATCAGGAACGCCGGCACAGCCTCCGTTGCCGCAAGAACGCGCTCGCGAATTTGCGCTACTTCGGCCGATAGTTCGCGCGAACGCCCCGGCGCTTCACCCAGCCAGAATGGAATCGAAGGAGCCGCGCCATGGGCATCGGTTACGCGAACGCGTCCAGCTTCCACGCGTTTGATGCGCCAGGAATGAGTTCCGAGTAGAAAGACATCGCCCACCAGGCTTTCTATCGCGAAATCCTCATCCAGCGTTCCAACCAACTTTCCGTCAGGTTCGACGATCACGTTGTAGTTCGCGTTTTCCGGAATAGCGCCGCCCGATGTGATGGCGGCCAGACGCGCGCCGCGCCGACCCTTTAGGCGGCCGTTCACCTGATCGCGATGTAAGAGGGCCCCGCTCCTGCCCCGTGATGTGGCGATGCCTTCAGACAGCATTTCCACAATCCGATCGAATTCCGTGCGCGCCAGACTTCTATATGGATAGGCTGAGCGGAACAGTTCGAAGAGATCATCCTCTTTCCAAGGTTCCGCTGCTGCCGCGGCTACAATCTGCTGCGCCAGAATGTCGAGCGCATTTTGCGGAATCTCAATCCGCTCCAATTCGCCTTTTCGAATGCCTGAGATCAGGGCGGCGCATTCGATGAGCTCGTCGCGAGTGGTCGCAAACAAGCGGCCATGCGGTTTGGCGCCCACCCAATGACCCGACCGGCCAACCCGCTGCAAGGCGACGGCAATGGCTCGCGGCGAGCCGATTTGGCAAACTAAATCGACAGTGCCGATGTCGATACCCAGCTCGAGCGATGCCGTGGCAACCACCGCGCGCAACTCGCCGCCTTTCAAGCGCGACTCCGCTTGCAAACGAAGTTGGCGCGAAAGACTTCCATGGTGCGGCAAGATGGCGTCCGCTCCAACCCGTTCTGCCAGAGCGTGCGCAACGCGTTCGGAAAGCCGCCGCGTGTTAACAAATACCAGCGTGGTGCGATTCGCCAGGATCAATTCGGCAATGCGGTCATAGACTTCGTTCCACAACTCGGTGCTGGCCACCGCGTTCAGTTCGTCGCGTGGGATTTCGACCGCCAGATCCATGTCCCGCCGATGTCCGACATCGACGATGCGGGTCTGGGGCCCAAGCAAGCGGCCCACTTCTTCTATGGGTTTCACCGTGGCGGAAAGGCCCACCCGTTGGGGACGAGAACCAACCAGGGAATCCAGCCGCGCGAGCGACAGCATGAGATGAGAGCCGCGCTTGTCGTCCGCGATAGCGTGAATCTCGTCCACGATTACTGTAGAGACATTGCGCAACATCTGACGCGATTTCTCAGCTGTCAGCAGGATATAGAGCGACTCTGGCGTTGTCACCAAAATGTGCGGAGGCTTCTTGAGCATGCTGGCGCGCTCCGGCATTGGCGTGTCGCCGGTTCTCACCGCTGTGCGAATCGGTATCGAAAGGCCTTCCATCTGCGCCAGCGCGCCTATCTCCGCCAGGGGTGATTCCAGATTGCGGTGTATATCGTTGCTGAGCGCTTTGAGGGGCGAGACATAGACGACTTGGGTCGAGTCGGGCACAGCTTGCGCGCGTGCGGATCGAACCAGGCGGTCGAGGCAGAGCAGGAAAGCGGCCAGCGTTTTACCCGAACCGGTAGGCGCAGAGATCAGCGTGTCGTGTCCGCCAGCAATTTCGCGCCAACCGTGGATCTGAGGCTGCGTAGGGGAAGCAAAACGGTTTGCGAACCACTTCGCAATGATTGGATCGAAACCGGACAAAGGCATAAAAGGAGCTGCTACCAGGATGCCCTACTCGTTTCATGGCTTGCAGTATGCTCTTTACGAGGAGGGCTGCTATGTTGCGCTGGCCGCTGTTGCTCGTCATGTTGACCGGGTTGGGCGGGGCGCAAGCGCTCGACTATCAGATCTATAAAACCACCGTCGAGCCGATCTTTCTTAAGAAGCGCCCGACTCATGCGCGCTGCGTCGTTTGCCATGCCGCAGCCTCCCACGCGTTTCGCTTGGAACCGCTCGACCCGGGCGCTACCACTTGGACCGATGCCCAATCGCGAAAGAACTTCGAAACGGTGTCTCACTTGGTCAAGCCGGGCGAGCCGCTTTCGAGCATCTTGTTGATTCAACCGCTGGCCCATGCCGCCGGCGGTGCCGAGTTCCATTCGGGCGGCCGCCAGTTTGCTTCGCAGGATGACCCCGATTGGCAGGCGATAGCAGCCTGGGTGAAAGCCGCGCACTAAGGCAACGTCACAGTGCCATTCCTTTTGGGCACCTCGCCCACCGCGATCCGCGCTACTTCTTTTAACTTTTGAGTGTCCACCGCCGAAACATAGTTTTCGCCCGCATTCGCCACGTAGACGAATCGGCTGTCTGGCGTGAACGTCAGCCAGTCAGGCGTCGACCCTGTCGCCACATTGCCCAACAACTTCAAATCGGGCAGCGCATAAACAAAGACGCCACTCGCCACCGAGCTATCCACCCACAACATCTTCCCGTCCGGCGATACGCCGATCCCATGCGATGGCGCGGCGCTATGCGCATTTCCGCGCCGCGGCTCGTCGGGCAAAATGACGCGTTGCACCTCTTTGTGCGTTTTAAAATCCACCACCGCGAAGCCATGCAAATTGGATAGCTGCACAAACATTCGCCCTGTCGATCCATCGGCCAGCCGCTCAAACGCAAGCGGCCGCACACCTTCATCGAACTCGATATCCCAAACCCGCGTGAGCGCGCTCTCGTCAATCACCGTCACACTCTTGCCGACAACAGATCCAACCACCACAAATTTGCCGTCGGGGGTTACATAAACGTTATGCGCGTTACCTCTCACCGGAATGGTCTTCACATTCTTCAGGGTCGGCACGTCAATGACATCCACTGCGCCCGGCGCCGTCACAATCGCGGCGAATACCCGATGGCCATCCCTGGAAATCGCGATGTTATTGGGATGACCGCTCAGCGGAATTTTACTGAGCAGATGTCCATCGCTCGTTTCGACGACCCAAACCGTGCGATCGGCCTCGCAGGTAATGTAGGCACGCGCGCCATCGGGTGAGAACGTGACACCGTGCGCAGCCTCGATGTCCTTGATCTTCATCACGATTTGATTCGTTGTTGGATCGATCACATCAAGGTCGTCACCGGCGCTATTCGTTTGGTAAATACGCACCGAGCTTGCCAGCAAGGGCAGCGCCGAAAGGAGAACTAACACCGAGGCGGTTTTCATAGTGAATCCGACAGCCGCTAGTCTATCGCGCCTTGAAGTAAGTAACTCTGAAACAGTTGCCAACCGTCCAGACTCTCTCTAACTAGTGGCCATTTGGAAACCCGTGCTCGGGGCGAGTTACCTCGACGACCAAGTATTTTTTCGTGTTTGGTCTCCTGAGGCGAACAAAATGCGCATTGTTGTCGGTGCTGGGCGGGATAGCGAAGGAACGTTCGCTATGACAAAAACGTCGGAGGGCTATTTCACGACCCAAGTTTCAGGACTGTCGCCCGGCGCGCCGTATCACTTTTTTGTTGACGAGCGAGGTCCTTTTCCCGACCCAGCGTCGCGTTACCAGCCAGAGGGGGTGCACGGACCTTCCGCCATCATCGATCCCTCCACCTATCGTTGGCACGATGGAGATTGGATCGGGCTCGCGCTTCAAGATATTGTTTTCTATGAACTGCACATCGGCGCCTTTACACCTGAGGGTACCTTCCGTGCGGCGGCCCAGAAATTCGAATATCTGAGGGATCTCGGCGTCACGGCAATGGAGGTGATGCCGCTGGCCGATTTCCCCGGAAGTAGAAACTGGGGCTACGACGGCGTGGCTCCTTTTGCTCCAGCCCGATGTTACGGAACGCCTGACGATTTTCGTTATTTTGTCGACCAAGCCCACCAAATTGGTTTAGCGGTATTCGTTGACGCCGTATACAATCACTTTGGTCCCGACGGAGCGTATCAGGGTTGCTTCAGCCGCCATTACTTCACCAAGAAGCATCAAACACCTTGGGGAGATGCCATCAATTTCGATCAGCCGTGGAGCGCGGATGTTCGCCAGTACTTCGTTGAGAACGCGCTGCGCTGGATTCACGAATACCATGTCGATGGTTTGCGCTTAGATGCGACACACGCCATTAAAGACGATAGCTCCCGGAACATACTGGCCGAGCTCGCGGCCGCTGCCTCCCAAGCCGCCAAGAATTTAGGGCGAAAAGTGCATGTGATCGCCGAAGATGCCAGAAATCTAGCCCAGCTTCTAAAGCCGGAGTGCGCCGGAGGAATGGGACTGGCTGGAGTATGGGCAGACGACTTCCATCACCAAATGAGGCGCGCGCTCGCCGGCGACCACGAAGGATACTTCGCGGCGTTCGATGGGTCGGCTCAATCCATTGCGGAAACCATCAAACAGGGATGGCTCCGCGGTAGCCATCCGGCCGGCATCGCATACTCCAAGTTCGTGTACTGCCTGCAAAATCACGATCAAATTGGCAATCGAGCTTTGGGCGACCGTTTACACCACACCTTGGATGCAGCCACCTACCGGGCCGCCAGCGCGCTATTATTACTATTACCGCAAACTCCGCTGCTCTTCATGGGTCAAGAATGGGCCGCTAGCACGCCCTTCCTTTTCTTTACCGATCACAATGAGAAGCTCGGCACGCTCGTTACTGAAGGACGCCGCCGGGAATTCGCAGAGTTTTCTGTCTTCTCGGATGTCGGCGTTCCCGACCCACAAGCGGAAGAGACGTTCTTGGCTAGTCGTCTCAAGTGGGAGGAACTGACAGCCGAACCGCACTCCTCCATTCTCCGGTTGTATAAGAGTCTTTTGCATCTGCGGCGGACCGAGCCGGCTCTTCGCAACGTTGACTCGTCTCCCCATTTTATCCATTGAGGCACTCGATGACGACACGCTCATGCTGCATCGCACTGCTGAGAGTGAGGACGTTGGACTGCTAGCGGTGATTCGTTTGCACGGCTCGGGAGATGTGAAGCTGAGTGGCCAACTCAGTAGCCTCCATCCAATTTGGAACTCCGAAGATCCCACGTTCGCACTTGATAGCGCACCGATTCATGTTCAGACAACGGAACTGATTGTTAGATTCGAGCGTCCCGGCGCCATCGTTTTTCGCACCGAGGAAAAGAATCGAATATGACACTTCCCTACCCAAGCAAGCCGCCGGTCTCCACCTACCGATTACAGTTCAACAAAGACTTCACGTTGGACCAAGCGGCAGACTTAGCACCCTTTCTTGAGGATCTCGGGATTACAGATGTCTACGCTTCACCGATCCTAAAGGCTACTCCGGGGAGCATGCACGGCTATGACATTTGCGATCACAGCAAGATCAACCCAGAGATTGGCGGCAGTGAGGCTTTGGAAAGGCTTTCGGCGGAACTTGCGGCTACGCGGCATGGGACTGATTCTCGATTTCGTGCCTAATCACATGGGCATCAATGAGCGTGAGAACCGCTGGTGGCGCGATGTATTGGAAAACGGACCATCTTCCGAGTACGCCCGTTTCTTCGATATTGATTGGACACCGCTGAAAAGTGAACTCCGCGATAAAGTCCTACTTCCCATACTGGGTGAACAGTATGGCGTGGCTCTGGATAGTGGCAAATTGCAAATTGCTCTTTCGAGCGACGGTCTCTTCAGCCTTCACTACTTTGACCGCGATCTGCCGTTAAATCCAAAGCAACTCTGCACTCTCTTGCGCCACAATCTGGATGTCCTCAAAGCGGCGCATCCGCAAGAAAGCCCCGCGCTGACGGAGTTTTTGAGCATTCTGTTCCATTTGGAACATTTGCCTTCGTCTGATCAAACCGACATGACCTCTGTCAGTGAGCGCAGCCGCGAAAAAGAAGTCGCTAGCCACCGCCTGGCAGCGCTGATGAGTGAGTCTCCTGAGGTTACCCAGCATCTGGAAGCCAACATCCGCGATTTCAATGGTAAACCGGGAGAACCGGCCACTTTTGACTTGCTTCACGATCTACTCGAAAGGCAGGCGTATCGCCTCTCGTCCTGGCGAACCGCAACTCACGAGATTAACTACCGCCGATTTTTTGACATCAACGAAATGGCCGCCATTCGCATGGAGGATAGCGAGGTATTCGACGCAACCCATGCGCTCATTCTACAATTGATTGCCAAAGACATGGTCAGCGGATTGAGACTGGACCATGTGGATGGCTTGTTTGATCCACGCGCATATTTCGACCGTATCCACGAAGCCGTTGGTCCGGAGCGCCAAATCTATCTAGTTGTCGAAAAGATTCTAACGGAGGGAGAGAAACTACCCGAAGACTGGGCCGTTCACGGCACGAGCGGCTATGAATTCCTGAACATGCTCAACTCTTTGTATGTCGACAGGAGTGCGGCACGCGAATTTCAGAAGCTATATAACAGAATCACTGGTAGCCGAAGATCGTTCCAGGAAGTGGTGTATAGCAGCAAGAAATTGATTATAGAGACCTCGATGGCGAGCGAAATGCACGTACTGGCGCATGAGCTAAACCGCATCTCCGAAAGTGACCGCCACTATCGCGATTTCACTCTGCTGAGCCTTCAAGAGGCTTTGACGGAGGTGGTTTCATGCTTCCCTGTTTATCGAACCTATGTCAGCGGCAACGGCTGGAGCGAATTCGACAAGCGCAACATAGATGCGGCGATTCGGGACGCGCTGGGTCGAAACTCGGCGCAGGAAACATCGATCTTCCGCTTCATTCGAAAAATTCTGCTACCGGCCCCACGCGCGACTCTGTCGGCGGAGGAACAGGCGCGCCGGCTGCGTTTTGCCATGAAAGCCCAGCAATACACTGGACCAGTGCAAGCCAAAGGTGTGGAGGACACCGCGTTCTATCGATATTGTCCGTTGCTCTCATTGAACGAAGTGGGCGGCAATCCGACGCGCTTTGGCGTGTCGGCCGAGGATTTTCATAATGCCAATCGCGAACGGTCGGAGCTTTACCCGCTGGCGATGTCCGCGACTTCCACTCACGATGCGAAACGCGGCGAGGATGCGCGCGCGCGCTTGAACATTCTTTCGGAAATACCTAAGATCTGGGATCAAAAGGTAAAGCTGTGGATGCGCATCAACTCGTCCGCCAGGACGAGTGTCGACGACGAACCCGCGCCCGACCGGTCGGATGAATATATTTATTATCAAGCGCTGCTCGGCGCTTGGCCGGCTGGTGAGACGGAAGTTACTTCCGAGTTTGTCCCGCGCATGAGCGACTATTTGTCGAAGGCCACCAAGGAGAAGAAAATTCACACCAGTTGGATTACGCCGTCACCGCAGTATGACGAAGCGGTGGCGGAGTTCGTGGAACAAACTTTAGCGGGTCCGCGTGCCAAGCCTTTCCTTGCGCAGTTTCTGCCGTTTCAGCAGAGAGTCGCGGAGCTAGGCATGATCAATTCGCTGTCTCAGCTCACGCTAAAAATGGCCTCGCCCGGCGTGCCCGATTTCTATCAGGGCAGCGAGCTCTGGGATCTGAATCTTGTCGATCCGGACAACCGGCGCCCGGTGGATTATGCGGCACATCAACGGAGGCTCGCGGAGATTTCACAGAGGTTGGATCAAACGCCGCAGTGCTGCGTGAAGCTGGCTGTGGCGGCGGAACTGTTGGAACAATGGGCGGATGGTGGTGTAAAGCTTTTCGTGACTTCCCAAGGCCTGAGAGTCAGGAAAAATAAGCCCAATCTTTTTTTGCGTGGGAAATATCTTCCACTTCGCGCTATGGGCTCGGCGGCATCCAGCTTAGTGGCCTTTGCCAGAGAGTTTCAGGACGATGTGGCGATCGCCGTAGCACCCCGCCTGATAACTGGAGTTACGGGCTTTGAGCAAGGGCTGCCACTGGGAGGCGTGTGGGGCGATACGCAACTGGATCTCAGCGAATTGAAGTCTCCTTGCTTTCAAAACGTATTTACCGGTCAGAAGGTGAAAGCGCAAGATGGCCACGTTGCCCTCGAAGAATTGTTTGCTAAGTTCCCGGTGGCCTTACTAACTTGCTTTGAAGACGAATGAAAGCACCTGGAAGCGCACAAGACCGGCTGTGGTTCAAAGACGCCATCATCTACGAGTTGCATGTCCGCGCATTTTTCGACAGCAATAACGATGGCATGGGTGATTTTCAAGGCCTCACGCAGCGGCTCGATTATTTACAGGATTTCGGCGTAACGTGCCTTTGGCTTTTGCCGTTTTTCCCGTCGCCTTTAAGGGACGATGGCTATGACATTTCCGATTACTTAAACGTTCATCCAGACTACGGGACGCTGGACGATTTTCGCACCTTTCTCGACGCCGCGCACCAGCGCAATATGCAGGTGATGATCGAATTGGTGATCAACCATACCTCAGACCAGCATCCGTGGTTTCAACGCGCCCGCCTGGCGCCTGCGGGTTCGGTCGAGCGTGATTTCTATGTATGGAGTGACACCGATAAAAAATATCAACAAGCGCGCATCATCTTCACCGACACCGAAAAATCAAATTGGACATGGGATCCCATTGCGAAAGCCTATTACTGGCATCGTTTCTTCTCTCACCAGCCCGACCTGAATTACGACAATCCACTAGTACTCGAAGAGGTGCAGAAGGCGATGCGCTACTGGCTGGATATGGGCGTGGATGGCTTGCGGCTCGATGCAATTCCGTATCTCGTCGAAAGGGAGGGAACGAATTGCGAAAATCTTGCCGAGACGCATGCCATTGTGAAGCAACTCCGCCGGGGCATGGATGAGCACCACGCCAACCGCATGATTCTGGCCGAAGCCAACCAGTGGCCAACCGACGTACGCGCTTATTTCGGCGACGGAGATGAGTGCCACATGGCTTTTCATTTTCCCCTGATGCCCCGTATGTTCATGGCGTTGCGGTTGGAAGACCGCCTCCCCGTGACCGATATCATTGGGCAGACGCCGGGCATCCCGGAAAGCTGTCAATGGGGATTATTCTTGCGCAATCATGACGAGTTGACGCTCGAAATGGTGAGCGACGAAGAGCGCGATTATATGTATTTGGCGTACAGCACCGATCCCCGGATGCGTGTCAACGTCGGCATTCGCCGCAGGCTCGCGCCCTTAATGGACAACAACCGCCGGCGGATCGAATTGCTGAACAGTTTATTGTTTTCATTTCCCGGAACGCCGATTTTGTATTATGGCGACGAAATTGGCATGGGCGACAACATCTATTTGGGCGACAGAAATGGAGTGAGAACGCCCATGCAGTGGAACGGCGACAGAAATGCCGGCTTTTCCCGCGCGACTCCAGCGAAACTTTTCAACCCGGTAATTATGGATCCGGTGTACGGCTACGCCACGATTAATGTTGAAGCACAAGAGAGCGATCCCTCCTCGTTACTAAGCTGGATGCGCAACATGATTGCGCTGCGAAAGATCTTTCGCGTCTTCGGGCGGGGCTCAATCGAGTTCTTAAACCCGGAAAATAAAAAAATCCTCGCGTATTTGCGCCGCTTGGAGAATGAAGAGATCCTTTGCGTGGCTAATCTATCGCGTTTCCCGCAACCGGTTGCGCTTGATCTGACGAAATTCGCTGGAATGAAGCCCATTGAAATGATGGGTTATGTCGAGTTTCCTCCCATTGGCAGCGAACCTTATCCGCTCAGCTTGGGAGCCTATGATTTTTTGTGGTTTGAGTTGCATAAGCCAACGAATAGCTTTAGAACGTTAGCGACGTGAGTATGCCTGAAACAGAAAGCCTACCGCAGCAAGTCAAAGAACAAATCGAGAGTATCGGCCGAGCCGATGTCGTCATCGGTTTACCCTCCTTCAAAACACGGGAGGACCTAAGTTGGGCGTCAGCAGACGGTTTCACTGGACTGAATGTGTTGATTGCTTATCCCAGCAGCGGTGAAGTCCTAGAGCCAGGCGCTTTTCCCTCCGAACACTTAGTGCGCTATCCTATCTCGGGACCAGAGCGTTACTTAAGCGGACCTACCGGCGTTTACGGTAGCTTTCACGAGGTACTACAAATCGGCCAGAGGGTTGGATCAAAAGCGTGTTGCGTTTGGAACTCGAACCCGCAAGGCGCTTCCATGGAAGTCATTGAGCAGATGCTGAGGCCAATATGGGATCAAGGCTTCGACTTAGTGTTCCCTATTTACAAGGAAGCGAAGTTGGGTGCGCTGGTAAATAGCAGTATCATTTGTCCAATGACCCGCGCGCTCTACGGAAAGCAAATACACTTTCCGATGGCGATTGACCTCGGCTTTTCTTCGTCCCTGGTTGACCGGCTGCTCGAAACCGATCCCCGCACCCGCCAGCCTCGTTCGGCGCAGTGGATCGCTACAGAAGCAATTTGCACAGGTCTACCGGTGTGCCAAGTCAGTCTACCCTTGGATCCACCACGGCCACCCGATTCGACGGACCTAAGTTCCGTTTTGACCGTGATCCTCGGGCGGCTGTTCGCAGACTTAGAACGAAATACCTCATATTGGCAAAGGTCCAGCGGATCGGAGCTTGTGCCGACGTTTGGCACGCCGGGTATAAGAGAGGACGATGCCATCGCGCCAGCGGAGCTGCAGCGGATGATCGAGACGTTTCAACTCGGCTATCGCAACCTCGCTGAAATTTGGGGCGTTGCCTTGACGCCGGCCACGCTGGTTGGGTTGAAAAAACTCACTAATCTGGCAGTGAGCCAGTTTCGTATGACCGACGATCTCTGGGTACGCGTAGTTTACGATTTTGCACTGGCACACCGCCAGCGTGCGATTAACCGGGAGCATTTACTCCGCGCGATGACGCCGCTGTATCTCGCGTGGGTTGCGTCTTACGCCTTGGAGACGAAGGATGTATCGATTACCGATTTTCAGAATAGGCTGGAACGGCTCGCGCTGGCGTACGAAAGCCAGAAACCCTATTTGCTATCGCGCTGGCGATGGCCCGACCGCTTCAACCCGTAAGTTACCGAAAAGAGGAGTGCGTTTATGTGGGAACAGGTATCACAGGCCTTGGATCAATCGTTCACCCGGGTCATGACAAGAATCGCCTCTTTGCTGCCCGGCTTCCTGGCGCTATTGGTCGCGTTGCTTGTCGCTTCGCTCATCGCTTGGGCCATCGGTTTTGTATTGCGGCGCTCTTTGCGAAGCTTGGATTTCGATCGCAAAGTCGCCGGTTGGGGCCTGCTCGGGTTCCGCGGCGAAACTGACAGAAGCCCGACTCACTGGACCGTTCGAATCGTCAGTTGGTCCATCATTTTTGTGGGCTTCTTGGTGGGCGTAACAGCCTTCGAAGCAACCCTCACCTCGCTGTTTGTGTCGCAATTGTTTGCCTATTTGCCTAATTTGGTGGCGGCGGTCGTCGTGCTGCTGGTTGGCGGCGCGGCGGCGCGTTTTTTTTCGCGGAGCGTGCTGATTGGCGCGGTGAATTTGAACGTCCAGTATGCGCATTTGCTGAGCATCGGGATGAAGTGGTTGATCTTGGTGCTGGCCGGCGCGATGGCGCTGAATCACTTGGAAATCGGCGGCAAGATCGTCGATGAAGCTTTCGCCATCCTCTTTGGCGGCATCGTCTTGACATTGGCGTTAGCCGTCGGTTTAGGCGCGCGCGACCTTGTCAGCCGGTCGCTCGAAAGGCAAGCGGGTAGAATGCCTGATGAGACTACGGAATCGTTCCGTCATTTCTAGTGCTTATAAATAGCGCCTCCTTTCATTACAAACTTGACACTGCGTAGCGCGGAAACATTCTTTGCAGGGTCGCCATCCACCGCAATCAGGTCGGCCAACATGCCAGGCTTCACTTGGCCAATCTCCATATGCAGCACGCGGCCTGCGACGGACGTGGCGGAACGCAGCGCATCCAACGGCGGCATCCCGTAATCCACCATTCTTTCGATTTCGCGGGCGTTATCGCCGTGCGGGAATGTGCCTACGTCGCTGCCACTCAAAATTGTGACGCCCGCTTCCAACGCCGCTTTAAATGAGGCGCGCTTGCGAAGCGTGGCCGGCGATTCCGGCTTGCCGGGATGCGGCATTCCACCACCGGCTGTCAAGGTAGGGCAGAGCGCCACATGATGCTCCACCATCAGCTTGAAAATTTCGGCTGTTCCATCGTTGCCATGCTCGATGGTTTCGGCGCCGGCCAAAGTGGCCCGGCGCATACCTTCCACTGTGCTGGTATGCACCGCCACCGGAACGCCTGCGTCTTTCGCTGTTGCCACCGCGAGCTTCATCTCGTCGAGCGAAAACGTCGGATGTGAACCGGGATGCGGACCCCAGCGGTAATCGCCGTAGAGCTTAATCCAGTCTGCGCCGCGACCGATCTGATCGCGCACCGTACGAATCAAACTATCGATTCCATCCGCTTCTTCGGCTCCTTGCGGGACGGTCCATTCAGGAACGAAGCCTTTGGGGGCATAGGTGCCGGTAGCGACAATGGCGCGAGTGACTACCAGCATGCGCGGTCCCGGAATAATCTCTTGTTCCACTGCCTGCTTTAGTTCCACATCGGCGTAGCCCGCACCCTCTGTGCCTAAATCGCGAATGGTGGTGAACCCCGCCATGAGAGTGGCGCGCAAATGGTTTGTGGCGCGGGCGGCCCGCAATGCCAGACCTTCGTGCTCTACTTGATCGTTCCACGGCGTTTCGCTATAGGCATGTAAAAGAACATGCGAATGTCCCTCCACCAATCCGGGTAGCAGCGTCATTGAGCCCAGATCGATTACTTCCGCGTTTGCGGTGTCGATCTGCGCGCTTGGACCGGCGGCCTCAATGCGATCTCCTTTCACGCGCACCGCCCATGCTTCGTGCGTTGTTTCTCCATCGAATACATGGGCGGCTTTCAGAACGACAATTGAGGGCGTTTGCGCGCCAATTTTGAACTGCGAAAGAAGTGCGAAGAGGCACAAAATGTGCCAGAGCCTTGAATGCATGGACTATTGTACGGTAGAAACATTTCTATTGACATTCGATATCGACTGTCGATACGATATCGGAAATGGCAAAACCCGCTGAGCTGCTGCAAGGCACGCTGGACTTATTGATCCTGCGAACGCTGGAATCCGGGCCTTTGCACGGAGTGGGCATTTCGGACCGTGTTGAACAGGTCACCAGAGGGGTATTCGTTGTCGGCCCTGGGTCGCTGTTTCCGGCCTTGCATCGTTTGGCGGAAAAGGGCTGGATCAAGGGCGAATGGAGCGAGTTGGAAAACAAGCGCAGGGTGAAGACGTATACCTTGACCGCCGCCGGACGCACTCAACTCGCCGAGGAGAAACGCAATTGGAAGCGCGTCTTCACGGCGATGAATCGCGTGTTGGCGCAGGAGGCATAACGAATGTTCCTATTCCGATGGATTCGCGCGCTTCTAAAATCGTGGCTCCTTCGCGATGCCATGGAAGCGGAGTTGGACGCGGAGGCGCGGTCCTATTTCGCGATCATGGTGGACCGCTACGTGACGCAGGGTTTGCCGGAACAGGAGGCGCGACGGCTGGCGCGCTTCAACTTCACTTCGCCCGATCACGTAAAGGAACAAGTACGCGACGCCCGCGCCGGGGCAACCATTGATTCTCTTGCCGACCTGCGCGAACAGGTAAAATCGTTTTCAGGCTTAGCCGGCTATATTACGAACTGGTACCCGCCTCTATCAGCGGCCCGGGTGAGCCAGAACGCGTATGGGGGCAGGCGGCAACAGCGAACTTCTTCGATGTCGCGCAAACTGGGATGACGCTCGGCCGCGGGTTCAGAAGAGAGGAGGAACATCTTCCGGTGGTGGTTCTCGGCTATGGACTCTGGCGGCAAAGGTTCGGCGGAGACGCGAAGGTAGCAGGCAAGACCATTACTCTCTCGGGACACCCTTTCACTGTTGTGGGTGTCGCGCCTCCGGCATTCCGCGGACTGGATCTCATTCTCGCCTGCCAATTCTGGGTACCGCTCGGAGAGCTTGATCAATTGTTGCCAAACACCAGCAACTACAATTCGCGTGCATACCACTGGATTGCGGTAGTGGGGCGCCTGAAGAGCGGCATCACACCTTCGCAGGCGGAGGCGGTGCTCAAAGTTCTGGCGCCGCGACTGACCGCAGCCCACCATGAGGAGGACTACGACGATGGCTTCCGCTGCGAGTTCGGTCTCGGGCTCTTTGTCCTCCCTCGCTACATGGTTAAGCTTTATTCATGAGAAATCGGGGTTAGCACGATTGATTTGCACCGACATGCGCGAGCACATGCGTACCCTCGGCCGCACACGGAACACCGTAAAATGCCCCTTCTTCGCCATGGCAACGGCATGTTCGGAAGAGGCATGCACCGCCGCGCGCCTGGTGGGCGCGCAAACTCCCGGCGAACCGGGACAAGCAAACTGCTCGTTCCGGCGTGGCGAACGACGTCGGCTCTCCCGCCTGCCGCCTTACGCTTCTTCTGTGTAGTGATCGGCTTCGTAGTGCGCCCGCAGGGCGTCTCCGCCAAAATCGAGCGTGAGGTCGCGCCACACCGAATGGATGTGATTCGCCTTATCCTGTGTATTGTCCAACTCGATCAGGAACAGCGGCGACTGCACTCGATAGTAATGGGGGTTGCCCGGTTTCGTGCCGCCCGCCCAGGCGAAGTGAACGTTGCGAGTTGCCTTATTCAACTGCTCCATTCTCCGCCGAGCCAGATCGTCGGGCAAATTGCGCGCATAGACCTCCACCAAAGCGTGCAAAGCGTCAAATTGGTTGGCGTTCATCTGCGCTGAGGGTAAGCCCGAAGGCTGGCCCGCAAGCGCCGCAACTCTCTTGTCCGATGTCAGGATGTCGGCGTATGCCGAGGGATCAACGATCGCCATTGCCCGCTGCCGCTCGTCCAGCGCGTCGATCAGTGTAAACCCCAGATCATCCTCGGCCGCCAGCGTGCGCAAGCCTTTCCTTGGTCCAATGCGTACTTCGGCTGGATTCGAACCGAAGAAGCTCGGCGCGGCGATCACTTCGCCATTCGCAACGGTGTAGTTCTGGCTGATGTGATGGCCTTCCACACGGTATCCCCAGGCGCTGGTTGCTGAAGGCGTACCAAAGATCGAGAAATAATACTTCTCCGGATTGCGGCGTTCACCGCTGTCGTTCTCTATCACCTTCAGCACATCTTCCAGGCTCATGATGGTGACGGCTTTGATAAAGCCGCTCTGGCTTAACCCGGCCGCCAACAATGCGGTAGCCAGGTGCCGCTGATAGGACGTCATTTGCCGCAACGGGAGGCCCTTCCGCTCAACCGGCACGTAGTGCCAATTGCGTCGCTCGTCATCGCTAAAATCGATCCGCGCCATCGCTAGTTGCTCCGGCGCGAGCGCCGCGAGCAGTCGCCTCGCCGTTTCGGCCATTACGCCGGTTGCCTGAACGCCGCCATGCAGGCCATCCAGCGGCTGCATCGGACGGGTTTCAAGACCGCCACCGTGATTGCCCGCCAGCAATCTACCGCCGACCAATCCGGCGGATGATCGCAAAAATGACCGCCTCTTCGTATCGCACATCGGCAATGCCTCCGATCCCGGATCGCGCTGTTACGCAATCCGAAGTTCCCGATGGTATCAAGTCTCTCGCAAGCACCTGCGCCAGAAGAGAACTGTTTTCCCATTTCGATCCTTCGACGCCTCGCTGACTTGGTCCCGGTTTGCGGTGAGGTTCTAGTTTAAGCTGAATGGGGGATAGCGGTCGGTCACCAATAGAAATGCGTAGGCGTCCACTCGCAGACCCCACCGACCTACTCCGACTATAAAGTCGAAAAGTGATCTTGGGTATCGACCAGTCACTAAAATAGCGAACCAGGCACAAATCGCCGCAAACAGAGCAACAACAGAAAGGCAAACCAGAATAACGTAATGCGGGATCGCCAACAGCCACTTTAGTAGTGGCATCCACCGATTAAGCTCGCTTTTCACGTCGGGGTAGTCAATTTCCAGGTGGACAGACTGCTCGTCGACCGTCGAGGGATATTGGTCGGTCAGCAGGAAGAGATAAGCGCTGACTCTGGCCGCGAAGCGGGTCAGTTCGCGCGAAAAATCGAACCACCAGCGAGGGTAACGCTGTTGAAAGACGATCATCAATGCCGCGGCCACCAAGAGACAACTCGTCAGCCCACCTACGGTCTGCCGAGTTGTCCTTACAACTTCACCGTCTGATTTAGTGTGTTCGTGACCGTCCCGCCCGTCTGCGAGATCAGCCCCAGGATGACGGCGATGGGAATGATGCAAACGGACGCGCAGGCTCATCCGGTAATTCCGACAGGTGCCTTGTATCCTCACCGACCCGCCCCAGGGCGGAAACGCCTGTCCTGCTAATGGTTTCCGGCAACCCAATTAACGGACTTGGTGAAACGGCGCCGCGCAGGGCGTGGCCTTTCTTCTGGCATCCCACCCGATCAACATCGGTATGGCGAATTGCAGAATGTCGCGCGACAGAGTTCGCGCAAATGCCCAGGTGCGGTGCGGGCGTTTTCTGGCGGCATACAGTTATCTGGAATTGGTTCCGGTAGCTGAGGTGCGTAACGAAGCGGCCGCCGAGCAACTTGCCGAAGAGGCAACCGCCTTCGCGGTCTCCCACGAAGCCGACGGCGTCGGCATCGCGGCGATGGGCCCTATGTATGTTTTCGAAGGCTACACCATCCACGAGCCCTGGGTGATCGTTCTGGCGTTGGCCCACAACTATGAACGGCTCAAACAGGTTCCTTCCGATGAAACAAACGGCGTTGGCGTCACCGATATCGCTGACCTGTACGCGCGCGGCACGCGCGCATCCTACGCACTTGCGAGTTAGATCCGCAAGCAAGGCTACAACGCCAGCGCGTACCCCGGACCTGCCGCAAACGCCCCTGCTTCTCATAAGCTTCTCATCCCGCCGGCCATTGCCTCCGGGTTAGGGGAACTTAGCCAGCACGGCTCGTTGATCACCCGGCAGCTCGGATCGGGGTTGCCTCGCCGACGCAACCACCGACATGCCGTTGGTCGAAACTGCGCCAGACCCCTTTGCTGCGGACGATTTCTGCATGACATGCCAGGTTTGCGCAAGGGCGCGCCCTCCTGATGCTATTGCCGATCACAAGCAGATGGTGCGCGGCGTGGAGCGCTGGTACGTAGACTTTGACAAGCAGTGCATTCCATACTTTGCTGAATCGGCATCGTGCGGGATTTGTATTGCCGTGTGCCCGTGGCGGCCGAACGTGCGTCCAAAGCTGCTCGCCACGATGGCCCGGCGCCTTGAGCAGATTCCGCCTAGCTGAGGCATGATGGCGCGATCCCATGCAAAGCTTGAAAGTGTGCGATCAAAATTTGACCTTGCTGGCGCTTTGGCCTTCTTTGGGCGCCTGACGGTCTCTTTGTGCGTCAGCAGTGACGCCAACTCAGAGCAATCGCTTTATTGCTTGGCCGGTACCCTTGATTATCTTGCCAGTGCCTTTCACTGTACCGACTCCCACATTCTTTCCCGCGGCCGCCGCGCCCTTGCCCAGATCGGCAGCGGCGTTGATGGGATGAAGCGTCGCCAGATCGCCGGCTGCTTTTCCGGTTCCTTTGGCGGCGCTGAGGGCGCCCTTCCCCCCGCCTTTGGCAATATCACCCACGCCGCTTCGTACGTCGCGTTTGCTCCCCTTGTTATGGGTTCTTGATTTCGACTCTCCAGCGCCGGCAATTTGCGCGAACGCGATTCCCGCAACACAGAGTCTAGCGGCGAGTAAACGAATCTTCATTCCGTTTGCAGGGAGGGATGAGAGTTGGCAGCGTGACTGCAGAGCACTAAAAGAACAGCCGTTGGCTTAGCCGACCTTGGAAACGGCTGCTCAGCTATACGGATACTCGCAGAAAGCGAGTTCAGCCGGAGGATCTCCCGCTTCGCGCATGCGGACCAGGAGACGTTCTTGCAAGCGTTCCTCTATGGCTTTGGTCTCTCTGCGGCCGGCCAGGTTTACCAGTTGGTATGGATCGGCACGATTGTCGTAGAACTGGAAGCTGTGATAGCGGGGTGAGTTGGGCCTTGCCTCGTGAATCGGTTTTTCACGCGGGGCCGCGGCGACGTAGGTCCAGTCCTGTGTGCGGAGTCCACGGGCGTTCCAGAACTCGGACATTTGGAAAAAGGCTTCGTCGGAATGATTGGACGCCATGAGGCTGTGGCCTTGCACTGATGCGGGAACGGGCACGCCGGCAGACTGCAGCAAGGTCGGCATTAGATCCACTGTGGCGGCGAATTGATGGACCTCGTGGCCGCCTTCGAAACCGGGTCCGGCGATAACCAACGGAATGCGAATGGAAGAATCGTGTCCGCTACGCTTGTACTCCGTGTTCCGGGTCATGAAGTGGCAGCCGTGATCGCTGAGGAAAACGACGATCGTGTTGCGCTCCAGGCCGCCCTTTTGGAGGGTTGAGACGAGCTCGCCGATGGCGGAATCGACACTGCTAAGACAACCATAATAGTCTGGCAATTGCTGTTGCCAGTCGCCCGGGAACGGGCGTAGGTCGAACGGAACATAGGGATTTTGGTAGCGCTCGGCATATCCTTTGGGTGCGATCATGCGGCCCAGATCGTTCTGCTGATGAGGTTCGAGAAAAGAAACGACGAGCAGGAAGGGCGAATTGGGAGAAGACTGGTCCAGGAAACGTTGAGCGCGGCTGGCGAGGAAATCGACACGATATTGATCCTTGAACGAAATGACGCGGCCGTCACTGTCGTAGATCTCGCCTTCATAAGGATGGGACGTCAATTCGAGCAAGTTGGACGCTTCCCAGAGGCCGAGAAACCGCCGCGGGCGAGGGGAGCAGCGGGACCGGTGGGACCGTCGGCGAGATGCCACTTGCCGATGTAGTTGGCGGAGTAGCCGACCTTTATGAGTTCGGTGGCGATGGTCGGTGTCGAGGGGATGAGCGAGACACCGTTAGGCGAGTTGCGCCAAACGCCGTGGCGGGCGGGATATTGTCCCGTAAAGATGCTCGCGCGCGAGGGGCTGCAAACGGGTTGAGAGACGAAAGCGTTGCGGAATAGCGTTCCGCGGCGTGCGAGGGCGTTGATGTTCGGCGTGACATCAAGGGGATTGGCGCCGTACGCGCCAATACAGTCCCAGCGGGTCTGATCGGCGATGACGATGATTATGTTCGGACGAGTCGCACTTTGCGCTTCGATGCCGAAGGCGCCGAGAGCGGCGGCTGGGCCGCTAGAGCGCAGCAGCGACCGCCGTGAGAATCCAGCGTTCGATTTGGGTGGCATGCAATTTCCTTGTGTGGCAATTGCAAGGATAATCGAAGCCGGTGCTCAGAATGCCGACATCGACCCCCCGATACTCTTTGACCCGCCGTACGCCGGGCGTTCATTGTTGGCTTCCGGCTAACGAGCCCATCTAATACTCTTTACGCTGGTGCTGGTTTTTTCTATTCCGGCGCAAACGCCCACGGCGCGTCACAACCGTTCCTCTGCCGCCAAACGCGCTGTTAAGCAAATCCATCCGCGTCCCGCGACGGGCCTGCCGCCGGGACCATGCCATGGTTGGGTAATGGATCACATCGTGCTGCTCGCCTACGGCGGCGGACGCACCACATCAAAGGGAACCCAAGTCCGACCGGACTGGGAGAAAATGTCGTCGGCAAGACGGAAGCAAGCCACTTGAGCGCATGTCACCGACGGTGAGAACTGCTGATCGGATCGAGAACGGCTAGTCGTTAGCCTTGATCCGGGAGCGATGTCCGCCCTGGCAGACGTCGCAGAACGCCGCCGACTGAGAGGGCGCGCTACGCGTCGCCACTTCCTTTTAGCAACTCGATCCCGGCAGCCAGCAACACGATGATAGTATTTTTGGTTAGCGATCGAAGCAATGACGGCTCGGTTGCGGAAAGAGTGGGAGTGCGGCGATGGGGACGAGACCAGTCTTAGGGCACGCGCGCGGCCAGCTACGCCGACGGTGGAGAGCATCGAAGGGGCTCCTGCAATCCCAATTGGAAAATCAACTGTCCGCCGCAAGACAAGTGACGATCATCCAACCCAATCAGGAATATGACTGAAATATAAGAGATTGATCCAGCCTGCAACCGTTCGTCGTAACTGGTGCATATCCCAAATCTCCTCAGCCCGCATAAAGAGGCGCACAGCATGACACACCAATGAGCGACCAATCTGCGAATCAAGCCGAGCCCAAGCCAATCCCCCCGGACCATCAACTGACCGCCGGGCCGCCACCGCCGCGCAAGCATCGCGCGGTGGCCTGGATAGGAGTGCTGCTGGTCTTCGGGCTGGTGGTTTGGTGGGTGGAAACCCATAAACAGCAAGTCGCTACCACCCCGGTAGGGCGCCACGGCGCAGCAGGAGGCACCGTCACCGCTGTCACCACGACGGCGCAACTGGGAGATATCGGCGTCTACGAAGAGGCCATTGGCACCGTGACACCTGTTTATACCGCCTCCATCGTCAGTCAGGCCACCGGGCAGATCACCGAAGTTCACTATCGCGAAGGCCAAACCGTCAGGAAAGGAACTCCGCTCATCGAAATTGACTCGCGCCCCTACGAAGCCACACTGCGACAGGCCGAGGGTCAGCTTGAGCACGATACGCAAGTCCTGGCGCAAGCAAAAATGGATGAGGACCGTTACCGCGAGGCCTGGGCCCGCAACTCGATTGCCAAACAGATCCTCGACGATCAGGAAAAGACTGTCCTGCAGGACGCCGGCACAGTCAAGAACGACGAAGGAACGGTGGCTTATGACAAGGTCCAGCTGGGCTATTGCCACATCGTTGCACCCATTACCGGCCGCGTCGGGCTACGCTTGGTTGACCCCGGCAACTTGGTCTCCGCAGACGGCGGAACGGTTCTCGCCGTTATCACGCAAATGCAGCCCATCACCGTAGTCTTTACCATTTCAGAAGACAGTCTGCCGCAGGTCATTTCACAAATGCACGCGCAACATTCTTTGGAGGTACAGGCGCTCGACCGTGCGCAGAACAAGATCATCGAGAAAGGTAGGCTGGCCTCCCTTGACAACCAGATCGATACCACCACCGGCACCCTCAAGCTGCGTGCCATGTTCACCAATCAGAATCAAGTCTTGTTCCCCAATCAATTTGTGAACACCCGCTTATTGGTCAAGACCCTTTCCAACGTAATCCTGGTTGCCTCTTCCGCCGTGCAGCACAACGGCACACAGGCATTTGTCTGGGTGATCGAAAATGGTCGGGCGCAGATAGTAAATGTGGTCACTGGCGTCACCGACAACAACATGACGCAAGTGGAAGGAATTGGCGCCGGTACGGTTGTCGCCAATGGCAGCTTCGAGAAACTGACGCCTGGATCCAAAGTCATTCCGCCGGCCGCTCCAGGCGAGATCGGAGGGCAAAGCGGCGCGTCTTCCAAGAAAGCTAAAAGCAATCCGACCTCCGCCCCAACCTCACCGGGGAGCCCCGCGCCTTGAGTCCGTCGCGCCCATTTATTCTGCGGCCGGTGGCCACTTCGCTGCTCATGGCTGCAATTCTGCTGGCGGGCATCGTCGCCTATACACAGTTGCCGGTCTCCGCTTTGCCTCAGGTGGATTACCCCACCATTCAGGTGCTCACTTTCTATCCGGGAGCCAGTCCCGATGTTGTCGCAACCACCGTCACCGCGCCACTGGAACGTCAGTTCGGCCAGTTGCAAGGCCTGAGCCAGATGACCTCCACCAGCGCTGGCGGCGTCTCGGTGGTCGTGCTGCAGTTTGTCCTCACTCTGCAAATCGACATTGCGGAACAGGAAGTTCAATCGGCCATCAACAGCGCCCAAAGCGTCTTGCCGTCCAATTTGCCCGCCCCGCCGGTTTATAGCAAGACCAATCCCGCTGACGCGCCGGTTCTAACACTCGCTGTCACTTCAGACACCATGACTTTATCGCGAGTCGAAGATCTGGTAGACACACGTCTCGCTCCTAAGCTTTCCCAGTTGAGCGGCGTCGGATTGGTCACCATTAGCGGTGGGCAAAAGCCGGCGGTTCGCATTCAAGCAAACCCGGCGCAGCTGGCCTCCTATGGCATCACGCTCGAAGCGCTCCGCAGCGCACTCACTGCCACCAGCGTCAACGCCGCTAAGGGAAACTTCGACGGTCCGCGCCAGGATTATCAAATTGATTCCAACGATCAGCTCGTCACCAGCGCCGATTACACCAACGTCGTTGTGGCTTATCGCAATGGCGCGCCGGTATTTTTGAAGAATGTCGCCGCCGTGGTTGACGGCGTTGAAAATACCAGGCAAGCCGCCTGGATGAACAATACGCCCGCCGTTATTGTGAATGTTCAGCGGCAGCCCGGCGCCAACACCATCACGGTGGTGGAGAGCATTCTAAACCTGCTGCCGGCCATCGAAGCCAATCTTTCGAGTGCCATCAAAGTCACTAAGCTGACCGACCTCACCACCAGCATTCAAGCCTCTGTGAACGACGTCGAATTCGAGCTGATGCTCACGGTTGGCCTGGTTGTCATGGTCATCTTCCTGTTTCTTCGCAGTTGGAAGGCCACCATCATTCCCAGCGTGGCGGTGCCTCTTTCCCTCATTGGCACCTTCGTGGTCATGTTTGCACTGGGCTACAGCCTCGACAATCTCTCCCTCATGGCGCTCACAATCTCGACCGGATTCGTGGTGGACGACGCCATTGTGATGATCGAAAATATCTCGCGCTATCTCGAGGCCGGCGACTCGCCCATGACGGCGGCACTGAAAGGCGCAGAGCAGATCGGCTTCACCATCATGTCGCTGACTGTCTCGCTCATCGCCGTGCTCATCCCGCTATTCTTTATGGGGGACGTAGTGGGACGCCTGTTCCGCGAGTTTGCCGTCACGCTTGCCGTCACCATCGTCATTTCGGCGGTTGTTTCGCTTACCCTCACGCCCATGATGGCGTCACGCATCCTGAAACACACGCCGGACTCGGAGCAAGGGCGTTTCTATCGCTGGTCGGAATCCGTCTTTGAACGCATGATCGCCTTTTATGGGCGAACTCTAAAGGTAGTCCTGCGCTTCCAGGTGCTCACTCTATTCATCGCTCTTGCCACCCTTGTCCTCACCATTGTCCTGTATATCTGGATACCCAAAGGATTCTTTCCCGTGCAAGACACGGGTGTCATTCAAGGCATCTCGCAAGCGCCGCCAAGCGTTTCGTTCGCGGCCATGACCGCCAAACAGCAAGATCTGGCGCGGGTGATCCTGGACGACCCCGCAGTCGAGAGTCTCTCCTCCTTCATCGGCGCCGATGGCACCAACACCGCCATCAACAGCGGCCGCTTCTCTATCAATTTGAAGCCGCTGGATGAACGGGGCATCAGCGCGGCGGACGTCATCCGGCGCCTGCAACCCAAGCTACACGCGAACGTGCATGACACCGAGCTTTTCATGCAGCCGGTGCAGAACATCAACGTTGACGACCGCGTTAGCCCCACCCAATACCAATTCACGCTCGAGGACGCCGACGCCGCCGAACTCGCTCAGTGGACCGATAAGTTCCTGGCCCGGATCAAACAGATTCCCGACCTCGAAGATGTGGCTACCGATCAGCAACCAGGCGGTCTGGCCGTCAGCCTGACTATCGATCGGATAAGCGGCTCTCGCCTGGGAATCGCTACATCCACCCTCGATAACACCCTCTATGACGCCTATGGCCAGCGCCAAATCAGCACCATGTACACCCAGCTGAACCAATATCACGTCATCCTGGAAACCCAGCCTTCTTTCCAGGCGGACCCGGCCAAGCTGCAATCGCTCTACCTGCAATCGAATGCCTCTTCCGGAGCGACGGGCGCAGGCGCAACCTCATCTTTTGCTTCTTCCAGTTCGTCCTCCGCCGGCTCGAACGCCACCACTCAGTCAGTGTTGTACACGCCAACCTCCGCACTGCTCGTGCCACTCGCAAATGCACTGTCGAATATTACTGTCACTTCAAATACCGCCTCCACCACTCAGGCCGCCGATTCCATTCCCTTGAGTACATTCACCCACGCCGAGATGGTGCGCGAACCTCTCTCCATCACTCATCAGGGTCAATTCCCCGCCATCACTGTGTCGTTCAACCTCTCACCGCGCGCGGCTCTCGGCACGGCGATCACCAAAATAACCCAGGTCACCGAAGACATGCACTTCCCGGCCAGCCTGCAGGCCGATTTCCAGGGCACGGCCGCGTCATTTCGCAATTCGCTATCCAATGAAGGGCTATTGATTCTCGCCGCGCTGGTCACTGTCTACATCGTGCTCGGAGTCTTGTACGAAAGTTTCATCCATCCCGTCACCATTCTCTCCACGCTGCCTTCCGCCGGAGTGGGCGCCCTGCTGGCGCTCATCCTCTTCCGCCAGGATCTCAGCGTGGTGGCCATCATCGGCATTATTCTTCTCATTGGCATCGTGAAAAAGAACGGGATTATGATAGTGGACTTCGCGTTGGAAGCCGAGCGAGTGCACGGCAAGACTTCCACCGAAGCCATCTACCAAGCCAGCCTGCTGCGCTTCCGGCCCATCATGATGACCACCATGGCAGCGCTACTCGGCGGACTTCCTTTGGCGTTCGGCCAAGGGCTAGGTTCTGAGCTGCGACGCCCGCTCGGGAATCGCCATGGTCGGTGGATTACTCCTCAGCCAGGTCCTAACGCTTTACACCACGCCGGTGATCTACATATTTTTTGACGGCATTGCCCAGCGCTTCTCAGGCGCCACGAGAAATGTGTCTCCGCCCGTCGAGGAGCCAGCATGAGCCTCTCGGCACCCTTCATCCGCCGCCCGGTAGCTACAACGCTGTTGACCTTGGCCATTGCGCTCACGGGCGCCATCGCGTACACGGTTTTGCCGGTCGCTCCGTTGCCTCAGGTAGATTTTCCAACCATCAACATCAATACAGGACTCCCGGGAGCAAGCGCCGAGATTATGGCGTCGTCCGTCGCCACGCCTCTCGAACGGCAGCTCGGGCACATCGCCGGCATCACGGAGATGACCTCCTCCAGTTCCCTTGGCAGCACCAACATCACTATTCAGTTCGACCTCAGCCGCGACATTGATGGCGCCGCGCGCGATGTACAGGCCGCTATCAACGCCGCCCGCACCTATCTGCCCGCCAATCTTCCTTCAAATCCCAGCTATCGCAAGGTCAATCCAGCCGATTCACCCATCATGATTGTCGCGCTGACTTCGGATGTCTATGACAAGGGCGAGATGTACGACGCAGCCTCTACCGTGCTCGCCCAGAAAGTCTCTCAGATCCAGGGCGTCGGACAAGTCTCGGTCGGTGGATCTTCCTCTCCCGCCGTGCGCGTCGAACTCAATCCCACCCAGCTAAACCACTACGGCCTCTCTTTTGCCAGCGTTCAAAATACCCTCAGCCTGCAAAATGCCCATACCGCGCGCGGCCAAATATCAAATGGCGAGTATAGCGCCGACATCCTTGTCAACGATCAGATTTCGCATGCCTCCGACTACCAGCCCATCATTGTGGGCCAGCACAATGGAACCGCCGTCCGCCTGTCCGACGTCGCCGACGTGATAGATTCCGTCTCCAACGTGCGGAACTCCGGCTATATGGACGGCAAGCCCTCCGTGACAATGATCATTTTCCGCCAGCCCGGGGCCAACATTATTGAAACGGTCGACCGGATTAAAGCCTCGCTGCCTGCCCTCAAAGCCTCCATCCCAGAGGGAATCAGTTTGACAAATGTTTTTGATCGAACGACCACCATCAGAGCCTCAGTGGACGATGTGGAGCGCTCGCTGATCGTTTCGGTCATCTTGGTGGTGCTGGTGGTTTTTGTCTTTTTGCGCAGTGTGCGCGCTACCTTGATTCCCAGCGTGGCGGTTCCTGTTTCTCTAATAGGCACTTTCGCCGTTATGTATCTCTGCGGCTTCAGCCTCGATAATCTATCGCTCATGGCGCTCACCGTCTCTACCGGCTTCGTAGTGGACGACGCCATCGTCGTTATGGAGAACATCACTCGCCATCTCGAAGACGGCATGGCTCCCTTCGTAGCCGCGCTCCAGGGCGCTAAGGAAATCGGCTTTACGGTTTTCTCCATCAGTGTCTCGCTGATTGCCGTCTTCATCCCCATCCTCATGATGGGTGGCATCGTAGGCCGTCTTTTCAGAGAGTTTGCCATAACCCTCTCGACCGCCATTCTGGTCTCTATGGTGATCTCGCTCACCACTACTCCCATGATGTGCGCTCATCTACTGAAATCCTCCAAGCAGGAAGGGCACGGGCGTCTTTATCGCTTCAGTGAAGGCTTATTTGATGGACTACTGAGTTTCTATCGGCGAACCCTGCACTGGGCGCTTGACAATCCGGGCTTGCTGCTGACCACCCTCGCGCTCATCATCGCTCTCAACGTCCTGGTTGTACTCAAAGTCCCCAAAGGCTTCTTCCCTCAGCAGGACACCGGTGCCATTGTGGGAGGCGTGCAGGGTCCGCAGGACGCTTCCTTTCCGCTGATGGACAATTCCGTGCGGCAGCTCGTAGACGTGATCAAGGCCGATCCTGCCGTCAGTCATGTCAATGCTTATACGGGCGGAGGTAACGGCGGCTTTATCTATATTGCACTCAAGCCGCTCTCGGTGCGGAAGGTGGACGCGCCCACGATTATCAATCGGTTGCGCCCGAAATTGAATCGTCTTCCCGCCGCCCAGTCATTCCTGCAGGCCTCCCAGGATATTCGCATCGGCGGCCGCAGCAGCAACGCCCTCTATCAATACACAATTCAAGCCGACAGCGTCGCCGATCTTAATAAGTGGGGGCCCATTCTGTTGGCCAACATGAAGAAGCTCCCAGGTCTGCAAGATGTCAACTCAGACCAGCAGAACGGCGGATTGCAGACTTACCTCACTTACGACCGCACTCGCTCCGCGCAATTAGGACTCACTCCGCAAACGCTTGACTCCACTCTTTATAGCGCCTTCGGCCAGTCGGAGGTGTCGCTCATTTACACACAGCTCAATCAATACTACGTTGTCATGGAGGTGGCCCCCCGCTATTGGCAATCCCCGCAAGGCTTGAAAGATATTTACCTGCAGGCTGGGGACGGCAACGTGCCACTCAGTACCGTGGCAACGACGATAACCAATACCGCGCCCCTTTCCATCAATCACTCGGGCCTCTTCCCCTCCGTTACCGTATCGTTCAACTTGGCTCCGGGATTGGCTCTCAGCGACGCTACCAGACTCATCCTCACCATGCAAGACCGGCTGGGAACCCCACTCACCGTTCATGGCTATTTTTCCGGCACGCTGCAGGCTTATCAGGCCTCCCTGAGCACTGAGCCTATTCTCGTCTTGACCGCGCTAGCCGCGGTTTACATTGTGCTGGGCATCTTATATGAGAGCCTGGTCCATCCTCTCACCATCATCTCTACGCTGCCCTCCGCCAGCGTAGGCGCCATGCTGGCACTGCTGGTATTTAGAAACGATCTTAACGTCATTTCGATCATTGGTATTGTTCTGCTAATCGGTATTGTGAAGAAAAACGCCATTATGATGATCGACTTCGCTCTAGTGGCCGAACGCGAGCGCGGCCAATCCACCTACGATGCCATCTTTGAGGCCTGCCTGTTGCGCTTCCGCCCAATTCTGATGACCACGATGTCCGCCTTATTCGGCGCTCTCCCGCTGGCGTTCGGAACGGGTACTGGCTCGGAGCTTCGCCGTCCGCTCGGCATCACCATCGTAGGCGGCCTGCTGGTTAGCCAGCTTCTAACCCTTTACACCACACCTGTGGTTTATCTCGAGATGGACCGGCTGCGTTTGTGGCTCTCGGGAAAGCGCCGTGACACTCCTCACGCCGTGGGCAAGGAAGCGACCATATGAAGCGGAACATGAGCGCATTTCGCGCCTCCCGAACACTCCTGTGCGTGGCTGTGGCCGTCCTCTGTCTCGCGCCATCGGCTTGCGTCGTCGGACCGAAATATCAGCCTCCCGTTGCAGCCATCCCGACCGCGCCAAACTATAAGGAGACGCCGCTCAACTTCAGTGACACCAACGGTTGGAAGGTCGCGCAGCCCAAAGACGCCATGCTGCGCGGCGCCTGGTGGGAGGTTTTCCATGAACCGGAGCTAAACGAGTTTGAGCGGCAGCTCAATATCGATAATCAGAACATAAAACAGGCCTTCGAAAACTATATGGCCGCCCGCGCTCAGATTCGTCAAGCGCACGCGCAATTCTACCCCACTATTTCAGTATCCGCTGGCGTTTCGCTCTCGCGCACCGGTGGCGGCACAACCTCGGCCAGCGGCGCGGCGTCGAGTGGCGGAGGTTTTCAATCTTCTGAATTTACTGCCCCTCTTGATATCTCGTGGGCGCCCGACCTATTCGGACGCGTCCGCAATACCGTTCGCGAATATCAATTCGCGGCGCAGGTGAGCGCTGCCGATCTTGAAAACGAGCGCTTGCTCGAGCAGGCAACCCTCGCGCAAACTTATTTCGAGATCCGCGGACAGGATGCCTTGCAACAGCTCCTCGATGAGACGGTGAAAGCGGATGAGTCGGTCCTGCAAGTCACCCAGGGACTCTATGATACGGGCTTAGATAACCAAGTCTCGCTAGAACAAGCCAAGCAGACTTTGGAATCGGCCCGAGCTACCGCTACCAATGCCCACATTGCCCGCGCGCAGTATGAGCACGCTATTGCCACCCTGCTCGGCAAGAATGCCACCGATTTCAAAGTGCCCGAGCGTCCTTTCGTGACCGTGCCGCCGGCCATCCCTGTCGGAACACCCTCTGAGCTGCTCGAGCGCCGCCCGGACGTTGCCGCCGCTGAACGCCAAATGGCTCAGGCCAACGCCGTGATTGGTATCGGGCAGGCCGCGTTTTATCCCTCCCTCACGCTCTCTGCCGACGGCGGTTTCAATAACTCATCGTTCATCCACTGGTTCAGTTGGCCCAGCCGCTTCTTCTCCATCGGCCCATCCATTTCCGAAACCGTCTTCGACGCTGGCCTTCGCCGCGCTACCGTAGACCAATACGTGGCCACCTACAACGCGGACCTGGCCGCCTACCGCCAAACCGTTCTGACCGCCTTCCAGCAAGTGGAGGATTATCTCGCGGAAACCCGCATCCTTTCTACCCAAATCGAACAGGCGCAAGCCGCCACGCATTCAGCGGAGCTTGCCTTCGAACTCGAAAAAAACCGCTATCAGACCGGCCTTGATCCGTATGTAACGTTGCTAACCACCCAAACCGCTCTTTTAGCCACTCGACAGAGCTTGGTGGGCGCACAAGTCCAACAGATGAACTCAGCAGTGCTTCTCGTTGAGGCCTTGGGCGGTGGATGGGACAAAGCCGCCCTAGCCACTCCCAAGCAGGTTTCGGAGAAGCCCACGGAATCGGACCGGACGATCCAACATTAAGTCGATGCCGTATAAGTCTATTATAATCAATTAGTTAACGGCTATTACTTGGTGGAGGCGGCGGGAGTTGAACTGCTCGCCGATTTTTCCAACCCATTAGATCGCCGTAACTTACTGATTTATCAGCATAACGCACGAGCAGCTATAGGCGTAAGAAGGGCGATAACTCGGGGTCGACCGTACGCAGAACCGTACACGGATCACCCTTGCCTAACTCGCCGCCGACCGTTGTCCCTTACGGCAAAACTGCGCGACCTCCCTCATTCTTTCCGCAGCTTTCCCATTCGGCGTTCGCCACTTTGTGGAGGTCTAATCCCACTGACACTTCACCCCCCGCCCTAGAACCAGCGAACTCATGAGACTCGTCTGGGCATCTGGCGCGGACAGTAGTCTCGAACCCTTCCAGTTTTCATTACATTTTCAACCGCCCTCTGGCGGATGGTGGAGCATTGCCCAAAACCAACTTTCAGGAGTCTTGATATGAAAAAACACGCCCAGCTTTTTTCCCAGGCCGTTCAGTCCATAGTGCTGCTCGGCCTAACCGCAACTCTCTGTTTCGCGCAGGCGAGCCCGTTTGGGCAAGTGGCGCAAGGTGTCTCTGTGGAAGTCGTCGCGATCGTCAAGTGGGTCGGAATTATTATCGCCGTGGTTGTCGGCCTCAGTCTCGCCGGCGGCGGGTCGCACGGCTCACACATGGGCGGAAAAATCACTGGGCTTCTGATCGGCCTGACACTCGCCCTATTCGCCGGTCCCATCGTCAATTGGGTGCAAAGTCTTTAAGGCCATGAAGACGACCAGGCCCACGGCGAAAGCCTTGAACAAACCGCTTCTGATTGCTGGCGTGGACATGCGACTGGCGGGTCTTGCGCTTGTCATCGCCACGGTTGTTGGCGCTGTCAACGACGCTCTGGTCTACAAGGGGATCGCCGCCGTGCTTTTCCTTGCCGTCTGTGCGGGCGCGCGGATCGCCACGCGCCGCGACCCCAACCTACTCGTTGTCTGGAACCTGGCGCGCCGCCATCGCTGGTTGTACGATCCGGCGAAGCCCGCTCACTTCCGGGTTGTCTTTGTTCGATCCAAGAGACGGAGTAACAATGCTGCCGCTGCCTAAATTCATCAAGCCCTGGAAAGATGCCGGTGAAGCGAATGCGCTATTCGCTCCATGCGCGTTTATCGACCAGCACGTTTTTCTCACGAAAACGGGGGCTCTCGGCGTTGTGTTCAAACTCGCAGGCATCGATCCCGAATGCTTGACCGACGCCACGATGGAAACGAACACCAAGCGCCTGGCGGCAGCTTGGCGACTCTTCCACGACGACATCCGGCTCTATCAGTACGTCGTGAAGCACGATGGCGCCGGCATCGACCAACTAACGGAATACGACGACCTGGCGGTGCAGGCGACAGTGATGAGTCGCCGCGCGTTTCTTGAACAGAAGGGTCTTTATTCCATTCGGCTGTATCTGGCTATCGTTTTGGAGCCAACGGCGATCGGTAAGGAGGCTGTCAGTTCCTTCTGGAACAAGAAAGCGTTGCGCTTGCTGACTCGCAAGTTGCAAGAAAACCGCGAAACGCTGCTCGCCCAGGCGCAAGCCTTCGAACGCACTATCGGCGATTTGTTGGGTCTTCGGATCTTACCGAAGGCTGACGTGTTCCAGTTCTTCCGCGTTCTCGCGAACCTTGACAAGGAAACAGCAGCGGCCCAGACGCTTCGCCACGATTCGCATGTCGATTTCTACATGACAAGCTCCGCCGCCGCGCCCCATCGCGAGGGGCTGCGCGTCGGACACCAAAACGTGGAAGTCCTGAGTCTCCGCGAAACGCCGAGCGAGACATTTCCGAACGTGTTCCGCGACCTGCTCAAGCTCGAATGCAATTTCATCTTGGCCAGCGAGTTTCGCCGCCTCATAAACGACGATGCCATCGCCAAGATTCGCAGCGCGCAGTCTCACCACTATTGGAACCAATGGATCTCCGATCCCATGGCGCTGCTCAACCTAATTCTAAGTTTCGGGAAGAAAGACGATCTCGTCGCCGATGAGTCGGAAACGGACGATGTAGACGAACTGACGCAAACTCTCAAGCGCGTCAAAAATGGCGGCGAGTATTTGGGCGAGTTTTCCTTCACCGTCGTACTGTTCGCGGAGCACAACCGCGCAAAGTTGCGAACCACCGCCGCCGACGTCGTGAAGATCTTCGGCGCTCACGAGGGTGCGCTGATTCAGGAAAGCTACAACGCCCTGAACGCGTATCTCTCGATTGTTCCCGGTAACGGCGCCTTCAACGTGCGGCGCGCCTGGCTTTTGAGCGGCAACTATGCCGATGTGAGCCTGGTATACGCGCCGAGTGCCGGCGACAAACGGAATCGTCATTTGAGCAGCGAAGCCGCGGTTGTACTGACCACCGAGGACAGGACGCCCTATTACTTCAACGCTTACGAGGCAGACCGTTTCGGCATGCTGATCTTTGGAGCGCCCGGAGCCGGTAAGTCCGTTACCACCAATCTGCTGATCGATCACTCGCAAAAAGACGGCCCGCAAACTTTCATTCTTGATATCGGCGGCAGCTACAAAGCGCTTACGGCGAAGCATGGCGGCAGCTATCTCAACATGCGTTTCGGCGAAGGCCGCCAGACATTTCGCATCAACCCGTTCAGCCTTGACCCCACGCCTGACAACCTGCAATTCCTGTTTTCCTTTGTCCTCTCGCTGATGGCGGTGAATCAGTTTGCGCCCAATGCGGAAGACAATCGCGAGTTGTTCGACGCCATTGAAGGGCTCTACATCGTGGACGCGGGCATGCGAACACTGGACCAGCTCGCACGCAGCTTGCCACCCAAAATGACGCCTTATCTCCAGCCGTGGATCGGCCGCGGGCAATACGGATCTATTTTCGACAACCACGAAGACAGTCTCACGTTTTCACACTTCCAGACGTTCGATTTCCAGGGGATGGATGAACTCTATCCGCAGGTTCTGCAGCCGCTGTTGTTTTACATCTTCCAGCGCATCAGCCAAATCGTTTACGACCCTGCACTTGCCATTCAGCCGAAGCAATTGTGGGCGGATGAAGTCTGGCGCTTCCTGGCGAATGACCGCGCCCGCGCTTACCTTGTCTCAGCCGGTAAGACCTGGCGTAAACACAACGGCGGAATCGCACTGATTACGCAATCCGCCGCCGATCTAGAACTGGCCGGTATTTTGGACCTGGTCAACGAAGTCTGCCCGACGAAGCTCTTGCTGGCCAATCCCGGCGCCGACCTGGCCAGCTACGCCGAGATGTTCAAACTCAACGAGCGCGAACTGGAACGCTTCGCCGCGCTGATCCCCAAACGGCAGTTCTTGCTCAAGACGCCGACCCGATCCGCCGTGCTGAATGTCGAGCTCGACTCAGCTGCGTACTGGGCGTACACGAATTCGCCTTTTGACAATGCCCGCCGCGATGCTGCGATTGCCGCCCACGGCCAAACCAAAGGATTACAAGTTCTCGCCGCCGAAGCGGCGCGTTAAGGAGCACACACTATGACTCGATACCTCAACATTTCCGCACTCGGCCTGACGCTCGGCGCTCTGCTCTCCGCAGCTGATCCGTCTGGCACCAGCCGCGAAGTGCAATACAAGAAAACCGATATCGTTCCGATGGCGACCCAGATCCGATTTACCACTTTGATCGAACTGCCGGAAGCGGAGACGATCTTGGAGGCTACCTGTGGCGACAAAGAATATTGGACAGTCAACTGGACGGGCAATCTCGCTTACGTGAAGCCTGCCAAGGAAAAGGCTCGGACCAACATTAACTTGGTCACCCAGGCAGGCCACGTCTACAGCTTTATCGCAACGGAGGTGTCCGGCACGCCGACGCCGGCAGACCTGAAGCTTTTCGTCACGCCGACCGACAACACTGCGCTCGTCACCCTGCGCGACAAACCGCGCTTTGTTGCAGTGGCCGACCTGGAAAAAGAAAAGAAACGGGCCGACGACGCCGAAGCGCGCCTCAGCGGTCAACAAGCCGACGCCCACAAAGAGATCGCCAAGGAACGCGTCGAGGCTCTCGCAACTGTCACGGCGAAGATCGAACACGACTACAAGTTCAAACTCACCGGGACTCATGAGCCGTTCAACCTGACGGCGATATATCACGACGACCGCTTTACCTACATTGAAGCGACGCCCACCGAACCACCCGCGATTTACGAAGTCAAGGACGGTAAAGATTCACTGATTCAGTTCGAATTCGACGAAGCACATCACCGTTACACGATTCCAAAGGTGCTGGATCAGGGCTATCTGCGGGTGGGAAAAACGTCACTGAAATTCAAGCGGGAGAAGGCCGGCTAGTTCCAGCCGTTCCAAGGGAGACTTCTATGGCCAGCAATACAAACAATTTGGGTACGCCGACCATACCGGACCCGGAAACGATCCAGACGCCAGGGATCAGTGACGCCGCGAAACGCAAGATCTTCTTTGCCATCGTCGGCCTGCTGGTCGTTGTCATCCTGGCGAACGTCTTTAGTCCGAACACGCCGCCGCCGAAGAATGCAGTCGGCGCGCGGGAACAAAAACGGGCTGCGCAAACGCCCACGGTGCAACAAGTCACCGACTTGAAAAAGTCGATTGACGATTCCACCAGGCTCTTGCAAGAAAATCTCGACCGCGACAACGACGTCGCGAAACAACGCGGGGCACAAAGGCACACACTCGCCGAACTGCAAGCCGCCGATGCTGCGCGCGACGCGCAACAGCAACGGGCGCTCTTTGAGGCGACGCACGGTTTAGCCGGTTCGCCTGGAGACGCACGTCAGCAGGCGCAAGTGCAGCGCGCGGAGCTGGCGTACAAATCACTCTTTGCCGATAACCGCATCACGCAAACCGGCCAGGTTGTTTCGTTCTCTTCCAATGGCGTCAACCGAAAACCCGAGCCCGTCCTTCAGGACTCTAATGCTGAAATGGCGAAGCCGAAGCCTGAAAAGATCGAAGACGAACGCAACCCACAACACAAACGCCGGCCTCTAGATTTCGATCCCACGGCACAACCCCTGTACTGGCTGCCGGAGGGGACGGTCATCGAAGCCGAGCTCACCAACCGGCTCGATGGCGACGAGCCTGGCCCGGCGAACGTGATGATTACCAACGATGTGTACAAGCCAGGAACCCGGCTTGTCCTGATTCCCCAGGGCGCGCGCGGCCTTGGTGAAGCGAGGGAAGTGTCGCTGCAAGGTCAGCAGAGACTCGCCGTTGCGTTCCACCGCATCCTGACGCCCGGCCTGGACGGCTACGGCATTCCACTCGACCGACCCGAGCCAGGTCTGGCCCAGGCCGGCGAGGCGGGACTGCACGACAAAGTGAACAGTCATTACACTACGATCTTCGGCGCGGCGCTCGCCGTCGGCGCGATTGGCGGCCTCGCTCAGATCGGCAATAACGCCGCCACGCTCAGCAATCTGGGCGAATTTAGAAACGGCGTTTCCGCCAGTACGGCGCAATCGGCGGACCGCATTCTCGACCGGTTCTTGAACCGGCTGCCCACCATCACCATCCGCGAAGGCACACGCGTCAAGATCATCCTCACCGATGACTTAGCGTTGCCTGCCTACCAACCAAAAGGAGAGTAACAACCATGCAACCCAGCACAGAACGTCTGTTGCGCTATCGCCTTGGCCTCGATATGGCCATCCCCGGCTTCATTCTGTTCGGAATGTCGGTGATGGCGGTGATTTGTGTCCTGGCGCTATTCGGAGCTTTTGTTTTGCAGCCCGTCGAAAACCGCCTGCGCCACCTGCAACCCACAACTATTCAACACGAAAGGAGTCCTCGGAAATGAGGAAACGCATGATCCCTTATCTCAAAGGCGGCGCTGTTACCGCAGCCGTTGTTTTATTCTTGCCGCTGGTCACGCCGCGGCTCAACGGCCAGATCGCGGTCTTCGACGCCACGTCTTGGGCGTCGCTCGGCAAGATCTGGAACGAAGACATCTCGAACGGGGCCAAGATGATCCAGGAGTATAACGAACTGGTCAAGATCTGGACCAGCGGTATGCAGCTCTACACGCTGGGCATGTCAATGGCCAGGAGTTTCACCTCCGGCCAGAAAGGCGCCTGGATGACCATCGCGCAGATGGCCACCAACGATTTCACCAAAGACAAATACGGCGAGACGATTCTCTGGCCACAGATGATCAACGGTCAACCCGGACTGACTCCCCAGGCTTGGGCAACTGCGACTTATCCCCTCAAGCATGACTCTTACATGGCCGGTCAGGTGCCCGGCTCCAGCAGCACTCTTGCGCAGCTGGCCACGCTGAACGCGATGGATGGCGCGTCCGTGAGTTGCTTGCAAAATGTGGCTAACTATCACGCCAACGTGGCTCTCAACCTCCCATCGATCATGAAGCTCGCTGTTTCGCATTTGGACGGAACGGCGAATACCAACAGCAATATCGAGCAACTCAATATGATCAATGGCCACCAGGAACAAGGCAACACCGAGCAGCGCGCGCAAGGCGCGATTCAGACTTGCCTCGCTCAACAGCAAACGCTCGCCATCAAACTCCAACGCGATCAGTTGGCGGAATCGCTCGACTTCCAGGGCCAAGTCTACGACTACAACAACGCGCAGGATTTCAATTGGGGCGGTTCGTCCGCCACCATCACAAACTATCGTCCGCAGTAAGGAGACTCAACAATGCTGAACCTGATCAACACCAAACTGCTCGTTTTTGCGGTCCTTCTGCTGGCTACCATTGCGGGTTCTCTCGCCTATAGCAATGCCAAGCAAGCCCAGAAAGAGGCCGAGGCTGCACGATCGCGCGCGGCGATTCAACAAGCGATGAAAACCAGCCCAAACAACTGGGGTGGAAGCGCAGACACCATTCGCCATTACCGCCCCAAATAAGGCTCATTCATGAACCCAGTACGCAAACTCATCTTCTTGTTTCTGGTCGCAGTCCCGCTCTCTTTCGGAGCGGGACTCCAGGACTATTCGGGTATTGTCACCAACCAAATCGACCAGATGACAACGAACTTCAGTCCGCTGTTCTTGGCGGAGGGACAAACCGTCTTTACCAGCATTGCGGTCATCATGCTGGCGATTTTAGGTCTGCGTATCGCCCGCGCTTCGCTCGCGGCTCACCACCTCGTCTTACCGCTCGACGAGTTGGTTCATTTCTTCTTTCTCTTCGTTCTGGGAGAGACTATGCTGCGCTATTGGAACGCGCCGCTCGGCCTGCTCGGTGGAAACAACGTCCACCAGGTAATTCCCGTGATCGCCTACGACTTGGCGAGCAAGATCAACATTGCGGCGCTCGATACGCTCACCAGTCAGGTCGACAACATTCTGAAGAGTACGCCCTTCCCCGGTGCGACGCAATTCCTGGAAATCGGTTTGTACTTCGAATTCACCGGGCTCCTCGTCTTGGCGGATGGCATCCTCTTCGTTCTGACACTCATTAGCTTTGTCGCCATCGGCATTGGCACGCTGGTCGGCCCGCTGTTAGTGCCGTTCATCCTGGTTCCACGCTTCAGTTGGCTGTTCTACAACTGGCTTTCCTACACCATCAAGTACAGCTTCTATCAAGTCGTCGCCAACGCGCTGACCTTCATCTGGGCTAATGCGTTCGTGTTCGTGATCAACAACCTCTTCGGCGGCAACTTCGCGCTGGCTCACGCCGCGACCGAGATCCTCGGCCTCTTTCTGCTCTCGGCCGGGATGCTCGCCAGCATCTGGTACATCACGCATTTTGTTAACGATCTTTTTACTGGCGCCGCCCATGCCGGCGGCAGCCTGGCCGGAACAGTCAAGAGCAGTGTCATGAAGGCTTTCAAATGAAAACAGAGACCACTTTCAATCCAGCGGATCTTCCTCCCATCGAGCATGCCGCCGCTCAGCACTTCGAGTATTACGGTTCCACCCTGACGACCAACACAGCGCTCAAGATCGCGCTGCTTGCCGCTCTGGGTGTGATCGCAGTCCTCAGCTTCAACAACCTTCGTATATCCCGCGCCATGGCTCACATCCGGCCCGTGATCGTCCGGATCGACGACGTTGGACGCGCCGAGGCAGTCAACGATTCGCAGGCGGACTACAAGCCGCAGGCGAAAGAGGTTCGCTACTTCCTGACTCAGTTTGTGACCGGCTTCTACGGCCGCAACCGCAAAACGGTGCAGGACCGATACGTCGAATCGATTTACTTTCTGGAGCGCAGCGTCGCCGACATGGTTGATGCGAGCGACCGAAAGACCAATTGGTTACCCAAGTTCCTCGCCAGCAACGAAGACAACATCGACGTGCTGGTCTCGAACGTTGTCATTGAGGAGTTGGAGACCGAACCGTACCGCGCGCGGGTGGAGCTTACGAAGATCTTCACCACCACCGCTGGCGCGGAAGACAAACGCGAACGCTGGTCCGCGGAGTTTCAGTTTCGCTTTAACCCCGAGGTGCCGAACAACGTGGTTCCTCATAACCCGCTGGGTCTCGCGATTACATACTTCCGCCAAGACGAGGCGTTTGAATAGTTTCATCCCAACCGAAAGGACCGCGAAACACATCTATGCCACTCATCGAAAGAGAAGACAAACGAGAGCAGGAACCGCTGCGCATCCGCCTCCAACCAGGAGTCGCCGAGCAACTCAAGGAGTACTGCAAATTTGCCGACAGCTCCGAAGCTCATATCGTCAACGCCGCGCTCCAACGCCTGTTCGCGGCGGATAGAGAATTCAAAGAGTTCCTGGACAGAGCCGCCGAGGGCCACAAACCGGAAGCTGTCGCCGCACCCCTGACCAGCGGTAAACGCGGGCGGAACAAAAAGCAATCCGAAAGGGAACATCTAACCGAGCAAACCGGCGAGAGCACCTTCACCGCAGCCTAAGGAGTCCCCCATGCCTGACAACAACGGATTTATTCTTGACACGCCGCTTCCGCTGACAGCACGCCGAGTCTTCGGATCGCCGGAGATGAACCAGGCTGTCAATCAAAACGCGGAGGATTCAGCCAGCGAATCGGTCTGGACCATGCAGCGATTTGCGGAGGTTTCCGGTAAGTCTTGGTTCGCTCTTCAGGAGCGCGCGCTGGATGGTTCAATTCAACGGCAGTACACCGGGTTTGGCAGCGAACTCGCCGAGCTGGCCGCCCAGATGAACATCACACCGCGCGCGCTTCCGGCCATCGCGGAAGAACAGTTTTACGCGAACCTCTCAAACAATGTTCGCGACTACGAGCTCGGCAGACAATTCGCCGCCAATCCCTCAGCGGGAATTCCGCATCACTTAGCGCCGATGGACTTGAATCAATTCAGCAATGGACTGACGGACCGCGAATTCGAGCAGAAGATCCGTGCTGAGAACCAAACGGAGAGCCAATCGCCAGAACGCGAATCCCTAGTTGCCGCGTTCGAACAGTACGGACTAGACACGGGATTCGAGACCGCCGCCAAAGCCCGCACTTGGGCGGAAGATCAAGTGCAGCAAATCTACCCCGCTGCCAACCAAACACTCGACCCGCACCCCGTCCAAGTGGACGCGACAGCTTCCAACTTACGAACGCGACGCTCCAAGCATCTCGAACAGCAAGGCGAAGAAACCGGCGCTCAGTCGTTCGGCATGACGGTCTAAACCATGAACGCCCAGCTATCCACAACGTGCGCGATCCAGTTGCGAAAGGCAAACGTTTCGCGCACGAATCTCGCCGAAAACAGGCACGCTTCGTGCATAAAGCACGCCAGCATTCTGCACAAAACGAAACACAAAAGTGAGCCGGATCGAGGCGCTTCGCTAACGGCCAATCGGACCCAGGGGGTGCTGCTGCTTCGCAGCCCATCAGCTACAACGACAGGCCACCCACTACGTGTCTACGCTCGTCTACCTGTTGAAAACAAATCATTTAAGCCCTTGCGGTCTACTTCCGTAGACGTTGATGATTCTAAAAGACTTTCTAATAATGCCATGACTCCCAAGAAACCCCTCCTGCCTTCAAAGGAACTCAGCAGTCACATTACGGCGCGCCTTACTTCGACTGAGGCCCAGGCCGTCACCGGCGCTGCCGTCGCCGCCGGGGCAACCGTGAGCCAGTGGCTTCGGCAAGCCGCGCTCGACTCGCTCGTGTGTCCGCCCTGGGCTCGCCTCATGCTCGGCGAGTTCCTCGCGCTGCGAAGCGTGGTCGTCGATCTTCAGCGAGATCTCATGCAGGGTGTTAAGCCCTCGACGGAACGGATGAAGGCCATTCTTGACATTGCGGAGACGCGAAAGTTCGCGCAAGCAGATGGACGACTGGCCACGCTTCGGGCCGCAAAAGAGACAGTAGCAAAATGAATCAACCCGTCGCCGAAACTACCTGGCCGCGCATCCTGCCCTTCTACCGAGTTCTGGCCCTCGTCCTTGCTGCCGCCTCGACTCTCGGTCTGATCCGGCTCGCGATCTGGCAAGCCAGTCCGCTCGAACGGTTCTACCTCCCCGACTACGCCAAGTTGGCGATTGCAAGGCAGCTTCCCAAGCTCCCGCCACTCCCGGGCGCGAAGCCGAGCGATGGCCGGGAGAACTTCAAAATGGTCTTCTGCGACGACTTCATCGCGACACCGGAGTTGTTGCAGTCCGGGGCGGGCAAGCTGAGTGTCAAGGTGGTTCGCCTCCAACCCGCGACGTTCGAAGCTTGGCTCTCCGATCACGTCTACCGCGTCACCCTCTTTGACTTCTTACGGCCAGCGTTTATCGCTGCCGGTATCTCGTTCGTCCTTTTCTTTTTGATGGGTGCCTGGCTCGACCGCCGCCGCAACAACGCGGCCAAGAACGGGCGGCTCATCCGCGGACCGCGCTTAGTCTCGCGGTTTGTTTTTAATATCCGCACCTTAGGCACGGGCCTGCGATTCCCCTTGACCAACCGGCGCAATCTCATCGAGGCGATCCTCGGAGAACGCGGCCGTTCGCTCATCCTCCGTCGGAATCGCGAAGCGCATCACATCCAAATCGCCGGCGATACTGGCGCTGGCAAATCGACTCTCTTTCGCGAGATTCTCTATCAGGTCGAGCGGCGCGGCGACACGGCGATCATCTTCGATCCCGATCGCCAATACATCCAGGAGTTCTATCGCGCCAGCCGCGGCGACGTGGTTCTGAATCCCAAAGACGACCGTTGCCCCAACTGGTACATCGGCGGTGAGGCGAAGGACGAAGCCGAGGCTACCGCTTTGGCTGTAGGATTGTTCCCGGACGAACCGACCACGCAAAAGTT
>CAVXRP010000028.1:0-34347 GCA_963764105.1 Bryobacterales bacterium
TGTTTTCCATTCCGTTGGGGACACCGGCAGCGTAGAGGGACCCACCACTCAATCGCTGGTTGCCGATAAGATGGTGAGCGATTTCACCGAGGCCAACCCCGCCGATGTTCCTTCATTCTTTTTTCATCTCGGCGATGTGGTTTACTACTTCGGCGAAGCGACCTATTATTACGACCAGTTTTTCGAGCCATATCGAGACTACCCGGCGCCAATAATCGCGATTCCAGGCAATCACGACGGCGTGGTTTACGCGAGCGATCCCGAGCCCACACTAGACGCTTTCTTGCGCAACTTTTGTGCGGCAAGCCCCACGCAATCGCCCGATGCCGGCGGCTTATTGCGCACCACGATGATTCAGCCCGGCGTCTATTTCACTTTGGAAGCGCCGTTCGTTCGAATATTCGGTTTGTATAGCAACGTACTCGAAGACCCAGGCGTCATCTCGGGCGAGAACGGTAACAACACGATACTGGACGACCGGCAAATTACTTTCTTGACCACAGCGCTCGAGCGGGCGAAAAGTGACAACTTCACGGGCGCTCTTATTGTCGCGGTTCACCACCCACCCTTTACGGGAGACTCGACACATGGGGGCAGCCCTCTGATGTCCGACGATATCGATAGCGCGTGCCAATCCGCCGGGGTTTGGCCCCACGCTGTTTTTTCAGGCCACGCGCACAACTATCAGCGATTTACACGCCTCGTTAACAACTACCAGATTCCCTACATTGTCGCCGGCGACGGCGGGCACTCGCCACTTTCGGCTATGCGGAACAATTATCGTACTCCTTACCAAATCGATAGCACACTTACACTCGAAAGTTACGACGACACCCATTATGGCTATTTGCGTGTTGTAGTGAACGCGACCACAATGACGGTTGAATTTCATCCACAGAACGACGGCAGCACCACTAAGACTCCGGATGATGTTGTAACCATCGACCTGGCGACGCGCACTGTCAGTTAGCTAGCGCGCGTCCTCGAGTTCCGGAACAAGTGGTAGGCCGCATCGCAGACGATCCATCTCTTTGGTCAATTCCTCAATGCGGATTGGCTTGCTCACATAGCCATCCATCCCCCCGGCCAGGCAGCGTTCCCGGTCACCTGTCATGGCGTGCGCCGTGAGGGCAATGATAGGAATGTGTTCACCCTCTCGCTCCTTCTTGCGAATGGCCGCGGTCGCCGCAAATCCATCCATCTCCGGCATTTGGATATCCATCAAAATCAGATCGAAGATCTGGTGTTCAAAAGCGAGCAAAGCTTCCCGTCCGTTTCCGGCTACGGTTACCGAATGATCCCGCTTCTCAAGCATCCGGCGTGCGACTTTCTGATTCACCGGATTATCCTCCGCCAAAAGGATTCGCAAGCCGAACTCCTTGGTCGGAAGAGTGTGACGAGTGATCAGCTGCCCGGCAGCGGCGCGGTCGGAATTCGCTTCCAGCGCCAATCTCATGGCATCTTTCAACTGGAATGACGAAACCGGTTTGGTGAGGTAAGCGGCGACGTCCAAGGCCCGGCAGCGTGCCGCATCGCCTCGTTGTCCAGCGGAAGTAAGCATCAAAATCGTGGTGCCGGCAATTGCGTCCACCTGCCGCACTTGTTCCACTAACGTGAATCCGTCCACATTGGGCATGTGGCAGTCGAGCAGCACCAGTTTGAACGCATTGCCCCTTTCTGCCGCCGCCTGCAACTCCTGCAGCGCCGCTGCCGCGCTCGCCGCCGTAGCCGCCTCCATCCCTTCCGCTTCCGTGATTTGCTTCAGAATTCGCCGGTTCGTTGCGTTGTCGTCTACGATGAGAACCGGCATGCGGGCCAACGATACGCTGCGCGGCGCTTTCGCGTCCTCCTGAGTGCTCTTGGCAACAGCAGCCTCCAAGGTGAAATGGAAGCAACTGCCTTCGTCGGGCTGGCTTTCCACCCAGATCCGTCCACCCATCATTTCCACAATCCTGGTGGAAATCGTCAGTCCTAACCCTGTTCCGCCAAACTTTCGAGTGGTGTCCGAATTAGCCTGGGAAAACGCTTCGAAGATGGCCCTCTGTTTCTCCAGTGGGATGCCGATGCCGGTGTCACGCACCGAAAAATGCAGCCGCGCCCGATCGTTTTCTATGCCGTCCAGTTCGACACGCACCTCCACTTCTCCCTCGCTGGTAAACTTGATGGCGTTCCCCACCAGATTGATGATAATCTGGCTCAGCCGGGTCGGGTCCGAAACGATCTCGTCCGGCACTCCCGGCTGGACTTCATACAACAACTCCAAGCCTTTTTCAACAGCTCGAAAGGCCAAGGGTCTCATCAATCTGGCTATGCTGTCGCGCAGATGAAATGGGATGAGGTCCAGCTCGAGTTTGCCCGCCTCGATTTTTGAGAAATCAAGAATATCGTTGATGACGGTTAGCAGCGTGCCGGCCGATGACTTAGCAGTCTCGATGAGTTCACGCTGTTCATCCGTCAGATCGGTATCCAACGCCAAATCCGTCATGCCCAGAACACCGTTCATCGGGGTGCGAATCTCATGGCTCATGTTGGCTAGAAACTCGCTCTTGGAACGGTTGGCCGCTTCCGCTTGATCTCTAAGCGAGTCCGCCAGCTTCAATTGCGCTTGAATTGTGGCTGTTTGTCGGTGCACGCGGCGTCGCAAGGCGACAATCCAGGAAAAGGCGCCTAAAACAATCAATCCGCTTAGGCCAAAAGCATAGAATGCGTGTTCGGGCGTCCACCACGACGCTCTTTCAAGTACAGTCACGTCGGCGGGAGAACGTAAGCAGGATCTGAAACGACTTCGGCACTCGAAAATGCCGAGTCGCCTGCGTCTCCGGAATGGTACACACGCCGGTGAGTTGCACGCGGCTGCCGGAGCGTAGTCCTTCCAATGCCTCGTCCGCCGCCTCGGCCGGCAGGATTGCTGAAAAGACGGCTTCACCGGCATTCAGCAAAAGAGTGTATTGATCCGCCGTTCTGTTCTGCTCAATCAGGCGGCCGTCTATGCGCACCAGATCGCCCTCGTGATTGCCGGTCAACGCTTCTTTGGCGCTAATCAGCCGGGGCGGCGGCAGCGCTGCCTTTCCAAGCCGCCGGAAAATGGCGTCCTGAATGCTTTGTGCTTGGTCTCCCAATACCGGAAACCCGACGGCATCTACGATATCGCCCGGCTGGAGCGAAGTCAATTTACTGCTCAGCACACCCGCGCCCTGAACGCCGTCCGTTATGTAGACCGATAGCCCCCAGCGCGCTTCCACTATTCCGTGGATGCGCATGCGATGATCCAGGCTGCTCCCGGGCACGTATCCAAAAATATCCCTTACTTTGGTGATGGGCAGTGAAAACGGAGCGGCGGGCGCGCCCTCGAGTACTTCCATATCGTTTAAGCCCGGACTATAGACATTCACATCAATCAGTTGCCTGCGCTGATTGAAAACCGGACCCACCGCGCCGCGCACTCGCACTTTCGCATCAATCAGCCGGCTGTATTTTCGCTCGCTTTCTGCGAACGTCTTAACTTCCACTTGGAGCCGCCCGGAACCCACGATCAGACACAACATGCTGTCCCTGATTTCGGCCGAGCGCACGGTGCCCTCGAACGAAATCCATTGCCCATCCTCCGACCCGGTTGCGAGCAGACCTAGGCTTACTGGCAGGGCGGGTGGTAGTGCGCGCTCACCTAGAATCTTCAGGGTAGCCCGATCGACAATGGGCGCATACTCTCCGCTTCCCGTGACGCCCTCGATATCGAGTAAGGTGCCCGGGTGGATCGCCGGGGTCAAGGACACTTTATCCCCGAGGTCCACCCACACGCTTTTTACCCCATCGTGCGCAAAGAAACCGTGCCAACCGGTGAAACAGAATACGCAAACTCCCTCAAAGTGAACGGGATAACCCAGTTTTGCCTGCGCGGGTGTCAGATTGTGGACCGCGTCCGCCGTGGTTAAAGTCGGAAGGACGGGCGCAGCGTCGGCTGCGGAGGCACCGGAAAGGCAAAGTGTGACGAGCAGTGTCAGGCACACCTTTGTCAAGAGCAAAGACGGGTATCCTCTTACCTCTCATCGGCAGATCGCTATTGTTACAGGCGCTGTAATCCTCGGAAATCCGCTCCTATCCCGATTCTTTGGCTGGATTACTGTTTCAGAATCCAACCCGAGATCTTCTCCAGCGTCACAGGAGATACCGTTTCCTCAATCTCTGCGTATTCCATGGGCGAGCCGGTCTTTGCCGTCTGGAAGAGATGATTCAGACCAGGCAGTTCGACCACTTCGAAATGGGTATTGCCGCCCGATTCTAGAGCCTTGCGTATGGCGGGCAGGTTTTGATTCGGTGGCACCTGCCGGTCTTTCTCGCCGTTAAGAGCAAGCACCGGGCATTTCACCTTTGCAAGTGCCGGTGCCGGATCGTATTGCAGAAAATATTGATACCAGGGCGAGCGAATTTGTTTAGCCTGGGCCTCCGCTTGCGCATCGGACGTTTTGCCGTTCGATAGTTCCTGGATCTTTTTCTGGATCACCGCGTCATCTTTTTCGCGCTCCGCTAACGTCAACAGTTCGCGCTCATCGGCCGCCGCTTTTTCCGCTTCTTGCTTGCTGGCGCCGCCGGCTTCCATAATCGCTGTCAATTGGGCCGGAATAATCTCATCGCCCCGCACCCCGGGGCCGGCCATCAGGACGATGAACGAAACATCGGCATTGCGAGCCGCCACCATGGGAGCAATCACGCCACCCTCGCTGTGCCCAATCAGGCCCAGCTTGTGTACATTCACTTCGGCACGTTTCTTCAAATAGGCGATGCCCGCTTCAGTATCAGTTGCAAAGTCCGCCGTGGTGGCAGTTGCAAAGTTTCCGCTCGATTTACCTACGCCCCGATCATCCGCCCGCAAAACGACAATGCCCTGACGCGTCAGGTAATCGGCTAGCACCAGAAAAGGCTTGTGTTGAAAGGGCAGGGTTTCATCGCGATCCTGCGGCCCCGACCCGGTAATCAGCAAGACGGCGGGAAACGGCCCAGCGCCGGGCGGAATGGTAATCGTCGCTGCCAGGTGAACGTCTTGCACACTGTTGTCGTAACTCACTTCTTCTTCCTTATACGGATAAGGTTTAACTGGATTTTGCGGGCGGCCGCGGCGCTCGCGCTGCGCCGTCTCTTTCGTGGGAGAGAGCGTCAAAGGTATGGCATGGCCACCCTGGGTAAATGTGCCGGAGATCGTTTTGAGATCGGCCGCAATTTTGCCTTCAAACACCGCACCCACCGCCGTAAGCTCAAGTTTCACCGCGAGGCCGTCGCGAGTTACTTTCACCGCCATCCCTGTCGCTCCCTGGTCTGGGCTGTCCGCTGTGGCGGTGAGTCCGTCCTCCGTGTTGAGGATATGGTAGACAAGGCGCAGCTTCTGGCTGCCGAGGTCGAGCGTCCCCGACCATGTGCCATCTATGTCTGATGGCTTAGCCGCTTTGGGAGTCTTGAACGGCCCCCGCTCGAACTCAAGCGGAAGAGATTGTGCTTGTGACCATGTCCCCGTGATCTTGTCGGCATTCACCTTCCCCTCATAGGTCACTTTTGCCACCTCGATCGTAAATTTGAAATTCGAACCGTCCAGAGTAACCGACGTTAAAGGCACTCCTTTGGCTCCCTGGTCTACGCTGTCAAACGTTCCTTTAAGTGCCCCGTTGTCTCCTTTCGCAATATGAATCAGGATCCGAAACTCGGGTCCGCTGCTTTTCAAAGTGCCGTGCCAATCGCCGGTTACGTCCTGGGCGGGACCAGCGACTGCCGGAAGGGCGCTGAATAACAAAATCCACAGTGTCGTTTTCATTGGCTGAATTCTCTCTATTCTATATTCGATGCTCTCTAGTACTCGCCCTCTATTCACTCGAAAACTATGGCCCCCCTCTCAAGTTGAAGCCAACCGCGCGCATGGTCGCGTCGGAGTCGGTGGCGCCCGCCAGGCGGTTTTCCGCGCACCCATCCTTCCCGCCTTAGTTTGCCCCTACGGTTGCGCACCTTCCCGGCCGATAGAGGAGATGTAGAAATCGCCTCCACACCGCTTTCCAGCTGAAAAGGTCAAGAAAATCGCCCATCCGCAGGCATGAGCCTGCACCGCTATAGAGAGGAGAAGGAAAAATGACAACCGAGGCCATGTCGCTAATCCCTTACTCCCGCGAGCGGCTCGCGCTCCTGTTCGCTCTTACGGTAGTCCTCGTGGTCGCATTTCTCTCGTATCGCGGCTGGACTGCCTTCAATCGGCACGCCGATCAAGAGCAGACGACACAGGCAATCCTATCTGAAACCAGCGCGCTGCTGACCTCCCTGTCGGATGCAGAAACGGGACAGCGCGGGTTTCTGCTCACCGGAGACGAGCGCTACCTCGATCCATATCGCAAGGCGCGCAAGGATCTCCCGGTGCTAATGAACTCTCTCAGAACGGTGGCGATCAGTCGCCCCGACCAGGCTATACGCATCAAAAACTTAAGCTCCCTGGTTGATTTAAAGCTGGAGGAATTAGCGCTCACCATCGATCTTCACCACAATAAGGGGGCCGATGCCGCCCTCGTTGTCGTCCGCAGCGGTATAGGCCAAGCGCTGATGGATCGAATCTGGATCATCATATCGGAGGTACAAGCCGCCGCCCATGAACGGCTCAGCAGCGATGATCGGCACGCGCGAGCGAGCGGGAACGAAGGCGGCCTTGTCTCTATCCTCGGGTGCGCCAGCCTCTTCTTGCTCCTGCTCTTCGCCAACGTCATCATTCAAAGAGGGACGGCCCGCCGCCAAGCTCTGATCACTGAACTACAAGGCGAACAGCAGGCGCTCCAGACCAGCGAAACCTCGTTCCGTCAACTGGCCGATTCCATTCCTCAAATGGTCTGGACGGCCGCTGCCGACGGAAACCGCGATTACTACAATCGGCGCTGGCAAGACTACACTGGCATGAACCTCGAGCAAACCAGGAATACGGGCTGGGAGTCTGTCCTGCACCCGGATGACTGGCAAACTTACCTCGACCAGTGGAGGCAGTCCACCGCCAATGGCGAGCCCTATGACATCGAATATCGCTTCAAGCGGGCGCAAGACGGCGTATATCGCTGGCAGCTGGGACGCGCGCTGCCGGTTCGCGATGCCCAGGGCGCCGTGGTGCGCTGGTTCGGCACCTGCACCGACATCGACGATTACAAACAGGCGCAACTCGAGATCAGAACGCTGAATGAACGTTTGGAGGAACGCGTGCATGCGCGCACCGCCGACTTAGCCCGCACCAACGAGCAACTGGCTAAGGCGAATGAGGAGCTTCATGCCTTTTCCCTTAGGCTCGCGCAGAGTAACCGGGAATTGCAGGAGTTTGCATCGGTGGCCTCCCACGACTTGCAGGAGCCACTGCGCAAAGTGGAGGCTTTTGGAGACCGCCTCAAAACCTTAGCTCGCGAGGCCATGGACGAGCAAGGCCGCGATTATCTCGACCGTATGCTGAACGCCACGAAACGGATGCGGTCTTTGATTGAGGATCTCTTGAAGTTTGCGCGCGTCACCAGCCAGGCCCAGCCATTCTTGCCGGTGGATCTGGCCCAAGTAACTCGCGAAGTTCTGTCCGACCTTGAGCTGCGAATCGCCGAGACACACGCGCTGGTCGAAGTGGGCGAGCTCCCCACCATTGACGCCGACGCCCTGCAAATGCGCCAGCTACTACAAAATCTCATCGGTAACGCGCTCAAGTTCCACCACCCGGGAAAACGGCCGGTGATCCACCTATATAGGGAAAAGGCTGACTTAGGGCTGCCCCCGGATGGCATGGCCCGACTTGTCGTGGAAGACAAAGGCATCGGCTTTGATGAGAAATACCTCGATCGGATCTTTGCCGTATTTCAGCGTTTGCACGGCCGCGGCGAATTCGAAGGGACTGGAATAGGCTTGGCGATTTGCCGCAAAATCGTCCAACGGCATGGGGGGGATATCACCGCTAAGAGCACTCCAGGCCAAGGCGCTTCCTTTTTGGTCTCTCTGCCAGTTCATCACCCCGCTGGCAACAGCCCCGGAACTCTATCCGAAATTCCGGCGGACGCCGATATGGACTTCGGCGTGCTTAACGCCGCTCTCAGGACGGACTTGCAAAATTCTACAATCCAGCCATACGGCTTTTCCGAGCCCCGCGCGCCAGCAAGCGGTTTTGCCGAACTGCCAACTCCTCTCCCCGCCAATTCGTCCGCTCAGGAGAAACTTTTGTGAAGACGGAGAGAGAAGCCATTGTGATTCTGCTGGCCGATGACGATGAAGATGATCGGTTGCTCACGACAGATGCCCTGCGGGCAGCCAAGGTAGCCAACGAATTAAAAACCGTTTGTGATGGCGAAGAACTGCTGGATTACCTCCATCATCGCGGCAAATACGCGCCGCCCGCCGTCTCGCCCCGGCCGGGCTTGATTCTGCTTGATCTCAACATGCCCAGAAAAGACGGTCGCGAAGCTCTTCGCGAAATCAAGGCCGATCCAAACCTGCGCTCCATTCCGGTGGTGATTCTAACTACCTCTCGAACGGAAGACGAAATTAACCACACATACGATTTGGGCGCTAATTCTTTTATGGCCAAGCCGGTCACCTTCGAGAGCCTGGTGCAGGCTATGGCTATAGTCACCAATTATTGGTTTCAGATTGTTGAATTGCCCAACGGAGCGAGGGAATCCTAATGGACAAAGCCGTGATTCGCGTGCTGTTGGTGGATGACGACGAAGACGAACGCCTCATTGTGGCCGGTCTACTACGCGTTGCTGGCGCCGAAAAATTCGCTCTCACCTGGCTGCCCACCTATGAGCAAGGCCTGGCAGCAATCCGCGCCCGCTCTTGCGATGTCTGTCTGGTGGATTACCGCCTCGGGCAGCGCAGTGGCCTCGATCTGCTGGCTGAAGTAACCGCCGAGCCTGGTCATCCCCAAGTCATATTGATGACCGGCGGGGGCGATCGGGACGTGGATCTGACTGCCGCCAAATCTGGGGCGGCCGATTATCTGGTCAAAGGCGAATTAACTGCGGCGCTGCTCGAACGCTCCATTCGCTACGCCCTCGAACGCGGACGCACCCTGCAAGCGCTACGCGACGCCAGTCAGTCTCAATCGCTCAATCTGGCCAAGAGCGCCTTCTTAGCCGCCATGAGTCACGAGATGCGCACCCCTATGAACTCCATTCTCGGCATGGCGGACATACTCTGGGAATCGCCGCTCTCGAGCGAGCAAATGAAGTATTTGGAAGTGCTGCGGCGCAGCGGCTCCGGGCTCCTCGTGCTCATCAACGATATTCTCGACCTCTCGAAGATCGAATCCGGCCATCTCGAGCTGGAACGCGTCGAGTTTGACCTGGCAGAAATAGTGGATCAGGTGATCGAGTTGATGGCGGTGACCGCCTCTTCCAAAGGATTGGTCCTGCTATCTCATTTGTCGCCGGCCATCCCAACCGGTCTCATGGGGGATCCCAACCGGTTGGGCCAGATCCTGATCAACCTGCTTGCCAATGCCATCAAGTTCACCGCCTCGGGCGAAATCGTATTGACAGTTGCAAACCACCAGTCCGCCAACTTAAGCGAACTCGAATTTGCCGTCTCCGACACCGGTATCGGCATTCCCTATGACAAGCTGGAAACGATCTTCGCCGATTTCACCCAGGCCGATGCCTCCACCACTCGCAAATATGGCGGCACGGGTCTGGGCCTTGGCATCAGCCGCCGGCTGGTGGAGGCCATGGGCGGAAAGCTCACCGTTGCCAGTTCCGTAGGTCAGGGGAGTACCTTCCGCTTTCGCGTGGCGTTCGACCCTGCCCCGGAAAGGGGCCAGCGCGTCGAGCTAGCACCCGCACCCCTCCGTGCCAAACGAGTTCTTCTGCTCGACGATAACTCGGCCAGCCGCCTCATCTTGTGGGAAACGCTCGAAGCCTGGGGATTGGAAAGCTCCACGCCTCCGTCGCCGGCCGCAGCCATCACCCTTCTGCGCGAAGCCATGGAATCTAGCGAGCCCTATTCGCTGGCCGTCATTGCAGCAGATGGCATCGATGGCATGGACGGTTTCGCGCTCGCCGCCGAGATGGCACAAATGGCCCCGGACTTGCCAATCGTGCTGCTGCTTTCTAACGCCCAGCCTGATGACTCTGCCCGCTGCGCTAAGGCCGGCTTGGCGGGCTGGGCTGTGCGTCCGGTGGCGCGCGCCCACTTCCTTCGCATGGTCTGTGAAGCCATGGAAACGCGCGCCGTTCCGCTACCCCTCTCAGCCGCAACCCCGCCCTTGAGCGATCTGGATCCCAGCGAAACAGACGTTACCCCGCTAGCTAGCATCCTGGTGGTTGACGATTCGCCGGACAACCGCTTGCTGATCCACGCCTACTTGACGTGCAGCCCTTACCAGGTCACCTTCGAAGAGGATGGCCAGGCCGCGCTCGATCGCTTTGCAATCGCGCGTTTCGATCTCATCCTGATGGACGTGCAGATGCCTGTCATGGACGGTTTAACCGCCACCCGCGCCATTCGCGCACTCGAGCAAAAGCGCGGCAGCGCCGCGGTTCCCATCCTGGCGTTGACCGCCCACACCGCGTTCGAAGACATGCATAGGTGCGTCACCGCAGGCTGCAACGCTCACCTGTCGAAGCCCATCTCGAAAGGCGACCTCATCACTGCCATCGAGAAACACCTGCGGCTCAAATCGCCCGAAAGCAAACCGTCCGGTAGGATTCCGATGCCTGCCGGCGTCGAGGAACTCGTGCCTTCTTACTTGGCGCGCCGCCGCCAGGAAGTTCCCGAAATGCTTGAACTTCTGGCCCACTCGGACTTCGCGCGTCTGGCCTCGCTCGGCCATGACCTCAAGGGCAGCGGCGGCGGCTACGGATTTCCGGAATTGACCCGGCTCGGTGCTGCCTTGGAAGAGTTTGCCAACCAAAAGGACGGCCCCGCCTGCGGCACGAAGATGACCGAACTCGTTGATTATCTCGCTCTGTGCAACTGATCGCGAAACGCTGCATGCAAGACTTCGCCTGCCAAAAACTGGCTTCCGCAGCCAGCTCTAAAACGGCGAACTCGGCCAGCCGCGCTTCTGTTGCGTCGGTGGGCTTTGCACAAAGGTCGTTCCTCTCGGCGGAGCGCCCGTCAAATCCAGCTCCGCCGGCGTATAGACCAACGGACGGTCCAGAACCATTTCCACCGACGATCCTCTCGGCAGCATCGCATCGGGCCCCCGGCTCGCCAGCACGCCAATCAAGCCGCCCGCCGCTCCACCCGCCAAGCCAATTAAGCTTCCTGTGCCGATATGCCCTGCAGCCTCGCCCGCCGCGGCCCCAATAACCGCGCCGGCCTCTGTCGTGCGCACCACCGTGCCCGCGTCGCCGGCCTTATCGCCCGGTCCTTTGACCTTGCTGTTTTCGCGATCCAGCGTCCCACTATTCGTTGCATCCAGCGCGCCCAGGTCCGACCGGAAGTTGCGCGTCACGCCATTCGGCAGCGTCAGCGAATCGAAGCGCACTTCCAACTCGCCTCTGCCTTTCACCCGCCCCGGACGCTTCACCTGCGTGACCGTGCCCGTAACCCAACTGCCTTGCGGCACAATAATCTTTCCGTTCGCAATCACCGGAAAAGCGGTTTCGAGATAAATCCGGTCTCCCACCACCGCCTGCTTGGTGCTTACGCTGTTGATCATATTCAACAGAATGTGCGTGCCGGAATCCACTTGCACGGCATCCGCCGGCACCGCTGGCCGCTCTTTCAACACTGGCTGTTGCGCCTGCAAATAGCCCAGCAGGCAGAAAGCGAGTAAGCTTTTAAACATTGGCGTGGCTCCCTAATCAGTTTCCTATAGACGAACAACGATTTTCAGCGCTTTCTTGAAAATCGTGCTCAGCGGTAAAGCGCTCAGGCCGCCAACCTCCAGCCAGCGGCAGTTCTCTAACTTCGACGGCACTGCCGTGCGCCAAACCGTAATTCGATAGTTATGCACCGTAATGCCATGCCGGAAACCGCCCAGTTCATCCTTCGGCTTCGCGCCGGGCAAGTGCTCGCGCTCCGGCAGTTCCCAAAAACCCGCCATCAGCCGCGCATCCGCCGGCCTCTGCCACGCCAGCACTCGACCTTCCTGTTCTATCCAGAAGAGGTCGCGCTCGATCTCCACGTTCTTCGTTTTAGTCTTCGGCGCCGGGAATTCCTGCTGCAGCCCCAACTCTCTTGCGTCTGCACATTTTGGCGACCGGACAGAGCAGGCATTGCGGATTCTTCGGCAAACAGAGCGTCGCGCCTAACTCCATCATGGCTTGATTAAAATCGCCAGGCCGCTCGGCGATCCAGCAACTGAGCCGCGATTTCTGCAATCTGCTTGCGCCCCGCATTCGCTGCGAACAAGCGGCTCACCACGCGCACCACATTGCCATCCACCGCCGCATGCGGCAAATCGAATGCAATGCTCCCAACCGCCGCCGCCGTGTAATCGCCTACACCCGGCAGCGCCAGAATGGCGTCATACTCACCCGGAAAACCATCCAGTTCAGTCAACAACTCCGCGGCTTTCTGCATGTTTCGCGCTCGATAATAGTAGCCAAGCCCAGCCCAGTGACGCAGCACATCTTCCTCGGTGGCCGCCGCCAGCGCCCGATAATCGGGAAAGCGCGCCACGAAGCGCTCGAAGTACGGTATAGCCGCTGCCACGCGCGTTTGTTGGAGCATAATCTCCGACACCCAAATCGCGTATGGATCTTTGGTTCGCCGCCACGGCAAGTCGCGCTTCTGCTGCCCGAACCAATTCAGTAAACTCCTCCTTAACTCCTTCAGCTTTGCGGCTGGCCACATGTGAATCGCATCTTATACTAGGTGAGGAAAGCCCTGCCGAAACCCAGTTTACCTTCCGTCCCTTCGCCATCGCCCGGATCGCCTGTTTTGGGTATTCACGGCGCGCGCGTTCACAATCTCAAGAACGTCAGCGCCGATATCCCGCACAATCTGTTGACGGTCGTGGCCGGTGTTTCCGGTTCCGGCAAATCGTCGCTGGTTTTCGACACCATCTACGCCGAAGGGCAGCGGCGCTATGTCGAATCGCTGTCCGCCTATGCGCGCCAGTTCCTCGAGCGCATGGAAAAACCCGACGTCGATGAAATCGTCGGCATCGCCCCACCCATCGCCATCCGCCAGAAGAATCAGACGCGTAATCCGCGTTCAACCGTCGCCACCGCCACCGAGCTTTACGATTTTATGCGCCTGCTCTGGGCGCGCGCCGGCCGCACCTACTGCCCAAACGACGGCACACGCATTCAAAGCGACACCGTCGACCAGGTCGCCGAAGCCATGCTCGCCCAGTCAGAAGATTCACGCTGGTACGCGCTGTTTCCGGTCAAGGCGTCTGGAACAGGCGAAGCAGCGGCCCTCCGCGACCGCCTCTTCGACCTGCGCAAAAAAGGCTTCAACCGCTTGTTCCAGGCCGGCAAAATGTTTGAGTTCTCCACCCCGGAATCGTTGCTCGAAATTGATTTTTCCCAGCCGCTCTTCGTCCTGGCCGACCGCATCGTCATTCGCCCCGATTCGCATCAACGCATCGTCGATACCGTCGAAATCTGCTACCGCGAAGCCGGCGAGATCTTCTTCGAACAAGCTGCGGTCGCCAATCCGCGCCAGTTGCACTTCAGCGAAACGTTTGCTTGCAAGATTTGCGGACAAATGGCCGCCAAGCCGGAACCTACGCTCTTCAGCTTCAACAATCCGATGGGCGCCTGCCCCACCTGTCAAGGCTTCGGCAACACAGTGGATTACGACATGGATCTCATCGTTCCCGATCCGTCGCTCACCATCGAAGGAGGCGCAGTTGATCCTTGGACTAAGCCGCAATACAGCTGGTATTACGACGAAGAATTTAAGCCGAAAGCGCGCGGCAAGGCGCGGTTGAATGTGCCTTACGTCGATCTGAGGAACGACGAAAAAGAATTCGTCCGCAGCCATGTGTTCCGCTTCTTTCAAGAAGTGGAGCGCAAGAAATATAAAGTGCATGTGCGCGTCTTCATGAGCCGTTATCGAGCGTATACCCAGTGTCCGGTTTGCCGCGGCGGACGTCTGCGTCAAGAAGCGCTCTGGGTGCGGCTCGGCGCTGCCAATATCGCGCAGGTTTCCAGCATGAACATACGCTGCGCGCAACAGTTCTTCGACACGCTTGAACTCAGCCCGGAAGAGCGCGGAATCGCTGACAAGGTGCTCGATGAAATTCGCCAGCGTTGCAAATTTCTCAACGATGTCGGCTTGGAATATTTGACGCTCGACCGGCTCTCCGCCACTTTGTCGGGCGGTGAGGCGCAGCGCATCCAATTGGCCACCTGCCTGGGCTCGCGGCTCGTCGGCGCCGTTTATGTGCTTGATGAGCCTTCCATCGGCCTGCACAATCGCGACACCGCGCGGCTCATCAAAATCTTGCAGGATCTAAAAGATCTTGGCAACACCATCATTGTGGTTGAGCACGACCCGGAAATCATGGCCGAGGCCGACTACATTCTCGACTTAGGACCGGGCGCCGGCGAAAACGGCGGCCGCATTATTTTTGCGGGAACCTACCCGGAACTGCTGCAATCGCCGGCATCTCTCACCGGTCGCTATCTGCGGGGCGAACTGGTTGTCTCCCGGCGCGGCGAGCGCAGAAAAATCAACGCCAAACGCAAGGTGTCATTTTTCGGCGCACGTGCCAACAATCTAAAGAATGTCGATGTCGAAATTCCGCTGGGGATGATGGTGGCCGTCACTGGCGTGTCGGGTTCGGGCAAATCGAGTCTGGTGCACGAAGTCATTTACAAGGCTTTAGATGCGGTCGTAAATAAGGAGCGTCACGCGCCGCAAGGCGAGTCGTCTGAAACCGGTCGCAAGCTGCCTTTGAAGCGCATGGGCCGGGCCGAGTTGCTCACCAATGTTGTGATGGTGGATCAATCGCCCATCGGCCGCACGCCGCGCTCGAATCCGGTCACTTACATCAAGGCGTTCGATCTCATTCGCGAGATTTTCGCAAGAACGCCCGACGCCGAAAAACGCGGCTATGAAGCAGGCCATTTTTCGTTCAACATCCCGGGCGGCCGCTGCGAAACCTGCCAGGGCGATGGAACGGTGACGGTGGAAATGCAATTCCTGGCGGATGTCGAGCTGATCTGCGAAGACTGTAAAGGGACGCGCTACAAGCAGAAGATTCTCGACATCCGTTATCGCGGCCTGAATATTCACGAGGTGCTGCAACTCACCGTGCGCGAAGCCTTGACCTTTTTTGCCGATTCACCCAAATTGGCAGCTCGCCTGAAGGTGCTGAACGACGTGGGCCTCGGCTATCTGCGGCTGGGACAATCCGCAACCACTTTGAGCGGCGGCGAAGCGCAGCGCGTCAAACTGGCGGCCCATCTTTCGCAGGCCAGCTGCGAAGGAACGCTCTTCTTGTTCGACGAGCCCACTACCGGCTTGCATTTTGACGACATCTCGAAACTGCTGCAGGCCTTCGAAAAGCTGATCGCCAATGGCGGCAGCGTTCTGGTGATTGAACACAACCTCGATTTGATTCAAGCCGCCGATTGGATTATCGACCTGGGTCCTGAGGGTGGAGACGCCGGCGGCCGCATAGTAGCCCAGGGAACGCCCGAAACCATCGCGAATGTGGCCGAATCCTATACCGGCCGCTACTTGAAGCAGGCCTTAGCGCAGCGTGCCATTGCTTAACGCACGCCTTATGGTCCTTGCCTTTGTGGGGCGGACCTCCCGGTCTGCGGCGGACCTCCCGGTCCGCCTCCCTCGGCCCGCCAATCACCACGAACAATCAGCTACCCCGTCTTTCAACAGAGTGCCCACGGCCCCAGGGCCCACCCATGATAATGAAAACCAACTCGGAGCCAGGAGCGTCAGCGACCTAGTTTGGCCTTCTCCCCCCGCTACGAAACCGGTTTTTCAACGGAACGGCAGCCAGCAGCAATTCCAAGCGGCTTTTCAGGCGAGTGGTTGCACCTGCCTATGAAACAACATACTGAGCCATGGAATCTCTGAAAGAACTGCCCTCGGTCGATCGAGTTTTGCGAGCTTTGCAGCAGACATACGGATTACCGCACCACGTGATCGTAGCCGAAATTCGCACGGTGCTCGCCGCGCGGCGCGAACGCCTCAAGGCCGGCGACGAAGCGCCAGGCGAGACTCAGGAAATCGTCGAAGAGCGTTTAGCCAAGCTAACGCACCCGTCATTACGCGGCGTCATCAACGCAACCGGGGTGATTCTTCACACCAATCTCGGACGCGCTCCTTTAATTGCCTTTCAGCCGCTTCCCGGCTACTCTAACCTCGAATACGATTTAGCCGCTGGCGAACGCGGTAAACGCGACACCCACACTGCGCATTTACTCGAGCGCCTGATCGGCCGCCCGGCCATTCTCGTGAACAACAACGCCGCCGCGGTGTTCCTCGCCCTGCATGAACTCGCCTCCGGTCACGAAGTCATTGTCTCCCGCGGCGAGTTGATTGAAATCGGCGATGGCTTTCGCATCCCAGAAATTATGACGCGCTCAGCAGCTATCTTGCGCGAGGTGGGCACGACCAATAAGACGAATCTGGCCGATTACCGCGCCGCCATCAACCCGAAAACGCGCTTGATCATGCGCGTGCATCCCTCGAATTTTCGAGTCACCGGTTTCACCGCGCGGCCGTCTTTGCAGGAACTGGCCGAGTTGAGCCGAAGCGCCGGCATCCCACTCTATGAAGATCTCGGCAGTGGTTGTTTGACCGATTTGCGGGCGCAAGGCATCGAGGAACCACTCGTGAGCGATAGCATTTCGGCCGGCGTCAACTTGCTTTCCTTCAGTTGCGACAAGCTACTGGGCGGACCGCAAACCGGCATCGTCGCGGGCGATGCCGAGTTGGTCGCGCGCGTGCGCCGCAATCCCATGTACCGCGCGTTTCGCGTCGATAAGTTGATCGTCCAGGCGCTTGAAACAACACTGATGGCTCTGCTGCGGCAAGACTGGCAGGCCATCCCCGCATTGCGCATGATTTTTACGAGTCCCGACGAATTGCGCACCCGCGCCGAACGCATCTGCGCAGCGCTCAACTTGGAGGCCACGGTCCTCCAGGGTGAATCGCCCATCGGCGGCGGCTCGACTCCCGATCAAGTCCTGCCGACCTGGGTGGTCGCGATCGACGTGCCCAATCCCAACGCATTCGAGAAGCGACTGCGCCTGGGCGAACCACCCGTAGTCGCGCGCATCGAGCAAAACAGAGTTGTTCTTGACATGCGCACCATCGCACCTGCAGAAATCGACGCGCTCATCAAAGCAGTGAACAACGCAGTGTGAAGTTATGCCCGCGCGATGCGATCCTGCTGACATTCAGGTCGAAGATATCTCCACGTCCTTCGTATTGTCATCCGGCTGCCGGTCAATCAATAGCAAAAACGGATCGATGCCTGCCTTTTCCGGTAGCTCATCCACCGTAAAGTGAAACGTACACCTACCGCCCTTCATCAACAAACGTTCCCGGTAAAGTGTCTTGCCATATTTCTTGTCTTTTTCCGGCTTCGCAAACGCCCCGATCTCAATCCAATCGTTCACCGGCACTTCGCTTTCGTTACCCTTTTCGTCCGCCTTGAATTTCTTCGATTCCACTTCAATCGTGACGTCATATTTTCCATCGGGACGCTTGTTCGCTTTGGCCGAGAGGGTGCGGTTTGAAAAAAGCGTGATGTCTTCGAACAGATCCTTCAGCAAATATTGATATTGCGGCGGAGTCTCCTCGCGTAGGGCATCCACTAATGCGTAGGAAGTCGGATAGGGCGGTTGCGCGTAGCCGTACCGAGCGAGCATTTTTCGTAAAGCCCGATTAACGGCTTCTTCGCCAATCATCTCTTTGAGATAGTACATGACAACACTGCCTTTGCGGTAATGGATATAACCTTGATTCGCTTCCACGCGTAGGAGTGGCCGTTCCTTGAGCAGCTCCCTGCCCCGGGAACGCAAATAGTTGTCCATTTCGTATTTCAGGAATTTGCGCATGACGTCCCGCCCGTATTCTTTCTCCATCACCATCAGGGCGGAATATTGCGCGAGCGTTTCGGAAAGTACGGTCGCGCCTTGCATCATAGCGCCAATCTCTTGGTGCGCCCACCACTGGTGACCCATTTCGTGCGCGACCACGTAATAGACCATATCGATGTCTTCGGGATCTTTTAAACGCTGGATAAAGCCGATGGCTTCGGAATACGGCATAGTCCCCGGGAAGGCTTGCGCGAACCGCTCGATCCGCGGAAACTCAATAATGCGCGCCTCTTTGTGCATGTACGGGCCAAAGTTTTTGGTGTAATACTCAAACGACTTCTCAACGGAGCGCTGCATCTTGTCTACATTCCACGGTTGCTCTTTCAAATAATAAACTTCCACTTTGATGCCGTTCCAATCAGCCCGTTTCACCACGTAATCGGCGGAAAGAAAGGAATAGAAGTTCAGCGAGAAGTGGTCCAACCGGTATTCGAAATAGCGACGGCCCTTCTCAGTCCATTCGCGCTCGAGCGAACCGGGAGCTATCGCGATTTGCTCGGGCGAAGTGCTAATGACGGTATGCACATTGACCCAATCGGAATTGTTGCTGATGTAGTTATTCATGCAATCGCTGGTGCAGTTGCGTTCCAGCGCGGGCATGAGATCTTTCTCTTTCAGCCCGTACTTCTTGCGCTTGTTTTTGTTGTCCAGTTCATGGGCGGCCTGATAGCCAATCTGCGGTGCGACGGCGTTGTTAAAAAACGTGCCGTTCTGCACGACTTGCAAGACACTGGGCGAATTTTCGAATCCTTGCGGCGCCCGCGTAACCGTGAAGCGCAGGTGACGTTGCTCGCCCGGCTGCAAGGGCGGATTGAAATTGTAAATTTGGTAGCGCAGGCGTGAATCGTCGCGCTTTAAGGTTGCACCGTCAATGGCGACTTGCGTCGAATAATCAGGATCGGCGTACGTCAGATGAAGCACGGAGATCGGGCTGGCTGTTTTGTTTTGAATGATCTCGTCGCCGTGCATGGTAGCGGCACGACGTTCCGGATAGATATCGATGGCGTAAGTCACATCGATAATGCGCGGCTGCGCCAGATGTTCGTATTCCTTATACGTCTTCTCGTAATCGACGGCTAACTTGTCGTGGTCGTCTTCACCGAGGACAGTATTCAGAACCTTGGTGTTGTAGAAGATCCAAGCGCCCGAGGCAAGAAACACGGCCACGCTAGCCAGAGCAGCCACGCGCAACCCTCCGCTAAAGCGCTCGCCCGCCTCATGCCAGCGGAACTTCCACTGGCTTTCACGGCCTCGCTGCCAAAACGCAACGCTGGCGACAGCTAGTATGGCGCAAAACGCGAACCAATAGAGCGTGAACCATCCCCAGCTTTGCCAATAAGGGGCGAAGCCGAAGAAATCGGAATAAGTAGTGTTGGGGCGCGCAGCGAACTGCACCAGGTTCGTGCTCACATTGAGCGGCCGCCAGATGAACAGATTGGCGATGGCGCACGCGATGAACGCAAAATAGCCGATGTATTTGTTCGGCGAAACGACATGAATGAAAAAAGCCAGGATAGTGAAGAAAATGAATAGGGTGAAATCCATCCCTAGCAATTCCTCCGCCCACAAGCCGAATTGATAGCGATGGTACCCCAAAAAGAATTGCGTGATGACACCCGAGGCCGCGGCGGCCAGCACAATGAGGAAAACGCTACAAAGCAAAGCCGCCAGCTTGGCGCAGTAGATGGGCCAATTCCGGTTGGGCAGTGCATCGTGAATTTCGTCCATGCCCGAATCGCGCTCTTTCCAAACAAGGACACCGGCATAAAAGGTGACCATGCCGAGTAGGAAAAAGTAGAGTGTTCCTTGAATGACTTCAATCAAACGGTAAGTCACTGGAAAGAACGTGTTGCCGTATCCTTCGGTATTGCTCAGCGTCAGACTGGGAACGCAATTGAGCAAAGCGGCCACCGTAATGACGATGAACGCGGTGGATTTCACCAGCCCCAAGAATTCCACTTTGAGCGTGCCAAAGAATTGGGACACTTGCGCTGCGAATCCGAAGGATTCGTGCAGAGTGGCAGGCGCCAGCGTCGTTGAGACACTGACGTCAGCTTCGCTTTGTTTCGGCTTCTTTTTGGACGCGCGCTCCTCGAAACGAAAGCGGTGGTACGCGAACGCAAAAATCAATGCGCCGGCGCTGATCCAGATAAGGCGGTTCAGCAAAAGCAAATGATCGCCATAGCCGATGGTTCCGCTATTCTTCTCGGCCACCGTCCAATATTTGGTGGCGAGGCCGAACGTGCGTATAGCGAAAGGGTCGAGTAAAGCAGCGGCGGTTTCGTGGCTGATATCGGACGTGAGCGCTTGGCCAACGCCATAAGCCGTCAGCAGAAACAGGCCGCCGATGAACGAGGTGACGGTGCTGCGCGTGAGCACGGCGATGGCAAAAATGATCGCGGCGATGAAAAAGGTGTTGGGGATGGCAAACACGAGAATGCCGTCGAGGTGCGCCAGCCAATTCACTGGCCCCCAGCGCTCCGCGTCGATCCATGGCATCCACTTGCCAACGATGATGCCGACCGAAACACCCAGCAAAGGAATCACCGCGATGAGCGTCGCACCCAAATAGCGGCCTGCCAGATAGTCGAACTTGCGCAGCGGCGTGGCAAAGATCATCTGGTGCGTGTTAAAAGCAAAATCGCGCGAAGCGGCGGAGTTCACAAACGCCACCGTCATCAGCAACGTGAGAAGGCAAATGAACGAGTAGTAGTTCTCGATGACGAAAGGCGCGTTGCGGAAGGTGTTTTCGAGTGCACCGCCTATCGTCACCTGATCCGTGGCCGTCGCGCCGAAGATCATCAACGCAATAATGAACAGGAAAATCCAGAGCATCCACGAGCGCAGCCAGTAGCGGATTTCAAAGCGAACAAAATGTAGGAACATGCTGTCTTCCGCTACTGAAGTCCCGCAATGCGCGAGAAGAATACGTCTTCCAGGTCGGCATGGATGGCTTCAAAGCCATCGCCCGGAGGGTCGGCGCTGTATATGTGGATCAGCGGCCGGCCGGCGATGAGCTTGGTAGAGATGACGCGGAAGCGCGAGTCAAGCTCTTTGAGCTCGGTCTTTTGCACGAACTTCTGCCAAATTCTACCGCCCAAATTTCCCACAGCATCGTCCGGCGCTCCCGCAAACAAAACGCGGCCTTCGTGGATGATGGCCATGTTGGTGCAGAGTTCCATCACATCTTGCACGATGTGCGTAGAAAGAATGACGATGACGTTTTCGCCGATTTCCGCCAGCAGATTGTAGAAGCGATTGCGCTCGCCGGGATCCAGTCCGGCGGTCGGTTCATCCACGATGAGCAATTGAGGATTGCCGATGAGCGCTTGCGCGATGCCGAAGCGCTGGCGCATGCCGCCCGAGAAGCTGCTCAGCGCTTTTTTGCGGACCTGATGCAAGTTGGTGCGGACCAGCAGGGATTCGATGAGGTCGGCTCGCTCTTTTCGATTGACGACTCCTTTGAGGAGCGCCAGATGATCGAGCATGTCTTGGGCCGACACCCGCGGGTAAACGCCAAAATCCTGCGGCAGATAGCCCAGCCGTTTGCGCAATTCCTCCTTCTCATGGAGAACGTCCAGCGAGCCAAGGTGAATCTGCCCACTGTCGGGTTCCTGCAGCGTGGCGATGGTGCGCATCAGCGTTGATTTGCCGGCGCCGTTCGGCCCGAGAAGGCCATACATACCGCACGGGATGGTGAGGGAAACGTTATCAAGGGCGCGAACGCCGTTTGGGTAGGTCTTGGATAGATTCTCGATGCGCAGTTCCATGGAATGTTCTAAGCGTAGTACGGGTTTCCCAGGCGTAAGGTTCCAGAAAGTGTCGCGGGGCGAACAGAGCCGAAGGCCACCGAAAATTCAGCCGCCGGAGAACGCGCGGATAGGTAATTACCATGTCAATTCGATTTGTAGATTCGGTTTCTCCTTGCGACAACTCGCGATTGAGTATTCGAGGTAATATCGGATACTTTCGACAAGTGGCTGATGGAGGCGATAACACAAGGCAAAAGCCACTAAGCTTGCCTTTCGGATGAGATAAGGCTTCAAGGGGGCGGTTACGGCTCGACAACTGCCAGTTCGGAAAAAACTTCAAAGTCATCGCTATTGTACGTGTAGATTCTGTTGACGCCGTTAGCGAGCATCGTCGTGTGATGCGGAGCATCCACGTTGAACGCATACGCCAGAATATTGGCGTCAAGTATTCCGGGTTCAACGGTCATCGTCGTAGATGTCCCGCCGATGCAGAGAACCCATTGGCCCCAAATGGAGAACGGGCAATTGTGGCTGCGGGGCAGAACCAGACGCGGGCGTTATCAACGCCCGTTCGCTCTCAAGCCGGTCGAGCAGCGCATCTACGGAAATACCACGCTTACGTGCTTCGCCTGTGATACGGGCTTCGGTTTCGCTTGAAATTTCGAGGCTCACAATGGCACTTCTTTGCTAGCTTACCGCGCGGTAACCAACTTATCGAGGATCATCGATACCAGCAAGCTCCGTGATCAATCCTTCGATCTGCTTCCCACAACCTCAACACTAATTGCATCTTCCGCATCTTCCGCCCTTTTTCCTGACGCCTCAGGAAGAGTGCCTTCAACGGCCTGCCGGAGGGTGTAAGGTCAGAGAGAGTAATAAGAGCGAAAATAACGGCGGCCTAGGGGAAGACACCGCCATTTTTGCCCGCAACCGTCTCAACGTTTTCTATCTATAGCCGATGAAATACCATGACCATTAAGAATCTGAGTATTTTGCTCGTGTTAGCGGGCCAATCCTTTGCTTTCCAGTCCGCGGACGATGCGAATACCACGGCGCCCGTTGGCGTGCCTATGGTCGATTATTCCCCGGCCAACGAGCTTCCCTCCTGGTTGACCATCGGCGGGCAAATCCGCGGCCGGTTTGAAGATCCGTCCGGGACGTCGCTCATCAATCATAAGGCGAATGGTTATTACGCCAGCCGTATCCGCGCCACCCTGGGCATCCAACCCACTTCCTGGCTGCGATTTTTCGCCGAAGCGCAAGATGCTCGCACCGCCGGTTACAATTCGCCGGTTGCCCCCACAACGCTTTACAATCCCATCGATGTCCGTCAGCTGTATGTCTCCATTTTTCACAAACAAGATACGGCCTTCAGTTGGTCGTTCCGCGCCGGCCGTCAGGAGCTACTGTTCGGTAGCGAGCGCGTGATCGGTCCAGCCGATTGGGGGATGTCGCGCACGTTTGACGCGCTCGATCTAACCCTTGGCGAACGGAATATAAAGGTAGATCTGCTGGCTGGCTCGCCGGTTCTGATCGACGATACCCGGCTCGACCGCCACAAGCCAGGCGAACACTTCTATGGTGCTTACGGTTCCTGGAAAGGCTCAAATCCACATTTCAATTTGGAACCCTATCTGCTCTTCAAACAGAATTTACTGGTGAAAAGCGAGGCTGGTATCATCGGCAACGCACTGGTTCTCAGTCCGGGTGTCCGCGCTTTCGGCATCCTTCCCGAGCGCGTCGACTATGCTGTCGAAACCATCTTGCAGCGCGGTTCTTATTCGTCGGATCAAGTCCGCGCCTATGCCTATTCTGGAGTTCTCGGTTGGACTGTGGCCGATGTGAAGTGGAAACCGCGGGTCAGCGCGGAGTACAACTTCGCTTCCGGCGATCATAATAACAAGGATGGAACGCGCAATACCTACGATCAGTTCTATCCCAGCAATCATGGCTATTACGGAATGATCGACCAGTTCGGCTGGAAGAATCTGAAGAACTTTCGCGCGGGCTTCGACGTTCTAGCGACGAGAAAATTCAAGATTCGCACCGATTACAACAATTTCTGGCTGGCCAGCACGCAGGATTCGCTGTACGGCTCAAGCGGGAGTTCGGTGGTGCTGAACCGCAAAGCCACTAGCTCGCACATCGGTGATGAAACGAACACCGTTGGCCTGTATCAGTGGACCAAGATATGGAAATTCGGCGCCGGCTATGGGCATTTGTTCGCCGGAGAATATCTAAAAGAAGCGAAAGCCAACTTTGGTTATTCGTATCCGTACGTCATGTTCGTCGGATCGTTTTGAGGGCGGATCGCCCCAACCGAGCCGCGACTGCAAGGAGCGCTAACGACTTGCCAGATTTCAATCGCTTTTTCAACGCAGCCGGCCCGCAGCTAGAGCATCAACTGGCCCGCCGTTCACTTCAATGGTTTCGCCCGTAATGTAACTGGCCGCGTCTGAGGCAAGAAAAGCGATGACATTCGCCACTTCCTCGGACTTTCCAACCCGTCCCATGGGAATGCCTTTGACGAAGTTGGCGATCATTTCGGGCGTGGAAAACACTTCATGGAAGGGCGTGTCGATGACGCCGGGCGAAACGGCGTTAACCCGAATGCCGTGCGGCGCGAGTTCTTTGGCTTGCGCCTTAGTTAAAGTGATCAAGCCGCCCTTTGCTGTGGCATAGGCGCCCGCGCCAGGGCCTCCGCCGTTACGTCCGGCAATGGAAACAATATTGATCACTGTGCCTTGCTTACGCTCAATCATCGCGGGCGCAACGGCTTGCGTTGCCAGCATCGCGCTCTTCAGATTCAAGTCCATAACCTCATCCCAGAGCGCTTCCGTCATCTTCTCAAACGTCACCCGTTCTACCAACGAGCCGGCATTGTTCACCAGAATATCGATGGGACCAAGTTTTTCAATCGTCTCGTCGACAAGGCGGGTGATTTCGACCGCATGCAACATCTCAGCCTGAACGGTGATCGACCTGCCGCCCTGCCTGCTGGATGGATTCGCTCACTTGATCCGCGCCTTGCACGTTGCGGTTGTAGCCGATGGCCACGCGCGCGCCTAAGCTTGCGAATAGCCGGGCGGTGGCAGCGCCGATGCCGGAGGATGCGCCGGTGATGAGCGCGGTCTTTTTAGAGAGGCTAATGAAATCGGACACGTTCCATCCTGACATAACGCTGTCAGGAGGCATGCGGAATACTGAATCGAATCGGAGCCGGGAGCATAAGCGACCAAGCTGGCTTTTTCAAAGGAGTGAACGATGGCTGATCGACAAATCGACTATATTGAATTTCCGGCCGTAGATATCGGCAAGACAAAGGACTTTTATACCCGCGTGTTCGGCTGGAAATTTACAGATTACGGTCCCGACTACACGAGTTTTGAAGACGGGCGAATCAGCGGCGGGTTTTCGAGGACGGACAACGTCACCGGCAACGGTCCGCTGGTTGTCATCTATGGAGCGGATCTTGCCGCTCTTGAGCAGCAGGTGAAAGCGCAGGGCGGCAAAATCGTGAAGGAGACATTTTCATTTCCTGGCGGACGGCGGTTCCATTTTAGCGATCCAAGCGGAAATGAGTTGGCAGTATGGTCGGAAAAATGACCGACTGGCACGGCGATTACCCGCTTAGGCCTTTTTTTGCGCTCAGCCCTGAAGACATCGTCCCTTACAACCGATGACTACCTTGTAAGCGCAAAGGGCACGGTAGCGCTGGGGACTATGTCAACGCAATTTAGCACCATCTATGAATTCGGCCGATTCCGGCTGGATCGAGCGAACAAGCGGCTCACTCGTGACGGTTTACTTCACCCCATACCAGAGAAGACGCTGCAAATTCTTGTGATGCTTGTGGAAAAGCCCGATGAGGTTATCTCAACGGAAAGGCTGGTAGATCGGGTTTTTCCAAAATCCACCTTCGGTGAGGAGGAACTAGCCAGCAAAGTTCTTGAGCTAAGGCGGGTGCTGGAGGACACTTCTAAAGAAAATCCCATGGTGCGGTGGCTGCCAGGGCGCGGCTATCGCTTCGAGGCAGCGGTTACCGCCTATCTGGGCGATTCGTCGGGCGCCGGCCAATTAGGCAAAAGCGAGCACGAAGAGGAGGAAAGCGAACCCGCGGCGATTGCCCAGAAGCGCGGCGGAACGAAATTCGGCCGAATGCTCGGTATTGCGGCAGCAGTCATCCTCTTGACCACGCTCGGTGTTTGGGGTTGGCGCTACATGAAGACTGGTGGCGGCGGCAAGGACGGCAGCAGCACAGAAGGTTCGCCGTTTGTCGGAAATTCACAGATTGCGGTGCTGCCGATTCGCTCCATGAGTGGATCGGCTGACGACGAACGGTTTGACCGGGCTCTGACGGTGGCAATCATCGACGCTCTCTCGAAGGCGGGGCAGGTGCAGGTTGTCCCGGCGGCCTCTGTGCTTGGCTACACCAAATCCACTCCGATGGATCAATTAGCAGCGGGACGCGAACTGGGCGTCGGCACTATCGTCGTGGCGATGGCGCAGCCGCTGGCAGGGCGGGTCAGAGTCAGGGTTCAAATGGTCAGGACTGAAGACGAGGTCCAGATTTGGACCGGCGACTTCGATGGCGATCCTAAAGACGTCGCCGGCTTGGCAGCACAGATTTCGGCGAAAATTGCCAAGCAAGGAAACGCTGCGGAGACTCAGAAAACCGCCCAATAGAAAGCGCAAAAGGGTGCGGCTGCGCGCCGCCAAACAGAAAGCAACTGCCGCGGATATTCGGGCGGAGCGCCTGCCACCGAGCCTGTCTTGCGCGTGCTCCTTAAAAGGTAGCGCAACCCTTGACAGCATTGTTAGACTGAGGAAATGAGGAACGTAAGTGAAGTATCTGAACTTCCTCGTTTAGTAGTACCATACGGTTTTGGCAATCTGGCAAGGTATGATAGGCCGCGACGATTTCGACCCGTTGGCCCCGCAACGCGAGGCGGCAATCTTCTACGGCTTGTTCCTGCGGGGACATTCCGCCGACGATTTGCGCCGGGATATCGATGTGCCGCGCCCGTTACTGCATAAGTGGTTGCAACCAAGGCGCTATGAAGACAATTTCCGCAATTCGTTGCGGCAAATGTATACCTATCGAAAGAAAGTGTTAGCAATTTTTGACGAGCTGGTTTTAAAAGAAAAATACCGCGCGCGCGTGAACTAAACTGGGTCGATGGAACTATCCATCTTCCAAGTCGATGCATTTTCCTGTGAGGTTTTTGGCGGCAATCCAGCCGCGATTTGTCCCTTAGAATACTGGCTGCCGGACGCGACGCTCCAGTCGATTGCCAACGAAAACAACCTAGCCGAGACGGCGTATTTTGTGGGTGGCGGTGGGCGCTACGAATTGCGCTGGTTTACACCCGCAGTTGAAGTGGATCTTTGCGGGCACGCGACACTTGCGTCGGCGCACGTTTTGTTTCATCAACTTGGCGCGCTAGGCGATACCGTTCACTTCAGCACAAAATCGGGAGAATTGAAAGTAAAACGCGAAGGCGATTTGCTCGCCATGGACTTCCCCTCGCGGCCGCCCGTTCAACTAAAGGTTGAAGCGGGCATGGTGGAAGCCATGGGCGGAAACCCGCGAGAATTATTGGCGGCTCGGGACTGCCTCGTGGTATACGGCAGTGAGGAGGAAGTGCTTGCATTACAGCCAGATATGAATGCTTTGTTAAAGACAAACTACTTTGCCTTTATTGCTACGGCCCGCGGGAAAAACTGCGACTTTGTGTCGCGCTTCTTTGCGCCGAAGCAAGGCATTCCGGAAGATCCGGTCACCGGTTCAGCGCATTGCACGCTCATTCCTTATTGGGCCGAGAAACTGGGCAGAACCACCCTGCATGCGCGGCAAGTTTCGGCGCGCGGCGGCGAATTATTTTGCCGCCTTTTGGGCGACCGGGTCGAGATCGCAGGACACGCCGTCCTCTATCTCAAGGGCAGCATTTGGGTTCCGGGCGTGTAGTTCTTGCAGGCTCCATACACGGGGCAACGGATCGCGGCGGCGGAATGCGATCGCTTCGGCGGCGGCACGCGCGCCGCTCATGGTTGTTATGCAGGGCGTGCGGTAGGTGACGGCGTTGCGGCGGATGGTTTGTTCGTCGGGAAACGAATGGCTGCCCGTAGTCGTGTAAATCACCAAGTTGAGGCTGCCGGCTTTGAGCAGATCAACGGCGTTGGGTCGGCCTTCGTTCACTTTGAAGACGGTTTTAGAAGGTATGCCGGCGGAGCGCAGCGCACCGGCTGTGCCGCGCGTGGCGAAAAGGGAGAAGCCGAATTCGCGGAATTTTTTTGCGACTTCTATGGCGGCGGCTTTGTCGCGGTCGTTGACGCTGATAAAGAGCGAGCCGGAATCGGGCAGGGGCGAGCCTGCGGCTAACTGGGCTTTGCCGAATGCTTCGCCGAAACTTTCACCGACGCCCATGACTTCACCGGTGGAACGCATTTCGGGTCCGAGAGCGGGATCGACGCCGGGGAATTTGTTGAAGGGGAAGACTGGGCTTTTCACGAAGAAGTTATGAACCGGTAAGGTGCCGTTGACGATGCCGCCGGTGAGCGATTTGAATTCGTCGAGTTTCTTGCCGAGCATGAGGCCGACAGCGATTTTGGGCAGCGGCACGCCAGTGGCTTTGCCGACGAACGGAACGGTTCGCGAGGCGCGCGGGTTGACTTCGAGGACGTAGACATCGCCATTCTTGAGCGCGTATTGCACGTTCATTAAGCCGACGACGTTGAGGGCGCGGGCGAGTTTGGCAGTGTATTCTTCGATGGTCGCGAGCGTTTTTTTCGAGATCGAAATGGCGGGGAGAACGCAGGAGCTATCGCCCGAGTGAACGCCGGCTTCTTCGATGTGCTCCATGATGCCGGCGATGAGAACGTTGTGGCCATCGCAAAGGGCATCGACATCCACTTCGGTGGCGTCTTCGAGGAAACGATCAATGAGGACGGGCCGCTTTACCGAAAGATTGGTGGCTTCGTGCATGTAGCGGCGCACGGTTTCTTCGTTGTAGGCGATGACCATATTGCGGCCGCCAAGAACGTAGCTGGGACGAACCAGAACGGGGAAGCCGAGACGCGCGGCCACTTCGCAAGCTTCGGCGACATTGGTCGCGGTTCCATGCGGGGGCGCGGGGATGTTGAGATCGGCGAGAAGTTTGCCGAAGAGCTTGCGGTCTTCAGCGAGATCGATGGAACTGGGATCGGTGCCGATGATCGGAAGGCCCAACTGTTTGAGAGGCATGGCCAGATTGAGCGGGGTTTGGCCTCCAAACTGGACGATGAGACCATCGGGCTTTTCGGTGTCGTAGATATTCAGGACTTCTTCTTGCGTGAGAGGTTCGAAGTAGAGGCGGTCGCTGGTGTCGTAATCGGTGGAGACGGTTTCGGGATTGCAGTTGACCATGATGGATTCAACACCGAAATCCTGCAGCGCGAAAGAGGCGTGGCAGCAGCAATAATCGAACTCAATTCCCTGCCCTATGCGATTAGGACCGCTACCGAGAATCATGACCTTCTTGCGATTGGTGGGCGCCGATTCATCTTCCGATTCGTAGCTCGAATACATGTAGGGCGTGAAGCTTTCGAATTCGGCGGCGCAGGTATCGACCCGGTTGAAGACGGCGGTGACGCCCAAGTTTTTGCGAGCTTCGCGTACAGCCATGGGTTCTACGGCGAGCACTTCGGCGATCTGCCGGTCGCCCAGACCATCGCGCTTGAGTTTGCGAAATTCGCGGGCGGTGAAGGAAGCGAGCGTTCGCCCGGTCAGGCTTTTTTCTTCTAAGACGAGTTCGTAGACCTGCTGCAGGAACCAGGGATCGATGTTAGTCATCTCGAAAACCTGTTCGACGGTGTGGCCCTGGTCGAAGGCGAAGCGGATGTAATCGAGACGGTCCGGGTTGGGCGTGATGAGGCGTTTGGCGATGAGAGCGGGATCGAGTTTGACGGACGACTTGCCGGTTTCGAGACTGCGCAAACCTTTGCCAAGCGCCTGTTTGAAAGTGCGGCCGATGGCCATCACTTCGCCGACGGACTTCATTTGGGTGCTGAGGACGGGTTCGGCACCGGGGAATTTTTCGAATTGCCAGCGCGGGATCTTGCAGACGACGTAATCGATGGAGGGTTCGAAACAGGCGGGGGTTTTGCGGGTGATGTCGTTCTTGATTTCGTCGAGACGGTAGCCTACGGCAAGTTTGGCGGCGATTTTCGCGATGGGAAAACCGGTGGCTTTAGAGGCAAGCGCGGAACTGCGCGAAACGCGCGGATTCATTTCTACGATGACCATGCGGCCGTTTTGCGGATTGATGGCGAACTGCACGTTCGAACCGCCGGTATCGACGCCGATTTCGTTGAGGCAGCGCAGGGCGGCATCGCGCATCATTTGATATTCCCGATCGGTGAGGGTTTGGGCCGGAGCGACGGTGATGGAATCACCGGTGTGGACGCCCATGGGATCGAAGTTCTCGATGGAGCAGACGATGATGCCGTTGCCGGCGAGATCGCGCATGACTTCGAGTTCAAATTCCTTCCAACCGAGGACACTTTCTTCGACGAGCACTTCGTGGACGGGCGAAAGATCGATGCCGCGTTCGAGAATTTCTTCAAGCTCTTCGCCATTGTAAGCGATGCCGCCGCCGGTGCCGCCCATGGTGAAACTGGGGCGCAGGATGATGGGATAACCCATGCGGGCGGCAAATTTGAGGCCGTCTTCGATGTTGTTGACGAGCTGCGACTGCGTCATATCGAGGCCGATTTTACGCATGGCGTCTTTGAACAGCAGGCGGTCTTCGGCCTTTTTAATGGCTTCGACTTTGGCGCCGATGAGTTCGACCTTATATTCGTCGAGGACGCCGGCTTCGGCCAGATCGATGGCGAGGTTGAGAGCAGTTTGGCCGCCGACGGTAGAGAGCAAGGCGTCGGGGCGCTCTTTGCGGATGATTTCGGCGGCGTAGGGGACGCTGAGCGGTTCGATGTAGGTGCGGTCGGCCAATTCGGGGTCGGTCATGATGGTGGCCGGGTTGGAATTGAGGAGGATGACCTTGTAGCCTTCCTGGCGCAGGGCTTTGCAGGCTTGCGCGCCGGAGTAATCGAACTCGCAGGCCTGGCCGATGACGATGGGGCCGGAGCCGATGATCATGATGCGGTGCAGGTCGGTGCGTTTGGGCATTAGCTGCGGGGAAAAGAATACAGAATATCGAATACCGAAGACAGAATGGCGCCGCCGCGAAATGCGTGTGACCGGCGGGCCGATCACTTTATTTGACCACATAGGGGAAATTTTGCGTGAAGGCGCGGTTTTGCGGCGCTGCGGGGGCGAAGTTTGGATGGAGGTTCCCACGAGCAAAGAGTAAAACGGGGCGAACGGGGTTTGCGAAAAAATTGAGGGAAGTGAATGAAAAGACAGGAGATAATTTTTTGGGATGGTTTGTTGTGACCGACTTGCAAAACTCGGCGAACAGGGTCTTGACAAGTGGCTGTCAAAGGGGTTTGGATTCATCGAACACTTTGCGCTGGCCTATTCAACCGTTTGAGCGGAAAAGACTTCGGCGCGCAGCTTTGCCTGATTTGGAGCGAAGACTCGGGTGGTTTGCTGAACGTGTTGGGTAGATGATTCGAGGCAAGAGGCGTGGGTAAAAGGGTTTGGTGGTGCAAACAGGTAAGCGAAGGCACACTTGTCCTGGCTGGCCCTGTAGGTCATCTGATGGAGGAGTGTTTGTGGACAGGCCGCTCAGTTTAGCCGGAGAGCCGGAGTAACTGATCGACAGTGATGGCGACAACGCCGAACATCAGATGAGCCATGACCTTGGCCGCGCCGCGAACGTAAATCATACGGCCGCCAAACTCGTCTTTCAGGCGTGCGTTGAGTTGCTCGACGATGGTGCGTTTCTGGAAGCGCTGCTTGTCTTCTTCGCTAAAGGCGTTCTCACGCAGCGAGCGCGGGTGTGAAGGATTGGGCTGAATAAGCGCTGCATGGTCTAGCTTTTTACTCTGCGCGCGAATGAGTGCGGCGTCATAGGCGGAGTCCATCAACTCGCATCGCCAACGCACGCGTTGGGCGCTCATCTGCATCAGCGGAATAGCGACTTGCGAGTCATGCACGCTGGCGCTGGTCAGGATGCAACTGATGGGGATGCGGCCGCCATCGGCCACATCCCAGTGCAGCTTGAAGCCACGCCAGTATTGCGGATGCCCCTGGCTATTTCTCTTGGCGCCCAGAGCGCATTGCTGAGGAAGGTCGGCGAGCATTTCCTTGAGTGTCATGTGTTGCTGACGTGCGAGGCGCAAGCCTCTTTCCCCCGCCTTGGCACGCGGGTGCGGACCTTTTTTGCGGCGCGGCCCGCGTCTATGCCAACCATTCTTGGTTTTGTAAGCAGAATGGGCGCGAGGCTGGGCAGCGGCTTTTGCTTTGGGCTTGTCTTCCGGCAGGCGCTGAAGCGCTTCAATGGCAGTGGAGTCGCGCGCGAGGTATTCGATCACGCGCTCTTGCTGGCTATCGCGCACTAGTGCTGCATGCACCTGAGTGGGCAACTCCGCCGCTGCGAATTCGGCGAAGGCGCGCGAAAAGGTAGAAGTGCTGGGTACTTGGTCGGCGCGCTCAAAGCCGCACAGCCGCAGTAATTGCATGTCCGTTAAGAGCCGTCCTATCAGGTCCGGGACGGTTGCTATCCGAAAGATGGTTTTGGCAAAGAAAGCGGTTGCCAGACGCACTCGATCACTCGGCGGGCGGCCCGTGTAGCTTCGCCGCTCCTTCACAAAACGCGCCAGCGGTTGCATGCTTATGACCGCCGCCAGTAAGCGCCCTTCCTTACTCAGCGGACCTACCGCACTCTCAATGACCGGAAACAATTCCTGCTGCAAGAGATTCTTGAATTGCACCAGACGTTCGGGTGAGGTAATCTGCATTAGGGCTTCTTGTCCTTTGTTGGCGGTTTGTTTGGCGACAACATCTTACATCGGCTGAAGCCCTACTTCCAAACATTTTCTTCACTTTATGCTTTAAAGTGATTTTTCCCGCTTCTGAGTTTTGCAAGTCCCTCTTGTTGTTGTGACCGGCACATGGCAAAGCGGACTTCGCCACAGAAGGGGATGAAAACGGGCGCAACAGAGATAGAATCGTGGGGCCGCAGACGGATTAGGCCGGTAGCGGTCTGGTGCAGTTTAGGCCGTTTGTGAATGTGGTCGAGGACGCGTTTTGCGGAAAGAAGAATGAGGCTCCTGCCGCGAGGTAGGAAGCCCGACAAGGAATGCCCGTTTAACTTGAGCGTCCTACGTTTTGCGGCAGGAGACGACAACGATGAAAGAAGTATAGCGCCGCTGCTGCGACATGGATGTGCACAAGGGCAGTGTGGAAGTTTGCGTATTGCCGGCGGTGGGAGAGTCCGGCGAGGTCAAACGCAAACGCTTTGGAACATTTCGCAGCGAGTTGATTCAGATGCGGAAATGGCTCAAGTTGTCAAAGGTAACGGAGATTGCGATGGAATCGACCGGTGTCTATTGGCGGCCACTGTGGAACGTTCTGCAGAATGAAGGTTTCGAGCGACTCTTGTGGGCGAATCCAGCGCAGGTGAAAGCGCTGCAGGGACGCAAGAGTGATCGGCGCGACGCGCAACGCATTGCCGAGTTCCTGCAAGATGGCCGGCTGGATGGAAGTTTCGTCCCGACAGCGGAGATGCAGCGCTTACGGCGGCTACTGCGGCAGCGCAGCGCACTGGTTGAGGAATGCAATGAAGCGCACAACCAGATTCGGGATTTGTTCGAGACGGCCAGCCTGCAGTTATCCAGTGTGTTAAGCGATTTGTTAGGGGGAACGGGGCGCGGCATCATCGAAGCGCTGATTGGCGGTGAAACATCAGCGGACAAGCTGAGTTGGAAAGTGCGCGGCCGCTGGCGTAAGAAGGAGAAAGAAGTCAAAGAATCGCTGCCGGGGTGCTTTGACGAGACTCATCGGCTCGTGCTAACCCGTTTGTATCGGAAGTACCCATTTCTGAGCGAGGAGATCGAGCAGTTCGAGAAACTGATTGCAGAACGGATGGCGCCGTATGCCGGGAAGGTGGCGCGGTTGGCTGGGATTCCAGGAGTAGATCGGCTGCTGGCTTGGCATTTGATCGCCGAGTTGGCCGTCGATATGACGGTATTTCCGGCTGCTGATCAATGTGCCAGTTGGGCGGGTTGGGCGCCGGGCGAGAACCAGAGCGCCGGACACCGTAAGGGCAACCGCTGCCGCAAAGGAAACCGGGTGCTACGGCGAGCGCTGACACAAGCCGCTTGGGCCGCCTCGCGTACGAAGAAGGGTTACTGGCGGGTTTTCTTCCGGCGCTGTAAAGGACGCAGCCATTGGGCCAAGGCGATTGTCGCCACTGCCCACAGGATTCTTACCATTGCCTATTGCCTGTTGCGTGACGGTACTCCTTACAAAGATTTGGGCGATGACTATTTCGACAAACTCAACCCCGCCCGCACCGCTCAACGACTTCTCGCTCGCCTCCAGGCCTTAGGCTGCGATGTCCAGCTCTCGGCGCTGCCAGTTGCTTCGGGGTTAAGGCGTTGAAAATTCGGGACTTAATGGAGATTGTTTTCCA
>CAVXRP010000029.1:0-169091 GCA_963764105.1 Bryobacterales bacterium
CAAAAAGTCGAACTTTTTCTTTTGTCCTGTTTTCAATAGGATACGCATAATTTTTCGATCCGCGCAAACGGCCGGGTGGGAACTTAATGAGCAGATGAGCAAGTTTGAAGGACACAGCGGCGCTGTCTCGGGTACCCGACATTTTTGAGTGATTGGTTGGTGAAGTGAGCGAGGGAACAGAGCGTATGCCGCTGGGCTCGGTGCGGATCTGAGTTATTGAAACAGAAAACGTCAGGTGGGGTTCATAGCCGCCAGTTATGGCAGATGAGAAAACGATGATACAGATTGATCAAGAACACCCGGATTACCGCCGGCTGGCGCCCACTTGGGCCATTTACCGGGATCTATATGCGGGCGGTCAGCAATTCAAAACACGCGCAGTCAACTATCTCACGCGAAGACAGAAGGAGCCTCTCGATGTTTTCGCGGAACGCGTGTCCAGAGCTTTTTATCAGAATTACGTCGGATCGATTGTGGACTGGTACAGTTCCACGCTGTTCCACCGGGAACCAAGTTTGCAATACGATGGCGGGTCCGAGTCTGGAAGGAAATTCTTGTCGGAAGTGCAGGACAATTGCGACCGGCGCGGAACGACCCTAGCGGCTTTCTTTCAAGAGGCGTTTAGGAACGCCCTTGTGGTGGGGCGGACGCACATCCTGATTGACTTCCCACGCGCTACCTCAGTTCCATCAAATCGGGCCGAAGAGGAGGCGAGCGGCCTGTCGCGCGCTTTCCTGATCGCTTACCAGGCCGAGGAGCTCATTAACTGGAGTAAGGACGACACCGGGTGTTACGAGTGGCTGGTTATCCGAACAAAGGTAGATAAACAACCTGACGTGAATTTTTCGGGCCGGGTCACAGAGACGATCTGGCGCTATTACGACCGCACGAGCTACAAACTTTTCCGGCGCTTAGAGGGGGGCGAGCAGAATGGAGCAATTGAATTTGTCGGCGAAGGGCCGCACGCCCTTTCTAATCAGAACCGAGTTCCCATTCTAGACCTTGAAGCTAACGACTCCTACTGGCTCATGAATAAAGCGGCGCAACTCCAGTTAGAACACTTCAATAAGTCCAATGCGCTGGGCTGGGCCATCACGATGGGGCTTTTTGCGATGCCGGTGATATATTCCGACCGCGCGTGGAATCAAATTGTAGGAGAAAGCTACTTTATACAGCTTGCACCAGGAGACCGCTTTGGTTGGGCGGAGCCCGATGGGAAAGTTCATCAGATTGCGGCCGCGCATTTAGAAACCCTCAAAGAAGAGATCTACCGGGTTTGTTATTTGTCGCAGGTATCGGGTGAAGATGCGGGCGGCCGCGTTCAATCGGCACTGAGCAAGCAGCTTGATTTTCAGGTGACGCAAGAAGTGCTGCGCGCCTACGGCGTTTGGGTAAAGAGCACGATGCGGAAGGTCCTGGAGGCCATTGTGTCGGCGCGCCAGGACGACGTTCAGGTGACCATTACCGGCATGGACGAAGTGGATATCAGCGATTTTGCGAGTGAGTTACAGCAAGCGACAAATCTACTCGCCTTGGGAATTCAATCAGCGACTTTCAAGCAACAAGTATTTGAGCGTCTGGCGTTGAAGTATCTGAGTGATGTCAGGCAAGATACGAAGGATCAAATTGTGGCGGAAATTAGCGCCCAAATTAAGAGTCAGTTGGAGAAGAGTTAAATGTCAGAACAAAAGACGATAGAAACTCCGGTCGATCCTCAACCCGATATTCGGGACGTGGTGAGACAAACCATTCAGGAGTTCGTGCAGGCTGAAACAAGAAAAGCGGAGCCGGCGTATAAGGCTGAACTTCAGGAAGAACGGAAGCGCCGGGAAAGCCTGGAGGGCCGGCTCAATCTATTAGTGGAAGAGAATCGAAAGGCGCGCGCCATGGCGGATGAAGCAGACCGCAATTCGCAAATTCGCGGCGAACTGCAGCGGCTTGGCGTCGCCAAGGTTGAACTGGCGTTTCGCGCAGTCAAAGACGACATTGTTCGCGCGGAAGACGGCAGGCTGCAAGCGCGCGGCCCTGAGGGCAAGACCCTGCAAGACTATCTTGCTGGCTTCGTGCAAGAAAATCCTGAGCTTTTGCCGGCCCGCATCGCGGGTGGCAGCGGCGCGCAGCATCCAGCGCGTGGCGTGCAACAGGGGGTCTCTAGCGGCATTGAGCTGGACAAGATCAAGCCAGGCATGAGCAAAGACGAGCATGATCGGGTTCGCCAGGAAATTGCGAAGCTTGCTTCGCAAATGTTGCGCGGAGCCTGATCCGATCCGGGAAGGGCAACTACCTAGGGCGGGAACCCGAAAGAGGATTGTCCAAAGCTGACAAAAAATGGAGGGCTAATAGCCCTAGAAAGCATTTAGGAGATTTATGGGAATTATTACATCCGCTAATTTGGCGAATGCGATTGTGAAACTGGTGGCCGCTGATGCCCTGCCAGCTCTGATAGGGAACATGGTGATGGGTAACCTTGTTAACCGCGATTACGAACCGGTGTTGGCAAACGCCGGCGACACCGTGAATGTGCCGATTCCGCCGGTTCTGGTGGCGAACAACATTGCCGAAGGCGGAACGGTGAGTCCGCAGAACCCCAGCTTGGGCAACGCTCAGATTGTTTTGAATACGCATGCGGAAGCTACCTTCCAGATTCCCGATGTGACCAAGGCGCTGGCCTTCCCGGAATTGTTGCGGGCCTACATGCAGCCCGCGGTGGTGGCGATTGCATCAAAAGTCGAGTCCGACTTGTTGAATCTTTATAGCCAATTCACCGCAAATCCCATATTGGGTGTTGCCGGCACCCCGGTTACCGAAGCCGTTATCGATTCCGCTGAAACGGCTCTTTTCGCCGCGAAGGTGCCGCCCAGCGCAGCCAAGTATCTGGTGGTGGATTCGACCACATATTCAGCCATTCGCCAGATCCCGCGCTTCAGCGAGTATTACTCGGCCGGTGAAGCGGGCTTACAAGCTTTGGTGCAAGGCAATGTCGGAAAGATGAAAGACTTCTTTATCTTCCGTTCTCAATATGTGCCCATAACGGGTACTTCTTCGCCGACCATCCACAATCTGGCGTTTACCAGGGACGCTATTGGTTTGGTGATCCGCCGTTTGCCGCAACCACTACCCGGAACCGGCGCCGTCGCGGAATACGCGGAACTCGGCAGCTTCGGACTGCGCATCGTCATGAGCTACCAGCCGAACACGCTGGCTCAGCAATTTACGGTGGATGTGCTTTACGGTTGTGGTGTGCTGCGCAACAACTTCGCGGTTCAGGTGAATGACTAACTAGCAGTACCCTTCGCAAAACATCTAAGTGAGTGTAAGGAGCCGCCTAATCGCGGCTCCTTTGTCGATAGGAGAGAATCATATGGACCTAAGAAATTACTTCAAGAAAATCAAGGATACGGAGTCATCCATTGCGGAGCCGTATCTTTTAATCGTCAGCTTGGAGACACCCGACGGTGGAAAGCCCGGCGCCGTTGTCGAAGTGACGCGCCAAGAGGCGGCAAAAGCGTTGGTGGAGGGCCGCGCTGTTCGGGCAAATGAAGACCAGAAAGAGGGCTACTACAAACAGGAGGCAGCACGGAAAAAGTCTGCGGAAAAAGCCGAGTTGTCACGCCGCCTCCAGATTGCCATCATTTCGGATTCAGAACTGAGAACATCCGCCACAACAGTGGAGAAAGACGAGCTGCCCAAAGGCTCGAGGTAGACGGTTATGGCGCTCTTTACCGACGCGGAAATCATAACGCTCGAGAATTTACTGCCATTCGAATCCTCGTTGGTGCAAGTGGCTTCGGCTCACGGTATCAACATCGATACGAAGATTAGCCTCGCCACCAACACAGTGAGCGAAACGCTATTGCAGCTATTGCGAGATACCGGCATGTCCGATCCGCAGTGGCTGAGCCGTCGGGTGGTCGGACTGTCGACCGTCGTGGTGACGCCCCCGCTAGAGCGCTGGCTATGCTTTGAATCACTCACCAAGGTTTTTGCGGAAGCCTACAACGTCCAGTTGAATACCCGTTTCCAGGGTAAATGGAAGGAGTATCAGGACGAGTCGCAATTCGCCGCCGACGTGACAATTCAGGCCGGACTTGGCATTGTATTCACGCCGCTGCCGAAGCCGCAGATGCCGGAAGTCTCGGTTCAGCAAGGGAACGCTCCGGCGGAGTCGCTGTTCGTGCAGACCTCGTGGGTGAATTCACAAGGAAACGAGAGCGCGCTTAGTCCTGTAAACGGCTTGGTTTTGAGTAATGAAAGCACCATTACGGTGCAAATGGCCGAAGGTGCGCTCGGAGCGCCGCCGGCGGCTCTGGGGTGGAACGTTTACCTCGGATCAGATGCCAATCAGATCACTTTGCAAAATGGCAATCCTCTCATTATCGGATCAACCTGGACTTTGCCGCCTTCCGGAATTGTGAATGGCGCAGAGGGCGGGAACGGCCAAATCCCGCAATTTATTGTGCCGGTTTCTCGGCAAATCAGAAGAGGATGAAACTATGTTCCCATTAACCCTGCTTACGACGAATAAACTCCTGAATCTACTCACGTTGAACGATGCCTTGTCACAGGCGGTCAATTTTAACGCAGCGGTGGCCGGTGTCGTTCTGGCGCCATTGGATAGCGCGCAGATTATCGCGTCATTTGTCGGACCAGACATCGGCGATCTTGACTTACAGCTCAGCTATCCGCGCGTTTGTATCTTCAGTAATCAGGTTGTGAACAATCAACGAGAAAAATTCCGCACGTTTTCCGGAGTCGTGTCCGTGGTAGCGAATGTTTGGTCGAGCGCCAGCCTGGAGCAGCAGACGGAGTTAGCCCTGCACTTCTACGTGGAAGGAATTAGCGGGCTATTGCGCGCCAGCATTGGCGATTGGGGAGACGGCTGCCGCTATTCCGGAATTTACGATGTGCGCATGCAAACTCCAAAAGTCGGCGCAGCAGGGTTTGTTCAGTCAGCGGTGGTGACGTGCAATCTGGAAGTGAGCTTTAACTAGGAATATATGGCTAATTACATTTGGTCAGATGCTAATCGGTTCTATGCGGCGACCGAAAGCGCCTATGGAATTCCTGCGCCAATTGTCGCTTCCAATCGGCTGGCGGCGGTGCAGTTGCAATGTCATCAGTCGCTCGAAACAACCGTCAGACGAGATAAGACCGGTTCTAGAACGTATTTGGGTAGCGCGCCCAGCGCAACGCGTGTTAGTAGTTTTGAACTCAGTGCGAACCTGATTTCTTGGGATGATGTTACTGCTCCGTGCTATGGGCCTCTAGTGCAGGCGGCCATGGGAGGGTCTCCGGCGCTTGTTCAAGGGCTAGCCGTGGCGACAGTCAGCGGCGTCCAGATCCAAACGGAGACGCCACATAACCTGAGTGTAGGTTCGGCCCTATCTAGCGGCGGCGAAATTCGCTTTGTAACGGTAGTGGAGGATTCCTCGACCGTTGCGCTAAACGTTCCCTTCTCAATCGCTCCGCAAGCGGGAGCTGTTTTAGACACCACAATCGGATATTCACTGGCTACTACGTTGCCTAGCGTCTCGTTCTATGATTATTGGGATCCCGCCAATGCTGTCAGCCGCTTGATTACCGGAGCTGGCGTCGACAAGTTTCAGATCGCTGTTAAGGGCGACGTTCATTCGTTGTACTTCAGCGGCCCTGCAGCCGATGTGCTCGATTCGTGCAGCAACATATTCGGCGTATCGGGCCTTACTTCGTTTCCCATCGAACCGGCTCTTTCCACTTTCGATTATTCGATTGTGCCCGGAGAACTTGGCCAAGTGTGGCTCGGATCTCCTTTGAACCAAGTCTTCACCTTAACGCAAGCGGCAATCGAAATTCGGAATAACCTGCTTGTGAGGAATCAAGAGTTTGGATCGGCATATCCCCGGGCTATCGTTCCCGGGCCGCGTGAAGTGATATCAACCTTTACGCTGTTTGCTCAGGCCGAGAGCGACACCGCAAGTCTCTACGCGGCGGCAAAGGCGCGCGCACCAGTTTCGGCGCTTCTCCAGCTTGGAAAGCAACAGGGGCAAATGATGGCCATTTATCTTCCCAATGTTGTCCCCGAATTGCCGCTCTTTGACGACGCGGAGCGTTACCTGTTGTGGGAGTTTAAGAATAATTTGGCTCAGGGAGTATCGAATGACGAAGCTTACATCGCTTTTGCATAAGGACACTTCGTATTCGAGTGTCTCGTGGCATTCCAGCCAGATTATGCCTGGCGTTCGATTTGCGATTAGAAAGATCTCTTTGCGACAGAGGATCGAACTGAATCACCGCGTCAAGGAGCTGACGATAAAGTACGACTTCCTCAGAGCCGGAGACACTGCGGACCAGTTGGAAGCAGCGTTGTCTGACCTGTTGGTTGCAAAGCTCTATTTGGAGTGGGGGCTGGCTGAGATCGAAGGATTATCGATTGACGGCCAAAAGGCGACTTCCGATTTGTTGATCGCTCATGGGCCAGAGAGTCTGACTGACGAGGTGGCCCGGCTCATTCAGGCAGAAAGCGAACTGCCGGACGACGAACGAAAAAACTGCTAATCGCATTCCATTTCCGGTTTTCGGACCAGGCCGCGTGGACGTGCGATGGATGTGTAGCAAGCGGTCTGGCAAAGGCGCGGCGATGCGCTTGGTTAGAAGACGGGTTAAGCGGTGAAGACGAAGCGCCGGCACGGTTGGTGTGGGCACACGGAAAAACGCTGGCGTTTCGCTGTCCGAAATCGATTGTCACGGCGCAAAGCCTTAATTTTGTCGAGCAGTTTCTCTATTGGAGAGGCTGCGGCGGCGATTTATGGTCGTTGGACGCCAAGAGTGCGGATGCCATTTTGCTGCTTCAAGAAGAGTTGGAAAAGGAGAAAAAGAATGAAGAAAAGTAGCTATAAATTACCGGGTCTACCGAAAGTCTCGTCAGTGCCGAAGGTTACTGCTAAGACCACGCCGGTGCGCGACCCCGCCGTTTCGAACATAGGCGGCTTTACTAACGGCACGTCAAAGCCGATTAATTTCGGCAACGCCTCGCGGGCGGCCACCAGAAATCCTCAAACAAGTAGCACCTGGTCTAAGCTGCTGTCGTCGACCACTTCCGGCGGCCTGGCTAACACGCTAAGCGGCGTCGCCGGCTTTAGTGGCGGGATCAGTTCCATTATCTCGGGACTCACAAGCCTTTTCGGAGGCGGAAAGACCGCACCTCCTGCGCTAGTGGCTTACCAACTCCCAACCTCCCAACAGCAGACTATCTCTATCGGCAGTTCCGTCTCGACTCCGGGAGTCTACGGAGGGCCCGCTTCTGCAACGCCGTTCCAGAACCAGGGCGGCCAAATTGTTCAAACTGTTAAGCAAGCGCTATTGAACTCCAGCGCGCTCAATGACATTATCACGGGGCTATAGCAAATGCAATTCCCAACACTAAGTTCAGGCGCGGTTACCCAATACGGCGCGCCCTTTGGATTTGTCTGGCCCGCTCAGGTCATTCGTTTCGTGGATGGCGCGGACCAGCGCTTTCTAGCGTGCGGTACTGTGTTGCGGCGCTGGGCGATCGATCTTCGCTTGCTGAATGAATCCGAGATTGCGTCGATTGAAGCGTTTTTCAATAGCCAGTTCGGCGAGTATTCAGGCTTCACTTTTCCAGATCCAATCAGTGGCACTAACGTGCCGAATTGCCGAATCGGTGCGCCTGAGTTGATCAGTAACTACCAGGACGTCGATATCGCGGCTACTTCACTGTGGGTGGTTGAAACAAATGGGTAGCCTTATATTTCCGCAATTGAGCAGTGGAGCTCTCGCGCAATATCCCATTCGAAAGACTCATAGAATCCGGACCATCAAGAACATACTGGCCGACGGAAGCATGATTGTGTCGCAAGACCCAGGCACCGGTCAACTCGTCTGGACCTTATCCTATGTCGCTCTACAGCCAACCGATATGACCGCGCTTTGGGCTCACTTTGAAGCTTGCGGAGGGCCTTTCCGCGCCTTTACATTTCTTGATCCGACAGACAATCTCCTCACCAACAGCGCCTTTTTGACCCAGTCTCCTTGGATTATTCAGCCTGAGGTAACGATTGAACCAAACATGCCCGATCCAACGGGCGGCTCCCTGGCATTTTACGTCACTAACAGTGGCTCCGCGCCCCAGACGATTGTCCAAACATTGACGTCGGCACCCGTTAACTTTCAATACTGCTTTTCCGTCTATGCCGCTTCAGCGGGCGGCGGAACCTGTAGTCTCATACGAAGTAGTGCTGCCGCCCAACAGACGAACGTCATTCCTGTAGGAGCCAAGTGGTCGCGCATTTCATCGAGCGGAATTCTAAACGATACAGGCATAGGTCTATCGGTTGGAATCGAACTAGCACCGGGGCAGAGTGTGTCGCTGTTTGGTCCGCAGGTTGAAGCGCAGTTTGCGCCTTCGCGTTTCCGTCCAACCTACTCGGATCCCGGAACCACTTCAAATGGCGGAGTCTATACCAACACGCATTGGGCGGTAGGGGAACTTGTGTTTACAGCCGACGCGCCCGATCTATTCTCAACGTCTTTCAGTATCGAAACAAGCGTCAGGACTTAGCGAATGTCAACCATAAATGTAATCAAACAATTAGCTGAAGCCGACACGCCGTTGTTGTTCTTTCGGTGTGTACTGCCGTCTGGAGATGCTCAATATTGGAGCACTTACACGCTTCGGTTTGGCGGCAATACTTATTCGGCTCGGGTGCTCAAGCATGATCTGTTTGATTTGCAGCTCTGTGCGGATGACGCGATGGACGGTCTAACCAAGTTATCGTTGACGTTAGCGAATGCCGATGCCGAGCTATCGCAGTTAAATGCCGCCATTGGATTCAAAGGGTCGCAGCTGACGGCGTATTTCGCCTTTGTCGACCTGCCTAGCCTTACCGTGACTTCGGAAAGTACCGTGTTGTTCCAAGGAATTGCCGGAGATCCCGACCAAATCGGTGAAGACTTTCTGACACTGAGCTTCACTAATAAACTTAGCTTGCAGCGCATTCCCGTTCCAGACGCACGCATCCAACGTTCCTGCCCCTGGACCTTTCCGGCAACACTGGCGCAGCGCACCGAAGCGTTGAATGGGGGAAGCCCGGGAAGGTTTTCCCGCTTCTATCGTTGCGGGTACTCAGCCGATGTCACAGGAGGCGTCGGCAACCTAAACGGCATCCAGGGAGCATTTACTACCTGTGACTATTCCCGCACTCAGTGCGTACAACGGGGAATGTTCAATGCCGATTCGAATCAGCATATCACCGCTAGCTTTGGCGGATTGGAATTCGTTCCACCCGCTATTCAAGTCCGCACTTTTGGTTCCACTACCTCGCAATTGTCAGCAGTTATCGATAACACAGCGAAGTACAACGATGCGATCCCCGTTGTTTATGGAACGGGTTGGATACAGTCGCCGGTGGTCTTCGCTAGAAATGATGGAAACCTGACTCATATGGAGACGCTTCTTGGGTTAGGCCCAATTAGCAGCGTTCTCAAAGTGGTGGTCAACGACATTGAGATCCCACTACCGTCGCCAGGTCAGGATGTGACGGCCACCGGTTGGTACAACGTAGTTAGCACGGGAGCTCGGCAGGGCGCTTTCAATCTGGATTGGGTGGACTCGTCGGGAAACCCACTAGGCGACCCTCATGGCAGCATCGCTTCCTTGTCGATCGTTGTGCCCAACCGTATCAGCACAGGTCAGGCAACACCCAATGTGGAGGTGCTCATGCAAGGTATGCAGGTGGACACCTTCGGCAGCGACGGTAGCTTTCAGTCCACCATCTTTTCCAATAACCCGGGATGGGTCATTCTAGATATCCTCAGGCGTTGTGGCTGGAGCCTGGCAGATCTGAATCTTGCAACGTTCGCTGCCTCGGCAGCCTTTTGTGACACTTTGATCACGGTAACCGACTTAAACGGAATCAATTCCTTGCGCCCCGGTACAGTTGCAATCTAGTGCTGACAAAACGTCAGAGCGCCGCCGTCATCGTGCGAGGTATCAGGGTTGCGTCCAGCTTAATGATCCGCTATGGAGTCTCTGGTTTGCTGGAATTACTCCCCGAAACGACACTCGCGGTTCAACAGCCCGCGCTCCCCGACGGCAGCAATAGCTCTTTGCTGAACGGAGGCTACCCTGCCTATGAATTCAGCGACGTGCCTGGACAACTTTCAGGCATTGCCCGAGATCCACAAGGCAGGTCGACTGTGCTTCTTTCCTCGAACAGCGTGGCTGAAACGTCAAACTGCCTGAACGTGGAATTTCAGGACGAATTCAACGAATATCAGCAAGATAGCCTCTCCACGGTAAATTCCGAAGATGTCACTTTGATTGGCTACGAAATCAGCAGCCAATCAACAGCCATGGGGATCACAAATTATAGCCAGGCAACGCGCGTGTTACTGCGCCAGCTCGATAAAGCCATTGATGGCAACCTCTATATTAACTTCGTAACCAGTTTTCGAGCCCTAAAGGTCAGACCCGGAGACATCATAGCTGTCACCTATGCAAAGGAAGGGTTATTGCGAACTCCCTTTCGTGTGGTTAAACTCTCCCCGGCGATGAACTATCAATTTGTTACCATTCAGGCGCAAATTCACGACGACGACTGGTACAGCGACAGCATAACGACGCTCCTAGCCGCCGGCCGCCAACCCGCGAGCCAAGTACAGGTGCCTCGGCCCCTGATAGGATTGGTTCCCATCCTTGACGTCGATGGCCAGATAGAAGCGTTTGATTTTGAAATCAGCGAGGAGATTCAAGCGCAGACCGACGGTACGACGACAGACACCTTGACAGTGGGCTTTTCGGTTCCATCCGCTCCGGCGTTAAGCGCCCTTAGTATTCCTGTGCTTAGCCTCTCCCCCACTTATGCAAACAGCGGGGGAATCTTGGAAGGAGAGTCCACGTACTACTACGCCATCAGCGCCGTCGATGCAGCTGGAAATGAAGGCGATCTATCTTTTACCGCAAGTATCAACCTCCCTGCCGGCCCCAATACCTATACGGTAACGCTCAGCGGCCTTAGTTTTCCTGCCAACAGTGCTACCTTTCACATGTATCGTGGCCTCAATCCCCAGGTGCTATACCGGATTGCCTCGAACGCCCCACTAGCCGCTAGCTTTCTCGATATAGGTTTGCCGATCATGTCCATCGGCCCACCGGATGCAAGCTTCGATCACGCAAACTTCTACTACCGCTATGAATACGCCGGCCCATATCAGGTAACCGCATCTTCGGCAACAACGATCGCTTGCGCAGATATGGGTGCAACAGCAGGAGCATACGTTGGCTTCCTGGCGCGCATCATCAGCGGAACTGGCCAAGGTCAGGAGCTTTCGATTTCCTCGAACGACCAGACGACGTTAACAATTTCACCTCAGTGGTCAATCATTCCCGATTCGACGAGTGAATTCGTGATTGTCGAGTCCACCTGGATCTTCGCAGCCGTTTCAAACAGTAGCCCGGTAACGTTCGAAATTGCTTACGCGGTGGGTGAGGTGATTGAAATCTCGGGCCGCAGCGCTAACGTGAACAACCAGGAAGCAAGTTCCGCCCTATGCCCCATCACACGTTGGGCGCTGGGCGATGGCAATCCGGATTACGGAATGGCCGGTGTGCCGAATTTCGTGCTCTCAGCCATCGGTGCCGGTAACCTGGCCCTGACGCAGGTTGGTTTCGGAGATACCTCAAATACTCATTCTGTTACCAGCGGCACCCTTCAACTCTTCCACTGGAACGAACTGAACACGCCCAGTCCCTACGCGCTAGCCGCCGGTGTCGACTCGGTATCCACCACAATCCTTCTGAATCAAATGCCGCCCAATCTGCCGTATTCTGGCCAGGCAATCCAAATTGGTTCAGACAGCGGTTCAGAAGTAGTTTTCTTCTCAGCGGCGAATGCGGCGGGAAACGCCTATCTCGTCACTCGCGGTGAGCTTGGGTCTACCGCGGTCGCACACTCCGCCGGTGATGCCTTTCTTTTGCTTGATGACTCCACAATCATTGTGCCGTTTGCTCCAGGATTCTTTGAAAATGCTTCGTCTTCCAACTACATTCATACTGTCGCGTTGCCCGACGTGCGGATTATCGCCGCGGAATTTTTCGTGAATAACGCTTTCGGTAAAAGTCAAGCCCTCCAGCAATCATATGCTGGCGTGCCGCCCGAGAGTAGCTTGTTGAGGACCCTCTCTGGCGGTCAGTTTTCTCTCCAAGTTAACGGTTATCTGGCGACTCAGCAAAACGCCGCACCGCCCCTCTTGGTCCAGGCTACTCACGCCATCCGCGATATGCGCGCCACCTTGAACCAGGCGGCAAGCGGCTACGACATAGTGGTTACAGTTTTGCAGAATGGTGTTCTGTACGGCAACACATTGACAATACCTTCGGGCGACTCGGCCTCTGCCATCGTGGAGGGCGTAAACTTTGCCCCGCTTCTCGAAGACGCGCTCTTGACTATCGACATTGCCCTAAACGGTCTGACCTCCACTTCGACGACAGGGATTAGTCCCGGGCGGGATCTCACAGTAACCATAAGGTTCTAGATATCATGGCCGAGCAACTCACAAAACTATGCCCGAATCACGACCTTCAGGCATACTTTCTCACGCCGTCCGCCATCGCAGCGCTAAGTTCAGCGACTAGCAGCGGATTTGTTCTTTCCGGAAAATGGCGCCAGCAGTTTGACTGGGCCGTCGTCGAATGGAATAAAGACAATGTGTTCGAACATCCTTCCTTGCGGAATCTGCCCGACGGCGATCTTAGCGGCCTCACGTTAAGCTACCAAGAGCAGCGCACGGGCTGTATTCCTTTTGAATCGAATCTTTTTCCGGTAGTTTCCTGGGACAAGCTACGACTCTGGGTAACGGGAGCGGATGGAAGCGATACCGTTTACTACGTCGATCTAGCCGACAGCGCCGTTCCTGTCTCGGGATCAGCGCAGCCCGCATCTGCCGTTATGACTCTGATTGCCTCTCCCGCCGTCGGCCAACGAGTCGGTCTAGCCTTCTTAGAAGAACATTATTACTATGCGGTTTTGAGCGGCGATCAGCTTTCCGATATCGCCGCTGGCATCGCTACCGCGATTAACGATTTCAGCACGGACTTCACAGCGGTCTCTAATGGTGATTCGGTCACCGTCACATGTAGTGCATCTACCGCGAATGGCAGCCTTCAGGGATCTAATGGCAATCGCATCACCATGTATGGCTTCTCTGAAAATAGCGTTCCCGTCTGGCAAGATCCAGCCGCTGTTTTTTCAGGCGGAAGTTTTCCTGGCCAGTATGCGGTGACTCTTGACTTTGGAAATTTATCCGGAACGACAGACGACGATAGCACGCCTCAGACCGTGCCTACAACCAACGTTAGAAAAGTACGTTGGACCTGGGCCGCCGACATGCAGCCTGGCGAATTCTCTCAGACCGAGTTTCAAGTGACTGTATCGAATTGGTCGGTGACTGGCGCAAATCAACTCTATAGTGTGGCGGGTCCCGGAAGCCGCCGCATCGAAGATACAGATTCAGGAGTTACATTTACCGGCGCGTGGCAAATGGAAAAGGGGAATTTCTCAGGTAGTAAGATTCATTACACAAGCGAAGCTGGCGATAGCTGTACCATTCCGTACACGGAAGCAACTCCCCATCAACTGTATCTAGGATTACGGCGAACTGCCGCCGCGCCGATTATCAACATCACGATCGATGACGGCTCTCCCCAACAAGCTTTACTGACGCTTCCCGGCGAAGATGTGCTAGTTCGCTACCCGCTTGGCACCATCGCCGCTGGCGACCATCGCGTCACTATCTCCCACGACGGGGCGCAAGACGGAAGCCAAACGCTGTATTTCGATTTTCTGGAAATCGCGTATCCTAGCAACAATTTGCCGGATTTCACCCCGAATGGCCAACTAGCGTTAGCGACCGACTGGGACACTTATCATTCCCAATCCTTGCCTGCCGAACGAACCGCCTGGTTAATCAATAAACTCGGGTTCACAGGCCGCGTGAATCATTATGTAGGGGCGCTTTGGTTTTATGAAATTGTTCGCACCGGTACCGAGTATGCGACACTAACCGTCCAAATGGAGTTGTCATCCGCGGCAAGCAGCCCGTACATACAATTCGGCTTGGCCGCTGACCTGTCCTCACTCAGCACTCCAAGCACAGTTACCACAATCAGCCACTTAGTTCTGCCGGATGACGATAGCTCGACTGTCGCGCAAGCTATTGCGGCGTTGATTAACGTTGGAACCAATCTGGTTTGGGCGAGCGCGAATGGCGCCAATTTGACTTTAACTGCCCGCTCAATGGGAACACTGGGCAACGGCGTCGCGTTCGAATTAACCTCCAGCAGTCCTTACTTTGCAGTGAATGCTCCTGCAAACATCCTGAGCGGCGGTATCGACGGCACCCCATACACGTTGGCTTCCGATAATGGTGGATTGAATGACACGTTGGTGTCAGCTGCTAGCTTCTGGCGGACCGACCTCACAGCCGTTCCCCGCCTAAACCGTGCCGCACGAGACTGGCACGCTGCTTACTTTGCGGCCATCCAGGGTTACGGTATGGATCTCGTAGCCTCATTCAGCACTGAATTGGGGAATGGCGATCCCTCGTCCGCCGTGGGTATTGCTCAAGACTATTTCGACGGCACACCAGTGGTTCTTCCCACCCCGTCGATCCAAACAAATTTTTCGCCTACTTGTGTTTCCTATTGGACTCAGGTCTACCTTGATATCGCCGCCCTGCAAAGTGCCGCCGGCCTTGTCCCTTATCTCCAATCGGGCGAAGTGCAATGGTGGTACTTTTCGACGTGGGGCGTCAGCATGCCATTCTACGATGCCTACACTCAGCAGCAGTTCACTGCCACTTACGGCGTGCCGATGCAGGAGATTCTCAACAACACGGTCGACCCTGCTTCCTATCCCAATGAAGTGGCATTCCTGCCGATGCTGATCGGTGCTTACACATATGCCATCCGGACTTCTCTCCAGAAGGCCTATCCTGGATGCCGCTTTGAGGTGCTCTATCCCACCGACACCAACAACACCGCGTTTAACAGTCTCATCAACTACCCGTCCAACGATTGGACACCGCAAAACCTAACCTGCCTCAAAACAGAAAGCTTCGGCTTCACGAGTGGCTATGACTTGGTGAACTGCACCATGTCCATGAACACCAGCGCCGTGAAAGGTTTTACGAATCCGCAGCGCGCTCATCTTGTGGGAATTAGCGACGCCTGGAGCGCTTGGCTCAAGGAAGTCGATATTGCCCAGTCGCAGGGGCTTGAAACCGTAGTTTTGTTTGCGTTAGATCAATACTGCCTGATCGGCTATCCGCCGCCTCCCTTCGTAAACTCAACCAACAGTTCTATGCAAGGTTAGCAGTGGACTGGATACTATGGTCCATTCATGATCTATGTCATCACCCTCTCGTTTGTGGTTGTCGTGTTGGTAAGCATAACCGTTTACAAGTTCACCCAGGTAAAGACGCAGACTGATTTCATGGTTGCCGGCCGGAAGCTGAGCTGGCCGGTCCTCGTTTTTACATTATTGTCTTCCTGGATCGGCGCAGGCAGCCTTCTGGGAGGCTCTGAAAATGCCTACAAACATGGATTCGCCGCACTCTGGCAACCGGCTGGCGGCTGGCTCGGCCTTCTGTTAATTGCCGCTATCGCAGGTCGCGCCCGCCATTTTGCGCAGTTCACCGTCCCCGATTTGCTGGAGGCGCGCTACAACTCGGCTGCTCGCGTGCTGGCCACCATCGCCATCGTTATTTCTTACGTGGTCATCACCAGCTATCAATTCATTGGCGGCGGCGATATCTTACATTTGATTTTCCCAAGCATTTCGCGAGAGCTGGGCTTGTGGATTATGGCGTTGTTCGTAATTTTCTTCACGGCAATGGCCGGCATGGCTTCCATCGCTTATCTTGATCTCGTGATCGGTTCGGCCGTCACCCTCACAATGATAGTGGCGGTGCCGGTTCTGCTTCACGATACCGGTGGGTGGAGCTTTGTAAAAGCAAATCTTCCCACCAGTCATTTCCAAGTGCTGGGCGATTATGATTGGCACGGCGCCATCGGCCTCATGCTGCCCACCACCCTGCTGCTCATCGGCAATCAGGGTATGTATCAGAAGTTCTTTTCCGCCAAATCGGAAAGCGACGCGCGCAAGTCTGTCGTGGGTTGGATCATTGGCACAATCACCCTTGAAACTCTCCTCATCACTCTCGCCGTTGTCGCCAGTTCGAAGCTTCATACCGACCGCCCACGCGAGATTATTGCTCTCACGGCAAAACAGGCATTGCCTCCTTTGCTCGGCGCCATTCTTGTGGGTGGCGTCTTCGCCAAAGTGATTTCTACCGCCAATAACTATCTCTTCTCGCCCTCTACCAATCTGATCCACGACGTCTATCAGCGCTTTATCGATAAACACGCTTCGCCCGCGCGCATTATGATCGTTTCACGGCTGATCGTCATCCTCTTGGGCCTCTTCGCCGTTCTGCAAGCCTCTCAGTTCGAATCGGTCTTAAAGGCATCGCTGTATGCGTACACGGTCTATGGCGCGGCTGTCACACCGTCGGTAATGGCGGTTTTCTTTTGGCGTCGCAGCACCACCGCCGGCGCTGTTTCGTCCATTATTTTGGGAACCATTGTTACTGTGGCTTGGCAATTGTTCCAGCAATACGGGTCGCTTGCAGTCAAAAGCGCGATCGGCAGTATTGACGCTGTTTATCCAGCTTTGGCCGCTTCCGTATGCAGCCTCATTGCCGTCAGTTTGCTAACGCCTCCACCCTCGGCCGAGCAACTTTCGGCGCTCGATGCCACTAAAATCCAAACAGATGCAACTTGAATTGATCCAAGCTTCTCTCCGCGAGGCAAACCTCGACGGTTGGCTCTTCTTTGACCACCATCGCCGCGATCCCCTCGCCTATCGCATTCTGGGTCTTCCCGACGACTTGCAGCCCTCGCGCCGCTGGTATTATTTTTTGCGTGCGGATGGTGAACCGCGCAAGCTGGTGCATCGCATCGAAAGCGGCGCCCTTGATTCGCTTCCCGGCGCCAAGGATCGCTATTCCAGTTGGCCCGAGCAACAGCAAAAACTTCATCTCTTGCTCAATGGCGCAAAGCGGATTGCTATGCAGTATTCTGCCAACTGCGCCATACCCTACGTCTCGCTGGTTGATGCGGGCACTATTGAATTGGTGCGCGGCACCGGCGTCGAAATCGTTACCTCTGCCGATCTCGTTCAGGAGTTCGAATCGCGCTTGAGTGAGGCGCAGTATCAGCTTCACGTCGAAGCTGGCAAATTGGTCGATAAAGTTCTTCGCGAAGCTTTCGATCTCGTCTCGCACCATCTGCGATCAAAGAAGGCGCTGACTGAGTACGAACTTCAGCAGTTCATTCGCGGCGAAATTCTCACATTACGGTCTTCAGTGCGATCATGGCCCCATCGTTGCCGTCAACGCGAACGCGTCCGATCCTCATTACGAACCAACTTGCGAACGGACGACACACATTCAAGCCGGCGACGTCTTGCTCATCGATCTTTGGGCCAAGCTGACTCAGCCCGGCGCAGTTTATTACGACATTACCTGGACCGGTTTCTGCGGTGAAGCTATTCCGGAGGCCGTAAACAAAGTCTTTGAAGTAGTTCGTGACGCCCGCCAACGTGGATCACAGTTTGTCATCGACAGCATAAGCCAGCACTCGTCCATCGCTGGCTTCCAAGTGGACGATGCCGTGCGCGGCCTCATCGAAGAGCGCGGTTATGCCCAATACTTCTTCCATCGCACCGGTCACAGCATCGGCACGGAAGTGCACGGCACCGGGGCCAATATGGACAATCTTGAGTCGCATGACGAGCGCCGCATTCTCGCGGGCAGCTGTTTCTCCATCGAACCTGGCATCTATCTGCCTGAATTTGGCATTCGTTCCGAGGTCAATGTTTACGTAGGCGAAGGGTTTGCCACCGTTACCGGCCAGCAGCAAGAGCAAGTATTACACCTCTGAGTGGTGGGAGAGGTGCCTTTCAGCTGCACTGAATGGGCTGGAACCTTCATCAAATCAGAGCTTTGCGAGAGCATGAGCCAGATCAATTATTTTGATTGGCGACAAAAGGCGAATACGTTCTAATCTCGGATATGGCGACACTGAGTCATATGGAACCACCCCCTACCCTTGTTGGTTTGCTTCATAGGGTGAGCAATATTGTGAGTTCCGAGCTTTCGCTGGACGAGATGCTCGGCGAAATCGTGGGATTGACCGTTCAGGTAACCGACTGCGATGCCTGCTTGGTTTACCTGATTGAACGCGAGACGAACGAAATTGTGTTGCGAGCTTCGCAAGTTCCGCACCAGACCGACCTTGGTAACATTCGGCTAAAGGTTGGCGAGGGTGTTACCGGTTGGGTCGTTGAGCATCATTCAGTTGTGGCATTGGCTTCCAACGCGGCGGCTGATAGCCGCTTTAAACGCTTCCAGGCCCTGGTAGAGGATACGTATGAGGCGTTTTTGTCAGTACCACTGCTAAGTGGTGGCGAAGTCATTGGCGTCATTAACGTTCACCACCGCGAGCCGCATGCGCATACGGCCGATGAAATTTCTTTGCTGACGTTTGTCGGTGAGCAGATGGGGGGCGCCATCATGAAGAGTTACTTGGCCGAAGAAAACGCCCGCCTCATCGAAGAGACGGCGGAAATGCGCCGCCAGTTGGAAACGCGCAAACTGGTCGAGCGCGCCAAAGGAATTTTACAGCAGCGGCACACGCTGACGGAAGAAGAAGCTTATCTGCGGCTTCGCAATGAAAGCCGGCGTTTACGCCGCCCCATGCGTGAACTCGCCGAAGCCATCATCCTTTCTGAAGATCTCAGCCGTAAAAGCGAACGTATTCAGTAGTCCTTTATCCTCCTACTATGCAGGCCGGGTGCTAACCGCCCGGCCGCCTTTTTTCGGCCGTTACAATCGGATTTGTCCGCGCCCTTCCACCCTCTTCTCCGCAATCCTCATCTGCTCACCATTGCCGGTAATTTCTGGCCGCGTGAAATTGACCGGGTGCGCTTTCCGGCCGTGCAAGTTCAATACACCATTAATTCGCGCATCTCAGTGGTCGCTTATGAACACCAACCGGCTTCCGCCGCGCGCGGTCAAATCGTTTTCCTCCACGGATTGGAAGGCTCGGCCGATGCCGGTTACATCGCCAGCTTCGCGCAGCAAGCCCTGGAGCGCGGTTATGGTGTTCATAGGCTCAATATGCGCACCTGTGGCGGCACCGAGGCGCTTTCTGAGACCATGTATCACTCCGGCCTCACCAGCGATCCCCGCTTCGTCTGCGAACGCCTCGCCTCCCGTGGGTTAGGCCCGCGCTTCCTTGTCGGGTTCTCGCTGGGCGCAAATGTCGCGTTAAAGCTAGCCGGCGAGTTAGGCGCTTCCGCTCTGCTATCTGGGTTCTGTGCCATATCCGCTCCCATTGATCTGGCCACCTGCGTCCGGGCCATCGATCGGCCCCTCAACCTCGTCTATGCGCGCCGTTTCGTAAGCAGGTTGTCCGATCGAATCAAACGTAAGAACGCGCTCTCACCGGGGATCTACAATACCGCTGATCTTGCTAAAGTTAACTCCATCTGGACCTTTGACGATACGTTTACCGCGCCATTATTTGGATTTGGTACCGCCGCCAACTATTACGCGACTCAATCCGCCAATAACTTTCTGAGCGCGATCCGCATTCCCACATTGGCCATCACGGCGCAAGACGATCCCCTCGTTCCATTCGAAATCTACCGGCATGAGGCGTTTGCGCAGAATGAAGCGCTGACGCTTTTGACACCGCGGCACGGCGGCCACCTTGGCTTTCTTTCCCGCGCGCGGCCACGCTTCTGGTTGGATAACATCTGTCTTGATTGGATCGACAAGATTTCTGAAGGGGTTGGCCGATGAGTGCGTTGCGCGTTTCCTTAATCGTTTGCCTGGCGTCGCTAGCGCTGCTCTCCGGCATTCTTTTTGGACCGCGTCTCAAGCGCGCGCTTGGGCTCGAAAAGGCCGATTCACCTGCAGTCATTGCCGAGATTCAGCGGCTCAACCAGATCATCACTGTTCGCTACAGCATTCAGCGCGTCGTCGGTATTAAGGAGCCCAAGGAACCGCTCGGCGAGGAATCTCTTCTGCTCATGGTCCAAGGTGAAGTGCAGGCTGGAGTCGATCTCGCGCATTTTGATTCGGCTAACGTTCACTTTTCAGACCCGCATTCCGTGATTGTGCTGTTGCCGGCTGCGCAAATCATCAACGTTTTCCTTGACGAAAAATATACCAAGGTTTGGGATCGCCGCATTACCTGGTGGACGCCCTGGGTCGGTTACGACCCGGATTTGGAACACAAGGCCCGGCAACAAGCTCTCGCAGACGTTAAGTCGGCAGCGCTTAATATGGGAATCCTGCAGCAAGCGCAACAAAATGCCGAACTGACGGTTCGCGATTTTCTCCAAGCGCTGCACTTGGCCGCCACCGTTAAGACGGGCGTCTCTTAGCCGCCGCCTTGGCCAGTTTTTTCTTCTTCACCAGCGCCATCATATAGTTTTGATAAGCCTCATCTAAAACCTGCACCACGTGCATGACACGCTGATTCTTGCCGAACAGTCTGACGCCGCCTTGCAACTGCAGCATGCAGCCGGGATTCGCGGTGGCCACAATGCTAGCCTCCGTCCCTTTCACAAGTTCCATCTTGTGCCGCAGGATCTGCATAGACATTTCGTTCTCCACCACGTTGTAGATACCCGCGCTACCGCAGCAAATATCGGCTTGCGGCATCTCACGATAGTCCAAGCCCGGAATGGATTGCAACAGCTTGCGCGGCGCGTCCTTGATCTTTTGTCCATGCGCCAGATGGCAGGAATCCTGGTAAGTGACGACAGCCTCCAGCGTGCCCATTTGATCGTTCAGTTCTACCCCGGCCAGGAACTCAGTTACGTCCTGCACTTTTTCCGAAAAGCGCTGTGCCGGTTCCGCATAATCGTAATCGGCGCCCAATAGATGGCCATACTCTTTGAGGGTTGAGCCACAGCCGGCGGCATTCGTTAAAATGGCGTCGTACTCCTCCGGCACAAACGCATCCACGTTATTGCGCGCTAACGCTTTGGCATGATCGGCCATGCCAGTGTGCAGATGCAGCGCTCCGCAGCAGCCCTGCGCGGGGGGAATGATAACATCGCAGCCATTCCTTTGCAAAACTCGTACCGTCGCTTCGTTCAAACGGGCAAACGTGACATTGGCAATGCACCCGGCCACAAAAGCCACCCGAAAGCGCCTTTCGCCTAGGGCCGGAAAGGTCTTGCCGATCTTCGAGTAAAAGAAAGGAATCTCCGCGCTCGGCGCCAGCAGTTCGAGATTGGCCAAATTCTTCCCAAGCAGCTTGAGTCCACCGGTAAGCCGCATCAGCTTCTGTAAACCGGATATCTGATACAGATATAGGAACGCTCCCGCCACTTGCAACGCCGGTCGCGAGGGCAACAGTCTATCGAAGAAAAAACGCTGGTAGCGCGCCGCTCTTCGCGAAAGCTTACGGTGGGGCAGAATCTCCTCGCGAGCCGCCTCAATCAAGCGTCCGTACGGCACGCCCGAAGGGCAAGCCGTTTCGCAGGCCCGGCAAGCCAGGCATAAGTCCATGTGCCGAATGTAAGACTCGGAAATCGGCGCGCCCTGCGCCACTTGGTTCATTTGGTAGATGCGGCCCCGCGGGGAATCCATCTCCACGCCTAATTCGCGATAGGTCGGGCAGGCATTAAGGCATAATCCACAATGTACGCATTTATCCAGATCGGCCCGCTGCGGCCCGTTGCCATTTCGTTCTTCGGCTAGAGCCGACAGTATTCTAAATTCGTCCATACAACCGCGAACGATTGAGAAGCATTCCAGGGTCGAACATTTTCTTTACCTTCTTCATCATTGCAAACGCTTCGGCAGACTCTTTTGTCGAGCCCAAGAGCCACAATTCTCTATTGATGCGTGTTTCCAGTGGCGCGAACTCCACCACCACGCTCCAGCCATTATCGGCCGCCGCGCGCCACAAAGCCGTCACGCCTTGCCACGAATTCAGGTATACATAGGCGATTCCCGACGCCGCGCGGCAAATACAGGCCCCCGATACTAACCGTAAGACGGCCGCCAGTTCGCTGATCTTGGTCGAAACGCGCAGTACGATGCCATTGGGCTGGCGCCTTAGAAAATCGCCGGAAAATTCGCGAATCTGTGTCCAAAAGATCGTGTCTTCGGCCCCGGTCATGCGCGCCGCGCCCTGCAATTCGCGCTCGTAGCGTGCCAGCACGTTAGCGCTGCCTCCCGCCCGCATCGCCAGCACATGCCCCCGTAATCCCAAGCGTGTCGCCGCCGGCGGCGAAATGATGTCTAACGATATGGGCCGCAGCACACTATACAGAATGGAACTGCGCTTTTCCATCAGCTGTTCCACATCGTCAAACGAAAACACAAACGTATGGGTTTGTTCCGGCATCGGATGCAGCCGGAAATTCACGCTCGTGATAACCGCCAGCGTGCCAAAGCTGCCAATCATCAACTTGCCCATGTCCAACCCAGCCACGTTTTTTACGACCATTCCACCCGTGCTCACCTGCTTGCCCGCCAGTGTCACGAATTTCATCCCAATGACTTGGTCGCGCGCTGTGCCATAGTAACGGCGCATCGGTCCGCTCGAATTCGTCGCTATCACCCCACCCACTGTCGCCTTAGCGAAAAACGGCGGATCTAACGCCACCATCTGCCGGTTCTTGGCGAGCAGCGCTTGCAGGTCAGCGAATGGCATGCCCGCTTCGACGCTAATTGTAAGATCGTTTGGCTCATATTTCAGTACGCGCCGTAAGCCGCTGGTATTTACTTTTGTCTCCGCAGGCGTCGTCGGGCCGCCCATCAGCCGCTTTGAATTGTTTCCTGCAATTTCAATCGTCTGTTCCTCGGCAGAAGCCTCTTTTAGAACTGTAGTAAGATCCCTCACCGAGGAGGGGATAACTGATTGCATTAGAACCTATCGTCTAGACTAACTTTTCTCGAAACCGAATGCCCTTAGCTCGGCGGATGCTAAGCTGGCCACAGCCTCCAGTATGCGCCGGACCGCACTTCTGCGCTTTCTGCCGGCATCGCTCCATTTGCTTCAACCGGCAGAACAGGGCGAATGACTATTATGGACTTCGAATACTCCGCCGAGCAAATCCAGCTCCGTAAATCCATTCGCGATTTCGCTGAAGCCGAACTTGCTCCTCACGTCCTTCACTGGGACGAAAATCAGATCTTCCCGCTCGATGCCATCAAAAAAGCGGGTCAACTCGGCCTCATGGGCGCCATCTTCCCCGAGGATCTCGGTGGGGCCGGATTTGGCTATATCGAGTATTCCATCATCATTGAAGAACTCGCCCGCGTCGACCCTAGCGTCGCCCTCATCATCGCCGCTCACAATTCTCTTTGCACCAATCACATCTATCTGGCGGGTAACGAGGAGCAACGCCGGAAATACATTCCAAAGCTCGCCACCGGTGAATGGATCGGCTGCTGGTCGCTGACCGAACCGGAGGCTGGTTCCGACGCCGCAGGCACCCGCTCCACTGCCGTGTTAAAGGATGGCGAATGGCTGCTCAATGGTGGAAAAACTTTCACCACCAATGCGCAGTATGCCGACGTTTGCGTGGCGATGGCCGTTACCGACCGCGGCGCGTCTCAGCACGGCATCAGCGCCTTTATTCTGGAAAAAGACTTTCCCGGATTCCGCGTCGGCAAGAAAGAGAACAAGCTTGGCATGCGCGCCAGCGCTACAGGGGAAGTGCTTTTCACCGATTGTAAACTCGCCGCAACGCAGCTTCTCGGCAAGCAGGGCGAAGGCTTCGTCGATAGCCTGCGCATTCTCGATGGCGGACGCATTTCCATCGCCGCGCTCTCACTCGGCATCGCCCAAGGCGCCTTTGACGCAGCGCTCAAGTATTCGAAACATCGCAAGCAATTTGGCCGCTCCATTTCCGAGTTCCAGGCGATTCAAGACAAGCTCTCCAATATGGCCACCGATATTGAAGCAGCTCGCTGGCTGGTGTACTGCGCCGGCGCCCGTAAAGATCAGGGCAAGCGCGTGACCAAAGAATCCGCCATGGCCAAACTGTTCGCTTCCGAAATGGCCGTCAAAGCTGCCGATCAAGCCTTACAGATACACGGCGGCTATGGCTTCATCAAAGACTATCCGGTGGAGAAATTCTACCGCGATGTCAAGCTCTGTACCATTGGCGAAGGCACCAGCGAGATTCAACGGCTGGTGATTGCGCGCCAGTTGTTGAAGGAATAGCACTTTTAACATTGGGGTATTTAAGTGCATTCACACTAGGACGGACACTCCGCCGGTTGTCGCACGCGAAGCATGGCGATTCTGTAAGGAGAATGCGCTTCCGCCGAGCACATCGCCCATCATCAACGGTTTGGGAGAGGCCTCGATGGGCCAGCTTAATCTTGGTTACACTGGAAAGGAAGAACGCCCATGACAAACATGGCAGTAAACCCAGCCGCTCTCAGGATTGCTGAAATCGTTGCTCACGCTACGGTGGCACTTGACGGGAAAGAGAATTCGCTGGCTTGGTTGCAGAAGCCCAATGCGGCGCTGGGTGACCGGACCCCTCTGGAAGTTCTGGCGCAAGACGATCCCGCCGCGATCCAACAGTTAGATGAGCAATTGACCGCCTTAGAATACGGCATGCACCCCTGATGCTCGTATGGCGGATCTGCAAGGCGATTTATGCGGGCAGATCTTTTTCAGGTGAAGGCGGACTCATAGCTCACGCCAGGTGGCACCACTCCGGGCACCGCATTGTTTACACGGCGCAGTCTCTAGCTCTGGCGGCCACCTGCTTTCCGCCATGCTCCACTGCATTACCCCTCGGCTTTCACCGACCGCTTCATCGCCGGTTCACAAAAACGCGCTAATGTGATGAGAAAGTCTTGCTTGCCCGAGCCGGGCCATTAAACCAAGACGTAAAAAAGGAGAACCTATGAACGATCAGGACAACGTCGTCGCCGTCTATGAAAGCCACACTCAAGCCGAGCAGGCGGTGGCAAAATTGAGCTCTGCCTCTTTCGATATCAAGAAAATTTCCATCGTCGGCAAGGATTACCATACCGAAGAAAAGGTCGTCGGCTATTACAGCACAGGCGATCGCATGAAGTCTTGGGGCGGCCTGGGAGCGTTCTGGGGCGGCATCTGGGGATTGCTGTTTGGAGCCGGCTTTTTTCTGATTCCCGGCATCGGCCCCGTTTTGGTAGCCGGTCCCTTCTTGGCGGCTCTCATTGGCGCCTTGGAATCGGCCGTGGTCGTCGGAGGTCTCTCGGCACTGACGGCGGGTTTAGTCAGCCTCGGCATCCCAAAAGATAGCGCCCTCAAGTATGAGGCGGAAATCACCGCCGGTAAGTTCGTCCTGGTCGTGCATGGCGCCGCTGCGGAACTCGAGCAAGCGCGCAGCATTCTGAGCACCACATCCCCGGTCAGCGTCGAAAAGCACCAAGCGGCGTCAGCCTGACCGCGCCAACTTTCAACTGATCTCTGCTGGCGCGCGAGATCGAGGACGAAGCAACGCTGAGCGCGTTTTCCTGCTTTGCTGCGGCAGCCATTGGTTGTATCCTTAGTGCTAATTGGCAGAGAGCCAGGAGGCGGGAAATGGCTAATAAGCGCAAAGGGCACGTTCGTGCCGCAAAACAAACTCCGGAATTCGAGCGGCCTCAACGGTCCCGTGTTGCCCGTGTTCCTTGGAAAAACGCTGATCGGCGCTTGCCGGAAGCTCCCCGGAAATCCGCCAAGAAACTCAGCGCCCCCACGCCTCAACCGCCCGACGCCGCTCCGCCCCTCCCTATCGATCTTTCGCCACCCAAAAACTTCCCCATCGTGGGCATCGGCGCTTCCGCCGGCGGTCTCGCCGCCTTCGAATCCTTCCTCACCGCCATGCCGCCTACCACCGAAAAAGGCATCGCCTTCGTTCTGGTCCAGCACCTCGCTCCTGATCACCGCAGCATTTTGACCGAACTCATCAAGCGCTACACCCGCATGCAAGTGTACGAAGTCGAAGACGGTATGGAGGTGAAACCCAGCTGCGCCTATATCATTCCTCCTAACCGCGACATGGCTCTGCTGCGCGGCAAACTCCAGCTGTTCGAGCCCACCACCCCCCGCGGCATCCGCCTGCCCATCGATTTCTTCTTTCGCTCCCTCGCCGCCGATCAGCGTGACGGCGCCATCTGCATTGTTCTGTCCGGTACCGGCAGCGACGGCACATTGGGTGTGCGCGCGGTGAAAGCGGAAGGGGGCATGGCTATGGTGCAAACGCCCGAAACCACTGAATTCGACAGCATGCCCCGCAGCGCCATCGCCACCGGCTTGGTTGATTACATTCTGCCGCCGGCCAAGATGCCCGAGAATTTGATCGCCTACGTCAACCAGATTTTCAGCAAGAAAGTCAAACCGCCCAGCAGCCCGCCGCAAAAGGCGGAAGACACTCTCGCCAAAATTTGTGTGCTCTTACGCGCCAGAACCGGCCATGACTTCTCCCAGTACAAAGAGAACACCCTCAACCGCCGCGTCGAACGCCGCATGGCCCTCCATCAAATCGAGCACTCCTCCGACTATCTCCGGTTCATGCAGCAGGATGCCGGCGAAGCCAACGCCCTCTTTCGCGATCTGCTCATCGGCGTCACCAATTTCTTCCGCGATCCCGACGCCTTTGCCGCTCTCCAAACCATGGGCATTCCGCGCCTCTTTGAAGGTGTGCCTCCGGGCGGAGCGATTCGCGTCTGGGTTTGCGGTTGCTCCACCGGCGAGGAAGCTTATTCCATTGCTATCCTCATTCAAGAGCATCTCGAAAGGCTGCTCCAGGCCTACAAGGTCCAGATCTTCGCCACCGATATCGACCGCCAGGCGACCGACCAGGCCCGCGCTGGCGTCTTTCCTGCCAGCATCGCCGCCGATGTTTCCCCCGAGCGTCTCACGCGCTTTTTTACCCAGGATTCAGCCGGCTCCTACCGCATCCATAAAACCATTCGCGATCTGCTCATCTTTTCCGAACAGGATGTCCTCAAAGATCCGCCCTTCTCGAGACTCGGCCTCGTGAGCTGCCGCAATCTGCTCATCTACCTCAACGCCGATTTGCAAAAGCGCTTGCTGCCCTTGTTCCATTACGCGCTCAACCCGGGTGGCATCTTGTTCCTCGGAAATTCCGAAACCATTGGCGATCAACCCTGGCTCTTCGATGCCCTCGACCGTAAAGCCAGATTGTACGTTCGCAAGGATGAGGTAACCGGTATTGCCCGGCCGCCGATGGCCGCGGTAAGCGCTATCTCCCTTGACCCCCGCGCTTCCCTTGCTTCGGCAGGCGACGCCAACAACCACGAGGCAAAACTCAACGTTCGCGAAGTGACTTACCAGACCTTACTGCGCCACTTCAGTCACGCCGCCGTCCTGGTAAACGGGCACGGCGAGATTCTCTATTTTCATGGCCGCACCGGCAACTACCTCGAACCCGCGCCCGGTGACGCCGGTTCCAACATTCTGACCATGGCGCGTGAAGGGTTGCGCCGCGATCTCACCTCCGCTCTTCATCACGCCGTAGCTAAGAAGGAGATCGCGCATGCCGATGGGCTGCGAATTAAAACAAACGGCAGCTTCATCAGCGCCAATGTCACCGTCATTCCTACCGCTCTTTCCTCCGCCCCCGACCTCTATGTCGTGACGCTCGAGGAGAAGCCCTCAAACGAAGCGGCGCCACGCGGCAAAGCCGCCAAATCAGCCAAGGGCATCGTCTCTTCCCAGGCCCGCATCGCCGCATTGGAGAACGAACTCCGCGCCAAAGACGAATATATTCAAACCATTGTCGAAGAGATGGAGACCTCCAGCGAAGAGCTCAAGTCTTCCAATGAGGAGATGCAATCGGTCAACGAAGAAATGCAGTCCACCAATGAGGAACTCGAAACATCCAAAGAGGAACTGCAATCGGTAAATGAGGAACTGGCCACTGTCAATGCCGAGATGCAGCAGAAAGTCTCCGACCTTTCCCGCATCAACAACGACATGAACAACCTGTTAGCCGGCACCGGCGTGGGAACCCTCTTTGTCGACCATCAATTGCGCATCGCGCGCTTCACTCCCTCCATCACCCAAGTCATCAACCTCATTCCCACCGATATCGGCCGCCCGCTCGCTCATATCGTCTCCAATCTGGTCGGTCGAGACGACCTGTTAAACGAGGTGCAATCCGTACTCGACACGCTCGTTCCCTCCGAAACCGAGGTCCAAACAAAAGCCGGCAGCTGGTATATCCTCGGCATCCGGCCCTATCGCACGCTCGAAAATGTCATCGAAGGCGCCGTTATTACCTTTGTCGATGTCACTTCCCGCAAAGCCGCCGAAGAAAAACTGCTTGAGGCCGAACGCTTTCGCCGCGCTGCCGAAATCGAAACAGTGGGCATCGTTTTCTTCAAGATCGATGGCGCTATCACCTCCGCCAACAGCGCCTTTTTTCGCATGACCGGCTGCACGCGCGAAGATCTTGACGCCGGCAAGATCAACTGGGATTCCATCACTCCTCCCGAGTGGCTGGAAGCGTCTCGTCAAGCGCTAACCGAGTTGCGGGCCACCGGCCGCGCCGTTCCTTACGAACGCCAATACCTGTGGCAAGATGGCTCCCGCGGCTGGGCTTTATTTGCCGCCTGGCGCATTGCCGAAGGCGAAGCCGTGGTTTACATCATTGACGTCGCCCGCAAGAGCGAATCGCAAGCGCAAACCGTCTAAAGAGTTGTCCTATTTGTAACGCCTGTCGTATAATCTCCTTTTGGACCTTTTTTAGCCGCGCCACGGGACCTTTCAGGATGGCGCGCGAGGAGACTATGCCCTGAGGTCGTTGCCACCTTCAACACGATAGTTTCCTGTTTTGGAGGTGGTCAACGTGGCTTTGTCACGCAAAGACGCTGTTTCGGCGGATTGTTCAACTAGTTTCATCGCCGAACTCCGCCAGCGCGCCGTCCGGAAAAAGGCCGGCGCAGCGTTTCATGGGGATCAGGATGCGTCCCCAGACTCGATTCCCGAGGGTGTCGCCCACAATGGAGTTCCCCCCCTCCCGGATGTTGCTCCGGAATGGTTGGAAGAACTTCGCATTCATCAAATTGAACTGGAGATGCAAAATGAGGAGCTCCAGCTGGCGCAGACAGATCTGGAACGCTCGCGCGCTCGTTACTTCGACCTTTACAACCTGGCGCCTGTCGGCTACGTCACCTTAGATGGCGACGGCGCCATCGTCGAGATGAACGTGCGCGCTGCCGCTCTGTTACGCACCACTCGCGCCGCCTTGGATGGTCGCAAATTTTCCCGTTGCGTTCTCCTTGAGGATCAGGATACCTACTATCTCAGCCGCAAGCGCCTGCTCAGGACGTCCGAACCGCAATTCTGCGAACTCCGAATGACCCCGCTCGCCGGCGCGGCCTTTTGGGCCCGCCTCGAAATGAGCCTGGGCGAAGAAAGCAGTGGCGAGCGCGTCTGCCGCATCGTCATCATTGACGTGACAGAGCGCAAAACCGCCGAATTGCAGGTCCAGGAGAGTGAGCGGCAATTGCGCCAGCAAGCGAACTCCATGCCGCAAATCGTTTGGACTTCCGCGCCCAATGGTGATGTGGATTATTTCAACGAACGCTGGTATGAGTACACCGGCTTCGCCTTTAATCAAGCTAACCATCGCGACTGGAAATCCGCCGTGCATCCCGCCGATCTGGCCGATTGCATTTATACCGCCGGTCGCGGCTTTGCCGCCGTCAGCGAGTTTGCATTTTTGTGCCGTCTGCGGCGTGCTTCCGATGGCGCTTACCGCTGGCATTTGGCGCGTGCCGTGCCCGATCGCGATCCGCAGGGAGGAATTCTCCGTTGGTTCGGCACCTTCACGGATATTCACGATCAAGAACAAGCCAAGGTGCTTCTGGAAACCGAGGTTCGCAACCGCACCCAAGCTCTCCAAAAGCTCGAAACCAAAGAAGACGAATTGCGGCGCTTACTCAGCGAAAAAGAAACGCTGTTGCAGGAAGTGCATCACCGCGTTAAGAATAATCTGCAGGTGATTTCGAGCCTCTTGCGCATGCAGGGCGATGTGCTCAGCGACACCCAGGCCGCCGCCGCGCTACGCGATAGTCAACGCCGCATCGCCTCCATGGCGCACATTCATGAGCTCCTCTACAGCGGCCAGCGCATGGATCAGCTTGACTTCGCGCAATACACGCGCACCCTGGTCGGTGATCTGCTTCAGTCTTTTGACGGCTTGGGCCAAGGTATCACCGCCCGCTTGAACACCGCACAGGTGTTCCTCAAAGTCGATCAGGCCATACCGTGCGGCCTCATTCTGAATGAACTGGTCACCAACGCGGTTAAGTACGCCTATCCGTCCGGCGCCGGCGGTGAAATTTTCGTTGAGCTGCGCGAAAGCCCGCAGGGCGTCGTGACTCTCTCGGTGGCCGATCGCGGCATCGGATTGCCGGCTGGCTTCGATTGGCAAAATGCCAAATCCATGGGTCTGCCGATTGTCGATCTTCTCGCCAATCAACTCGCAGGAACGCTGCGTGTCGAAACCAATCCCGGCGCCACGTTCAATATCGAATTCCCTAAGGAAGCGACCATGCCGAAGGCGCGCGCCGCCAAACACTGAGGAGGGTCCACAGATACCAGATCCGCCCCACAAACCGTCAATCGATGATCGATTGATAGGCCAGTTGCATGAACTCTTGTCGTTTGGTCAGATCTACCAAGGTCTGCATCATAAAGAGGCTCACCATATGCTGGCTGGGATCGATCCAAAAGGCGGTGCCTGCTGCGCCGCCCCAGCGGTACTGGCCTGCCGGTGCCAGAGTAGCCGTTTGACCCGGCCCTTTACTAATGGCGAAGGTGAGTCCAAAGCCCAGCCCCGGCGCTAACAATGGGCTGACCACGGGCCGATCGCCCAATACATCCGAGCGCATGAGTTCCACCGTGAGAGGGCTCAGCAGGCGCTCGCCATCCAGCGCGCCGCCGTTCAAGAGCATGCGGCTGAAGCGCAGATAGTCAGCGGCCGTTGCCGTGAGACCTCCGCCACCGGCAAACATCTCGGGTGGCTGGCGGAAACTGTCTTGGATCGGACCCGTCATCCGCTGGACCTCGCCCGCCGCTGAACGCGTATAAATCGGCAGCAGCCGCTGCCATTTTTCTTCCGGCACATGAAAGCCGGTATCGATCATTCCGAGCGGCTGGAAAATGCGTTGCGCGAAGAATGCAGCGAGTGTCTGGCCGGAGATGATTTCGATCAGCCGGCCGAGCACGTCGGTTCCAAAGCCGTAGTCCCAGGCGGTGCCGGGTTCGCGCACCAGCGGAATCGCGGCCAGGCGGGTGACAAAGTCAGCCGAGGTGAGGCCTTGGAGAGTTGGTTCGATGCCGGCCTGTTGATAAAGCAGGTTACCGTTCTCATCATGCGGGCCGGCATAGTTGAATCCGGCGGTATGGCGCATCAGGTCGAGCACCGTGATCGGCCGCGTAGCGGGCAGGGTCCCGCCAAGTACCATCTTGCCGGTGGCTGGGTTTAGCGATTCTACTGCCACCCGCATCTCGCGGAATTCCGGGATGAAGGCAGCCAGGGGATCGGCCAGGGCGAATGCGCCTTCTTCGAAGAGCAGCATCGCGGCGACGCCGGTGACCGCCTTGGTCATGGAATAAATGCGGTAGATGGCGTCTTCGCGCAGCGGCGCGCCGGCTTCCTTATCGCCGAAGCCCCAGCTTTCGCAATAGCCAAGATGGCCGCGCCGCATGATGATACCCATGCCTCCGGCTAAACGCCCGGCCGCCACGTGGGTCTCCATTTTGACGCCGATGCGGTTCAGGCGTTCCGCTGAAAGACCGGCGGCTTGGGGGTTTACGGATGAGGCGGAGAACATTCCCGAGCATCATAGCAGCGAAGGCTCACCCGGGATGTCAGTCGCAGACCGGGCCATCCGCCCCACCTAGTCTCCCGTCTCACCTAATTCTTTTCAATCGGAGCCGGAAGCGTCGGCGACCTTGTTTTTCGGCATGTTTGGCAACGTCCCGACTCGCGCCAGCTGTCCCGTCTTAACCGAGACAGTAACACTAGCACGGAACCGCTAATGCCTCTGTCAGATGCTCTTCGCGCGCCTGCGCGCTCTGCAGGGAAATGGTCAATTGAATGCCGGGCGGCTCGATATTCGCCACCTTCACCGAACCGCCGAATAAGGAGAGAATGCGATGCGCCAAGGCAGGGGCCAAGCCCAAATCACCACCAGGAGTAATGGCTTCGCCGATGGCGAACACATCGAAAAACTTTGCCAGCGCGGCTGCGGGAATGGTTCTGCCGTGGCTCACGATGACGATCGTTTGCGTATCGGCCGCAACTAGCTGGATCGTTTCCCCGGCTGCCGAGAACTTGACCGCCGTCTCAACGAGTGCGTTCAACGCTCTCACCAGCAACTCCCCATCTCCACTAACCAAGCCCAATTCCAGCGCCGGCAGGTGGAGCGACACCCGGCGCGACTTGGCGAACTCGGCCGTTTTGTCCAGCGCTCGACTCAGCGCCGCAATGAGCGAAACGGAAGCCGATTTGAAGCGCTCCGCATTGACGTCGATTTCGGTCAGCAGCATTGCGTCATTCAATATGGAAAGAATTCTCAGCCGGGAGTTTTCATACACGCTTTTCAGTTTGTCGTTCTGCTCGCTTCGCGGCATGCGCCCCAAAATGAGCTCGCTGACACCAAGAAGTCCGTTCAGCGGTGTACGGAACTCGTGCGAAACCAGATTCAAAAACTCGTTTTTTGAGCGATCAAGGATGGTCAAGCGCTCGTTCGCTAACGAGAGTTCCAGCGTGCGCGCCGCCACCGTGTCTTCTAGCTTTTCATTTTGCCACTGCAACGCTTGCTGTAACATGTGCAGTTTGAGATGCGTTTCGACGCGCGCGTGCACTTCTTCAAAATGGAACGGCTTGGATATATAGTCCACCCCGCCCGACTGGAAAGCCGTTAATTTATCCTCGGTTTCGTCTAAGGCGCTCAAGAAGATAACGGGGATGCTGGCCAGCTCGGGCACCGATTTAAGGTGTTCGCAGACCTGATAGCCATTCATTTCCGGCATATTGACATCCAGCAGAATCAGGCACGGCGGGCGCTTTTTGGCGGCGGCTAGCGCCAGCCGGCCCAGCGGAAAGGAACGCACTTGATGTCCTCGCTGCAGGAGCATGTTTTCCAACAGCTTCAGGTTGGCGGGGTTGTCGTCCACGATGTAAATTTCGCTTTGAGACATCTAATGCTCTATCGGCGGCAGGAGGAACGACCTTAGAGAATCTGTTCGTTCTTTCCGCCACTCAGTGGGAGTCTGTCCATTTTCATTGAGCTCTTTAGTCTGCCGAGCCACTGTCTGCCATGCCGGGGGCAGGCGCCCCCGCCTCCCCGGGCTGGCTCTTAGCCATCCTTCCCCAAAACAGCGCCGCCTGGCGCTCAACGGCCACCGGCTCTCTCCAGCAAGAGCGTCAGCGCATCGTAGTCGTATTTATCGGCCAAGGCTTGCAACGCGTTGGCGGAGCCAGCGGCGGCGCTCTCGCGCACTTGCAGGATTAGTTTATCCAGCAGTCCCTTGTTACCATCCACCGTGGCGTTGCGGAGTTCTTCCACCAACGCAGGGGGTAGTTGTGCCAGCGTCGCGCTGCTCAGGGCCAAGAAGTCCGCCGCCGCCGCATCCACCTCCACCTCCTCGTAGTCGTATTCAATCTTCAGCAGAACGCGCATCTTTTCCAGTAGTTCCTCCTCGCGGCAGGGCTTGGCCACAAAATCGTCAGCATGACTTTTAGCCACCGTGCGCCGGTCTTCGTCCAAGGCGCTCGCCGTAAGAACCACCACGCGGGTGCTGCTGCCACGCGCATCAGCCTTAATCCGGCGCGTGGCCTCCAAACCGTCCATACCGGGCATATGCACATCCATCAGGATCATATGCGGTTGCCATTCCTCCCACTTCTTCAGGGCAGCCTCGCCGTTATTAACCCCTTCTACCGAGAAGCCGATCGCCGTCAGCAGTTTCACCAGCCAATTCTGGTTCTCCAACTGGTCGTCGGCGACCAGTATTTTAGGCGCCGCCGTTCCCGCTCGTATTCCTTTGACACGCCGCGGACTAATCTGTTTTAGGGCCACTCCGGCATTGCCGCGTTCCACAGGGATCTCCAGCCGGAATCTGGAACCTTTGCCGAGGATGCTAGCGACGGTGATATCCCCTCCCATCAGCCGCACAAACTTGCGGCTAATGGCTAGCCCTAAACCGGTACCCTCCTGAATGTTCAGCTTACCCTTAGCCTGCGTAAACGGTTCAAAGAGTCTTTCCTGATCCTCAGCCGAAATACCCAAGCCGGTATCTTCAATGGTGGCGGACAACCATAGCGATTGGGCGGTTTTCTGATTTAAGTGGACGTGCAGCCGCACGTGGCCGTACTTGGTGAACTTGACGGCATTACCTAGCAGATTAATCAGCACCTGCCTGAGCTTGCCTTCATCCGCCACCACGTAAGGCACGGTGTCCCCGTAGATCACCATTTTGAAGGTGAGGGCCTTGGCCTCGGCGCGTAAGCGGAACATGGCGGCAAGATCGTCCAGCAGCCGGGGCAGATTGAATGTGGCGGCCTTAATCTCCGTGTGGCCGGCCTCAATCTTGGACATGTCCAGCACATCGTTGATAAGGGTCAGCAGATGTTCGCCGCTGCGGCAGATGATCTTGAGATGGCCCTTGCCGTCCGCTCCCAGGCTGGCATCCCGCAGCATCAACTGCGCGTAACCCAGAATGGCGTTGAGCGGGGTACGGATTTCGTGGGACATGGTAGACAGAAAGATGCTCTTGGCGCGGTTGGCAGCGTCGGCTTCGGCCGTCGCTTGCAGAAACTGTGCATTGGCCTCCTGCAGCTTCAGATTGGCGGCACGCAACTCCTGCGAGTTGCGGAACATCTCAGTCTCCATCTGTTCCATGCGGGTAAGCAACTGGGCTGGGGGCTGCAATTTGTTAAGCACGAATTCGGTTACGTCCTCCACGCGGTGAATCAGGTACTCGATCTGGCGGTTCGCTCCCAGCACGGCTGAATTCATGGGGCTCCAATAACGCACCTCGAACGTCCCGTCGGACCGGCGGATATCGTATTTCTGAATGGCCATCGTGTCTGCCACTCCGGTCTGCAGGACGCGGTCGAAGGAGGCGCGTAGTTTGGAGACACCCTTCGCGACCGGATCGTCGGGATTATCGGGAAAAACTTCGAAAATACCGCGGCCCATGAGATCCTCGCGCTTGGTCATGGTGGCCCTAAGATAGGCGTCGCTAACGGCCACGATCTTCAGGTCGGGGGTGAGGATCAAAAACAGACTTGGCAGAGACTCGAAAAGTTCCTGCAGCACCGCGCGGCTGCGCCGCAGTTCGTTGTCCACGGCGCGCCGCGCGCTGATATCGCGAATGGCGCTCGAAACCAACACTCCCTCTGCCGTATCCAGCGGGCTGAGGCTGATCTCAACCGGGAACTCACTGCCATCCTTACGCAGCGCGAAGAGTTCAAATCCCGCGCCCATGCTTCTGGCGCGCGGATCGGCGAAGAAGTCGGCCCGGTAATCGGGATGCCGTTCCCGAAAGCGCGCCGGCACCAACACTTCTACCGTCTTCCCCAACAGCTCTTCGCGTCGATAGCCAAACAGCTTCTCTACTTGGGCATTGACGAGTACGATGCTCCCCGCATGATCGACTACCACGACCGCGTCGGGCGCCGCTTCCAAAAGGCCGCGGAATTTTGCATCGGCCTGGGCTTGTATTCTCTCCGCCCGCTTGCGCTCGGTGATGTCGATGATGGCACTGAGAACCATCAGCCCTTCTTCCGTCTGAATGGGGTTCAAGCCCACCTCAACCGGGAATTCGCTGCCGTCTTTGCGGCAGCCATAGAGTTGAAGCTCCGGGCTGGCGAAGAAAGCGCCCCGCTGACCCGGATGGGCGCTGCGGAAGCGTTCCGGCACCAGCAACTCCACGGATTGCCCCAGCAATTCATCACTGGCGTAGCCGAACAGTTTTTGGGTTTGCGCGTTGACGAGCGTGATGATGCCATTCCCATTGATCATCACCAAGGCGTTCGGTGCCGATTCGACGACCTGGCGAAATTTCTCCTGCGCTTGCAGCATGCGCTTTTGCGCGCTCACCCGTTCGCTCACGTCGCGCAAAATCTTGGAAGCGCCGACGATTTGGCCGCCGGCATCGCGCATGGGCGACAAAGTGATTGACACTTCAACAGGCTGGCCGTTCTTGCGAAGGCGGGTGGTTTCCAAATGCTCGACGGCTCCGCTTAGGTGCAGTCGCGCCAGAATCTCCGTCTCGCTTTCGAGACTCTGGGGCGGGATGATGAGGCTGACATGCTTGCCGAGGATCTCCTCGGCCGCGTAGCCGAACAGATGTTCCGCGCCGGCATTCCAGGATGTAATGATGCCTTGCAAGGTTTCGCTGAAAATGGCATCGTCGGAAAAGGCCACGATGGCCGCTAGCAACGCATTGCTTTGCTGGGCCTGTTTGAGGTGGTCGTTGGCCTCGGCGAGTTGGAGGGTGCGCTCGCGAACGCGCTCTTCCAGGCCCGCATTCAGCGTGGCGATCTCACTTTGCGCCTGTTTGAAATCGTCAATGTCGGTGCAGGTGCCGAACCAGCGGGTTACCGCTCCCTGGGCATCGCGAATCGGCAGACCGCGTGCCAGGTGCCAGCGATACCTGCCGTCCGACGCCCGTTTCAGGCGCAATTCGGTCTCATACGGATTATGTGTGGTGAAGGCGTGCGTCCAGCGATCCACGGTCAGTTGCAAATCGTCAGGGTGAGTCGCCGGCTGCCAGCCCCAAGCCTTGCTCTGCTCTAGGCTCATGCCGCTGTACTCCTGCCAGCGCTGATTGTAGTAGTCGATTTTGCCGCCGGGCTCAGCCGCCCAAATGATGTGCGGCATGGACTCGAGACCGGCCAGCAGTTCATTCTTTTCCTCGGCGAGCTTCAATTCTTCTTTCGATAGCCGCCATTGCTCAGGCGTGGGCAAGCCGGCAATGTGCGGGACGAGGCGATTGAGCAGAATAGCGGTGCCTAGCGAAACAATGGCGGTTAGCGCTTTCACTAAGCCTTCAAAACGATAGATGGGTACCCACAGCGTGACGATGGCGAGGATGTGGGTTGCGCCGCAACTTAAGATGAACGCGGCAAACAGCACGAACATCCAGTGAAACGACACGTCTTTACGGCGCCGGTTCAGCCGCAGCAGGCCTACCGGGATGAGAAAGTAGGCCAGGGCAATGAGCGCGTCGGAGGCGGCCTGCAGCCATACCAAGCCCGGCGTCCGCAGGCAGAAGACGTGCGGCATGAAGTTGCTATCGAAGAGTTGGCCGAAAAAAGACAACATTACGCACTGCCGGACATGGGGAAACCACCCATGAGCAGAGTGCCTTCCGCGCGGCAGTCCTCTCGCGATGCGAGGATGGTTCACCCTTGGCGCGTGTGGGGCTTGACCTCTCGGTCAGCCCCGGTCACAAAATTCGCATAACTCGATTTCCCTTCTTTTCAACCACATCCAGCCCAAAATTTGTTTCACTGTACGCCCCTTCTCGCAAACTGAAGTTGTTTCTAGGTCGCCGCCGCGCGTCCGCAAACCCCAAGTAGCCGCTTACCTACACCACGAAACAGGATTGAAAACAAATGACTACCGCCGAACAAATCCGCGCCCTCAAATTGGACGCGCACTACGCTACCGAACCCGCTTCACCCCCACAAAACCAAGAATCACCTGAGGATGACGCCGACGACGAACGTTGGCACAACAACACATCCTTCTACTTCCTCGAAGACGAACAGTCAGAGGTACTCTGGGATCTCCGCCACCGCCTCGAACAAGATCACCAGCCGCAAGACGAAACCGAACGGATTCTCGTCCGCCGTATGGCCGACCATGAATGGCTACGCAACCGCGGCCTGCGCTACCAGGCGGCTTGCTTTAGCGAAGAGTCCCACGTCCTTGCCACCGAGCACCTCAGTCTCTATATGCGCTACCAAACCACCCACGAGCGAGCCTTCTATAGGGCCTTAAAGGAGCTCCTAACTCTAAGAACCCAAAAGGAAAAGTCGCAAATTGGGTTCGAATCGCAAAAACGCCAGGAGGCCGCCGCCGAGCGCGCCAATCTGAAAACCTGCGCCTAAACCAATCCCGCTACGAAGCGCCTTCAAGTGATTCAGCTTTCTCGCTCGCCGAGCCATCGCACCACTTGAGCGGCGCTTTCGTTGGGCGGGAAAACCGGATAGAAAACGTGCTCGATGCACCCCTGGCGAATCATCAGGGTCAGTCGCTTAAGGAGGCGCCTGCCCGCGACTTCGAAGGTCGGCAAACGCAAGGCGTCGCAAAATTTAAATGCGGCGTCACTCAGAATCTCGAACGGAAGCTCCAGGCGCGTCGCCATTTCCCGCTGATACTCGGTCGTCTGGGTGCTAAGGCCGAATACTTTGGCTTTGAATCGCAAAAACTCTGCATACTGATCTCGAAAGCCGCAAGTTTGCGGAGTGCAGCCACGTGCCCCGGGAATATCATCCCAATGGTCCGGTAGCGGCTGACCCGGGACGCCGGTCATGGGGTAGCAGTAAATCACCGTCCAGGAATCGGTCAGTTGCGAAAGGTCGACCATGCGTCCCTTTGTCGAAACCAGCGAAACCTTGGGCAGTCGCGAGCCGGCCAGATGGTCGGCCGCGCCATCGTCTATCGGTTGAGGCAAACCAGCGGGCAGCGGAAAATCGCTCTGCGGTGGCATGGAATCCACCCATCAGCGTACTACGCATGCAACTTGTTATGATGCCGATGGCGGTGGAGCGCTACAAGCTTGGCGTCAGTTAGGCCTCGGTCTGATTGAGCCTCTTTGGGGTTACCCCAAGGGAACGTGAAGAAGTAAGATTGCGTCGCGTGAACACACGCTGCCCTGGCAGGCAGAAAAGTTCACGCTGTGTGAGACTCGTTGGAGTGTTCCGCCGCATGAGCTTTGCCGCAGCATGCTGAAACGCTGGATCGTCAATGCGCTTGCAAGAGCTTTTGTCAATGGCGAAGCGACGCCGGATGCCATTGCCGAACGCAGCGCGAAAGTGCTGGGCCGGCGCTGGCGCTGGCTGCGCCCGTTAGCAATTCGCTATGTCAAAGCGCTCACGGTGGACGTGCGTCCGCGCCTGCGCGAAGCCGCGACTTTCCTGAGAGCCGACGATGGCTTTCGAAAAGCCAGTTGGCGCCATCGCCGCAGATTGAAGATTGAAAGCTGGCTGCTAAACCCACCGCGCATGGAGCCTGTAGCTGCCGCTGAACACTGGGGATTGCCGCGCCTTGAAACCGCGCGCGACCTGGCCAACTGGCTGGAAGTGAGCGTCGCTGAGCTCGAGTGGTTTGCCGATTTGCATGGTCTCAGTCGCAAGAGTGGCGAATCGCGGCTCCGGCATTTCAGTTATCGAGTGCTGCGGAAAGATGCCGCCAGCCTGCGGCTCATTGAAGCTCCCAAGCGTCGACTCAAGGCTTTGCAGCGGCGCATCCTCAGCGGAATTTTAGAAATCATTCCTGTCCACGAATCGGCGCATGGTTTTCGCAAGCACCGCTCCATTCAAACATTTTGCGCCCCACATGTTGGACAGCGCATGTTGCTCAAAATGGATCTGCGGGATTTCTTTCCCGCCATTTCCGGCGCGCGGATTCAAGGCGTGTTTCGAACTATGGGTTATCCGGAGGCGGTGGCCGATTTGCTCGCAGGTCTATGTACCAACGCGACGCCCAGAGAGATCTGGAACGGCGTGGATTGGGACACTCAAATGCTCTACGCGCGCAGACATTTGCCACAAGGCGCGCCCACCTCGCCGGCACTCGCGAATTTGTGCGCCTACCACGCGGATTGCCGCTTGAGCGGACTGGCGGCAGCGGTCGGCGCAAACTACACGCGCTATGCCGACGACCTGGCTTTTTCCGGCGATGCGGCGTTTGCCCGCTGCGCCGAGAGATTCAGCCTTCGGGCTGCGGCAGTTTTGTGGGAAGAGGGGTTTGCTGTGCACCATCGTAAAACGCGCCTCATGCGGCGCAGCGTTAGGCAACATATCGCCGGTTTGGTGGTCAACGAGCGGCTCAATCTAAGAAGAACCGATTATGACGAGTTGAAGGCGATTCTGACGAACTGTCTGCGCCATGGCGCGCTGAGCCAAAATAGGTTCGAGCAACCGGAATTTAGGGCTCACTTACAAGGCAGGGTGGCATTTGTAGCGTCGGTCCATGCGGAGAAGGGAAGAAAGCTGGCGCGTTTATTCGAACAGATCAAATGGGATTAGGGACAATGATGGCGAACGACATGAAACACATACTGATTCTGGCAAGTTTGTTCTTGAGCGGTATTTTGCGGGCGGAGACGACTCCCGCCAAGGCCTTACTCGTGCTGTCGAAAGGCGACCACACCTTGTCGATTGTGGATCCGCTGAGTTTGAAAGTCGTGGCGGCCATGCCCTCTGGACCCGATCCGCACGAAGTGATCGCCTCCGACGACGGCAAGATCGCCTACATCTCGAACTACGGAGGCGGCGCCTATCACACGCTCACTGTGGTGGATTTGGTGAACCAGAAGACAGTGGGAACCATTGATTTGGGAGCCTTGAACGGCCCGCATGGCTTGGACTATGCGGGTGGAAAAGTTTACTTCACGGCGGAGGCGTCTAAAGCGATCGGCACTTACGATCCCGCCACGCAGAAGATCGATTGGATCATGGGTACGGGGCAGGACCGCACGCATATGGTTTGGGTAAGCGCTGATTTGAAAACCATTATTACCTCGAACGTGAGTTCGGCAACCATGACGATGATTGAGAAGGTGACACGGAACCAAGGCCCACCGCCGGGAGGTCCGCCGCCCGGAGGCATGGGTCCGGGAGGTCCCCCGCCCGGAGGTCCGCCCATGGGAGGCCCGAGGACTGACTGGGAGGAAACGGTCATCGGCGTAGGTCGCGGCGCCGAGGGATTCGATGTGTCGCCCGATGGCAAAGAGCTGTGGGCAGCGAATGCGCAAGATGGCACGATTTCTATTTTGAATGTGGCCGGCAAAAAAGTAGTGGATACCTTGGCGGCCGATGTGCGCAGCGCCAACCGCTTGAAGTTCACCCTCGATGGGAAACGGGTTTTGGTTTCCTTGCTAGGTGGACCAGAACTGGTGATCTTCGATGCGGCAACGAGGAAAACAGTCAAGAGGCTAAAGATTGGCCGAGGCGCGGCCGGCATTCAAATGGCCCCCGACGGCAAGGTGGCGTATGTGGCTTGCACACCGGATAGTTATGTGGCAATTGTCGACTTAGATTCCCTGGAAGTGACCGGGCACATTAACGCCGGCAAACAACCGGACGGCTTAGCTTGGGTTGGAAGTAAGTAAGAACATAGGGCGGGTATTCAGGCTGGACTTGGTTACAGTCCCGGAGGCCGATTGAGTTTGAGGATTGAGTTTTGAGCGGCGGCAGCCTCCGTTTTCCCATCAAGCTCATCGACTTCAGCGGATTGTTCAGGCTCTTCGGTGGCCGGCGCGGGAGTTGAAAATTCGAATGGGTTTAGGGCAACTGGAAGATTGCGGACAGAGGTAGTTCTTTGCCGTTCCACCTCAAAACAGATTGGAGCTGCAAGCTTTCGCTTTGGACCGGATCGCCGTAGCGATATACCTTAACTTCCTGTTTCTTAGGCTCGACTACCCAGGTCTCGATGCCGTGGTCCACATAGATAGCCACTTTTTCGGCCAAGGGAGCGGGCCGGTTACTGGGGGAGATCACTTCGACCGCGAGCAGCACCTTTGCACCGTCTGGATATATTTCAGCAGATCGCGCCCGTTGCCACTCCGCTAGATCGATGACAAAGACATCGGGACTCGGCATACTATCGACATCTGGAAAGCGCAGATTCATGCGTTGGCTGACTCGGTGGAGTTCCCGGTTGCAGGCGGCTCTCAATAACTCGTAAAGATTGTCAGCAACGTCCGAATGCAGGGGTTTCGCTTCGGGAGACACGATGATCCTTCCGTTGATCAATTCATCGCGGTAACCGTTGGGCGACTCGAAAGCCAGATATTGCTCAATCGTGATTGGAGGCGCAGAAAGTGCAGATGCCATCGCAATTCAATTATAGATCGGTTGCCGATGGCGCAGTGGGCACTCTGTTTCTTTCGTCTCGGGCGTGAGTTCACGCCGCCATCGAAAACGTGGACCGAGCGCGGTCTGCGGGCACTGGGGAGGGTTGCATGAGCGAACCCGGCTTCTTCGTTCTGGTTTTCGCATCATTCCACCGCTAATCCACCGTTTCATTTTGGGCCAAACGTACGGGACGCCGTAGGCTGCGACTACTATATTGCCTGGTTGGGTTTGGATTCTGTTGAAAGACCGAGTCTGGAGGGCAGCGGACCGCGCTGCCCTCTCTCCCGTCACCTTAATACCTATAATGCTCCGGCTTGTAAGGGCCTTCCACCGCGACTCCGAGATATTCGGCCTGCTTGGGCGTGAGTGTCGTCAACTTAACGCCAATCTTCTCCAAGTGCAAGCGCGCTACCTCCTCATCCAGCTTCTTCGGCAAGGTGTAAACGCCGATTTTGTAAGTGTCCTTGTTCTTCCACAAATCGAGTTGCGCCAAGGTTTGGTTGGCGAAGCTGTTGCTCATCACGAAGCTGGGATGTCCGGTGGCGCAACCGAGGTTGACTAAGCGCCCTTCCGCCAACATGTAAATGCTGTTGCCGCTCGGGAAGGTGTACATGTCCACTTGCGGTTTGATGTTGGTACGCTTCACGCCGTCGGTCGTGTTCAAGCGATCGACTTGAATTTCATTATCGAAGTGGCCGATGTTGCAGACAATCGCCTGATCCTTCATGTGCTGCATGTGTTCGAAGGTGATGATATCGACGTTGCCGGTGGTGGTGACGTAGATATCGCCGCGGCCGAGCGTTTCTTCGATCGTCGTCACTTCGAAACCTTCCATGGCGGCCTGCAGAGCGTTGATAGGATCGATTTCGGTGACGATAATGCGCGCGCCCATGCCCTTAAGCGAGTGGGCCGAGCCCTTGCCAACGTCGCCGTAGCCGCAGATGACAGCCACTTTGCCGGCCATCATCACGTCGGTGGCGCGCTTGATGCCATCGGCCAGCGATTCGCGGCAGCCGTAGAGATTATCGAACTTCGACTTGGTGACCGAATCGTTTACGTTGATGGCCGGAACGAGCAGCTTGCCCTGTTCCTGCATTTTGTAGAGACGATGGACGCCGGTGGTGGTTTCTTCCGAGACGCCGCGCCATTCCTTAGCGAGGTTGGTCCAGCGCTTGGGATCTTCCTGGTGAACTTTTTTCAGCAGATCTTTGATGACCTTCTCTTCGTGGCTGGCGGACGTGGTATTGACCCAATCGCTACCCGCTTCGAGTTCGACGCCTTTGTGGATGAGCAGCGTGACGTCGCCGCCATCGTCCACCACAAGCTGCGGCCCCAAGCCTCGCGGATGACTCACGGCCTGATACGTACACCACCAGTAGTCTTCGAGCGATTCGCCTTTCCAGGCGAAAACCGGAACACCGGCGGCCGCAATGGCCGCAGCGGCGTGATCTTGCGTGGAGAAAATATTGCAACTTGCCCAGCGCACGTCGGCGCCGAGATCGACCAGCGTCTCAATGAGAACGGCGGTCTGGATCGTCATATGCAGCGAGCCGGTAATGCGCACGCCCGCCAGCGGACGAGTGGCCGCATATTTATTGCGGATGGCCATCAAGCCCGGCATTTCGTGTTCGGCGATGGAAATTTCTTTGCGGCCCCATTCGGCCTGCGCCATATCGGCGACTTTATATTCAGAAGCGGTGCTGTTAAGGGTGGCTGAACCCATGAAATACTCCTCGTTCTAGATTATATCTTAAAATCTTGATATGTTGATGGGTAGCGCATGGCTTTGAGTCTAAAATCTTTCCGTTTGCTGGGCGACCCTACCCGTGTGCGGCTGCTGTTGTTGCTGGAACGCGAGGAATTGTCGGTGGCGGAACTGCAGGAGATTTTGGCGCGGGGGCAAAGTCAGATATCGACGCATTTATCGCAGCTCAAGCAGGCCGGCTTGGTGGAAGACCGCCGCACCGGAAAAAATATCTTTTACAGGTTGAAACCGACCGCTGGAGCGGAAGGCAAAGTCATCGTTCAACTGATGAATGTTTTAAGGCAAGCAGCGGCGGATCTTCCTGAAGCGGAACAAGATTTCGCGGCACTCAAATTGGTTATCGGCAAGCGGCGCGAAAAGATGCGCAATTATTTCGATTCGCTGGCCGGTAAGTTTGGGCGTGAATATCTGCCGGGACGTTCCTGGGAAGGTTTGGCGGAGGTGTTGTTGCGCCTTATGCCTCCTATGGTGATTGCCGATTTAGGGGCCGGCGAAGGTACCTTTTCCCAGTTGTTGGCGTTGCGCGCCAAGCAGGTGATTGCTATCGATAACTCAGAAAAGATGGTGGAGTTCGGCGGCAACCTGGCGCGCACGCATCGCTTGCGCAATCTGGAATACCGGTTGGGCGATTTGGAATCGGTGCCGATTGCGGATGGAACGGTGGACGTGGCGTTTTTCAGCCAGTCGCTGCATCACGCCCTGCATCCGGACAAAGCGGTGGAAGAAGCGTTTCGCATTGTTCGGCCAGGCGGGCGTATTGCGATTTTGGATTTGCTGCGGCACCAATTCGAAGAGGCTCGCGAAATGTATGCCGATGTCTGGCTCGGCTTTACCGAATTAGAATTGCGAAAATTTCTGCAGAAGAGCGGTTTCCGCAACGTGCAGACCGCGATCGTTCACCGCGAGGCGGAGCCGCCTCACTTCTCGACGGTCTCGGCTTTGGGCGATAAACCGGCGTAGGCCAAGCCGATCACGCTGACAAACATCATGAGCACTTCGCTATCGCCCAGGTTGTATTCGAAAATGCCGCCGACGAGGATGCCGATGGTGACGGCGATGGCGGCATGCAAAACGAAGAGTTCTTGCGACGGTTGCCTGCCGAGGTTTACGAGGCCGCGCAAACAATCCCAAACCAGCATGCCGATTACGGCCATGATGAAGATGAGTCCGGGGATGCCGCGCTCGGCCGCATACTGCACATAGATGTTGTGGAGATGGCCGTAGTAACCGGTGGGTAGAGGACGGACAACGTCTTTGGGTACGTAGGCGTTGAAGTTGCGGGCAATTTCTTCGGGACCGATGCCGAGGAGCGGGTGCGCCTCGATCATGGCGATGCCGGTGCGGAACGTGACCACCCGATGACGGTTGGAATCGGTATCGCCGTGGGGTTGAAAGAGAGAAGTCACGCGGTCGCGGGTGCTGTGCGGCGCGGCCAGGAAGGCGGCGGCGACAACCACAGGCACGGCGAAGATCATTTTCGGACGCCAGAACCAAACGAGGTAGAGAACGGCCGGGATAGTGGCCAGCCAGATGCTGCGGGTCCAACCGAGTACGATGGTGGCGCTTAAAATTAGAATGCTTGCGTAGGCCCAGATGGGAAGACGGCGGCTCGAAAAGAAATATTGAGCCAACAGAATGGAGAGCACAGTGAGTTGGAGAGCGCCAAAGGTCATCCAGTGGCTCTCAAAGCCCGTGATGCGGCGGCCCAGGTAAGACAAATAGAAATCTTGCCCGGTCTGCTTCGCATGTTGATATTTCGCGACAAACTGCACCAAGCCCCAAATACCTGACGCGGTCGCCGTCGCCGCCCATGCCGCTACCAGGTAATAGACTTTCGAAAACTGATATCTGAAAACCCCATAGATGAGAGGGATGAAGAGGAACACGAAAAATTTGCGGATTTGCGCGCGCCCACCCCAGGGGTCTGGCGAAAAGAGATCGGCCAAAATCGTCCAGCCGAAAAAGAGCGCCAGCGGAAGCCAGATCCGCGGGAACTCGAGCTTATGGCGGAAGATCAGCAGCAGCAGAACGCCAAGACCCAACAAGATCTGACTGGCCGCGATGGAAACGTGAATGAGAGCCGCCGCTGCTATTGCCACATAGAGTAAAGAGCGTTCCTGAATTGAGTCGCTGGCCAGCATGACGGGACCAGTATGACAGAATGAAAGGCGAAACCACGTTGTATGCACTTGTATCTGTTGCGGCATGGAGTTTCCGAAGAAGAGCGGCCGGGCACGACTGACGCCGACCGGGCTCTGACCTCCGATGGCCGCAAGAAATTACGCCACGTCCTGCGAGCCGTCGCCGAAGCGAAAGTGAAGCCAAGCCTTATCCTCTCCAGTCATTTGAAGCGTGCGGTGCAAACGGCGGAAATTGCGGCCGAGGTGCTGGGATATGAAGGCGAGATCGTCAAGACGAAAACGCTGGTTCCGGCGGCGGCGTCCGAGCAGGTTTGGGACGAAGTTAGAATTCACAAAAGTGAACCATCGCTGATGCTGGTAGGCCATAATCCGTTGTTCGACGATCTGGCGGCGTTTCTCCTCGGCGCGGCGAATTTAAAAGTGGATTTCAAAAAAGGCGCCATTATGCGGATTGATGTAGAAGCGTTCGGCGCTCAGCCGCGCGGCATACTGTGCTGGTACCTGACTGCTAAACTGTCGGCGAGCCGCGAGTGAAACTATTCGTTATTATTTCCTTAACAATTTTCAGTGTTCCTTTAGTTGCCGCGAACTCGGATAATGCCGTTTCCGACAATGATCGGCTGCAATCTGCGGTGGATGAACTTTACGCATCGCGTTTTGAGGCGAGCCGTCAAACGCTCAGCGATTTTTCGGTCAGTCATCCGCAAGATCCGCTTCCCTATGCCATGCAGGCGGCCAGTTATCTTTTCGCGGAATTGGATCGCGGCGGGGCTCTGAAAGGCAACTTTTTGAGCGACGATCGCAACGTGCAGCGCGGCGTGGAGGCTCAACCCGACAGGCGCGCTGCAGCGGCCATGGATGCCGCCGTTATTCAGACGCGCAAATTCGCCAGAATGCGTTTGTTGAAGCAGCCGGACGATCGCAATGCGCTGTTGGCGATGTGCATTGTAGCGGGAGTGCAACGCGATTATCTGGCGTTAGTGGAACACAAGATGCGAGAGAGCTACTCCTTTATTCGCGAATCCAATGTCTATGCGAAGCGCTTACTCAAGTCCGATCCCACGGCATACGACGCCTATTTAACAAAAGGTTTCACTGAATACCTGGTGGCGAATTTGCCCTTTTACTTGCGTTGGATGATGAGCCTGGATGAAGTTACCGGTACGCGCGAGCAGGGGTTGAGCGACTTGCAGATTGCCGCGCAGTCTGGCCAGTATCTGAAGCCTTTCGCGCAATTGCTGCTGGCGATGTTCTACCTGCGCGAAAAAAGGGACGATAAAACCGAAGAGTTGCTGGCGCAGCTTACCGAGCAATATCCCACAAACAAAACGTTTCGCGCGGAATTTGAGAAGCTGCGGGCGAAACGTTCTATTACACCGAGGACGGAGTAACCGGCGCAGGCGCGGGCACCATCTATCATGAAGGTGGGTTCTTTGATGGATGGTCTCAAAGTGGACTCGCGCAAGCCGCGGCCGCTCATGGTTTTGAGGAACGCGCGCAAAACGGGCGCGGCGCCAAGCGCTCCGCCCCAATGTTTGCGGGAGTTCCTCATTGTATGGCGTCGCGCAGCCGGGCCCTGTGCGCTTTTGTTGGCCGCAATGGGGGCGGTTGCCTTTGCGCATCCGCAGACTGGCGCACCCAACCCGCTACCACCGGAAATTTTGAACCTGCCGCCGGAAACGCCCGTCCAGTTCGAATCGCGCGGCATGGAATACGACGCCTTGACCCACGAAGGCATTACCGTGATGTTTGCGCATCTGCCGCCGCACATCAAGGATTTCAGCATTCTCCAGGTGACGGTTACGAATGGCTCACTGGTTTCCTGGACGGTGAAACCATCCGATTTCACATTTGTGCGCCAGGATGGAACGGTGCTGCCGTCCCTTTCAGCGGATTACGTGGTGGAATCGCTGCTGGTAAAAGCGAGCCGCAACGACGTGATTAAGCTTCAATTGCTGTATGAAGACAGCATTTATGCGCTGCAGAATTATCGTTCGACGAATGGCTATGAGAAGCGCCGGCAAGCGGCAATGGCGATGTTCGTGAACCGGGAATTCAAAGCTGCTGCCGCAGCCTCCGCCATTACCTTAGCTCCCATCAAGCTGAAGCCGAGCGATAGCACCGATGGCGCGGTTTTTTTTGAAAACCGCAAAGAGAAATCCCTGGGTCCAGGACGGCTCATTGTCCGCACCTGCGGACAGGTATTCGTTTTTCAAACTTTCGGGGACGTGAAAGGCCATTAGTGTCCGAACCGTCCGCTTCTTCCGCAGCCTTCATCGATTTGCATTCGCACACCAACGCTTCCGATGGCTCCTTGACGCCGGACTGAGCTTATCGCACGGGCGCAACAAAACGGTCTGGCGGCGCTGGCGATCACTGATCACGACACATTCCAGGGGTATGAACGAGCTTTGCCTTTGGCGCGAGCGGCTGGGTTCGACTTAGTGCGCGGTATCGAGCTGAATTCGCGACTCTTTGTCGATGGCGTTGGGCATGCGCGCTTTGCCCACATACTGGTCTACTTCCCGACCCATGAGCCGTCAGCAGGATTTCAGGATTGGATTGAGGAGGAACGGGCGGAACGGCGCTCGCGCAATCAAAAGTTGGTGAAGGCGCTACAGGATCGCGGCGTGGACATTACGCTGCGGGAGGTGGAAGAGCGCGGGCGCACGTTGGCCGGTCGTCCCCATTTTGCCCGCATCCTCGTGGAGAAGGGCTACGTGGCGAATTTCGACGATGCTTTCCGCAAGTATTTGGGTGAGGACGCGCCGAGTTACGTGGAGCGAGAAAGCAAAATTACCGAAGAAGTGTTGGCCTTTGCACGTGCTGGCGGGGGCATCCCCGTCTTGGCCCACCCGGTTCGCCTCAGTTTGCCGCGCGCCACCGAAGCTACTAAGTTTGGGCATTTGAAAGAAGCCGGTTTGGTGGGGCTGGAAGTATATCATTCTGAGCACCCGCCAGCGCTGCAGGCCTACTATCGTGAACTGGCTACCGAATTGGGATTGTTGCCGACGGGCGGGTCCGATTTTCACGGGGCAGCGAAACCAGATATCGAATTGGGGAGCGGACGAGCGAATAATGTGAGGGTGCCGTTTGAGTTTTTGAACGGATTGCGGCGGTTCGCGGAATAAAACTTCGCGGTAACGCTACGGCGGCTGTCAGACATTCTTTTAGCGTCCAACGCGATCTTCGATAAGGGACATTCTCTTGTCGATATCATGCAGTGCGCCGGTAAGAAGGTCGAATCGTGAATCCATTGAATCGAAGCGGCCATTCAACCTGTCGATAGCAGTCTCAACCCGATCGATACGTTTATTCGAAAGCAGTAGGGCGGTGATGGCCACGCCAGCCGTAGAGCCCGCTGTGCATACGCTCGTCACAAGGGCTACGGTGATGTTGCTATCCATTCTTAACTTCCTAAACAAAATACTAACATCCGCTCAGCAGTTGCGGTGGGATTTGAGGGACCGGATGCGAAGCCGATGGCTACAATGAGGCGTGTCAGAAGTACTTCCTCGACTCCGCTTTAATCTCGATTTCATGCCATCGCCCGATCCGGAGCGGCCGGGGCTTTTTATTCGCGATCCGTACCACTACTCCGATGCCACGCTGCTGGTGCCCCCGCCCTTGGTGCCAGTGCTCGAATGCTTCGATGGCCAAAGTTCCACACTCGATTTGCGGGCCGAGTTGGTGCGCATTACGGGCGAGATTCAAGTCGGTGATATCGAGCAGCATCTGTTCGACGCGCTGAACGGTGCCGGCTTTTTAGAAAATGAGCATTACCTGGCGCTGAAGCATCAACGCGAAGGAGAATTCGCCGCGGAAGGTATTCGCACCGCGAATTTCGCCGATTCCGGTTATCCGGCATCGCTGCCGAAGCTCACGGCGTTGTTGGATAAAGAAATCGGTTCAACCAGTGGGAACGCCAGTACGGTGGCGATCGCGGCGCCGCACGCCAGCCCCGACGCTGGTTGGGCTACCTATCGAGCGGCCTACCAAGCGCTGCCGCCGCGCGACCAGGTGGGCGACGTCACGTTCGTGATACTCGGCACATCTCACTATGGAGCTCCCGAACGATTTGGCTTAACCAAAAAGGATTTTAGGACACCCTTTGGAGAAGCGCGAACCAATACGGCTTTAGTGACGGAATTAGCCGAGGCTGCCAAGGATGGGGTTGCGATGGAAGATTACTGTCACGCGGTGGAGCATTCCATAGAGTTCCAGGTGGTCATGCTGCAACATGTTTACGGGCCGAATGTGCGGATTCTGCCGATTCTTTGCGGACCTTTTGTGAAGAGCGTTTACGAAAACGGCTTGCCCGAGGATACTCCGCGAGTGGCCCGTTTCTTTGATGCGCTGGGCAATCTGGCGGCACGCGAAGGCCGGCGCTTGCTATGGGTACTGGGCGTCGATATGGCGCATATGGGTCGACGCTATAACGACCAACTGCGGGCCACGGCGAATCTTGGAGAAATGTTAGCCATTGAACAGCGCGACCGCGAACGCATAGCGAAGATTGCCAAGGCGGATGTTGCCGGCTACTGGTCTTTGGTGCAAGAACGGCACGACGATTTGAAATGGTGCGGTTCGGCGCCCTTCTATACGTTTATGAAAGTGATGCCCGGCGTTAAGGGAGCGCTGTTGGATTATCATCAGTGGCAGATCGATCCCCAAAGTGTCGTGAGTTTCGGCGCGTTGCAGTTCGGATGAGAGCCGCCTGTGATATCGTCGGTTTCTGGCGGGCGGGACGGATACGCCGCGGAAATCAAAAGTTTCTCATTGACGACCGTGGGCTTTAAATATATGCTAAAACTCGGCAGCATACTGGCTGGCAGCTCCCGCCTAGCGCCAATTGGGTAGTGTTCGTATCGCAATTTTCTTAATTTGGAGTTTTCAATATGCCTGAGAGTCTGCAACATAAACTGGACCGGGTCCGTTCTCCACGCGTTCATATCACCTATGACGTAGAGACTGGCGGCGCCATTGAGAAGAAGGAACTGCCCTTCGTTATGGGCGTTTTCGGTGACTTTACCGGGATGCCCGAACAGCCTTTGCCTAGGCTGAAGGACCGGAAATTCGTGGAAATAGGCCCTGACAACTTCGACAACGTTCTTGCCGCCATGAAGCCTCACCTACAGTTTAAAGTGGAGAACAAGTTGAGTGAAGATCCCAACGCCGGCCAGTTGGGTGTCGACCTGCATTTCAAAAGCATGGAAGACTTCGAGCCCACCCAGGTTGCCAAGCAAATCAAGCCCCTGAACGAACTGCTGCAGCTTCGGACTAAACTCTCCGACCTCCGCGGCACCTTGCAGGGCAACGACAAGCTCGATGAAGTCCTGCAGCAGACCATTCGCGACAGCGGCAAGCTGGAGCAATTGAAATCGGAAGTAAAGCCAACCGGAGAAAACAATGAGTAGCGAAGCGTTGAAGGCTCCCGCCGAAGCCACTGCGGCCCCCGTCGAGACGGGGAAAAGTCTGCTCGATCAAATCGTCGACGAAGGGCGGATGGGTAAGGACGCCGAGTCCAAAGTCCGCGGAAAAGATCTGGTCAAAGAATTCGTCGCGCAGTTCCTGGATGGGTCCATGACCCTTTCGCGCGATTCCGAGGCCATGATCAATGCCCGCATCGCGCAGATCGATCACCTTATTTCCCTTCAGTTGAACGAAGTGATGCACCACCCGGCATTCCAGCAACTGGAATCCACCTGGCGCGGTCTGAAATACCTAATTTCAAAAAGCGAAACCAGTGAGATGTTGAAAGTAAAGATCTTCAACGCTTCCAAAAAAGATCTTCTGCGCGATCTGCAGCGCGCCTCCGAATTCGATCAGAGTGCGCTGTTCAAGAAAGTATACGAAGAAGAGTTCGGCGTTTTCGGCGGACATCCTTTCGGCACCCTGATCGGCGATTATGAGTTCGGCAAGGGACCGGAAGATATAGAACTGATCGAGAAGATTTCGCAAGTGGCCGCCGCCGCGCACGCGCCCTTCATCGCTTCGGCGAATTCCAGCATGTTGAATCTGGAAAGCTACACCGAGCTGGGAGCGCCCCGCGATCTGGCAAAAGTTTTCGATACCACCGAGTATGCCAAGTGGAAAGGCTTCCGCAGTTCGGACGATTCGCGTTACGTGGCGCTGGCTTTACCTCACATCCTGATGCGGGATCCGTATGGCAAGAAAACCCGGCCAGTGGATGAGTTCGATTACGAAGAAGGTGTGGATGGCACCGACCACAGCAAGTATTTGTGGGGCAACGCGGCTTGGGCCTTGGCGGCGCGCATCACAGACTCCTTCGCTCAGTACAATTGGTGCGCCACCATCCGTGGAGTGGAGGGCGGCGGTAAAGTCGAGGGTTTGACGGTGCATAACTTCGCTACGGACGAAGGCGACATTGCGATGAAGTGTCCCACCGAGGTGACGATAACCGACCGTCGTGAAAAAGAACTGGCTGACCTGGGTTTCGTGCCGCTGGTGCATTGCAAGAACACAGATTACGCGGCTTTTTTCAGCGTGCAGAGCTGCCAAAAAGCCAAGCAATACGACACCGACGCCGCCAACGCCAACGCGCGGCTCTCGACGAACCTGAGTTATATTCTGGCTGTCTCGCGCTTCGCCCACTATCTCAAGGCGATGATGCGCGACAAAATCGGCAGCTATATGACTCGCGGCGAATGCGAGACTTTCCTCAACCGCTGGATTTCCGGTTATGTTGTGAACACGGCGACCGCGACCGCCGCTCTGAAAGCGAAGCATCCTTTAGCCGAAGCCAAGGTGGAGGTCACGGAAATACCTGGAAAGCCTGGTGCCTACCGGGCGGTCGCTTTCCTTAAGCCGCACTTCCAACTTGATGAATTAACCGTATCTATGCGTCTGGTGGCAGATCTTCCGCAGGGCGCATCTTAGGCACATCTGTTACGTCACTATCCGTCCACGGTCCTGGGTTGCTCCCAAGGAACGGGCGGTCGCGTTTCGCTTTTCTTTTATTAAATTCGAGAAGCGGAGTGCGCACACTGAAACGGCGGCAGGGAAGCCGTCACTTAACTGTAGGAGGATTACCAGCTTATGGCTTTTGATTCGTTTATGTATTTTGAGGGCGGCGACCCTAAAATAGAAGGCGAGACTACGGACGATAAATTCAAGGATAAGAAGGCGTTTGAACTCTATAGCTTTAGTTGGGGCTCCAGCAATCCAGTCACGGTAGGATCGGGAACCACCGGAATGGGCTCTGGCAAGGTCTCACTCAGCTCCTTCAATATCATGAAGAAGACCGACAATGCCTCGCCGACCTTGTTTAAGGCGTGCTGCGATGGAACCCACTATCCCAAGGCGCATGTTGTGCTGCGCAAGGCGGGCGGCAAACAGACCATCTACATTCAATATGATTTCGAAGAAGTGATGATCGAGAGCATTCAATGGAGCGGCTCGAGCGGTGGCGACGATTCTCCCAGCGAATCGGTCAGCTTCGCTTATGCGAAGGTCACGGTCAATTACTGGCCGCAGAAGCCCGATGGAACTGAGGGTACGTTGAACGCGTTCGCCTGGGATCAGCGGTTGAACATAGCCGCGAAATAACAGTTGGTCACGATGACCCCACATGAGCTTGTCCGTGCGGGCAAGTTGAGTGAAGCGCTCACTGCGATGGTCGCGGACGTCCGCGACCATCCGGCTGACGTCAAAAAACGTACGTTTCTTTTCGAGTTGCTTTGTTTGGCCGGCCAGTACGACCGGGCTGAAAAGCATCTAAACTTGCTCGCCCAAGCGACGCCTGATGCGGAATTTGGCGCGCTGCTATATCGGTCCGCTTTGGCCGGGCAGAGACAGCGGGAAGCTCTACTTGCTTCCGGCGACTATCCGGGAACCGAATCGGTGAAACCATCGAGTCCCGGCACGTTGAACGGTGAGCCCTTCCGCTCCCTGGAGGATCTCGACCCGCGCATTGGCCCGCGTCTTGAAATGTTCGTTGCGGGTGAGTATGTTTGGCTGCCGTTCGAACATATCGGCGGCATTCATATGGCCGCTCCGCGTTACCTCCGGGACACGCTTTGGGCGGCGGCGACGGTTGAAACGGGACCAACCTTTCAAGGGCAAAGTTTTGGCGAGGTTTTAATCCCGATGCTGGCTCCATTCTCGTGGCGGCACGAAAGCGACGAAGTCAAATTCGGCCACGCGACAGACTGGAAACAAGAAGGCGATCGGCTCATTCCGTTCGGACAAAAACTCTTGGTAATGGATGAAGAAACCACCATCCCCTTTCTGGAGATCCGCGAATTACGGTTCGAAGAACCTGTGAAAGCAAGCGACGTAAGCTAGAGATACTTCCATGCCTTTACGCGAAGATCTGCTGGCGCCCATCTCCGGCGCTAACCCGAGCGGCAAGAACCTCAAGTACGATCGCGTCTTCGATGCTATTAAAGAATCGCGCCGGGAAGATATTGACGTAAATCAAGGCGATTGGAAAACTACCCTGAAAACGGCCGACTGGCCGCAGGTCATCAAGCTTGCCGGCGAAGCGCTGGCCAAGCGTTCGAAGGACCTCCAGCTTGCGGGTTGGTTGATAGATGCGCATGTTCGCCGCGAAGGCTTTGAAGTTCTGGCGCCTTCTTTCGTGTTGTTGCAAAATTTATTGGAGGAATTCTGGGACACCGTCTATCCGGAACTGGAAGACGGCGACACGGAGTTGCGTTCCACTCCCTTGGAATGGCTTGGAAACAAGCTGCCCGATGCCATCGTCTTGGTTCCGATCACTTCCGCCGGGCTCAGTTGGAACAGCTATCAACAATCCCGTTTGGCGGGTTACGAGCAGGACGCTAATACCGAAGCCAAAAAGAAAGTGCGCCAGCAGGCGATCACCGACGGCAAACCTACGGCGGAGGATTTCGACGAAGCGGTTAACGCTACCCCGCGCGAGTTTTACGATGCCATGGAGTCGGCGCTGGCGCCCGCCCTTGACGAGCTCGAAAAGCTCAATACTCTTTGTGACGAAAAATTCGCTGGCAATGCGCCGAGTTTCGTTAAAATTCGGACGCTGCTTGAGAACATTCTCCAGCAGGCGCGCAACATCCTCAAGAAAAAGCCCGCTACTGCCTCGGTAACGGCGGTAGTTGTGGAAGTGACCGCTCCGGCGCCCGTGCCCGAACCCTCGGCTCCTGCGCCTGTGCCAGTTGTTACCGCCGCCGTTACGGTGGCACAAGCGCCCGTTCAGCCCGTCGTTGTGACGCAGGTGAGCGGAGGAGACCCAACCGGGCTGGAAGACGCCATCAAACGAACCGGTGCCATCTGTCGTTGGCTTCGCGAGAAAACGATCTACGATGCTGCAGCCTTCCTCATGATCCGTGCTTTGCGCTGGGGAGAACTGCGCGCCAAGGCTCCTGAGATCGTTCCCGCCATGCTTGAAGCGCCTCCCACAGAAGTGCGCGCCGGCATCAAGCAGCCGTTCGTGGCGGGAAGCTGGGATGCTGTTCTCAACGCAACCGAGAGCGCGATGGAGCTGCCGTGCGGACGTGCGTGGCTCGATCTGCAACGTTACACCGTTCTGGCGCTCGAAGCCAAAGGTGCGTATTACGCTGGCGTCGCGGTCTCCATTCGCAAGGCCCTAAGGGATCTTCTCGAGGAGTTTCCAGCTCTGCTCGAGCAAACTCTAAACGACGATACACCCGTGGCAAACCCGGAAACCCGCGCCTGGATTAACGAATTCGTTCTCTCGGGCGCTTCGCTCGCCGCACCAGTGGCGGTAGCCGCACCCGCTAGTCCCGCGGCTGAGGTCATAGCCGCGCCAGCGCCAGTTCGGCAGATGCCGTTGGAAAAGCCGCCTGAGCTCGAACCGGAGGACCAGGTCCCCGGCGATGTTTTCGACCAAGCTCTGGCCGCTGCCCGCGCTAATCGTTCAGCGGAGGCGCTCGACCTGATCTACAAGCAGCTGGCTGCAGAGCGTTCGGGTCGCGGACGATTTCGGCGCCGTACGCAGCTCGCCCACTTGCTCATGGCCTCAGGGCACGAAAAGATCGCCTCGCCCATACTCCAGGAGCTTGCCGGCGAAATTGAACAACGCAGGCTCGACGACTGGGAACGGGGCGAAGCGCTGGCCTATCCAGTGGAACTGCTGATTCGGTGCCTGGACAGCAATGGAGCGGATTCCGCCGATCAAAATAAACTAATTCGCAAGCAGTTATACGATCGCCTTTGCCGGCTTGATCCGGTACGCGCGCTGCAGTGGAGCGCGCCCTGATGGCGGCGGCTGATTACGACCGCGCCGTCCAGCTGAGCGTGCTCGATCGCCTTATCGATCAGGAACCAGACATGCGCGCGGAAGCCGGTATTACCCGCGCCGAGTCTTTGCGAAGATTGCGCGCTTCCATCCGGCGGGATGTGGAATCGCTTTTGAATACGGTACGAACGAACGAACCGCCGCCCGCCTTGCGCGAGCTGAAGGAGTCGCTTTATACCTACGGGATTCCCGATATCACCAGCATGTCGCTAGAAAGCGGGCAAGACGCGCAGCGCCTGCTGCGATCGTTGGAATCGGCGATTTCGTTTTTTGAGCCGCGGCTGGCCAATGTTCGGGTCACTTCTTACGACAAAATCAGCCGGAAACGGATGTCCATCGAGTTTCACATCGAAGCGCTGCTGCTCATCGATCCTGCACCGGAACGCCTGTCCTTTGACACGGTCTTCGAAGTCGCGCGCGGATTCCACCGGGTCGAGGAGCAGTAGTTTGCGCGACGATCTGCTCTTTTATTACGAGCGTGAACTGACGTTTCTCAGACACACCGGGGCGGAGTTCGCCGAGCGTTACCCGAAAGTCGCGCGCCGCCTCCAACTGGAAGCCGGCAAATGTGAAGATCCACACGTGGAGCGCTTGCTCGAAGCCTTTGCCTTTTTGGCGGCTCGCGTGCATCTGCGCATTGACGACGATTTCCCTGAAGTCGTGGAGTCGCTTTTTTCCGTTCTGTATCCGCATTATGTCCGGCCCGTGCCGTCGATGTCGGTCGTGCAGTTCCACCTCGATCCAGATCAAGGCAAGCTGACAACAGGGTTTAACATTCCGCGTGGATCGTACATCTATTCCGCGCCCGTCAATGGCACTCCCTGCAAGTTTCGCACCTCCTTCGATACCACGATTTGGCCGATTCGGGTGCATGGCGCCGAATGGACGTCGGCCGATCGTTTACGGCCCGCCGTTGCGGCGATGAATTCGGTGGCGGCCATTCGTCTCGAACTGCGCTGTTTTCCCGATGTGGTCTTCAGCCAGCTCCAGTTGAAGACGCTGCGCTTTTTTCTGTTGGGTTCCGGCTCCGTCACGCACACGCTGATGGAACTGCTGGCCAATAACTGTATCCAAGTTATTGCTCGCGATCTCTCCGCTCCGGCGAAGAAGGCTGTCACTCTTCCGCCCGGCTCTGTCCAGCAAATCGGTTTCGCGCACGACGAAGGAATATTGCCTTTTTCCAACCGCTCGTTCTGGGGCTACCGCCTATTGCAGGAATATTTCACCTTTCCTGAAAAGTTCCTCTTCCTGGACGTGAGTGGCTTTGAGACCTTAGCGGCTGCGAACTTCGGCAAAGATATTGAGCTCATCTTTCTCATCTCCGATTTTGAGCGGCACGATCTTCGGCAAACGCTGGAGCTTGGGCTATCGGAAAAGGTGTTCTCGCTGGGCTGTACGCCCGTCGTTAATCTTTTTGAGCAGATCTCCGAGCCGATTTTGCTCGAACAGAAGCGCTACGAATATCGAATTGTTCCCGATGCGCGGCGTGAACAGGCGCTCGATATTTTTTCCGTCGATCGGGTCACTTGCGTTAAGAGTGGAAATACCGAGGCGGTTGACTATGAGCCCTTTTATTCGTGGCGCCACTCGGTGACGTCCAAAGCCCCGGCGTTTTGGCACATCTCCCGTCGCCGTTCTCCCTGGCGTAGCGATAAAGGCTCGGACGTATACATTACGTTCACCGATCTAACGGGAACCAATGTAGTGCCAGACCGGGATACCGCGTCGCTTCGCTTGACCTGCAGCAATCGCGATCTACCCTCGCGGCTGCCGTTTGGGAACGCCGAAGGCGATTTCCAGCTCGAAGGGGGCGGTCCCATATCGCACATCGTCAGTCTGGTGAAACCGACCGACGCTCTTTTGCCACCCGCGCGGGCGTCCTTACTTTGGCGGCTCGTGTCGCAACTATCATTGAATTATTTGTCAATCGTTGGGGAGGGTGTAGACGCCTTTCGCGAAATTCTTCGTCTCAACAACTTTGCAGAGTCCATCGCGGCCAGCCGGCAGATTGACGGCATTTTGTCGCTATCGGCAAAACCTCACTTCACACGCTTGATGTCCGAGGAGGGTGTTAGCTTTGTGCGTGGCACGCGCGTTGAGATGGAAATTGATGAAGATCAGTTTGTCGGCTCCGGCGTTTTCACTTTTTGCTCTGTTCTGGACGTGTTTCTGGGCCTGTACACGTCGATGAACAGCTTCAGCCAGCTCGCGATTCGCACTCGTCAGCGGAAAGGAATGTTGAAGCAATGGCCGGCCAGATCGGGAAAGAAGATTTTGCTGTAACGCTGGCGGAAGCCGGCATCAATCTGTTCGCGGAACCCTTTAGCTTCGATTTCTTTCAAGCCGTCAGACTGCTTGAATTGCTGCAGCCCGGCCGCGAATCGGTAGGCGATTTTGCCAGCCCGCGACAGGAGTCGGTGCGCTTCAGCGTTCCGGCGTCGCTGGCGTTTCCCGCCAGTGCGATCCAACAACTCGACGCCGGTCGCGACGGCGCAGCCCCGCAAATGCTGGTCAATTTCATGGGTCTGATTGGGCCGCTCGGTCTGTTGCCCTCACACTATACGGAATTGGCCACGGAACGGCTCCGCGCGCGCGACCATACGCTTGTCGATTTCCTGAATATTTTTCACCATCGCGCCATTTCGCTGTTTTATCGTGCTTGGAAGAAGTGCCACTTTACTGTCGGTTATGAACGGGACGGAACCGACCCCGTCACCGGCCGCATGCTCGATTTTATTGGCCTGGGCCTGCCGTCTTTACAGTCAAGGCAGAAAGTGCGCGATGAGAGCCTCCTCTTTTATGGCGGCTTGCTCGGTCTGGCGCCGCGCTCCGCTTTGGCGCTGGAATCGATTCTGTCCGACTACTTCGCTGTGCCTGTGGCGGTGGAGCAATTTGTTGGTGTATGGCGCTCATTGGTAGAAGAAGATCAATGCTGCTTCGAGGGCGGCAATCTCGATTCGACGCTGCTCGGATTCGGCGCGGTCGCCGGCGATGAGGTTTGGGATTGCCAATCGCGCGCGCGCATTTTAATCGGCCCCCTGAACGCGGCGCGCTATCGTGATTTCCTTCCTGAAGGCGCGTGTTTTGAACCGTTGGGCGCCATCACGCGCTTTTATGCCGGCCATGACGTTGAATTTGAGGTGGAGTTAATCCTCAAACGGGAAGAGGTTCCGGCGTGTGAACTGGGCGATGATCCGGGCTTCGCTCAGCTTGGCTGGTTCACTTGGATAAAATCGAATCCGGCATTTGAACGCGACCCCTGCGACACGGTCCTCCTGTTCGCGGGTCATTAGGAGAAGAGATGAACGTCAATCTGCGATCTCTGATCGGCAAACTGAACTCGACAACTCGCAACGCGCTGGAAGCCTCCGCGGGTCTGTGCCTGGCGCGCACTCACTACGACATTGAGGTCGAACATTTCCTGAACAAGCTTCTCAGCGAGACGGGTGCCGATCTCACGCCGATTCTGCGCCACTTTGAAATAGACCAGTCGCGTTTTGCAGCCGAGTTGGGGCGTAGCTTGGATAAGCTCAAAACCGGCAACGCCCGCACGCCAGCGATCAGCCCCACTGTGTTGAAAATGTTTACCGAGGCTTGGACATACGGTTCTCTCGAATTTGGCCCGGGCTCCATTCGATCCGGCTACGCCATCGTCGCTCTTACTTCGAACGACGAGCTGGTGCGTCTCATGAAGGACGTCAGCAAAGAATTTCAAAAAATCGATGGGGCTGCACTGCGGGCGGACTTCGCAAAAATTGTCAGCACGTCGCAAGAAGAAGCCGAGGCGGCGACGGAACCCGCTCCCGATCAAGCGCGTACCGCACCCGCCGGTTCAGGGCATACACCCTTTCTGAATCAATACACCGTAAATCTGACTGAGAACGCCAAAGCCGGCAAGATTGACCAGGTGCTGGCCCGCGATAGCGAGATCCGCCAGGTGGTCGACATCCTGACTCGCCGGCGTCAAAACAATCCGATTCTGGTAGGAGAGGCCGGCGTTGGGAAGACGGCTGTCGTGGAAGGATTCGCTCTGCGAATCGCCCAGGGCGACGTGCCGCCGCCTTTGAAGAATGTCACCCTGCGATCGCTCGATCTTGCGCTTTTGCAAGCAGGTGCCGGCGTAAAGGGCGAGTTCGAGAGCCGTTTAAAGGGCCTGATTAACGAGGTGAAGTCCTCGCCCACTCCTATTATTCTTTTTATTGATGAAGCTCACACCATGATTGGCGCCGGCGGACAAGCCGGGCAGAACGATGCCGCAAACCTTCTGAAGCCGGCCCTGGCGCGGGGCGAGCTCCGGACGATCGCTGCCACTACGTGGTCGGAGTACAAGAAGTACTTCGAAAAAGATCCCGCTCTCACGCGCCGCTTCCAAACCGTGAAAGTCGATGAGCCCAGCGAAGTGCAATGCGAGTTGATGCTGCGCGGAGTTGTGCCCATTCTTGAGAATCATCACAAGGTTCGCATTCTCGACGAAGGCGCCAGCGCGGCTGTAAGGCTGTCTCACCGCTATTTGCCCGACCGCCAATTACCCGATAAGGCCGTGAGCGTGCTTGATACGGCCTGCGCCCGCCTGGCGCTGGGCCAGAGTTCCGTTCCACCTCCGGTAGAGGACGCTACCCGCACACTTGAGGATCTCGCGGTTCAAGCGCGCGTGCTCGAGCGCGAACAAGCGGTTGGTGGAAATCACACCGAACGCCTGGAGCATATTGCCGCTCAGCGAGCGGCCACCGAACAGCGGCTGGCCGGGTTAAATGCGCGTTGGCAGCAGGAAGCCGGGCTGGTGACTCGCATCCGTGAAATCAGGACACAACTGGAGGATGCTTATACATCGTCTGCCGCAGTGGCGGGGGAGAATGGAAAAACCGTCGCATCGCCCAACGGTAATCCAGCGAAAGCATCCGCTAGTGCAACCGCTACTGCCGTTGATCTTCGCCAGGCAAACGAAGAACTGGCAAAACTCAATACCGAACTCGAAAACCTCCAGGGCGAAACACCGCTGATTCGAGTTTGTGTAGATGCCACCATCGTGGGAGAAGTCATCTCCGCCTGGACCGGCATTCCCATTGGAAAGATGCTGAAAGACGAGGTAGCTACCGTACTAAATCTCGAAGAGCATCTCGGAAAAAGAGTCATCGGCCAGGGACATGCGCTCGCCGGAATCAGTCAGCGCATCCGTACCTCCCGAGCGGGGATGGATGACCCACAGAAACCGGTGGGCGTCTTCCTTCTGGTCGGTCCCAGCGGCGTCGGAAAGACCGAAACAGCGCTTGCCCTCTCCGACATGTTGTACGGAGGCGAGCGAAATGTCATTACCATCAATATGTCGGAGTTCCAGGAGGCGCACACTGTCTCCACTCTCAAAGGCTCGCCTCCCGGCTATGTAGGCTACGGTGAAGGCGGAGTGCTCACAGAAGCTGTCCGGCGGCGCCCTTATTCCGTGGTCCTCCTTGATGAGATTGAAAAAGCCCATCCCGATGTTCTCGAGCTATTTTTCCAGGTATTCGACAAGGGACGTATGGAGGATGGCGAAGGCCGCGAGATCGATTTTAAGAACACGATCATCATTCTTACCTCCAATGCCGCGACTGACACGTTGATGAAGTATTGCGCCGATCCAGAGACGATGCCCGGTCCGGAGGCACTCATTCAAGCTATGAAACCGGAGTTGAATAAGATCTTCAAACCGGCGTTTCTGGGCCGTACCGTCATTATTCCCTACTTCCCGATTGCCGATGCCGCGCTGAAAGACATCATCCGCCTTAAGCTGGGTAAAATCCAGCGCCGCCTTGCCGAAACCCACCGCGTTGAGCTCAAGTACGATAATGCGCTGGTGGACGAAGTGGCGAAGCGCTGCACTGAGGTAGAGAGCGGAGCCAGAAATGTAGACAACATTCTGACCAATACTCTATTGCCTGAGATTTCCACGCGACTCCTTTCCGCCATTGCTGAAGGGCAACGGCCAAAAGCAGTTTCTATCGGCATTGGTGAGAACGGCTCATTCGTCTATGCCTAACGTTGATTGATGGGAGACTGTCTTGAGTACCTTCACGCAAAGTAACCGGGCGATCCGGATCAAAACAGCCCTCGGCACAGACGATCTGCTGCTTGCCGGATTTACTGCGCGTGAGACGATTTCGGCGCCGTTCGAAATCAAGGTGACGATGTTTCACGAGAACGGTTCGATTGTTCCGACTGACGTGCTGCGTAAACCGGCCACCGTCACGGTGGTTCTCGCCTCCGGGGAAATGCGTTATTTCAATGGAGTGTTTCGCGATTTCATGCAAGGCGGTTACGATGAGAGAAGCCGCCTCTATACCTACGAGGGAACCATTGTGCCCTCGCTCTGGTTTCTATCTCTGGGATGGAATTGCAAGATATTCCAAAATATGGCCGTCCCCGACATCGTTCAGGCGGTGCTCAAGGCGAGTGGAGTGACCAGTATCGGTCTTTCTCTCAACGGAACATATCCCGAGCGCGAGTATTGTGTGCAGTATCGCGAATCGAATCTCACTTTTATCTCGCGCCTGCTCGAAGCGGAAGGAATCTCTTACTATTTCGTGCATTCGGAAAGCGATCACAAGCTGACCCTTGCGGATAGCACGTCCTCGGCGCCGACTTGTACCGAAAATGCAGTCTGTTACTCCGCGACTGCTCCCGAAGGCACGGCCATTCAATCCACCATTTGGTCTTTGACCCGAATGGATCAGGTTTTCACTCCAAAAGTCGCTCTCACGGATTACTATTTCGAAACGCCATCGCTCAGCTTGTTAGATCAAACCAAGACGCTGAACAAGAATACCGGGCCGGAAGAGAAGTTCGATTATCCTGGCGGTTACAGAAATTGCAGCGACGGTACACGTTACGGCAAACTCCGCATAGAAGAGCTGGAAACGCCCGCCATGGTCGTCCACGGCGACAGTAATTGCGCCAGCTTCTGTAGTGGCTTCGCGTTTACCATGTCCGATCACTACCGGGAGGAGATGGACCAGAGTTACCTGTTGCTATCGGTGGTTCATAAAGCCACCATGCCGAACTACGTGGGCTCTCAGAATGACGAGTTTTCATACAATAACCGCTTCGAAGGGATCCCCCTTACGGTTCCATTCCGGCCGCCGCGCGTAACGCAGAAGCCACTGATAGCCGGGTCACAAACGGCAGTCGTAGTTGGCGCCAGCGGCGAAGAGATCTACGTCGATAAATATGGTCGGGTGAAGGTGCAATTTTTCTGGGATCGGGTGGGCACAAAGGATGAAAATAGCTCTTGCTGGATTCGCGTCTCCCAAATCTGGGCTGGAAAAAATTGGGGTTGGGTGACTCTTCCGCGTATCGGCCAGGAAGTGGTGGTCGATTTCCTCGAGGGCGATCCGGATCGGCCGCTCATTGTTGGTCGTATCTATAACGCGGAGCAGATGCCGCCCTACACGCTGCCCGACAATTCCACTCAGTCTGGCATCAAAACCCGTAGCTCCAAGGGTGGTTCGGGTTCGACCGCCAATGAGATCCGCTTCGAGGATCTAAGTGGATCGGAAGACCTGTTGATCCATGCCGAGAAAGACATGCACACGGAGGTCGAGCACGACGATACTCAGTTAGTCCAGAACGATCGAAAGATCACGGTGGATGGGAAACATACCGAGACAATCACTCAAGACACCACCATCACCATCACCCAAGGAAACCTCTCTCTGACACTCAATCAGGGGAATGAATCCACCACGCTCGATCAGGGAAACCAATCCACCAAGGTCTCACTGGGGAGTGCTAGCCACGAAGCTATGCAGCAAATCGAGTTGAAAGTCGGCCAAAGCAGCATCGTCCTCACGCAACAGGGCATCACCATCAAAGGCCTGATGATCAGCATTCAGGGCACAGTGCAATTGGAGGCAAAAGCACCCATGACCACTGTAAATGCGGACGCGCTACTGACCCTGAAGGGCGGAATCACCATGATCAACTAACATGCCGAAACCGCCGGGATTAGATGCGCCCGCTTCCGAAGTTGCTGCGGTCGCCGAATTGAGCGAAGAGGCGCAAAACGTTCTCCGTCCCGCTGCCAGCGCGGCTGCTTTCGTGAAGGATCTGGCTGGTGCCGGACTCTTCCCGGATGCGCTGAAGGTTCTGGCACACGCACTCGGCGGCCGTCAGTGCATCGCCTGGTCTTTGGCTTGTTTGGGAGAGCTTAAGCCGTCTACTCCAAAACAGGAATTAGCCATAACAGCGGTCGAGAAATGGCTGGCGGAGCCGAACGACGACAATCGCCGCGCCGTGCAAGACGCCGCCCGACAAGCCAAGATATCTACACCGGCGGGTTGCATAGCGCAGGCCGTTTTTTTCAGCGAAGGAAGCATTGCGCCTAAGGGAGCAAACGAAGTGCCGCCGCCGGCGTATGTTGCCGAAAAAATCGCGACGGGCGGAATTCTGCTTGCCGTCGTTTTGGAACCGGTAAAAGCGGCCGAGCGCTACCAGCGTTGCATTGCCCTCGGTCTGCGACCAGCTTGATCCATACGTCTGTTAAAGTTGGAATTCTATGAAGCGGCTGCAGCCTGTGATCTGGTCCAAGGGGACGTTTCTAACTCCCCAACATCTGCAGATCCAGGATCGCTTCATTGAAAACACCCTGCAATTTCAGTTGGAATCCCTCGTTTTCCGCCCCTGGGGCTTTCGCCAGCTCGCCATCGATCACGAACTGCTGTCCACCGGTGTCTTAGCCATCAGCAAAGCATCCGGCGTTTTCCCGGATGGATTACTCTTTGACATTCCCGACTCCGATCTAGCGCCTCCACCCAGAAGTATCGTCGAGTGCTTCGACGTCGACAGAGACACGCTCGACGTCTTCTTCGTCATCCCGTCGTATCGCGAAAAAGGCATGAACGTCTCGGGTGAGGATAACGGCGACACTCGCTACCATTCCAGCTACCTGCTGATGCGCGATGAAAACACCGGTCTGTCGGAGAAGCCAGTCCAAATCGCACGTAAGAATTTTCGTTTTCTCACGAGCGATGAGTTGCGGGAAGGGAATTCGGCGCTGCGCATCGCCACCGTTCAGCGAACGCCCGCCGCCACCTTTCAGATCGATCCGGTCTTCGTTCCTCCACTGCTCGATTTCGCCGCCAATCCATATCTCTTCTCCATTGCGCGGCGTCTCGTGGAAATTCTCTCTGCCAAGAGCAGCCAGCTAGCGGGCACGCGCCGTCAGAAAAATCAAACACTCGCCGATTTCACCGCTGCCGACATCGCAAACTTCTGGCTTCTCTATACCATCAATTCCTATTTTCCGCTGGTGAATCACGTTTTCGCCGCCGCCACCGGCCATCCGGAGCGCCTCTTCAATACCATGCTCACCCTGGCGGGCGCACTCACCACGTTCTCCACCGCGATTCATCCGCGCGATCTCCCTTCCTACGATCACGCCAATCTCTCGTTCTGCTTCTCCGATCTCGACGAGAAGCTGCGCATCCTACTGGAAACAGTCGTTCCGAGCAACTTTGTATCGCTGCCACTCAAGCTCATCAAAACTTCTATCTACGGCACGGCGATCAGTGATGACAAATATCTTCAGAACACGAAATTGTATTTGGCCATCAACGCGGAGATGAGTTCATCAGACCTGATCAGGAACACACCGCAGTTGGTCAAGGTTTGTTCCGCCAGTCACATTGAGCATTTGGTGCGGCAGGCGCTGCCTGGTCTCAAGCTCAACCACGTGGCCATGCCTCCCAGCTCTATTCCGGTTAAGCTGAACTATCAATATTTCAGCCTCGACGAAGGTGGCTTGGCGTGGGAAGCGATTACGCGCGCGCGCAATTTGGCCGCGTACGTGCCCAGCGATTTTCCCAATCCACAGTTGGAGCTGATTATTCTGCTGCCGCAGGCTCAGTGAGTTAAACAGCGCGTCATAACTGGTTGCGCATTACTGAGCCGCGCGCGCCAGCTAGCGTTTCGGCGCAGGCATGAACGTCATAACGTTTAGCGTTTAAACACAAAATAAAGAATCAGCGCAATGGCCACCACCGCGATAGCCGCCAGGATGACAATCAAGGCGATCGGTACGGCTTGCGCCTGTTTCTTAGCGGCCGGCGGTGCAGGCGCCCCTTTCTGTTCCGCCGCTGCGGGAGCCGCGCCTTCAGTTGGACCGGCCCCAGTCTGGAACAGCCGTGTGTACTCGCTCGGGCCGCCCGTCAACGTGGGTTGCGGCGGTGTGCTTTCAAAGACGTTCTTCTTCGAAAAAATTCCGGTGGCTGCCCCTAAGTCTGTTGCTCGAGCGCCCGTCGATTGTGGATTTGCGGAAGCGTTCCAGTCGGTTGAGTTTTGATTCGGGCGACCGAACATTTTCGTGAAGTCACCCGGCTCATCGAACGAGGCGGCCGGCTTTAGCTCCACTTCAGGCTTTTCGAGCCTTGCTGCTAACGGAGTCTCCGGCATTGGGCTATTAAACAATTTCGTGAATTCGCTGGGCTGTTGTCCCCCTCCAGGCGGCGTCGGCCGCTGCGGTTGTGCCGTTGGACCCTTGAACATGCGAGTCAATTCGCCGGGTTCAGTCGCGGTCTTTGGCGCTGGAGCCACGGGGGCCGGGCTGACGTCCCGCGCGGGCGCGCTCTGATTCGGCCTTCCAAACATTTGCGTGAACTCACCAGGTTCCGCTGGTGCCGCTGGCGCCTTCGCGGTCGCCGCTGGTGTTTCCGGCGCAAGGCTCTTGAATAATCTTGTAAATTCCCCCGGCTCTGGCGCGCTGGCCGCGGGAATTGGCGCCGTTGTCTCGACCGGTCGTTGCGGCGGTACTGCTGAACCCTTAAACATTCGTGTAAACTCGCCAGGTTCATCAGCGGCGGTCGGCGCCTGCTGCGCGGGTATCGCTGGCTTCGGCTGCGCGGGCAGGGCGTCGGGTCGAAACGGGGCGATTTTAGGCGCTTGGAAAACCCGCGTAAACTCACCTGGCGCCTCGGGCTGAGCAGCGCTCTCCACCACCGGTTCCACTACCGACAGCCTCTCTACCCAACTCAGAAAGCGCCGAAAGTCGGGAGTATCTTGCGTGACAACAAAAAAATAATCGCCATCCTCCCCGGCTTTCAAGATCATCGCCAAGTCCTCCAGCGGCAGCGACTGCAGGCGTTCCCGCAGTCCACTTGTTTTCGGGTATCTGTGCAAGAGGAGCTTTCTTCCCGAACCCGATTCACGCGCCGCCCAAGTCTCCACCACTTCGTAATGGATCAGGTTCAGTAGTTCAAAATGCTCGATGAAAGGCATACTGGTAAGCCGTAAGCTGTCTCATCATATAGGATAGTCTGGTGCACGTAAAGTCACTCAAAGGACCGACTCGGAGCCGGCCGGTGGGGCAGGCGGTTTCGCCTGCCGCGCTCCTTGCCCTATGAAATCACTGTCCCGAGTGGTCTGGTCGGAAGGGATGCATCTAGGACCGCATCACTTTCAGGCACAGAGCCGTTACTTCGAGGATTCAATTCAATTTGCCATTTCCGCGCTGTTCCCCAACGCGTGGGGCTTAATCTCGTGCGAGTTTAATGCCGCTGCCTTGCGTAACGGCACGGTTTCTGTAGTGCATTGCCGCGGCGTTTTCCCCGACGGTCTGGCTTTCAATATGCCGGAATCCGACGAGCTTCCCCGCCCGCGCGAAATCGCCGAGCTGTTTCCGCCCACTCGCGACCATCTCATTCTCTCGCTGGCCATTCCGGCCCGCAAACCAGACCGGCAAAATACCGCGGTCGAGCAGGTTCCTCCCAACGGCTTTCGCTACACCGCCGAGTCGCGCACCTTTCCCGACGAAACCACCGGCCGCGATGAAAAGCAGGTTCGATTAGGGCGTAAGAACATCCAATTCCTGCTCGATGTCGAAGAAGCCGCTAACAATGTAACTCTGCCGATCGCCCGCATCATGCGCGCCGGATCGGGACAATTTGTATTCGACCCAAGCTTCATCCCGCCCAGCCTTTCTATCACCGCCAGCGAGCGCTTGGTGACGATGTTGCGGCGCTTGATCGAAATTATGGAGGCAAAGACCTCAATTCCCGCCGAAGGCTCCGGCAACCGTCAAGCTTTCTCCTCGCGTGAAATTGCCTCCTATTGGTTTAAGCACGCGGTGAATGTCAGCTTGCTTCCCCTGCGCCACATGTGTTTCATCAAACATGGTCATCCCGAAGAGTTGTTTCTCGAATTATCGCGTCTGGCCGGCGCGCTTTGCACCTTTGCCTTGCAATCGCATCCCCGCAATCTTCCGCTTTACGATCACGCGCATCCCGACGAATGTTTTGCCGCTATCGATGAGATGATTCGCATGCATTTGGAAATCATCGTTCCTTCAAACACCATTAGCGTGCCGCTGAAGCGCGAGTCGGAGTTCTTATGGGCAGGAGAAGTTCGCGATCGCCGTGCCTTAGACCGCGCCGATTGGATTTTAGCGCTGCACACGAGCGGCAGCGATGCTGAAGTCATTGAGCGCACGCCGCGTCTTGTTAAATTGTGTTCCCGCGAATTCGTTCCAAAATTGGTAGAGCGCGCCTTGCCTGGAATGGCTCTGGCCCACCTGCAAACGCCTCCGCCGGCCGTGTCCCCCACTGTGGAAACGAAATACTTTAGCGTAACCAAGGCGGGGCCTTGCTGGGAGCATATCAAGCAAACGAACTTCGTTGGACTTTATATTCCAGCCGACATCCCACCATCTGAACCCGAACTGATCATTGTCTTAAAACCTGAGTGATGGACGCCCCTACTTACCGCAGCACCCATAATTTGGCGATCGTATTGCAAGAAGTCCTGACCGCCATCGAGCGCTTGCGCTCGAATCGTGAATCGGTTTCCGACGCCACCGGTTTCCGTTCCCAAATCCGTGAGGCGCTCAGACTGGTCGATCAAGAAGGCCGCCAAATGGGTTACTCCGATGACGAAGTGCGCTCCGCCATTTTCGCCGCCGTCGCTTTCCTCGATGAATCCGTTCTAAATTCCAAAAGTCCCGCCTTCGCCTCCTGGGCCAGCAAGCCGCTGCAAGAAGAATTGTTCCGCGAACATGTGGCGGGCGAGGCCTTCTTCGTCAAATTGGAAGGCTTGCTTCGCGCCACCGATTCGAAAAACATCGCGGATGTTTTGGAGGTCTACCAACTCTGCTTGCTGCTGGGTTATCAAGGCCGTTACACCATTGGCAACCGCGGCGAACTGCAGGCCATTAAACAAGCCGTTGCCGAGAAGATAAAGCGCATTCGCGGCGTTCCGGCGCTCGCTCCCGATAGCGCACCACCGGCGGGCGGCGCGCCTCCCATCCGCTTTGATCCGCTGGTTCGCTGGCTGAAGTACTCGGCAATTTACTGTTTCGCCGTTGCCGTTTTCCTCTTTGTTCTGTTCAAGGTTACTTTGAACTCGGGCCTGGCAAAGGTAGAGGACCTGACTTCCCAAACGAGTGTGCTTCGATGAAACCACCAGTTCTTGCTGCCGGGGTTCTCGTTTGGATTGCCGCTGTAGTCGTCGCTGCCAGGCTGCTCAAGCTGCAAGGTCTCGATTTCTGGATCATGGTATGTGGCCTCGGCCTTCTCGGCATTGCGGCTGCTGCCGCGCTTTGGTGGTTCACCAGAGAGAAAGAGCAGGGCAGTTCCGCTGAACTTCTTGATGAAAAGGACGAACTGGAAACGCTTTGCCGCGAAGCCGAAGCTCATCTCGCCAAATCAAGCCTCGGTCCCAACGCCAAACTCACCACTCTTCCTTTGTTTCTCGTCATGGGAGACCGCGGCAGCACTAAAACAACCGCTGTTCTGAATTCCGGTCTGGAAGCTGAACTAATCGCGGGCCAAGTGTATCAAGACAACACGGTAGTGCCCACCAAAACCGCCAATGTTTGGTTTGCGCGCAACCATCTGCTGCTCGAAACCGCCGAATCCGTCCTCAATGACGATAAACGCTGGAGCGCTTTCATTCGCCGCATCCGGCCCGGCCGCCTTTCCACCGTCAGCAAAACCCAGCAGGCGCCCCGCGCGGCCATTGTGTGCATTGGCAGCGACACGTTTCTTGGCCCGGGAGGGTCTGATGCGTCGATTGCCACCGCCCGTAAACTGCACGGCCGCCTTAATGAGATTTCGAAACACCTGGGCATCAGCTTTCCCGTTTACGTGCTCTTCACGCGCCTGGATCGTGCGAATTTTTTTCACGATTTCGTCGCCACCATGACGAACGACGAAGCGTTTCAAGTCTTCGGCGCCACGCTCCCCGCGCTCCCCGGGGAAGCCAAACGAATTTACAGTGAAGAGCAATCGGCCCGCCTCACGCAGGCGTTCGACACCCTTTACTACGGGCTCTGCGGCAAGCGCCCGGATCTTCTCGCTCGTGAAAACGATGAGGCGAAGCTGCCGGGTTCCTACGAATTTCCCCGCGAGTTCCGAAAACTGCGAAACGGCGTGGTGCAGTTCCTGGTCGAACTCGGGCGGCCCAGCCAGCTCACGTCCGCTCCTTTCCTGCGCGGCTTCTACTTCATGGGTGTGCGTCCCGTAGTGGTCAGGGAAAATTCTCCCGCGCCGGTGCGTCTCGCTCCCGAATCTGCTCGTGCACGCTTCTCAAGCGAAGCAACATCGCTCTTCCGCGCCGTCGAACAACCCGCGCCTGCCACTGCCCAAGCGGCTCCCGCCGCATCGCAACGCCGCGTACCCCAGTGGGTCTTTTTATCCCATCTCTTTAGCAACGTGCTTTTTGCCGACCGGGACGCTCTTGCTTCTAGTAGCGCCAGTTCTCAAACCAGCACCGCCCGCCGTATCTGGTTCGCGCTGGCGGCTCTGACGTGCTTGTTCTTTGCCGCTGTCTTCAGCAATTCTTTTTTCGATAATCGCCAGTTGGAAAACGATGTCCTCGATGCCGTTCGTGGTATCTCCTCGTCTGAAGCGTCCTCGACACAACTGCCCACGCTAGACGCATTGCGGCGTCTCGATACGTTGCGGCAATCGCTGGCCAAACTCTTGGCCTACAATACCGACGGACCTCCTCTGAGTTTGCGTTGGGGCCTCTATACTGGCGATTCCCTCTACCCCCGTGCGCGCAGCGCCTATTTCGATAAATTCCATCAGCTCCTTCTGGGCAGCACCCAAACGAACTTGCTCGCCACCATGCGCAGCCTGCCTAGCTCTGTTGGCCCGACCGACGATTACCAGGCGCCTTACGACACGCTGAAAGCCTACTTAATCACCACCTCGAATCATGAAAAAAGTTCGCCCGGCTATCTCACACCTGTGCTTCTCACTCGCTGGGCCGCCGGCCGGACCGTCGATCCCGCGCGTTTGGAGCTGGCCCGTAAGCAGTTCGATTTTTACGCCCAGGAACTCAAAACGTCCAATCCGTTCTCATCCGAAAATCAAAGCGGTCCCATCGAGAACGCGCGCCATTACTTGTCTAAATTCGCCGGAACGGAACGCGTATATCAGGCGATGTTGGCGGACGGCAACAAAAACCCCGCCATCAACTACTCCGTTGCCTTTCCCAACTCCGCCGGTGTTGTCAGTGACACGTATGAAGTCGCCGGCGCGTTTACCAAAAAAGGCTGGAAGGCCATTCAGGACGACTTGAAGCATGTGGAGCGCTTCTTCAGCGGCGAGCAATGGGTCTTAGGCGACCAGATCTCCGTCAATCTCGATCAAACGAAGCTCCAAGCCGATCTGAGCACGCGCTATGCAGGCGATTTCGTGACTGCTTGGCAAACCTATCTCAAGCGCGCCGCGGTACTGCCTTTTCACGGCATTGAGGATGCCGATCAGAAGCTGCAAAAGCTGAGCGGCAATCAATCGCCGCTGCTGGAGCTTTTCTATCTGGCGTCGCAAAATACCGCTGTTGACAATCCAGCCGTCGCCACTTCGCTTAGGGCGCTGTATACGGTCATGCCTGCTGGCGTGCCCGACCAGTACATCAGCGCCGCGAATGCTGATTACATGAAAGGGCTCGTCACCCTGCAAGTCTCCTTAGATCAAATTGCCCAGTCGCAGGGCACGCCGCAAGAGGCGGCCGTCACCCAGACGCTGACCAATGCCCAGAGCGCGCTGCTAACCACTCGCCAAATGGCTCAAAATTTTGGCGCAGATCCCAACGCGCATCTCGAAGCCACCGTTGAGAAGCTGATGGAAGATCCCATCACCTACGTACAAGGCTTGCTGCGCGGACTCGGCCCAGCAGAACTGAACGGGAAGGGCAAGGGCCTCTGCACCCAACTCTCGCCTGTTTTCGCGCATTTCCCGTTTAATAGCTCCTCTAAAACCGAAGCCACCCCGGCTGATGTCAACGCCGCCTTCAAACCCAAAGAAGGCGCCATCTGGGCCTTTTTCGATCAAAATATGGCAAAATACCTGATCCTGCAAGGCTCACGCTACGTGCCGGACCCGAGTTCGCCTGTCCCCATCAACCCTGGGTTCATCAACTTCTTGGATCACGCCAAAGCGTTCTCCGATATGGCCTATCCAGCCGGGTCAGCCGACCCCCATTTCACGTACACTCTGAAGCCCATCCTTTCCGACGATATCCAAAGTTTACGGCTCACCATTGATGGCCAAGGCGCCGAGTTTTCCGCCGACACCGCTGCGAAGAGCTTCGCCTGGCAACCGGCTGGCGCCCACGGCGTGCAATATACCGTGAAATTTAAAAACGGCGATACTGTTCCTTTTCCCAATTACACGGGCTTGTGGGCCATTTTCCAGTGGGTAGACGATGCCGATGCACAATCGGGCGACACTCTCGAGTGGCGCGTAAAAGGCGGAAAGGGAGACCGTCCTATTCTTTCGCCGGTAACGAATCAACCCGTGAAAGTACGCTTCACCTTCGGCAATCCGGTATTCCAAAAGGGTTATTTTAGCGGCCTCCACTGCGTATCGGAGATCGCCAAACAGTGAACGTAGTGCATGCACTAACTCGCTCGCTTCGGTTGGACTTCGCGCCAACTTCACTTTATATATTTCAAGACTTAGGCACTTTGGGGAGTTCATCGCAAGGCGCGCGGTGAACGGCAGTGGACAGGCGGGTCCAGCCAAGTCAGCGGCAACAATCAGGCCTTTCTTTCCGGACCGAACGGCGGACCACTGTCGGATCTGGGAACAGGCAGCGGTATCGGCAGTTCGGCCAACGGTGTAAATTCGGCAGGGCAAGTCACCGGTGGTACGCAACGGAGTGCCCCTGGACCTGACATTTGTGGGGCGGACCTCCCGGTCTGCGGCTGACCTCCTGGTCAGCCTCGTGCCAGCACACTAAAATGCGAATACAAGCTTGGCGCATCTACCCTGGCCCCGCTCAACGAACACAACGCCGTGTCCGGGGAGCCCCCGAACGAGAGATGTGCCCATAGCCTTATTTTTATGTCTATGACTCACGGGCTCCTAACCCCTAACCCCCACCACCGCATCCGCCGTCAACTCAATCAGCATGTGCTTCAAATCTTCAATCAAATCCGCTGGATCAGTGTGCGCCTTCAACGGCCACTTCAACACTCCGGCCGGCGTGAACTGCGCCCCGTTCGAATTCCTCACCAACTGCATCAGCTTCAGCGGATCGATTTTCGATTGCTGATGAAACTTCACATTCGCAAACCCCTGCCTCCGGTCAATCGATTCCACGCCCGCCCGCTGCGCCATCGCCTTCAACAAGGAAAAACGCAGCAGGTTCGATACTTCAACTGGTGCCGGCCCATAGCGGTCCGCCATTTCCTCTCCAATGCGTTTGGCCTGTTCTTCGTCTTTCGCATCCGCGATGCGCTTGTAGGACCGTAGCCGTTGCGCCTCGTCGGAAATATATTCGGTGGGAATGCGGATATCCAATCCCAAATTCAAAGTGGAATGAATTTCCAGCGGCACCTCTTCGCCCTTCAGTTCCTTCACCGTCTCTTCTAGCAGACGCACATAAGTGTCGTAGCCAACCGCCTCGATATGTCCGTGCTGTTCTCCGCCCAACAGATTGCCTGCGCCGCGTAATTCCAGATCCAACGCGGCAATCTTAAACCCCGCGCCCAGATCGCTGAACTCCTTCAACGCCGCCAGCCGTTTGCGCGCCACTTCACTCAGTTGCGTATCCGCCGGCACCAGCAAATAGGCATACGCCCGCCGGTTTGACCGTCCCACCCGCCCTCTCAATTGGTACAACTCGCTCAACCCATATCGCTCAGCGTTTTCAATGATGATCGTGTTGGCCAGCGGAATATCCAACCCGTTCTCCACAATCGTTGTACAGACGAAAACGTCATACTCGTGTTTCATAAACCCGAGCAACACTTTCTCCAGTTCGGCTTCGCCCATTTGCCCATGACCCACTCCGATGCGGCAATGCGGAATCACTTCTTGGATCGACGCCGCGCGCATGAAGATCGTGTCCACCCGGTTGTGTACGAAATAAACTTGCCCTTGCCTGGCGAGTTCTTGTTCAATCGCCGTCTTCGCCAGGTCGAGATTGAAATGCGCCACCACCGTGTTAATGGCCAGCCGGTCTTTCGGTGGCGTTTCCAAAACCGACATGTCGCGCAACCCCAGCAGTGACATGTGCAGCGTGCGCGGAATCGGTGTGGCGCTCATTGTCAATACGTCCACGTTGTGCCGAAGTTGTTTCAGCCGCTCTTTGTGCTTCACGCCAAAGCGCTGCTCTTCGTCCACAATCAGCAGCCCCAGATCGTAAAACTGCACGTCCGCCGATAGCAGCCGGTGCGTCCCAATCAGCACATCCACTTTGCCCGCCGCCAGATCTTCCAGCGTGGCTTTCACTTCCTTGCTCGAGCGGAACCGGCTCGCCAGTTCAACGCGCACCGGGAAGGAGGCAAACCGCCGCTTGAACGTTTCGTAGTGCTGGAATGCCAAAACCGTCGTGGGCGCCAGCACCGCCACTTGTTTGCCATCGCCCATCGCCTTAAACGCGGCACGCATCGCTACTTCCGTCTTGCCGAAACCCACGTCGCCGCACAGCAGCCGGTCCATCGGTTGCTCGCTCTCCATGTCGCCTTTAATATGGCTCACCGCAGTGATCTGATCTTTGGTCGACGTGTATTCAAACGCGTCTTCAAACTCGCGCTGCCAGTTGCTATCCGCCGAAAAAGCAAAACCCTTGCTCATGCGTCGCTGCGCATACAGCTTCAACAGCTCATCCGCCATATCGCGCATCTTCGCCTTCACGCGCGATTTCGTTTTCTCCCAAGTAACGCCGCCCAGCCGGTCCAGGTGTGGTTTCGCCTCGCCCGCTCCGCGATATTTCTGCACCAGATCCAGCCGCGTGAGCGGCACGTAGAGCTTCGATTCGGCGGCGTATTCAATCAGCATGAAGTCGCCCTTCTGATCGCCCTGCGCGAGTTCCCGCGTGCCCAGAAAGCGGCCCACCCCATGCGTGGCATGCACCACGAAGTCTCCCGGCTTTAGATCCGCTACATCCGCCGCAAAAGCCGCCAGCTGCGATTTCGTCGGTTGCCGCACCACCAGATCGGAAGTTTCAAACAGATCTTCCGAGCCCAGAATCGCGATCAACGAATCGTGCAGCACCGCGCCCCGCCGAATGCCTCCTTTAATCAGAAACGCGCTTGAGACCGCGCCCGCATGATAAGCGCGCTCGACTAGCGAAGGCCGGGCGCCCGCTGTCGATTCCAAACCCAGTTGGTAAGGCACCGAATATTCCTGCAGAATGTCCGCCAGCCGCTCCAGTTCCCCAACTGACGCCGCAAAAAAAGCCACCCGATGCCCCGCTTGAATCAGGTTGCGTGCTTCCGCCACCGCCACCGGCATGTTTCCCTGAAACGTCAGGGACTGCCGCGTCGGTATATAGAAACTCTGTTCCGGCGCCAGCGTGCTTGCAGTGATGAGTTCAAGTTCCTGCAACGAGATAGCTGTGTGTGTTTCTATGCCGGCGTTGAGTTCTTCCCAGCGCAGAAAGTTTTTCTCAGGTTCGATCTGTGCCGGCCGCTCTGGATTCTCCAATCTGTGCCAAAGACGTTCCGCCGCCGAAAAAATGGCGCTCGGTTCATCCAGCACAACCAGCGCGTCGCGGTTCAGCGAAAGCAAGCTATGCGAACGTGGCCGCACCAGCGGCACCAGAAACTCCCAGCCCGGAAACACTTCCCCGGATTCGATAAATCTAAATCCGCTTTTTCCGCCGCTTCCGCCAGTTGCCGCAGCAGCGCACGCGAGCGCGGATATTCAGCCAGTGGCAACAGGGCCGCAGTCGTCACTTTGAGGACTGAACGCTGCGACGCCACATCGAATTGTCTTATCGATTCAATCGTGTCGCCGAAAAACTCCACCCGCACCGGCCGCTCCGCTTCCGCCGGAAACACATCGAAGATGCCGCCGCGAATGGAATACTCGCCTACCATCTCCACCGGCTCGCGCTTCTCATAGCCGATGCTGTCTAAATGCTGCACCAAATCGTCGAGCGGAATCTCTTCACCCGTGCGCAGCACCAGCGCGAGCTGCCGGTAGAATTCCGGCGATTCGGTTCGCAAAAGAGCGGAAGCTACCGGCGCAATCGTAATGGGAATGCGATGGGACGAAAGCCTCCACAGCCCCACCGCGCGCTTTTCCTCGATCTCGTTGTGCGGCGATAGCCGCTGATGCGGCAGCACATCCAAGGCCGGAATCAATGCGGTGGCGGCAGTTCCCGCCCTTCCAACAGCATGTCGAAGAACACTTCAATCGAAGCAAGCAGCGTCTCCGCCTGTTTATTGCCGTCCACAATTACGAACAGCGGCTTCTCTATGGCTTGATACAGCAGAACCAGGTAGAGCGCTTTCGCTGTGGTGACTAACCCCGACACTGCGAACGGCCCGCGTTCCCCGCGCGTAGTTGCTTGACGAGTAATTGAAAGCTTTGCTGCCGCGCGGCCGATTGCAAAAGTTCGCGTGTAGCCGGATGTATCACAGCTTGCTAGCGAGCACGCGTTCAGCGATGTTCGTGGTGGAGAAGCCCGGCTCCATGGGCAAAGTATGCACCACACCGCCCGCCGCTTCCACCTCTTCGCGACCGGCCACAAAGTGCGACCAATCCGCGCCCTTCACCAGAACATCGGGCAGAATCGACGCAATCAATTCGCGCGGCGTATCTTCGTCGAACAGCGTCACGGCGTCCACCGCTTCCAGGTGCAGCGCCAGCGCCGCCCGGCTCTGCTCATCAAAGAACGGACGTGTCGGTCCTTTTATCCGCTGCACACTCGCGTCCGTATTCAGCGCCAAAATCAAAATGTCGCCCAGCGACCGCGCCCGCTCCAGCGTTCGAATATGTCCCGGGTGCAGAATGTCATAGCAGCCATTGGTGAAGACAACCTTCTTGCCTTCCGCTCTCCAAGTCTGCCGCTGTTCCATCACTTGCGGGCGGGTATATAACTTGCTCATTCCCGAATCCATTTTACGATTCGAGAGCCTTGAAAAACCTCTCCGCATAAGCCGACTGCCTTACGAACGGCTTCGGGATTGATGAGCTCGAGAATCTCGAACCAGTGTTTGGTCTTGTGATACTCGCCCTTAGTCGTATCCCGAGTCGCACTTTTCAGCCCATTCGCGACGTCTTCCTTGAGAACCTCTTCGATTTTCAAATTGCCCGGCAAATTATTCGCCCTGAAGCCCTGTCCGCAATATTTTGCAAGAGCCCCTTTGTCCGCGAGGAACCATGATTCCATGCATTGAACCATTAGATGGACCTGTTCGTCCGGCAGATTTTTCCAGTCATCGCGTTGAAGCAGGTGCGCACCTGGCGTTTGATGAGGTTGCAAGGGACCTTCTGAATCGACAAAGGAGCAATGGAAAGACTTCTGCATCGCTCAGGGATCGACAGAAATCCCTGTACGCGCCATTCCTGCTACCGCATGCGACAATCTTCGGCTTCGACCGATCACCGAGGACTTTCTCGATGAACACGCGAAAGGCCTTTCTGCAAGCCGTCTTCGTTTTGTCCTGGTCACCGCCGCCGTCGACATACAAGGTGACTTTCACCAGCGATTGCCCCCAAGCTGGCCGCTCGTCCAAAGGTGTCCAAGACTATATTCCTTGATCCATGCCGCGAGCCCTTGCGCATTCAGTCGCTCGAAGGTCGAAGCGCCGTTCTCTTTCTCACAAACGATGACCACTTCTGGCGTCTCGGTAAATTCCTCGATGAGTTGCGTCGAGTGAGTCGTAATAATGATCTGCATCCGTGTGGAAGCCTCGACAAGCAGTTTGCCGAGTTCGTGGACCATGTCGGGATGAAGACCCAGTTCCGGCTCCTCAATAACAACGACCGGCGGAGGGTCAGGATTGAGCAGTATCGCCATTAGCGCTAGCCAACGAACGGTACCGTCGGACATTCGGATTAAGGGGATACTAGCGTTGAGGCCTTTCTCTTCGAGCCGCGTTTGAACCTTTCCGCCCTCCACCGTCGTCCGCAGGTCCCCGGTGTTTTCGTAGAAAGTGGCAAGGGACGCAAGAATCTGATCTTTGACCAGTGGGCGCGCAAGAAGTCTGTCGAGGACGACGCCAAGGTTTGAGCCGTCTTCCTCCAGATAGTTGCTCTGTAGGCTGACATCACAAGGTTCCCTGACAAGCGCGAGGGTCCCAAATTCCCAGTCGCGGTACAGCCGGATACCCGCAAAAAGACTGCCGACCTCGGTAATTTCAGGATAATGGTAGGGATCTTTTCTTTGACTGAGGATGGAAAGCTGCGGATTAATTTCTTCCTTGGGAATTTCGCGATTTCCGCTCAGGGATGTGAGAAATGCGCGGCCATCTTCGTGTCTGTAATAGAAGGCCGGCCTTAGCTGGCCCAACTGGGATTGTTCCTTTTGTACAACCTCGTCGGTGATTGCGAAACGGTAACCGACTTTGGTGAATCCGAGGAAGTATCGCAACGCTAGCGGCCGGTAGTGTCAAGTCTTTTGTGTAAACGCCTCCAAATAAATTCCACTTGGTTTTCCGCTTCGCCCTCCTATAAGGCGCCTTGGGGCAGGGTTGGGAGTTCTGTCAAGGTCGAGCGGAGCGAGCCCGCCAGGGCTGCCTTGACAGGGCTCCTGACCCTGCCGTATCTACGATCAGGAGGGCGAAGCGGACTCTGCGCCTGGCAGCGGAATCCGCCCGGGCCAGAGGATCGCAAAGCGGTTCAGCGCGTCCTTCCAGTTCTGAATCGTCTGCCACTTCTTGGAGACATTGCGCAGCGCCAGATAGAGCAGTTTGCGCGCCGCCTCTTCGTTGGGAAACGAGCCGCGTGTCTTGATCACCTTGCGTAGTGTCATGTGCAACGACTCGATCGCATTCGTTGTATAAATCACTCGACGGATTTCAGCGGGAAAAGCAAAGAAGGGAATGACCCGGTCCCAATGTCGCCGCCACAAAGCCGCAATGGTCGGATACTTCGCGTCCCATTGCGCCGCAAAGGCTGTCAGCCGATGTTCTGCTTCCAGCGCGGTGGTAGCACGGTACACCTCGCGTAAATCCGTCGCTACTTTCTTGCGCTCCTTCCAGTTCACGTAGTTCAAGCTGGCACGCACCAAGTGCACGATGCACAACTGTACTTGTGTCTTGGGGAAGGCCGTCTCAATCGCTTCCGGAAAACCTTTTAGCCCATCCACGCAGGCAATCAGAATGTCTTTGACACCGCGTGTTTGCAGCTCTGTCAGCACTTGCAGCCAGAACTTTGCTCCTTCATTGGCGCTGGTCCATAAACCCAGCACTTCCTTCTTCCCTTCCAGCGTGATCGCGATGGCGGTGTAAACCGCTCGGTTCTCTACATGCCCGTTGTCGCGCATCTTCACATGCAACGCATCCAGGTAGACAATCGGATAGAGTTGCTCCAATGGCCGGCTCTGCCAGGCTTGCACTTCCTCGATCACCGCGTCGGTCACGTTCGAAATCAGCGCTGGACTCACTTCCACTTGATAAAGCTCTTCCAAATGCGCTTGGATATCGCGCGTCGTCATACCGCGCGCATACATCGATAAAATCTTTTCGTCGAACCCAGGAAAACGCGTTTGCCCCTTCGGCACGATCTTCGGTTCGAATGTCGATTGCCGATCGCGCGGCACCTCCAGTTCGATCTCGCCGAAGTCGGCCTTCACCTTCTTCTTGCTCTTACCGTTCCGGCTGTTGCCGTTGCGGTAGCCGGCCGGATCGTGCTTCTCATACCCGAGATGCGCCGTCAGCTCCGCTCCCAACATCCTTTCCAGTAGTCCCTTGGTGAGTTGCTTGAGGAGCCCGTTCTCGCCCAAAACGTCCTCTGGCTTTTGATAATTCTCTAACAGCTTGTCTAATACTTCTTCGCTAATTGCCATTTACTACACAGGTCCTTTCTCTTCAACCTGCGTTTACACAATCTTTTTTACACCCTCTAGCGGCCCCGTCGCCTCGCCGACGATTGCTTCAATCGACGCCGCAGGCGTCTCCTTCGCGCCCTTCCATAGCCACTCATCTATCGATCCGCCGTTACTAATAGCTTTACCCAGATCCTTCGGCGTATTTTGCAGTAACCCAATAACTTCAATAAGGTTCGACTTTCCCGAACCATTTGCCCCTATCAGGACATTTAGATTCCGCAAATCAACCGTAGTCGCCTGCTCTCCAAACGACAACAAATTCCGAATCGTCAATCTGCGTATAGCCGGTTCGCGTTCCATGTCTTCTAGATCGCCTGAATTGTAGCGCACGCCTTTTGCTACTATGCGCAGAGCAAGGGGAGAACATTGACAAACGCAAAATTCCTAACCGCCGTCTTCGGCCTGTCTCTACTTTTTTCATGCAGCCCCCCGAAACCGACAACCCCCGCCCTAACCCCCGAAAACGCCGCGCAAATCTTGAACTTCGATGAACGCGCGCAAAACTTCATCACCCGCGTCAAGATGAAAAACCCAAGCTGCGAATTCCGGCTCACCTTGCCCGATCAAGTTCCGCCACTCACCCAAATCGACTTGCAACACATCGTCACGTGCGCGAATCGTCCCGCGCCATTGGAATTCGACGCCAGCGCCACCTTTATCTACGATCCCGCCACGGGCAAATGGAAACTCACCCGCTTTTCCAGCTAGCCCGCTTTGAGCTTGGCCCGGTGCGCCTGCCAGTCATCGCTCTTTAGAATGTCTGGCGCGGCTTCAATTAATCGCGGCAGGAGATTAAACACCGCCGTCGATGTCCACGGCTTCCCGCCGCGCGTAGCATAACCCCGTTTGTTCAATTCCGCGGCGATATGCGACACGCCTTTTTCCACCACAATCAGCTCTAAAATCGTCAGCAGCACTTCCGCTTCTTCCGGATTCTGCTGCAAGCGTGCCGTCTCAGGCACGAGTTCTAGTCCGTAAGGTGACGGCAAGCTACTGCCCGCTTGGGGCACCGCTGCGACATCGTCTGCCCGCTCCCATTCGATGGCTTTGAGCGTCCAGCCGGCAGCGGCGCGTTGCTGAAAATAATCGAGCGAAACAGGGCTCTGAATTTGATCGCGGAGTTGGCGCATATGTGCCTCCTGCATGCGCAATTCTATTGCCAGAAATTTCCCCGCAATCCGCGCTCGATCCGAATCGGCAATCAGCGGTTTTGGGAAACCGCCATCCCAACTTCGAGACGCGTCTCGACCGGCAACACTCCTTCAAAATGACCTTCCGCCATTTGCCGCAGCACGGCAAAACCGCGCATCAGCCCTTCCACCCCACTCGGTATGTCGCCAGCCAAATCCGCCCGACCCAATTCGATCAGGCGTTTCTTCGAAATCGCCAGTAATTCTTCCCGCTGATCCGGCGCCTCCGCTCTCACAAGCAACGCCAAAGCATAGTGAACCGCCGGGCATCCCGCATTCACGTAATCCCGCAACTCCTTGAGCTTCGGTACAAGCTCGTCCACCTGCCTATTCATCAAGCTTCGAAAAGCCGATACCGCCAAGTGCCGCATTCTGGCTCCCTGGACAATCAGCGTGAACGCCCAAAATTGGCCGAACTGCTCCTGGTTCTTAAGCATCTCGATTGGCACGAAGTTCGCCGCACTACAGCACGCGCAGCGATCAAGCACAAAGGTTTTAACACCTCGCTTGATCCAAACACTCGCCTGCGTTGCAAGTTCCGATGCCCCCAGTGAGCCCGCATCCGCATCCAGCTTCAGCACCCGTGCGTACTCGATCGCCAGCACTGCGGAAGTGAATAGATGCGCCGTAGTACCGCCGTAGTCCTTCAGGACGAAAAGCTCGTGCGGGCGTCTGCCTGACTGCCACCACTCACGCGCGGTCCGACTGGCGTAGTCCGCGAAATCCGGCACCCTCGCCTTACGGTTAGAAAAAGTCAACATAAGGGCACATCCATACCCTTAATAGCGAGAAATCCAGCGCTTTCGCGCCAAATTTTTTGGCCGGCTGATTATTCTTCGCGCAATGCCGCCACCGGCTCGGTCCGCGCCGCCCGCAAGGCAGGTACCAAACTCGCCACAAGTGCCACTGCCCCCAGCAGTAGAACGGCCATCGTAATCGTAAGGGGATCGGAGGGCTTAAGCCCAAACAGCAGCGATTCCGCCCCTTTTCCGCTGGCCAGCGCTAAGATCGTGCCTATCGTCAAGCCTGCTGCCAGTAGCCAGCCTGCTTCTGCGAGGATTAGCCGCATAACTCCGCCGCGCGTGGCGCCGAGCGCGATGCGGATGCCAATCTCCCCGCGTCTGCGCGCCACCATGTAAGAGATAACTCCGTACAACCCCACCATCGCCAGAGCCGCCGCCAGGAAGCCGAAGAACGAAGATAACGTCGCCATCAGTCGGTCGCGCAGCAGCGAGTCTTGCACCTGCTTGCGGAATGCCAAAAATTCAATCGACATTTCCGGATCGGTCTTTTCCGCCGCAACTTTTAGTCCAGCGCCCAAGGCCCCGAAAGACATGCGCGACCGCACCAGGATTGTAGTTCCCTGACCCGGTTCTTTGCGCTGGTTTTCGGCGACGAAAACAACCGGTTTGGTGTCCTCGCGCAGGGATACATACTTGGCGTTCTTCACCACGCCCACAATCTGATATTGGTGCTGCTCTTCACCAGGCCCGGTCAACATGCGAACCTGCTTGCCGAGTGGGTTCGCGCCCGCCAGAAATTTGCGGCAGAATTCCTGATTCACAATCGCCACTTCCGGCGCGGAGGTTGTGTCGTGCTGGTTGAAGTCTCTCCCGGCTACCAGCGCCGTGTCCATCGTCCGGAAATAACCTTCGCTGATGCTGCTAAACCAAGCGAGCATGTGATCTTTGCTGACAACGCCCGGAATGTCGAGCATATCGTTCCAGCCGTCGCCGCTCAGTGGAACGATGCTGGCGGTTCCGGCCGCGTCCACACCCGGCGTGGCGCGCACTTCTTCCAGCAGATTCCGATACACAGCGGCGCGCCGTTCGTTCGAATATTGTAAGCGCGAAATATCCACTCCCATCAACAGCAATCCATCTTGCCGAAGCCCGGCATCGAGCGTTGTGAGGTTGCGCAGGCTGCGCACAAAAAGCAGCGATGCGGCTAACAATACGAGTGAGAGCGCCACTTGACCCACCACCAGAACCCTTCTGAGGCTAAAGCGTTCTCTGTTGGCTGTGATCCCTCGTCCGGAAGATTTCATGGCTCCGGCCGGCTGAGTTCGCGTGGCACGCAGCGCCGGCGTCAAACCAAAAAGAAGGCAAGTCAGGATCGCCACGGCGGCGGTAAAACCGAGCATGTGCCAATCGGGCGTGAGCGCCAGGAAAATCGGATTGTCTTCCGTTGTCAGGAACGTCACCATGTAGCGGCACAAAACTTCCGCCAGCACTATTGCAAGAATCGATCCGCACAGCGTGAGCAACAGACTCTCCGAAAGCAACTGGCGGATCAAGCGGCCACGCGCTGCGCCAATCGCCAGACGCACCGCCATCTCGCGTTCGCGCACGCTCGCGCGCGCCAGCGTTAGATTTGCCAGATTGGCGCACGCGATCAGCAACACGAGCGCAGCGATACCTAGCAATAAAAGCAACGGATCCTCATAATCCTTGCGCAGCGCTGAAGTGCCGGTACCCGCGGGTATGGCGGTCAATTTGTATTCACGGTAGTATTTCACCTGATCCGGCCGGTAGTGTTCCGGCACAGTGTTCTCGAACACAGCAGGCGATATTGTCTTCACTTGCGCGATGGCCCCGGACAGCGTCCAACCGGGCTTAAGGCGGCCAATCGCCGCAAGCCACCAATGGTGCCGTTGCAGGCTGTGCGCTTCCTTGCCATCGAAGACAGGCTCCGAGCAGATGGGCAAAGCGACATCGAAATTGCGCCCCACCTCAACGCCGGAGAAGCTAGCGGGTGTCACGCCCATCACTTCGACGCGATGGCCATCCAGCAAAAGCGTTTTCCCTATGACGGCCGCATCGCCGCCGAAATGACGCTGCCAAAAGGCATAACTGATGACGGCGCCGCCTGATGCGCAGCCACGCACATCGTCGCCACTCTCGATGAGTCTTCCCAGCAGCGGCGCCACGCCCAGCGTCTTAAAATAATCGCCGCTCACCCAAAGCCCTTCAGCGAAATGCGCTTCACCCGCCTGCGTTAGATTGAAGCGGTTGTCTCCCCACGCGAAAATGCTCGAAAACGCCTGCTGATGGGCCTGGATTTGCTCCCATTGCGCGAGGGTTAAGTTATTGCGACGGCCTGAAAAGTTGCCACTGCAGCAGTGCTCATTGTCGGCGATTTTCAGTTCGACTAATTGTTGCGGATTCTCCACCGGCAGCATGCGCAAGCGCACCGCATCGAGTAATTGGAAGATGGCGGTATTCGCGCCAATGCCAAGGGCGAGCGAGATTGTCGCCACCGCGAAAAAGCCCGGATTCATGCGCAGCATGCGTGCCGCATAGCGCAGATCCTGCCAGACGCTTTCGATAAAACTGAGTGAATTCATCTCCCAAACCTTTTCCTTTACCCTCGTTCGATTGCCTAATTTGCGCTGCGCCGCCCACGCTGCGTCCGCGGCGGACAGACCTTGCGAGGCTCGCAGATCGGATTCGTGCGCTAGGTACGATTCGATCTCGCTCGTCAGATCGTCATCGCGCCGTTTTCGCTGCCAGAATCGCCGCCAGCTCATTTTCGTTACTCGGTGGCCGGTCCCATCACGCGCGCCACCGCCGAAACCAATTCATCCCAACGGCTGCGCTCATTCACCAGGTGACGTCGGCCCGCCGGTGTGATCCGGTAATACTTGGCCTTGCGGTTGTTTTCGGACGTGCCCCAAAACGCGGCAATCAATCCGCGGTCTTCCAGCCGGTGCAGTGCCGGATACAACGATCCATGCTCAACCTGTAGAACTTCATCTGAAGTCTGTTCGATGGCATGCGCGATGGTATGACCATGCGCCGGACCTAACAGAACGCTGCGCAATATCAACATATCGAGCGTGCCCTGCAGCATCTCGCCGCCTTCGCTCGACGATTTTCTTCTTCCCATGCGACTACTCTACCAGAAGAAGTTCTTCTGGAGCAAGAGTCACAAGCCGCCCGAACTTTTGTATCTCTCTTCTTTTCAATCTCTTAACCGCCATTTTTCGAAAACCCCGCTCGCCTCAAAGTAACCTGAAGACAATAAAATGATGAATACACCGCAATTCGATCCCGGCTTAACGCAAAAATACACGGGCGCGCTCAAGCGCGTGATCAATAAGGATGGCCAGTTCAACGTCCGCCGCACCGGGCAGCGTTGGAGCGACTGGCACCCTTATCTATTCATGATCAGCCGCAGTTGGCCGGTCTTCTTTTTGCTGGTGTTGGTCGGGTTCCTCATCATCAACGTCGTCTTCGCGCTGGCGTACCTCGCGGTCGGCATCGAGAATCTGAAAAATGCCGAAGGCCCCACCGCGGAAGCCAGCTTCATGAACGCGTTTTTCTTCAGCGCGCACACCTTAAGCACCGTCGGCTATGGCAACATTTGGCCGGTCGGCACGGCGGCGAATCTGGTGGCCGTGCTGGAATCGTTAGTCGGCGTCTTGGGCTTCGCCATCGCCACCGGGCTGCTTTTCGGACGATTCTCTCGTCCTTCCGCGCGCTTCGGGTTCAGCAATTCGCTACTCGTGGCGCCCTATATGGGCGGGACCAGCCTGCAGTTTCGAGTCGTGAACCGCCGCCGCAACAACATCATCGACCTGGAAGCCAGAGTGCTCCTCATGGTGGTGGAATTCTGCGATGGAAAGCCCGAGCGCCGCTACCTGAAGCTGGAACTGGAGCGGCCCACGGTCCTGTTTTTTCCGTTGACCTGGACCGTGGTGCATCCCATCGGGGATGACAGTCCTTTGTCGGGTAAGACCGCGCAGGATCTAGAGCGCCTGCAGGCCGAAGTGCTGATCATGATGAAGGGGCACGACGAATCGTTCGGTCAAACCGTTCATGCGCGCTATTCCTATCGCTATGACGAGATTATTTGGGGGGCGCGTTTTGCCACCGCCTTCGAGGTGGAAGAGAATGGCGACCTGCGTATCGAAGTGGACAAAGTTAGTTTGACGACTCCGGCCGAGTTGCCGGCAAAGCAGCTGGCGGGGGGTGGTTAACCGATTACCTCGGCCCGCTAATCCGCATCAGCGGCTCTTCCGCTTTCTTCTCGTGCAATTTCTGCACAATCGCAAACTCGCGCTCCGCCTCGGCCGTGCGTCCCATCTCCTTTAACAGCCGCGCCAAGCGGTAATGCGCGTCATAACTGGCGGGATCAATGCGAATGGCTTCGCGAAACTCGGCCACCGCCTGTTCGTCGCGCTTTTCCTGCTGTTCGATGATTGCCATGTCTAGATGGGCCAAGTGCGAGTCTTTCGCTAATCCCACTGCTTTCCTCAGAGACGCCAGCGCGTCCGCATTCCTGCCGGCCTTCATTTCCACATCACCCAGATAAACAAGAGCCTTATCCTGATTCGGATTGTTTTGCAGTTCGAGATTGAATTCGCGTTCTGCGTCGTCATAGCGCTTTTGCTTCCAATAAAGGTAGCCCAGCCCGAAATGCACATCAGGCTGCGTAGGTCCGTTCTTTGCGGCGATTGCGAATTCTTTGATCGCCTCCTCCGTCTTCTGGCGGGCGTCAAACGCCTCGCCCATGAGCATGTGCACTGCTACCGAATCGGGATCGCGCTCCAGGAGCTTCTGGAACAGCGCCATCCCCTCATCGCCTTCGCCCGACCACAAATAGCATTTCGCCAGCAGGTAAGCCAGTTCGGTATTTTCAGGTTGCGCGTCGGCTAGCGGCTTGAGGCGCGCTGCCGCCTGATCGTATTGACCTAATCCGAAGTAACTCATGCCGATGAGGGTGGTGACGCGGCTGTTGGGCGCCTCTTTGTCGAAGGCTGCAATCGCCTGACGGAAATTGCCAAGCTTAAACCAAGCCAGACCCAGGTTTAAATTCAGATTGGGAAGAGTGGGGTCAATCGCGGCCGCCTTTTCGTACGCTTGAATGGCTTCGCGATATTTGCCTTGTTTGGCGAGATTGACACCTGAGTTGGCTTCGGCGAGCGCTGCCGGCTTGTATGGCTGCTGGCTTAGCCCTTCGAAACAGAGAAGAGCCAAGCCCAGCAACAACCGGATCATGCCTGCTATTGAGCCTTCTTATGCGCCAGACGGTTACAGGCGTCGCCCGCGCCCATGATCTTCAGGGCGTCCCCACCCTGCTCGATGAAATCGATTTTTCCTTCTTTATCGATGACGAATGTCACGCGGTTGGCGATGCCGTACTTGGGAAGGTAAATGCCATAAGCCTGCGTCACCTTGCGATCCAGAAAATCGCTCAATAAAGGGAAGGGCAAACTCAGCTTAGCTACAAATTCTTTGAGCGACGGGGTGTTATCGGTACTGATGCCAAACACCTTGGCGCCCGCATCCTGAAACTTTTGCATACCAGCCTGGTACGCTTTCATTTCAGCCGTTCAACCACCGGTGAAGGCGGCTGGGAAGAACGCCAACACGATGGTGCTCTTGCCAATCAGGTCGGCCAGATGAACGTTGCCGCCATCGGTGGAAGGCAGCGTAAAATCGGGCGCTTGATCGCCTACTTTTAGCGTGCTGGAGGGGGGCGCTCCAGGCGGTGCTTGAGCCAACAAGCCCACGCTGAGTGCGCTTGCCAATGCCAACAGTCTGTATGAACGCATAAATCTCCTTATTCGCTTCGAGCGCAAAGGGAGCGGCTGCGCACCGCCAAAACACGCTCGACCCTTTGGCGGAGCGCTTGACGCCGCGAGCGTCTTGCGCGTGTTACTTAAGTTATCACAACAAGGCCAACCGCCAGTGGCGGCGCCACGCGCCTAATAAAGCCACCGAGATCAAAATGAGAGCGACGGTCAAACCCCACCATAAGCCCATCAGCCCGTATCCGCTGTGAAAGCACAAAAAATAGCCGAGCGGCAAGCCGAGGAGCCAATAACCGGCGAAGTTAATCCACATGGCGGTGCTTGTGTTGCCCGCCCCGCGTAACGCTCCGGTGAGAACCGTCTGCAAGCCGTCAAAGAGCTGGAACGCCGCGGCAATCGCCAGCAAACTAACGCCTAGAGCCAAGATGCCCGGATCGGCTGAAAAAATTCGCAGGATGTTTAAAGGAAAGAGCAGGAAAACTGCCGCTGCGCAAGCCATAAATGCGCAACCCAAACCAACGGCGATGTAACCCGTGCGACGCGCGGCCGTAAGGTCCCCGCGTCCCACCGCTTGGCCCACCGCAACAGCCGCTGCGGATGAAGCGCCCAGCGGGACCATGTAGGTGACCGCTGCGCAGTTGATGGCAATCTGGTGCGCGGCCAAAGCGACCGGCGACAAGCGGCCGGCTAATACCGCTGCCGCGCCGAAAGCGCCAATTTCCATGAGAATCTGCGTCGCCGCGGGCAATCCCAGCGATAACAAGCGGAATAAGCGCTGCGGGTCTGGAGGGCGCACAATGCTCAAAATCCCTTTTTCGTTGCCGCGTTCAAACCACCAGATGAAAAAAAGCAACGCCAACGCCATATAGGCGCGAGCCAGACAGGTAGACAACGCCGATCCCACCACGCCCAAGCGCGGAAAGCCCCAGTGGCCGAAGATGAAAAGCCAGTTAAACAGCCAGTTGATGAGATTCGCGCTAACCAACACAAACATCACCGGGCGCACATGCCCGATGCCCTGCAAGTAGCGCCGAAATGCAGCGTAAAGCAGCAGGGGAACGGTTCCCAATCCGAGCGTTCTCACAAAAGGCGCGCCTAGCTTGCTCACTTCGCGGTTAATGCTCAACCACTCAAACACGGGAGTGAAAAACAGGAACAGAATCGTCAGCGGCAATGCGATAGCAACGGCAGCGTAAACACCTTGCGCCAGTGAATGATGGGTATCCGGCTTGTCGCCCGCGCCATGCGCCTGCGACACTAGCGTGTCCAAACCTAGCAGTAAACCCACGCCGAAAATCGCGAACGGATAATACAGGGCGCTCCCAATGCCGGTAGCGCCAATCGAGGCCGGACCCAACGGACCGATCATAATTGTGTCGACTGTTCCCATCGCCATCCAGCCCAATTCGGCCAGTACCACCGGAGCGGCCAAGCGGAACATCCGTGCGATGTCGTTCAAAGCGCAACGGGCGCGCCTGCGCGCCGCCAAATTATCTGCCAGCTCACCATTTGTCCCAAGCAGCGGCGCTCCCTAGCGCGCACGTTTTGCGCGCCTTTTAGAGCGCTAATAGCCTGCCTTCGCCGCTACAACCTGTTCAAATTGGCGAAGATGATTGAGGTCGTGCCCGGCGGTCATTTCAAGGAGCTGGTGCAATGTCAGTTCTCCGCGTTCCGGATGCGAAAGCGCTTTAGCGAGTTGATCCGGAGTCAGCAACTTGAGCCAGTTCACGCTCCAAGCACGATTTGCGCAAAAGGCTTCCAGCGCGGCTTTTGGGTCGAGCGCCGCATAATTAGCGGCCCAGGCATCTTGATCGAAAGTCTGAACCGTGTGATGCGGCTGCGCTACCACTTGGCGCCACCGATAGGCAAACGCCAACTCGCAATCGGCCAAATGGCACAGCACCGTGTTCAAGGTCCACTTGCCCGGCGCATAGCTTTGATTCATGCGCGTGGGGCCTAGTGTTTCGACGAGCGATTGCAAACGCGCCGGGGTTTCGGCGAGCACTTTTAAGGCGTCGCGGCCGGCCAGATATTTCGCGTAGGGGTTGGTTGCTGCCGCCATTACTTTTTATTCTCTAACAGCGCTTTTTCTTGGAAGGTCTTCTTCTCCCGCGCCCATTTCAGCAGCGTGGGGTAAAACTGCACAAACGTTGTATCCACCGCGCCATGCTGTTCATGGCACGAATAACAACTGGCGGAGTGCGGAATCAGTTGCGCCGGCTTGATTCCGTCACCGAAACTATAGAAGGCCCAAGCGCCGTCCGCCTTCTTTACGTGCACTTCCACGTCCTTGAGATCTCCCTGATAGCGACCCGCTCGGTTAATAGCGCCTTGTCCGCGGGAGCCGCGAATCTCAAGCACGAAGACAGTGCCGTTAGGCCAAGTACCGCTAGCGACGAAAGACCGGTACGCTTCCGGCGATACGAACACATTGTCGAAGTTCGGGTTGCTGTTCTCCGCCGCTGTGTCATAGGACATCCCAAGTCCAGAGCTGAGCCATACCCATTCGCGATAATTCTCGGGGAAGATCATCTCGCCTTTGCCGTTAAAGCGCAAACCGTCGTCCTTTGGGAATCCTGATGCCAGTGTCGCCAGTAAAAGTCCACCAACTGCAATCCACTTCATGCGCATATGTTTGCGCCCATTGTCGCAAGACGCCGTTTACCGCGGAGACGGCAGCAGCTTGACCAGCTGCGGCACTGCTACCTTCGCTGTCGTCAAAACGTTCGAAGGCGTCGCAGGTGCGGATGGGCAGGTATCGCCTGACAGGACCGTGCTCTGCACGTTATAAGTAGTGTTCAGTGTGACAACATTCGGTGAAGCTCCCTCTAGCACTCCGGCGCATGACTCGTTGATCGTGTTCAAAGTCACAATATTGTTCTTGCCGGTGCCTCCACACGTACTGTCAAGGTGAATCCCGGACGTTAAGGTGTTTACAACTGTATTCCCCGTAATGTTATTGAAGTTACTGCAAGCATCAATGCCGTCGCCGAAATTCGTATTTGTGACCTGATTATTGCTGATGGTCGTGTGATCCGCCGTTCCCTTCGGATTGAGAGGGGTCGGGTTGCTGGTATCGCTGGCCGTCACAATCGGAAGTTGGCTGCTACCGATGGAATTATTGCTGATCAACACCCCTTGCGAAGAGTAAATCAGGATACCCGAAGCGCCGTAACCCCCGCCAGTATAGATGTTGTCCTGAACGGTATTGCCCGTGATCGATCCGCCGGCTCCGTCGCTGAACTGAATACCGTTTTCCGCCGCGCCCGTTGTGGGACCTTGACCGGCGATGAAATTGTTCGCCACTTGCACGCTCGTGGCCCCGCCATCCGCCGTAATCCCGTTCTTTTGGTATCCGTGGACGCTGCTGTTGTTTACCGCCACGTTCGACACGCCGCCTGTACCGTAGCCGCTTTCGATATAGATGCCTTCGCCAATTTGACAGCCATTCAAAGACGTGGAAAGCGCTTGATTCCTCACCGCCACATTGGAAATTGTCCCCGAGCCATTTTGATAGTAAATCCCAGCCAAATCTGTGCCGCAACTTGTCAAACCGTTGTTCGATCCATCCACCGCAAGATTGCTGATGTTCACTGGGCCGGCATTCTTAACAAGAATTTGCGCCGCCACCGGAGAGCCGTAGTGGAGCGACACGCCATTCTCCGTTATGCCTGTTGCCGGGGATTGCACGACCGGATTTTGCGCGTTGCCCGCCGTTATGCCAATAAGCGTGAGCGGCTTGCTGATTGTCACCTGCTCGGGGTAGAAGCCCGGACAGATTTTAATCGTCGAAAACGGTTGACTCGCAGTCACCGCAGCCTGAATCGTGGGAAAGCCGCCGCCGGCGCATGTCCCCACCACCGCCGTTCCCGCCATCAATGAACTCGAGGCGAGATTGCCGACGGCCAGCCCTGCCGCCATCACAAAAACTACGGATCTGTAAGTCATTTTTCCATGACCCCCTGAAGCAGAATACATCAATTAACGTTACATCCGCATTTAGCCGATGTTTTTTATGAGATTTGCGGCACCGCCGCCAACTCATTTGGGGAATGGCGTCGACGATCCTGTCAGCTTTATCCGAGAGAGTATTCCACCACAATTCCTTGGCTACCGTCACGGATAATTGGATCGTGGTGCGAGATGCCGCGTCCCATTCGCAATCCTTGGTTCTCATCGACGACCTCTCCGGCGTTAAAACGTCCACGACCCTTCACCTTATCTATTTGGCTTGGGCTGCCGGATGCCTGCTGGTGGCACTGGCTGCGCAACATTCAAAAGAAGCGTATGGCGCCACTATCCCTTTCGCTTTGATGGGATTGACGCTTTTGGCCATCGCGCAATTCACCCGCCGAGCGTCGGTCTTGTTCGTATTGGAATCGGAGGTCGTGGAGACCTCCTTCGGCAGCTTGCGCGAGGCGGCTACATTAGTTGCCGCCGTGCGGTTTGTGCGCGCAGGTGGGGGGCGCGGTCAACAACCGCCCTATTCTCAGTTCTTGTGGGTGCGCGTTTATCTGGCGCTGCTCGTGTGAAACGCCCAGCACGCTCGTTCCAGGCAGCCGGTGGAATCCCTCACCTACGGTTCGGCCATTGCTCCGAATACCACTATCGGGCTATGCTCTTACCCCTGTAACCGGGTGAAGGAAGATGGCGCTCTTTGGGTATTTCAATCATCATGAGTTAGCCCTACTCTGGTTTCGTACCCGAGGCTTCTCATATGAACAAACCGAACAACGAAAGCACGGCGGAGCGCAGCCGAGCCCTTTGCCCCTTTGAAGTACCCACGCAGAGCGACATCTGCCGCGCCTTCAACGTAGCGCTCCTCCTCACTGGCAACACGATTTTGGCGGAAGCCACGGTCTTAAGCGCAATGGAAGCGCTAGCTGACGATGACATCTGCCGCGAATCGCTTCTAGCCGAAGTCATTCGCATCTCGGTTCGTTTTCGAACGGACTGGTGCGACCACCAGCCCAATCGCCTCAACCATCCACGGCCGCCACTTCCGGTCGAGTTGCAAAACGTCTTGAAGCTCCCAACCGAGCTCCGCCACGCCTTTGTGTTAAGAACGCTGCTTGGTTTATCGCCGGAAGTGGCCGCCGGCATTCTGCAATGTGACGAAAACCAAGTCAACGCCCACTTGCTCGCGGCCATGCAGGCACTCGCTCCCCGGTTACAAGCGACAACCATATGCGCGTGGTCTGCGCCGCTAGCCGTGCCTTGTTGATCCCAATTGCCCCCTAGCCATCACCTTCCCCCGGCCCTTCCGGGAAGGTACCTCCCGCTCTTGCTTTCAACCAACGAGTCGGATATGATCGTTGAACGTTGGTGCTGAAGGCTTTAGGCGCTTCATTCGTGATACGGGGGGAATTGCATGTTCGGTTGTAAGAGGTGGCCACGCCAGGCGGTCGCTGTGGTTTTGCTGGTGGCCTCGGCGGTGCTCGCCAACGCTCAGACGTACGTTTCCAAACTGTTACCCCGTCCTGAACTGCTGCAACCTGTCTTACAACCGGGAACTCTGGCGCAAGAGCCGGCGCCCAATAGCGGGCTGCATATAGAAATCATGACTGGCGACCGCGGAATCAACATCATCAAGAAGAAAACGGCCGTTAAGCCCGTGGTCGAAGTTCGCGATCGCAACAATCTTCCGGTAGCGGGTGCGCTGGTTACGTTCACGTCGCCCAGCGACGGGCCGAGCCTAATTTTCGTGAATGGCGCCAGATCGATCTCGGTGACCACCGATGCAGCCGGCCGCGCCACCACGGTTGGCATGAAGCCGGTCGAAACAGGTCACTTCCAACTCAACGTTTCGGCGTCGTTCCATTCGCAAACGGCCACCGCGTCCATGTCTATGACAAACGTGCTAAACGTGGCAGCGGCTACTGCGGCGGCAGCGGCGGGTGGCACGGTGGCAACCGGCGCGGGCGCAGCGGGCATTTCAACAGGTGTGATCGTGGCGATTGTGGCGGTAGCGGCCGGCGCTGCGGTGGGGATTGGCGTCGGACTCAGTCACCACGGCAGCAGTTCGGCAGCGGCGACCACCACGCCCACCGTCACGATTGGTTTGGGGTCTGGCGGCACGGTGGGCGGCCCACATTTGAAACGTGGATCGCGTTTAGGGAACTTTTGAGCGGATCGTGGAGATTAGTATGAAATTTCGTTCCAGTCTTGCATTTTGGGCCGTCACTGCGGCGGCGGTGGCGCAGGTTCCTACCATCTCGATCACTCAACATACGCCCAGCGCTACGCCGAAACTTTCATCCACCCAAGAAGAGAAGCGCGTGCCAACGGCGGGCGCTGCCGTTCTAGGCTACGTGCTCGCTAGTGGAACGGCCGCGCTGTATCCGATCTTCGGTACCGCCAACCGTCCCCTGCTAGCCGCCCAGGTGGCGATTCCCGGCGGCGCCGCACGGCTGTATTTACCACCCAGACAACAGTATGTGCTGGTGGAACGCAGCGCTGCCGAACCGCTGTCGGTTTGGGCGCTGCACCGCGCCATTGCGCGCAACGAAGCTGTTGAACCGATCGCGCTGAAAGGCGCCATGGCTCACCCCGATCTCGTCGTATTCAGCCCGCGCGGAGATGCCGCTGTCCTCTACTCCCAGGCGACGGCCAGCTTGCAGGTGATCACTCACTTGCCCGCTGAACCTTCACTCGCGCGCGAGACTTCCGTGGCGTCGCTGGGAACGCCTGCCCAACTTGCCATCAGCGATGATGGGGCTGTTATTGTGGCCGGCTTGACCGATCATAGGTTGGCTCTGTCAATGAACGGCGCTGCTTGGCAGCCTCTGGTGATTGGCTACACGCCGCAAGCCTGGACGTTTATTTCGAAAACCCACGACTTGGTGATCAGCGATACGGCGCAGAAAACGATTGTCCTGTTTTCTAATTTGAGCGAAGCGTCATTGGCCTTTCGAGTCTTGTCGCAGGGGGTGGCGGCCGATCGTCTCGCGGTCACGAAGGACGGCGTTCAACTAGTGGCGGCCAATATGAAGGCAGGGCAGATATGGACGCTAGACGTGAAGACGGCGGCCCTCATACCGCAGAATGAGTTTGCGAAGCTCGATACCCTGGCGTCGCTGCGGGACGGTTTTACCTTTCTTTTGTCCTCGTCTCCAAGCCTCTCTTTGCTGAAGCTGGCAGCTTCACCGGATTCGCATGACTTGGGGGCTGGCTCCGGAACCGTTGGTCGGACGCAGGATGGCCAAGGTGGGCGCTAGGTTCGTGATGCCGAGATATTCCCACAAGGCTAGAAGAGAGTCTTACATGCATCACTCCAACTGCCCGCGCGGCATACGGCTCGTGGCCCAGACGCTGCTATTGACAACCGTAGCGGCTGCGGCCACAAGCGCGTCAGCGCAGACGCAGCCAATCCAGGAATTCAACGTGACGCAATACTCTGCGCCTGCGGCCTATTCTCCTGGACCTAATCGCATCATAAAGGGGCCAGACGGCAATATTTGGGTGACGTTTACTTACACCAACGGCGAGAGCTCGCAGGGCTTTATCGGGGCCATCAGTCCGCAGGGCACAGTTGTCGCCACCCTGCCAACGCAAGGCTCTCCCGCTGCTCTCACCTCGGGTACGTCGGGCGACTTTTTTTCCATCTGGTTCATTGAAAACGTAAACGGCGTTTGGTCTCTCGGACGGGTCTCGACGGCCGGCAATCCAGCCGCTCCCAGCGGTTGTCCCAATACTACGCCCTGCATCACTCTGGAGACCGCCATCCCCTATCAGCAATACGGTCCCGCTGGTACGCTCGCGCCCACTCCCAATGCCATCACCAACGCGGCCTCCACTCAGGTGGTGAACGGCCAGCTTGTGGGCGGCGACAACGGCATTTACATCACCGATACCAGCAATCCCATCATATGGAGAGCAAATCCCAACTCATCCGGCGCGTTCTCCTGGACCGCCATAACCATTGACGCGCCGGCCTCTGGAATCGTTTTCGGACCGGACAAGAACGTCTGGTTTACCGAATATGCGCCGCCCCCCGAAGATGAAGAATCCGCGCCGAACGGGTCGGCCTTTGTGGCGTACATTACCCCTCCGATAAGCCCAACAACCACCTTCCCGCTGACTTCGCCGTTCCTTGCGCCAACTACCTTTGACGCCATGGCGATGGGCCCTGATCTAAGTTCGGTTTGGTTCTCACAATATCAGGGATCGAAGATCTATAGCATCAGCACCGCCGCGACCTCTGGCAGTTCTCCGACTCTTGAATACAGCCTTCCGAGCGGCTATGTCAACGATATGACCCTGGGGCCCGATTTTGCCATCTGGTTTACTCAAACATTCTCCCCAACGGGAGCCGTGCTCCCCCCGGTTCTGGGCCGGCTTGCCCTGAGTAATGGTGCTGTTGCGTTTTCCTCTCAACTGGTCAACAGCAACGGTGGGACGTTCGTACAACCATACGGCATCACTGTCGGACCTAATAACAACGACCTTTGGTTTACCGACGCCTCGGTCGCGGCTCTCGGAGACGCAGTCATCATTCCCCGTCTTGTTATAACCCCGACGCCTCTCCCCAACGCGGTGCTCGGGCAACCCTATTCAACGAATCTGACGGCCACGGCTTCGGGTGGTACGCCGCCGCCGCAGAATTGGGCGGTCGCTACCGGGTACTCGCTTCCAGCGGGGCTGACACTCTCAAGCGCCGGCGTCCTTTCCGGCACAGTAGCGACGTCAGCCGTTTCCTCAACGTTCAACGTGACAGTGATGGACAGCAATCCCAGTCCCTTCCCGCAGACCGCCACCGCTCAACAGTTCAGCATTACCGTTGTGCCGCTTTTGACAGTAACTCCCATGGCGTTACCCAGCGCTATAGCGGGGACCCTCTATCCGGCTACTCAGCTGACTTCGACCGGAGGTGCTGGGTCTTACACGTGGTCTCTGGCTCCTGGATCATCTCTGCCGTCCGGGCTGACACTCAGTTCAGCGGGCGTCATAAGCGGCCAGCTATTGCCGACAGCGGTCTCGGCAACCTTTTCGGTCACGGTCAGCGACAACGAGGTGCCCCCGCAAACTTCCGCAGCCCAACCGTTTACTATCGCCATCGTTCCGGTGTTATCCATCGTTACGCCAGCCACCCTGCCTTCCGGAGCCATTGGAACTAGCTATTCTAAACAATTGCAGGCTCAGGGCGGGACAGGGGCATACACCTGGAGCCTCGCTCCCGGATCGACGCTACCGGCGAATCTCACTCTCACCTCAGGAGGGCTGATCTCCGGACCGCTCACTGGCTTAACGAGTTCGACGAGTTTTACCGTTAATTTGTCAGATCCAGGCCCGCCTGCGCAAGCAGTGAGTCAAACGTTTAGCATCACGACTACGGCCGGCGCGGCCGCCAGCATCGCGGCGACATCCGGAGGTGGACAGAGCACGCAGGTTAACACTCCGTTTGGCAGTCCACTGCTAGCAACAGTGAAGGATGTGAGCGGTAACCTCGTTTCCGGTGCTAGCGTCACATTTACCGCCCCTCCCGCTGGCGCCAGCGGCACGTTCGGCGGAGGTCAACTCACGGCGGTTGCGCAGACGAATTCCGCCGGCGTGGCCACTTCCCCCACTTTCACCGCCAACGCTACGGCGGGCGGCCCGTACAGTGTGACCGCTGCCGTGGGTAGCGTGGCCGCTCAGGCCTCCTTTACCTTAACGAACACCCCCGGTCCTCCCGCCAGCATTACACCGACATCCGGCAGCGGCCAGAGCGCGCAAGTTAACCACGCCTTTGGCGCTCCATTGGTAGCCACCATAACGGATGCGGCCGGCAACGCGATCTCCGGTGCCAACGTCACATTCAGCGCTCCATCTTCCGGCGCCAGCGGAGCGTTTGCCGGGGGCGCGACAACGGCCATTGCGCCGACCAATGCTTCGGGCGTGGCGACCTCGCCCGTTTTCACGGCAAACGCTACGGCCGGACCTTACAGCGTGAGCGCGACGGTTGCCGGTATCGCGAGCCCAGCGTCCTTTTCCTTAACGAATCTGGCTGGTGCCCCAGGCACCATCACGGCCATATCCGGCGGCGGCCAGATGGCGCAAGTTGACCAAGCGTTTGTTAATCCCCTGGTGGCAACGGTGAAGGATGCCAGTGGCAACGTTATTTCCGGTGCCAGCGTAACGTTCAGCGCTCCAGCCTCCGGCGCCAGCGGTACGTTTGCCGGAGGTGGAGTCACGGCTATTATCCAAACGAATTCCTCCGGCGTGGCAACCTCACCGAAATTCACCGCCAATACTACCGCTGGATCCTATAACGTAACGGCAACGACGTCGGGCGTGGCCAGCCCTGCGTCGTTCACCTTAGCGAACACCGCCGGGGCTCCTGGCAGCATCACGGCAGTGTCCGGAAGCGGCCAAAGTTCCCTGGTTGGCGTCGCCTTCGCGAATCCATTCGTTGCAACGGTGAAAGATTCGAGTGGCAACTTGATCTCCGGCGCTAGCGTCACATTCAGCGCTCCAGCCTCTGGCGCGAGTGGCACGTTCGCGGGAGGTCAGCTCACGGCGGTTGTTCAGACGAATTCTTCCGGCGTGGCAACATCACCCATTTTCACCGCCAACGCTTTCGCTGGATCCTACAACGTGACGGCAGCCGCGGCTGGCGTGGCCAGCCCTGCGTCCTTTGCCCTAACGAACACGGCTGGCGTTACTCCGCCGCCAACCTTTACCGTGACTGGCCTTCCTTCATCCCCACAGCCGGGAGCGTCCATCTCAAGCGCGACGGTGACCAGTTCGGCACCCTTCACCGGAACGCTGACGGTGGCACTCAGCGCCTCTGCCGCCGGCTTTCCTTCCGGTATCAATGGTGATGCCGGATTCGGCACAGGCTTTGGAAGCAAACCGGACTCAGTCACTTTTCCAGTGATGGCGGGTACCAACCCAATCAATTTTCCAACCCCGTTAGATCCCGGCACGGTGGCAGGAACACTCACGGCCACCCTGTCAGTGCAGGGGCAGAGCGCGAAATACTCCAGTATGGTTTCAATCGAACCACTGGCGCCGATTATCGAAGTGAATAGCGTTCAGATCACAGACGTCACTTCCACCGGCTTCAACGTCGAACTTGTCGCAACTTCAACAACACTCGACCTAAAGGCAGCCAATTTCACCTTTACCGCCGCATCCGGAGCGCAGATCTCAGGCACCAGTACCTTCACGGCGGATGTCAGTTCGCTCCTGCCCACATGGTTTGCAACGGCCAGCAACTACCAATACGGCGGCGCCTTTTCGCTCAGCATACCGTTCACCATTAGCGGGTCCGCTAGCGCAATTGGATCCGTTAGCGTAACGCTCACCAATTCGGTTGGTACCTCTTCCGCGGTCTCCGGGACGCAATAGGCGTCCCTTTCTCGCGGAGCGGGTAAACGCCTTTCAGCTAAGATTTGTGAGCCACCGGGAGAAAGCCAGTTCTTTTGCAGCGGATCGCATAAACCGATTTCTCGGCGGTGATGTAAAGCGTGCGATCGTCTTTGCCTCCCCAAGCTAGATTCGCCGGTTGTTCTGGAACGACAATCGTGCCGAGGTGATGTCCTTCCGCATCCCACACCCAGATCCCGTTTGCTCCCACAACATATAAGTTCCCGGCACTGTCCACACGCATGCCATCGGGCACGCCGCCGGGTTGGTTTTCGTCGCCGAATATCCTCTCGTTGCTGACAGATCCTGCGGCAAAATCGAAAACACGGATATTCTTTTGCTCACTATCGTCCACATAAAGGTGTTTCCCATCGGGTGAGAACGCCAAGCCGTTGGGCTGCGACATATCTTTTACTAGAAGCCGCACTGCGCCCTTTTTATCTAGCCGGTAAACTCCTTGCAAAGGAATTTCCTGTTTCTCTCCTTTCACCAGATCCAGCGTGGGATCGGTGAAATAGATGGCGCCATCCGGTCCCACCACCACATCGTTCGGACTGTTGAAGCGCTTGCCCTCATAACGGTCGGCCAGCACTTCATATGTCCCGTTCGGGCTCACGCGAATGATGGCGCGCAGAACGCTGGCACAATCTAGCAATCGTCCCTGTTCATCGAATGTGTTGCCATCCGGATCTCCCAGTTCGATGAGCGCTACCTTCCGGCCGTCCGGATACACCCGGTAAATTTTGTTTTGCTCCTCGTCACTCACGTAGAGAAAGCCTGCCGCGTCCCAAACCGGACCCTCAGTGAATCCAAAGCCCGTGGCCATGCGGGTAAGCATGGCGTTGTGATCCAGCAGCGTCCAGAATTTCGGTGCCAGCGCGATGAGTTCGAACTTCCGCGCTGGCTTATCCGCGGCAAGCAAACAAAACGCCGCAATCGGTAAGAGCGCGCTCGTAAACAGGGCGAACCTTCTCTTTCGCATCGTCGGGCCGTCCTCCTAATGGGTACTCTGCTTTACGGCTATGACCGATATCTGCTCAACGCCCGGATAACTATCATCCGCCCTTTTCCTGCGATCCACCGGCGCAATTTGCTGGACGGTGGTCCGCGCCGGCAGAACTCCGCTGAAGTATTTTCCGTACAGTTTGTTCATGGCCGGAAACTCGGAAAGATCGTCCAGGTAAACGTTGGTTGAAACCACATCGGCGAAACTCAAGCCCGCTTCTTCCAGATTGTCCAGAAGATTTCGCATGGTTTGGCGGAGTTGCAGATCCACCGCCGGCGTGAAAATACCGCCGTTGACGCCCGGTATGAAGCCGCTTTTCGCCGAGCAATAGAAAGTATCGCCCGCGAAGACGCAAGGACTGGCGGTCGGGCTGGGCGGCATGTTCTTCGGCCGGATCGCCAGTCTGCGGCTGAGATCGCGCACGGCCACCCCAGTGAATTCAATTTGCGATCCTTCCGGCAGGCTGGTCACTTCGATGGTGGCGCGCGCCGGCGTATTACCAAATTGAAAGCGCTTGGCATACCGCGCGTTCATAGTATTCGCGGGAATTTTTTCCGTGAGATAGGGATTGACGAACACCACGTGGGCCATGCTCAGTCCAGCCGCTTCGACTACCGATTTCATTCCGTCCAGCGCCGCCTCAATCTCTTTATCCGCATCTGTTGTATGACTGCGCAGCGCCGAAATGAAAAGCCGGTCTTTGGTCAGAATACCGGCCGATATAGGCTCGTTGAGTGGGTAGCCGCTCACTGACACCGCTTTCTTCTCCGAAGCATCGCGAATAGCCACCGCGTTGATCTCAACCGGTGTTCCGCCCGGCAACTTCGCCACGCCTAACGTGGCTCGCGCTGGAGGAACGTCGCGGAAATACTCGGCGTAGACCTCGTTCATGGCCTGAAAATGCGCCATGTCGTCTAGATAGACCTGCGTATAAACCACATTCTTCATGCTGAGTCCCGCCGCCTCAACTATCGTTTTCACATTCTCAAGCGTCTGGCGAACCTGCGCTTCAAAAGTCGAGGGCATAACGCCATCCGGCCTCTTCGCGCCTTGTCCGGAGACGTAGAGGTAGTCGCCGGCGAAGACCCCCGCTGAGAACGGCCCGATGGGTGGGACGCCATTTTGAGGATTGACCGCGCGCTGGTCCGCCGCCTGCAGGCCGGCACAAAGAGCTAGGAAGACCGCCAAGGTTTTTGCCGCCATCAGCTCTGCGCCTTGGCCGCGCTCAAAATCTCACGCAGTCTTTTGCCGACAATCAGATCTTCGCCGTCCTGCAGTGTCATGGAAACGATCTCCAATTGATTTTTGGGCGCTTCATGTTTGATATCGCCCGCGCCCTCATCCACCGCCGAAACCAAGCTTGGATTGCTGTTGGTTAAAACCTCAATGCGCGGCTCGCCGGTGCGCAGTTGTTCGTCGCATTGGGCAACGGTCAGTTTAAAAGCCGCTTCGTCCCAATTCACTTGCAGCGTTGGATAACTATTTCCTTCTTCCGGCACATAAATTCGGCTGGAAACGCCCGCGAGGGTCTCCACTATCTTGGCGATGCGCTGAACTCTGGAATTCCATTCGCGGTTCAGCGCGCTCAAATCGAGTTTTTTCCAGGTCTCGATCGCTGTCAGCATGCCCATGATTTCTTCTTTACCCACCTTCATAGCGCGGCAGATGGCGCCTTCATTCGGGTTGTAGTTTTTCAAGGCGGCGTCAATCAGGTCTTTGCGGCCCAGCAGCACGCCGGCGCACTGCGGGCCGCGCATCCCTTTACCGCCGCTGAAACAATACAAATCCACGCCCAGGCTTGCGTAGCGCGAAAGATTCTCAAACGGTGGAATGCCGGCGGCGTCATCCAACAACAAAGGAACCTCGGCCTTCTTCGTGATGGCGAGCGCTTTCGGCAGGTTATCATCGCGCCAGGTTGTGTAGACCATAGCCGTCTGGCTGTTGATGGCCGAAGGCAATTCGGCCAGCGTATTGGCCAAAACGAGTTTCGCTCCGGCAAGCCGGATGGCGCTATCGAACGCAATCCGGCCGCCCAACATGACAACTTCGTTTTTCAAACCGCTGGTGTCGGGCAGTTGCCAGATTTTTCGCGGATCGCTTCCCGCGATACAGGCCGCTGTGGCGGCCGCCATAGCGCCGGCCGAGCCGGAGGTGATCATGCCTGACTCGGCGCCTGACAGCGCGGCCAGGCGTTTCCCGACAGCCGCCTGCAGTTCGAACAAATCCACGAACTGCCGCGAGGCAGCGTCCATGGCTTGCCGAACCTCAGGCAGAATGAGTGATCCGCTCAGATAGGTCCAGGTGCCTCGCGCGTTAATTAAGGGGCGAACGCCGATACGCTGATATATATTGCCGCCCTCACGCGTTCCTCCGAACAATTTACTCGATACTCCTTGCCATGCAACCGCCCCGAAAACAGGAGCAGCCGCCGCCCACTTCATGAACATTCGCCTTTGCACCGGTACCCTTCGCATACACCTCGCTTCGTGCCAATTATTGCAAAGAGGCCGCCCGGAAGGGGTGCTCATCGCCTGATTCGCTAACTCATGAATCTCACATATACTGAGGAGCATAGTCGTCCTGAAGGAGGAACTACTATGCGAAGAATCACCTTGCTGCTGCTCGCCGTTGTAATCCTGGCAGGCGTTATTGTGTTTACGGCGCCGCCGCCTTTACACGCCGATGACTCGGCCGCGCCACTCTTCGTCACAACCATCCCTCAGGGATATCGAGACTGGCGGTTGATCTCCGTCTCCCACGAAGCAGGCAGCCTGAACAGTATTGGCGCCATTTTGGGTAACGATGTCGCCATCAACGCCTACCGCGAGGGGAAGCTGCCCTACCCGGACGGCGCCATCATTGCCGCTCTGCACTATAGTCACACCCCATCGGCCGAAAACAACAAGGTCTTTGGCCACGCCCAATCTTTCGTACCTGGCGCCCCCACCAACATTCAATTTATGGTCAAAGACTCCACCAAGTACGCCGCTACGGGCGGCTGGGGGTTCGCGACCTTCGTAGACGGCAAGCCCGCCGCTGCGGCGTCCATGAAATCCTGCTTTCCCTGCCACAATCAGGTCAAGGCTAGCGATCTCGTTTTCACCCATTACGCACCGTAGATAGCGACGTCAATTTTCCGGTCACAAAATTCGCATAACTCGATTTGCCTTCTTTTCAGCCACTTCCATCTCAAAATTTGTTTGGCCGTTCGCCCCTTCTCGCAAACTGAAGTCGTTTGGAGTGGCCGCCGCGCGCTCACAAAACAAGTTACTTAACAACCAAGGATCATCATGGCCACCGCTGCACAAATCCGCGCCAACCAATTGAACGCTCAGCGTTCCTCCGGACCCACTTCCGAAGCAGGCAAGCAGGCGTCTTCCCGCAACCGCACCACCCACGGTCTCTGCCAAAACCATAATCAGTCGTTCCACCTGCTCGACGACGAAGATCCCCAAAAATTCGCCGAACTCCGCGACCGCCTCGCCGCAGAACACCAACCCCAAACCGAAACCGAACGCATTCTCGTTCAACGCCTGGCCGACCATGAATGGCTCCGCGCCCGCGCTCTACGCCTCCAGCACTCCTGCATGTTTGAACACGAGCACGTTCGTGCCACCGCGCAGCTCGCTCTCTATTTGCGCTACCAAACCACCCATGAACGAGCCTTCTACCAAGCCCTCAAGGAGCTTCGAACTATAAGAGACCAAAGGGTCAAGGAGCAAATTGGCTTCGAATCGCAAAAACGCCGCGAAGCCGCTGAACAGCGCGCTGCCGAAGCTCACAATCTGAGAAAACGAGCGTTCGAACTGAAGAAAGAACGCCTCGCCTCCCCCAAGCAGCCGCAAAAGAGCTCCGAAAGGGCGGCTAGCGCGGGCGCGGGCGCTTTCGCCCCTGAAGAACGAAAGGAACACGCTGTCCCGCGAGACGAAATGGCCAAATTCCCGCTATACTGTAAAAACCCAGTTCGAGATATTAGCCTGGGCCATCAATAAGTGTTTCCGCAGTTTGGACGCCTCGTATCGGTGTCCGTGATGATGATCCTGGTGGCGCTGTTCACCTGGATTTATCAACGCGATAAGCAGCAACGCGTAAGGCTTTGGATGATCGGCTGGAGTGCCATCCTTGTGCACTTCGGAGTCTCGCTTCTAGAGAGCTTTCATCTTATTAGAAGCAGCCTGGCCGATTGGCTTGCCTATGCAACGCTGATCGTCGCGGCCGCCAGCTTTCTGGTCTCCGTCTGCCCGAACTGCGCGACGTGGCGCTGGCGCTCGCTGTTCCTGTTTGGCTTAACCGCGCCCGCCTTACTATATGCCGCATTACTCAGCGCCGGCACACAAACTGCTTTCCCTTATGCGCTGATTCTGGTTCTCATGTGGAGTGCCGGATTCTACTTGGCGCGCCTGTCGCTATGGCGCATTGATCGCGTGGCATTCGCCGTGGCGATCGTCAGTGCAAGTGCAACCATCTGGACAGTTTGGAAGGCGGCCGCGGCGCCCGAATACGGTCTTGACTTGATCTTGTTCTCCGCCTTTGCCACCACAGCGCATCTCTTCCGGAGGTATTACGCGCGGCTGAGTCCGGGCGTTGCCTTGACTTGCTCTTCGTTTCTTCTCTGGGGCTTAGTGTTTCCGCTGGGAAGTCTTTCCGATTACCTCCACGCCGGTATTCCCGACGATCACGTGGTGTGGGATTTGCCCAAATACGCCGTGGCCTTCGGCATGATTTTATTGCTCTTCGAGAGCTTGGAGGAGTTGTTGCGGGTGGAAGTGGATGAACGCACGCGCGCCGAAGATCGCGCGCTCGCCGCTAGCGAAGCCAAGAGCCATTTTCTGGCGAACATGAGTCATGAAATTCGCACCCCTATGAATGGAATTTTGGGCGTCGCCTCGCTAATGCTGGACAGCGGCGACTTGACTGCGGCCCAGCGCGACAACCTGGAGCTAGTGCGCACCTCCGCCCAGTCGCTATTGTTGGTGATCAACGACATTCTCGACTTTTCTAAGATCGAGGCAGGCAAGCTGTCGCTCGAGCAGCTTGAATTTAACCCGCTGGATTTGGTTTTGGACGTCGTGCATTTCATGCGCTTGCGAGCGGAGCAAAAAGGCTTGCTGCTGCTCTATGAGATCAAACCGGGTGTGCCGCGCAACGTGCTAGGCGATCCCGGGCGATTACGCCAGGTTTTGCTGAATTTGCTTTCGAACGCCATCAAATTCACCGAGCTTGGCCAAGTATCGTTGCGGTTACATCGCAAGGAAGGGTCTCTCGATGACGAAGCCCTCCTTAGGTTCAGCGTGACTGACTCAGGAATCGGCATACCTGTCGAGAAACAACAACTGATTTTTCATCCCTTTTATCAGACCGATCATTCTAATACGCGCCGCTTCGGCGGCACTGGGCTTGGCCTGGCGATTGCCTCCGAGCTAGTGGCGCTGATGGGAGGTCGGCTCATCGTAGAATCTAATCCCAACGGCAGCATCTTCTCTTTCGAGGTTTGCTTAGGGGTTCGCGAGGGGCAAACAGAAGACATTACACAACTGGCAAAAGCGGTCGCGCAATCGGGTTCAGGCCGCACGGTTGAAAGCACGCACGTTGTGAAGCATTCAGCCATGCCCCTTCGCTCGCTTCGCATCCTGGTGGCGGAAGACAATCGCGTCAACCAGTTAGTGGTCACGCGCATGATGGAGAAGCAGGGTCACACGGTTACGGTTTCGGCCAGCGGCCGGGAAGCGATTGAGGCCCTCACTCGAGACAATTTTGATGTCATCCTCATGGATATCCACATGCCCGAACTGGACGGTCTTCAGGCCACGCGTATGATTCGCGCGCGCGAGCAATATACCGGACACCACATTCCGATCATCGCAGTGACAGCCTTTGCGATGAAGGGCGATGCCGAGAAATGCCTGGAAGCGGGTATGGATGCCTATATTTCAAAACCCATTCGGGCAAGCGAGCTCTTTCTGAAGATAAACCAGTTAGTTTGAATTGTGTTCTGACTGTACTAACCACCCTACGGAATCTTCGTCGCCTGACGAGAGGCCAGTTGCCAGCGGCCTCCTTCTTGCGCCCACACTTCAGTCAAGTACAAGTGAGTGGCGCCGGTCTGAACCGTGGTGATAGTGGCCGCATGCGTGATCACCGCCACGCTGCCATATTGCCGCACCTTGGTGCTCTCGAACTCAATTGACTTATAGACGGTCGTACCACCGGTCGCATCGTCAATGAATTGTTCTTTCGTCTGTGTTTTGCCGCTGGAATGGGTATAACTGAGGTCGTTGCGAGCAGCTTTTCCAAGGCGCTCCGATCTGCTTTGAGAACAGCGGTTTTCCATTCCTCTTCAGCATGTAATACAGCTTCTTTTACGGCGCCGGAAGGCTCGGCCGCGTAGCAAGCCATCGTCAATGCGAGTAAGAGTGCGCTCAAGAATCTAAATAGAATCATGGCTGGCCCACCTTTCCTTTTGCCATCGCAGTTAGTACATCACGAAGGCCCACAGTGTATCGCCGGTCGCGGCAATCACATACTGACGGCCATCGAGCATGTAAGTCTGCGGCGGATTAGTGACATAGCCAATGCGCGTATTCCACAGTGGCTTACCCGTGGCCGCATCATGCGCGACCAGACTTCCGGCTCCATCGCCGCCAAACACCAGACCACCGGCCGTCGCCAACAGTCCGCCACCACCGCCGCCATCACTGTAGTAGGGATGCCGCCAGGCGATCTTGCCGCTCTTATAATCGATGGCAGTCAGGTAGGTGCCGCCGGATCCGATCTCTGCTTCCTCCTTGCCTCCCAGACCCATCGATCCCCGCGGATCTAAGTCAGTGAGATAAAACTCGGAAAAGGTGTTGTGTTCCGACACATAGAGGAGGCCTGTCTCGGGAGAGAAAGCCGGCGGCTCCCAGTTAATGGTGCCGTCTGAACCGGGTGAGACCAATGAGCCGCCAACCGTGGCGTCTTTTTCAGGATTCACTTTGGGACCGCCGAACTGGTTCAGCCCTTCCGCCCAGTTGGTAAATTTGCCCCACTTGCTGGTGACAAGATGTTCGCCCGTGGTGCGATCAATTGTGAAGTAATAGCCATTGCGCGTGGCGGTGAGCGCCAGCTTCCGCATTTTGCCATTGAACATTGCGTCTACCAATACGGGAGTTTGCGCCGAGTCGTAATCGTGCATGTCGTGCGGCGACGTCTGGAAATACCAGGCCATCTTGCCGGTATCGACATTCAAGGCGATCAAGGAGCAGGTAAACAGGTTGTCACCCAGGCCGCGCGTGCCGTTGGTGAAGGCCGGCGTAGGATTGCCCGTACCGAAAATGTAGAGTTTCGTTTCCGGATCGTAAGCGCCTGGAATCCAGGTTTGCGCACCACCATGCCGCGCGGCATCGAGACTGGCCCAGGTATCGAGACCCGGATCGCCCTTTTCCATCGGCACTGTGTAGTGCTTCCATTGCAACTCGCCCGTCTCGGGATCGAATGAATCGAGGAACCCCGGAGCGTCGATATCGTCGCCTGTTCCGACGATGACATGATTGCCGATAACCACCGGCGCCGGGGTAGAGAAGTAGCCGTCATCCACATCGGCGATGACCTTGTGCCAGCGCTCCTTGCCTGTCTTGGCGTCGAGCGATACCAGATAATCGTCTGGCGTCTCCATGAACAAATAGTTGTTCCACATGCCGAGCCCGCGGTTGCCGATGTGGGTGCCGCCTTTGGTCTTCCAGAAGTAGTGCCACAGTTCGTGGCCGTCGCGCGCGTCTACCGCCCAGGCGTTGTCCGGCATCGTGAAATAAAGCGTGCCATTCACTTCAAGCACTGACGCTTTAATGGTGCCGCCTCGGAGATTGATATCGCCCGGGCCTTCCCCTCCCACAATCACCGGCGCGCTGCGAAAGCGCCGCCGATACCGCGTCATACTATCGCCTGTCCCAGCGGTCACCTGCGCCGTCCATGCCAGTGTGAGGTGCTGAACGTTGGAACGATTCACCTGCTTGAGCGCGCTATAGCGCTTGCCGGAATAGTCACCGCTATAAGTGGGCCAGGAATCGGCGAGCGGTTTGAGAATATCGGCGGGATTCAAGCCGTTGCCCTGCGCCTGAACAAGCGGCGCAAGGGCGAGAGCGGCCGCGGCCGCGAAAACAATTTGATTGAGCTTCATTTCAAGGTCGCTAAATAGGCGGTTACGTCGTGAATGTCTTTGTCGCTGTATTGCGAGAGCAGATCGCGATGGACCTTTAATGGATCGTGGATCTCCACTTTCGGACTGTCTCCGTTCCGTTGCAAGGTTCTTTGCGATCCGTCAGCCAGCGTCAGGGTGATCAGGAAATCGTCTACCCGAACCAACTTGCCTTCCATGACTTCTCCCGAAGGCAGCGAGATGGTGGCCGTCACGGTGCGCGCGTTGGGCGCCGTCCCTTCGCGCGCCTCCTCCTCTTCGAGCCGTGTACCTCCGGCGAGCCAGGCGTCTTGCAACCGTTTGGGATCGCTGAAGCGGGAGGCAATTTTATTGAGATCGTTGGTGGCGGAATGGCAGCTCGCGCACTTCGTGGCGAAGTAGGCTTGTCCTTCACTGGCATTTCCCACGAGGATGCTGGGAACAGCGCGTCCAGCGGACGGCGGAGCACCTTGTCCTTGGATAGTTTCGATGACGCTCCGCACATAAGCGGCCACCGCGTTGGCATCCGCATCATTCAACTCGATGGCCGGCATGCCCATGTTTTGCCGGCTGCCGTGAATGATGGGCACGATCAACTCGCCGTTGCGGTCACTGAGAGCCACCTGCGAGCGCAGCAGATTGGGACCACCCAGATCGCCTCCGCGCAAATCAGCGCCATGGCAGCCGCGGCAATTGATACCGTACAGCGTTTTACCGCGCGCGATCTGCGCCGGATCGCCCGGCGGCCGCTTCTGTCCTGGCACGAATCCGCCCCTACGCGCAGCTTGGTTGGGCGGAGGAACATTTTGTGTGCCCGGAGTCTGCGCGCCCGATGGGGGTGCGGGTTGAGCGCTCTGCGTTGCCGCACGGCCCAGGGAAGAAAGCATAAAGGCGAGCAGACATGTGCTTGCGAGCTTTGCCAAAATAATGAACCTCTATCGTAAATGCGTATTGTACAAGGGAAGAAAAAAGCGGCGGCCTTATCTGCCCATTCGCTTGCCTTGCCCTAAACCGAAGTGTCCTGCCAGTTTGAGTGTTGGCTTTCTGATCCGCGACCGCAAGGGAGCGTTTGAAATGCCCAGCCAACCCGCCCCGTTTCAAAGAGCTTGCCGTTGTTGGTGGAAGGACGCGCGCGGATCGCGGGCGGACGCCTTACCGGCGCTTTCAATACTGAAGCGCATCAGCAAAGAGCCGGCAGTACCTAGAACTCCCGACCACACTCGGCGCCTGCGATTCTGATTAGGCAACAGCGCCAGCACCAGACTCGTTGCCGTGAGAACCGCTGAGGTGCGAAACAGGAAACCGCTCATCCCGCGCTGCAAAGGGCGCGCGACGCGGGGAGTGGCGCTCGCCTCGTGCTCCATGCAAAAGCCCGCTGTGAGTTCGGCTGCGCGGCCAACCAATCCGAAGGTGCGTGTGATGCCCGCAGCGGCGTTATTCCGTCCGAAGATGTCGAAAGCGCAACCGAGACTAGCGGCAGCCGATGAACCAAAGAGAACGGGCAGACTTCGGCGCGAGGATTGCCACACGGGCACGGCCGTATTGGCCACCAGAACACCCGTATAGGTGGCGAGCCCCAGCCCGAAAAAACCCGAGAGAATGCCGCAAGCTTCGCCTATAAACCCGAGCAAGCCACGCTGACGCCGCAGCACCACAGTCACAAACGCCGTACCGCCAGTCGCGCTCAGAATCCAGGCGCCCATATTCATGGGGGACGTGGGGCGGAAGACGCGCAGCATATTGAGGAAGCGCGCCGGCCGGCCCAGATCGTAGATCAGGAGCGCACCGCTGACAGCTGTGCCGGCGAATCCAACCCAGTGCGCGCGCTGTACAAAATCATCCAGGCCTTCGTCCTTCTTGAGCGTGGTGGCGGCCGCCAGAGCCATAGAGGCGCCCGACAGTCCGCCAATGTAGTAATAGAGCGGAATGGCCCACGTCCAGACCGATTGCTGCAACAGCGGGCGGTCGTAGTAAGTAGCGTCGTCTGTGCAAGGCTCGGGCAGTCCGCGCCATACATCCGCCATTTGCGTTTCATGCTGGTCCGCACTGCCGTCGGAGATTTGCTGAGCCGCTTCTCCCAGCAGCTGAGCGACGTCTAAGTCGATATCACGGCCGTCCGTGTAGGTGGGCTCGACTGACTTGCTGTAACGCTCGATCATCGCCCGTAACCATCTTTTGGCGCGAACAAGGCAGTTCCTACCGCGACAACAGCCATGGCTGCGGCGGTGGCAGCCATGGAGAACCAGGCTTCTTTCACTTTCTTGGTTGGCGCCACCGGGTTCGGCGGCAAGTTGTAGACCTCAGGTTTGTCCACCAGCAGGAAGAATGCGTTTAAGCCTTCCGTTCCCGGCTGGTCTTGCGTGCTTTCGCCATAAAGATAAGCGTCAGTCATGCCTGCTTCATGCAATTGATCGACACGCTGATGGGCTTTTTCGCGCAGCGTGTCGAGATCGCCGAACTGAATCGATTCCGTGGGACAGGATTTGGCGCACGCGGGAATCATATCCTCGCGCAGACGGTCGTAGCACAGAGTGCATTTCCAAGCGCGGCCGTCTTCTTCGCGGCGATCGATGACGCCGAAAGGGCAGCTCACAATGCAATAGCCGCAGCCGTTGCAGATATCGGGTTGAACGTACACTGTATCGAATTCAGTGCGCATGATAGCGCCGGTGGGACAACTCTCCAGACAACCGGCGCGCGCGCAATGCTTGCACACATCGGACGAGAACAGCCAGGAGAACGCACCCTCCTCCACCTGCGGGTGCAAGGCCACCGGCCGTTCCACAAACGCCACGTGACGCCAAGTGGATGCGCCCAGATGCACCGTATTGTCATACGACATGCCGCTGAACAGAAATCCGTCGTCCGGCAATTGGTTCCATTGCTTACAAGCCACCTCGCACGCTTTGCAGCCGATGCAAAGCGTGGTATCGGTGAAGAAGCCCTTCTTGGATGTCTCAGCCACTGTTCAATGCCCTTCTTTTACCGCTTCCGCTTTGAAGCCGTGTTTGCTTTCCGGCTTATGGCGCGCTTCCGGCAAATCGCGTTTCTGATAATCGGGATGAATCGGTTTTCCAAACCAGCCACTGGTGATATGCCGCCGTTTTTTGCTGGTCCGGCCGGCTTCGATGTTCGCTGTGAACGCTTTCGATTCCTGGATGGAGACGTTCGGATCGGCAACGAACCCGATCAGTTCGTTAGCCGAATCGCCGCGCACGAGCCCCTTGGAGGACCAATGATAGGGCAAGCCAATCTGATGGATCGTTGAGCCTTTAATTTTCAGTGGCCTAATCCGGCGAGTCACCAGCACGCGCGCCTCAATCTCAGCGCGCGCCGTGCGGATGGTGGCCCAGTCGCCATTTTGTAGCTTATGCAGTGCGGCCAACTCGGGCGAAACCTCACAAAACATTTCGGGCTGGAGTTCCGCAAGCCAGCTGAGCCAGCGGCTCATGCCACCCGCTGTATGGTGTTCCGTGAGTCGATAGGTGGTGATGACGTAAGGGAACTTTTTGTCTCCATAAGGCTTGTGATATGGGTTATCGCCGCGTAACCACTCCATGCGCTCGGGATTGCACTGCTGCCCATAGAGCGGGTTCTTCATTATTGATTCTTGTGGTTCATAGTGAGTCGGAAGAGGGCCGTCCTCCAAACCTGTGGCGACATACAACCAGCCCTTGCCATCGGATTGCATGATGAACGGATCAATGCCGGAAATAGTGTCCTTGCCCCGCGCTTCGCAAGCGGGACGGTAAGATGGCGGGCGCTCCACAATGAAGTCCGGAGTATCGAGCCCGGTCCACTTGTGCTCTTGCTCGTCCCACCACACGAGTTTCTTGTTTTCGGACCAAGGCTTGCCGTCAAGGTCAGCGGAGGCCCGGTTATACAGCACCCGCCGGTTGTGCGGCCATGCCCACGCCCATTCCGGAGCAATGTAATTTTGCTCCCAATATGGTTTACGGCGCGCCGCCATGTTGCTGCCATCGCGATACACGCCTGAGTAGATCCAGGCTCCGCAAGCGGTTGAGCCATCGTCTTTCAGGGAAGTGAAGCCCTCCACCGGCTTGCCGTCAGCAATCGTATAGCCGTTGATCTCGTGCAGCACGGCTTCGGCACTGGGTTCGTTCAGTCTTCCATGTGTAGGATATTGCCACGCGAGGTCCCGAATAGGCCAATTACGTTTCTCGGCGAATTCGTTCCGATAGCGATCGATCAAGCGTAATCCGAGCTTGTAAATGAAATCGAGTTCGCTCCTGGTATCGCCTTTCGGCTCGATGGCTTTATGATGCCACTGCAGCAGTCGCTGCGTATTAGTGAAGCTGCCGTCTTTTTCCGTATGCGCGGCGGCAGGAAAAAAGAAGACCTCCGTGCCAATGTCTTCCGGCTTCACTTCGCCACGCTGGATTTCGGGCGCTTCACGCCAAAAATCGGCAGTCTCGGTGAGCTGGAAATCGCGAACGACCAGCCAATCCAACGCGCGTAGTCCTTTACGTTGCAGAGCGCCGTTCATGGAACCAACTGCCGGGTTCTCGCCCATCACGAAGTACCCTTTCACGCTGCCGTCCGCCATGTCGGCCACCGTGTTCATGTGGGAGTGGTCGCCGGTAGAGCGCGGCAGGTAGTCGAAGCACCAGCCGTTTTCTTTCGTCGCGGCTTGGCCATACCAGGCGCGCAGGAGTGACACGGCATACTTCGGAAACTCACCCCACCAGCCGGAGGGAGACGTATTAAGCTTTACCCAGGTGTCGTAATCTTTGTCGTGCTTGGCCTTGGGCATGGGAAGGTAGCCGGGCAGCAAATTGTACAAAGTCGGAATATCAGTCGAGCCCTGAATAGAGGCATGTCCGCGCAGCGCGATAATGCCGCCTCCCGGACGCCCCATGTTGCCGAGCAGAAGTTGAATAATCGCGGCAGCGCGGATATATTGAACGCCCGTCGTGTGCTGTGTCCAGCCAACCGCGTAAACAAACGCCCCGGTTTTCTCACGGCCAGAGTTCTTGCAGAGCGTCTCGGCGACCCTAAGAAAGAGGTCTTGTGGAATGCCGCATGTTTCTTCCACCATCTCTGGCGTATAACGCGCGTAGTGGCGCTTCAAAATTTGAAAGACGCAGCGCGCATGCTGCAATGTCGGATCAGCGTGCTCGGCCTGAATAGGCTTGGCTTGAATCGGCTTTCCTTGCTTGCCATTCGCTGATTCGCGGGAGCCGCCGGCGGGCGACGGATCGACGCCTTCGTACATCCAGTCGCTGGTTTCGTACTTAGCTTTCTTTTCCTCCCATCCGCCGAACAAGCCGTCGTGCTCTTCGGTATCTTCGAAGTGGTCGTTAATGATCGCCGGCGCGTTTGTGTAGCTTACAACGTACTCTTTGAAATAGCGCTCGTTCTCTAAGATGTAGCGAATGATGCCGCCCAGGAAAGCTATATCGGAACCGGCGCGAATGGGCACGTGAACGTCGGAAACGGCGCTGGTGCGAGTAAATCGCGGATCCACATGGATGAGAATCGCCCCGCGCTCTCTTGCTTTCATAACCCAGCGAAAGGCAACGGGGTGACACTCAGCCATATTCGAGCCTTCGATGACAATCACGTCCGCATGCTGCAAATCGGCTGGATAGTCTGTTGCTCCCCCTCGGCCAAACGATGTCCCCAAACTGGGGACCGTGGAGGAGTGTCAAATTCGGGCCTGATTTTCGATTTGCAGAATACCGAGTGAGCTGAATAACTTCTTAATGAGGTAATTTTCCTCGTTGTCGAGAGTCGCGCCGCCCAGGTGCGCAATGGCCATGGTGCGATTCAGGAGTTCGCCGTCCTTGTCTTCCGACTCCCAATGAGCATCGCGCGTGGCCTTGACTCGATCAGCCACCATGTCCATCGCGCGCTCGAGCGGAATCTTCTCCCACTCGGTGCCGTGTGGCCGCCGATAGAGAACGTCGCTCACCCGGTGGCTGCCGGTGACGAGCTGGAAAGTGGCCGCTCCTTTTGGGCAGAGGCAGCCTTGCGAGATGGGCGAACGCGGATCGCCCTCAATATTGATGATTTTTTCATCTTTGACGTAGACGTGCTGCGCACAACCGACGGCGCAGTAAGGGCAAACGGAATCGACTACTTTATCGGCCTTAGTAGTTCTAGCCGCTAAAGAATCCGTGCGCGAAGATGCTGCGGATGCGCCTAGCCCGAAGAGATCCTTGTTTTGAACCTGGCGCACGATGGGCCAGTTCATGGGAGAAAATCCAGCGGATTTTGACATGGAATCTGTAAGATGCGCGCAGAGGCAAAACGCGCAACTCGTAGTGTTACCACCGAATCGGCAATCGGCTACCTAAAAATGAGAAACTGAGGAAGTATGGCGACCGAACCTAAACCGCTGATCAGTGATGATCTACTGCACCGGGTGAGGAGACGGCGCGCGCGCAGAATCGCGAACCAGCCCAAGTGGTGGAAGAGGCGGTTGGCAGGTATCTGGCCAGCCAGCGGCTTGCGGACTTTGCCGAAAGGATGGAGCTTCGAGCACGGGAGAAAGAAATCCGCGAGGAAGATTTTGCCCGGTTGGTCGAAGAAGTCCGTCACGAAAATGACGCCCGCGGCCGGTGATTCGCGCCACTGCAGATACCAACATCATCGTTTCCGGACGGGTCTACAGGCGGGGCAAGCCATATGAATTGTTGCAGCGAGCTTGAAGCGGCGAAATCAACCTAGCGGTCTCACACCGATTCTTGACGAAATGGCGGAAGTGCTCGTTAGGAAGTTCGATGCCACACCCGAGGGAATCGCAGAGGCCCGGCAGATCATCGGCGTTGCGCCGCGCACTGTTAAGCCTGCTGTGCAACTCGACGTTATCACGGAGGACCCTGATGATGACCGCATCCTCGAATGGGCCGTGAGCGCAGGGTCTGATTACATTGTCACCGGCGATAACCACCTTCTGCGATTGGGAGTCTACGACGGCATCCGCATTCTGAACGTCTCCGATTTTCTCGACGTGGCGCAAGCCGCTACTCTAACTTACAGGTAACCTTGGCAATCGAGCAACCTACTTCTTTCGTCTTCCACGATCCCAGCGGTCAACGCTGGTCGCGTTTCCGCCGTGCAACGCAATCCGGCGGCATTGCCGTCATCCTGCTTGTTGTGCTCTTCTTCCTGGTGGGCGTGAGCCTTCCACAACTTCCGGTTCTGGGCCTGCCGGCCGTTGCGCCGGTGGTTTCTTTGGAAATCGCCAACCTGGCAGGCAATAAACGTGTACCTATCAACCTTCCTTACCGGCTGAAGAAACCGCTGAAGCCGGTGCGGTACGTTCGCTCGCTTTCACCGGTCATTCACCCCAAGGCGGCGGCGCAAGCGGGCGATGGCAAACCGCTCGTCTGGGGCTTCTACGTGAATTGGGACCCTTCGGCGATGGTTTCGCTGCGCTTGCACTTGAGCCATCTGACTCACCTGGTCCCCGAGTGGTTGATTCTGCAGAACGCCAAGGGCGATATCGATGATCAGACCGATAGCACAGTGGTCGACATTGCCAAGCAGGCGAATCTGCCCATTCACGCCATGTTAAGTAACTATCGTGGTGACTGGCAGCCGGGTGACGTCCGCAAAATTTTACGCAATGCAGACAAACGCCGCGACCTGATCGAAAATATACGCTCGAACCTGGCGGAGCACGGCTTCGCGGGCGTCAATATCGATTTTGAGGAACTGCAGCGACGTGACCGGGAACCCCTCGTGAGCTTCATGCGTGAGTTGACGGAAACGCTGCATAAGGGCGGCTATACCGTCTCCGAAGACGTGCCGGTAGATGACGATGCGTACGATCTGAAAAGCCTCGCGGAGGTAGTGGATTTCCTGCTCCCCATGGTGTACGACGAACACTATCAAACAGGCGATCCCGGTCCGGTCGCGTCAGAAGACTTCTTCGAAAACCAATTGGATAAGCTTGCCAAAACGGCGCCGCTCGCCAAGCTAGTCGTGGGCTTTGGGAATTACGGCTATGACTGGGTAATTGGCGCGAAAGGCGGAAGCGAGGTGGCGTTCAGCGACAGCATGACTGCGGCCGCCGAAACAAAGAAGGCAGTGGAATGGGACTCGCAAACGGAAAATCCCGTGCTGCGTTATGCCATTGGCAATGAGCAGCATGAAGTCTGGTTTTTGGATGCGGTTACCGCGCTGAATCAGATTACGGCCGTGCACGAGCGGGGCTTCCCCGGCGTTGGCCTGTGGCGGTTGGGTGCCGAAGATCCGGGACTTTGGAGCGTTCTGCAGCGCGAAGCTTGGCCGGCCGACCGCTTCGATCCCGGCGTTCTGAGCGTGTTAGCCGCTGACCAGGGGGCGCCGCGACATTTTGGCAAGGGTGAGATTCTGCACGTGGCCGAAACGCCTCATCCAGGCCAGCGAACCGTTAACGCGCCGCGAACCGATGAGGACGATTTCAGCGAACAATACCGCAGCTATCCGACGCCTTTCGTCATTGACCATAGCGGTGGCACCGACAAGAAACTTCTTTGCCTCACCTTCGATGATGGCCCCGATCCGCTTTACACTCCGGCAGTGCTCGATATTTTGAAGCAGCGGCACGTAGCGGCAACCTTTTTTGTGATCGGCGTGAATGCGGAGAAGCTGCCGGGTTTAATACGCCGAGAGTATGCCGAGGGTCACGAGATCGGAAATCATACTTACACGCATCCCAATATCGCCACCACGTCTCCGCTGCGCACCGAACTGGAGCTCAGTACCACCCAGCGCATTATTGAAAACCTGCTGGGAGTCTCCACTACATTTTTTCGGCCGCCCTACAACGCCGATAGCGAACCTATGACGCCCCAGGAGATAGAACCTATTCTGCGCGCCCAAGGATATGGATACGCCACAATCTCAGAGACAATCGATCCCCGCGATTGGGAGCCGGGAGTGACGGCCAAAGCCATTGTGGAGGAAGTCAAGAGTGAAATCGCTTCTTCCATCGCAGAGCACGACGAGGCCGCCACTCACATCATTCTGTTGCACGATGCGGGAGGAAACCGCGCGGCGACGGTGGAAGCGTTACCGCAAATCATCGATTACTACCAGCAGAAAGGCTACCAATTCACAGCGGTCGGCGAACTGATTGACAAGAACCGCGATCAGGTTATGCCGAAGACCGGCCCTAAAGAATTGCAACGCGCGCGCATCGAAGGCGGCGGGCTGGACGCGAAAGCGCGCTTCAGTCGAGTGTTGGGAGTACTTTTTCTGGGTGCGATTTTCCTGACTCTGGCGCGTACGATCAGCTATGGCTTTTTGGCGATATTGCAGAAGCGGGCGTCCAGGCGCGAAGTCTTCGATGCCTCCTATTGTCCGCCGGTATCGGTGATTATCGCCGCTTACAACGAAGAGAAGGTGATTGAGCGTACTGTGGATTCGATTCTGCAGAACGGTTACGCCAACATGGAAATCATTGTGGTGGACGATGGATCGAAAGATGCCACGCTCGAAGTCTTACGGCGGCGCTTTTCCGCGGAGCCGAGGGTTTCCATTCTGACGCAGCCTAACGGTGGCAAATCGGCTGCGCTCAACAACGGCATTCGGCACGCCCAATACGACATCCTGATTGCCGTGGATGCGGACACGCTGTTCCGCCCAGGCACCATCGGTCTGCTCGCCCGTCATTTTTCAAACCCTAAAGTAGGCGCAGTCAGTGGAAACGCTCGTGTAGGTAACAAGAAGAACTGGATCACCCGGTTTCAGTCCATTGAATACATCTATGGCTTTAATTTGGACCGGCGCGCGCTCGATTATCTGAATGCCATCACCGTGGTTCCTGGCGCGGTGGGAGCTTGGCGCAAGCAATTGGTGTTGGATGCCGGCGGATTCCTGCACGACACACTCGCCGAGGACACAGACCTCACGCTCGGCATTCGGCGAATGGGTTACGTGATTCGTTACGAACAGGATGCCATCGCTTATACGGAGGCGCCGGAAGATACGCGCAACCTCGCCAAGCAGCGTTTTCGCTGGGTATTCGGCACACTGCAAGCGGTTTGGAAACACCGCGACGCGCTGTTTGTTCCTAAGTACGGCACGTTAGGCTTTGTGGCTCTACCGAGTATCTGGATTTTTCAGGTGCTGCTCTCATTCCTTTCACCGTTCGCGGAGATTGCGATGATCCTTTCGCTTCTGGCCGGTGACTGGCGAATCGTCGTGCTCTACTACCTCGGTTTCTTTGCAGTGGAATTGCTGACCGGGTTTCTAGCATACGCGCTGGAGGGAGTGCCTGCTTGGGATCTGGCGCTGCTGTTTTTTCAAGGCATCTACTACCGGCAGCTCATGCTCTACGTGCTGGGAAAGAGCTTCTTGTTTGCTATGCGAGGACGGCTGGTGGGGTGGGGGAAAATGGAAAGAAAGGCAACGGTGACACAAGCCGGCTGAGAGCTTCTCATCCTCCGCCTGCCGCATAATAAACTCTAGCGCTCATGAACAGTTTTATCCGTCTCAGCTTCCTCCCTCACGCACAAAATCTTGCCCTTCTAACGCTTCGCGTTTTGGTCGGTGCGAGTTTGTTTCTAAGGCATGGCCTGGAAAAAGTCACCGGCTTTTCGCAAATGGCTCAACATTTTCCAAATCCGCTGCATATTGGCGCGCCAGCGAGCCTGGCGTTCGCGCTCGTTTCAGACGCTTTGTGCTCCCTGCTCCTGGTCATCGGTTTAGCCACGCGCTGGGCGGCGCTGATTATCGCCATCAACACCGGCGTAGCGTTTACCTTGGTGCACAAAATGCATCTGTCGGGCGAACACAATGGGGAACTGGCGTGGCTCTATTTGGCTGCTTCGCTCACCCTGTTCTTTGCGGGCGCGGGCAAATTCAGCATCGATCATGGCTTATCTAGCCATGGCAGTGAAAGCTTTCATCGCGAGTCGCGCCCTTCGACACGCCGCAAATTTAAGGCTGCGGCCCGCTAATTCACTAACATCGTGGGCGCACCGGAGGGGTCGTCGGGCGGGGCTGCGAAGTATTCGTCATACACCTCGTCATTGAAGAAGCCCGCGATTTTGACATCCTTCAAAGGTAGCGTCACGACAAACTCGCTGTGATCCAGCGAGTTGTCTGATAAAACAGCATCGTAATACACCGTCTGCCGTGCCTCCAACGTATCTTTGTCCCGATAACCACTGATGAAAGGCAGCAGTTTGAAATACTGTTCCTGCGGATACAGATTGGGGGACTCCGCAACCCAGCCCACATACCACTTGCGTGAATCGAGGGTGAGTGAAATTAGCCGTTCTTCCTCCGCCGCTTGGTGAATTAGCTTTAGAAACAAGTTGGCGTGCGCCTTAACTTCCTTATCTTTCGCTTTCTCTTTGTCGATGAACAGGTTTACCACCAACGCGCACACTGGCCCTAACAGCAAAGAAATGGCGCTAGCCGCAGAGTAGGGGAACGGCGAAAAAACCGCCCAGTATCTTCCGAGAGACGGCCCCAACGCAGTCGAGCCCACCAGCAACTCGGCTAAGCGGCCCCCAATCGACAAACCCACTCCCGCAATCGCCGCCTGAAACAGCAAACGGTAGCCATCCATGCGTTGCGCCGCAAAACGAAAATAATGCGTTAAATGAATGAATAGAAATCCGCCAAGCAGCGGCAGAAGCAGCAGATTGTAAGGCATCCACCAGAGCTATTCGCGCGGTCGCAACGGCATGACAAACCTAACACCCGGCTTACCGCGCAACCGTTCGTTGGCTTTCGACATGCGTTCGATAGTTGCCCGTACCTTTGGCCTCCGCAAGAGCGCGTTTACGTCCACTATCGTATAGCCCTCGAAATCGACATATGACACTTTTTCCTTGTTTGCATCGGCCATCTCGCTCACCCTCGCCAATTTCATCGTACCCCTTCCAACTGCTCAAACGCGCGTGCGCGGCGAAAAATTTTCATCCACCCGTGTCAGATTTGGGCTGTAATAAGGATCGTGCGTAATCACTTTCTCCCATTTAGATTTCATCGCCGCCACCTCCGCCGGGTGGGGAAGTAAGTCTCGGGAGGTCTTGGAAAACGACTCATGATGGTACAAAACCGCGTGTGGCGTATACAACACCCGGTAGCCATAAACTCCCATCTTCAAACATAAGTCGACATCGTTAAACGCGACCGCAAATTGCGTCTCATCGAAACCGCCCACTTGCCGGAACACCTCTGCCCTTGTCATAAGGCAAGCGCCCGTGACAGCACTCACATTGCGGATCACATCCGAAAAATCGAAGTAGTGACCTTTCGCTCCATTCAGCCCTTTAAACGCGTGGCCGCAGTTATCGAAAACGCCCATCACCACGCCGGCGTGTTGAATCGCTCCATTGGGGTACAACAGTTTGGCGCCAACCGCTCCAACTTCTGGGCGCAGGGCCAGTTCCGCCATAGCTCCTAACCAATGCCCCTCAATCACGGACGTATCGTCATTCAGGAAAAGCAGCAGTGGTGCAGTGCATTGCCGCGCGGCGGAATTGTTAATCTCCGAAAAATTGAACGGCTTATTGCGCCAATCGATGTAGTGGAGATTCGCATGGCTCGATTGGAATTGAGTCACCAGCTTCTCAATCGCATTACCCTTCGAATTGTCCGCGATTGCCACTTCATACTCCGGATAGGAGGTTTTCGCGAACAAGCTCTCAAGGTTAGTGCGCAAAATATCCACCTTGCCGCCGGACGCGATAATAATGCTCACCAGCGCGTCTGCTGTTACCGGATACCGTATCCGCCAGCGCCCCGGTACCGCTCCCGGCTCAACCGCACTGCCGGAGTTGGTCCGCTCGCAGTGCAGCTGCAACGCACGCCGCGCCGCCTCAACCGCATAACTCTTATGCTCTATGCCGCTGGCTGTGGAAGCCGCGCCGGCTCGCCAATGATAGAGCACCTTCGGGATATGGTGAATGCCCACAGCCAACTCAGACGCCCGCAGCACCAGGTCGTAATCCTGGCTGCCCTCAAGAGCTGGATTAAATCTCCCCACTCTATCGGCCAAGTCGCGCCGCAGCACGAGCAGATGACAGATGTAGTTTTCCGAACGTAATAAATCCGGCGCCCAATCGGGCTTAAAAAAGGGGATCGAAGCGCGTCTCATTTTCGTCGATTTTGTCTTCGTCGCTGTATAAAAGATCGCTGCCGGGATTCTGGTTAATCGCCTCACACACGAAGGCCAAAGCCTGCGGCGCGAATGTATCGTCATGATCCAGCAGGGCGATGTAATCACCGCTCGCCATGTCCCACGCCGCGTTCGATGCGCGCGAAATGCCGCCTTGCTCACGGGCGTAATGCACCTTGATGCGGGAATCTTGCGCCGCATAGCCATCGAGCACTTCCTTTACTGCCGGTTGCGAAGAGCAATCGTCGCAAATACACAATTCCCAGTGCGGATAGGATTGCACCAACACCGAATCAATCGCCGCCGCCAATTCCCTCGGCTTGGTGTTAAAGACCGGCATGAGAATGCTGATCTTCGGCTGCAGTGCGAAAGAAGAGCACTTTAGATCGATCAATTGCGATTCCCGGCGCTCGAACTCGTGTATCCAGCGATGATACTCCGACGCAAACCCACCCTCGGGGTCGATATCTACAAAGGTTTTGGTTTCACGGACCACCTCGCCGTTCACCACCGCTCGCAGCGAAATGGGATGCCGCCCTTTGCTTAACGATTCCGAATCGAACTCCAGCAAAAATCCCGACTTGCCAGATTTGTCCAAAGCCGGTAGCAACTTCTGCACATCCGGCCGCGGAATGGAGGGTGTTGTTTCCATCAGCGGCAAGTCCGCCACTTGAACCTGGACGCACTCCACGCCGCCCTCCGCTACAGCCCACCCGCGCACGGTGATTTTGCCGCGCCGCGGACGGCACTCAGAGGCCAGCGGTTCGTCGCAGACAAGGTGAGTGTTTTTGCGAGCCATGCGCGCGGTGCCATTGCTATGGGTTTCTCCGCCGGGAATGATCTTTTTTATTACGTTGCCCGCCGCCCGCAGCGTGCGCCACACGCGCCCAGTGACCACGTCCATCAGCACGCGCTCAATCCGCACCAAGGTGGCCTGCTGGGTGTTGACTAGGCGCTGCTGCTCTTCGAACATTTCGAGCAGCCGCGCGACATTCCTCTCCGATGTTCTTAGCTCAGCTTTTAACTGGCTAATTTCTTCGCGCGCGACCGCAAGCAGAGCTTCCAAAGAACCGGACTCATTCATTTTTCAAGTTGCCAGATCTATCAGTTTAGCAACGTGTTCTACACTTGAGGCTTGCCGCGCAAGCTCGGTCAGCATTTCCTCACTTCGGAGTCTATTCTTCAACAAATTGCCGCCGCCGCGGCAGCAAATCCAGGGCGCATCGTGGAAATCGGCGCCGGACGTGGAGCCCTCACCCGCCATCTCTTGCCCCTTTTTGAGGAACTGCATGCCGTAGAGATAGATGCGCGGCTCGCCGCCTCATTAGCCGCGAGATTTGCCGGTCAACACAAACTCCACATTCATCACGCCGACGTTTTAGCCACCGACCTGGCTCAGTGGGGTCCCGCTGTCATTGCCGGCAATCTACCGTATTACATCACCTCACCGATCATTGAACGATTCCTGCAGTTGGACAGCCAGTTTCCGGCCGCCGTCTTTCTCATGCAATGGGAGGTAGCCCAGCGTCTGCTGGCTAAACCGCATTCGCGTGATTACGGCTATCTGACCGTGGCTACGCAAACTGTTTGCCAGGTGGAGCTAGTGTGCAAAGTCCCGCCATCCGCTTTCTCACCGCCTCCGAAAGTGGAGTCAGCCGCTGTGCGCCTCACCCGCCGCGCCGAAATCACGTCCGATCTGCCCGCGCTCCTGGAATTTGTGGGCCGTTGCTTCACCCACAAACGCAAAACGCTGCGCAACAACCTGCGCCCGTTCTATGGCACCGCGATCGACGGATTACCCGAATCCGGCCTGCGCGCCGAGCAGTTGCAACTGACACAATTTGCCGATCTGAGGTCGCGACTGACAACGCAAGCGCGCCCCTTTCTACCCAAGTAGAAACCTATTTTCCACTTGCCCGGTCGTTTCAGTTTGTAGCGCGAACAACCCGCCCGCAAACCGATCTCCCGGCTTCGCCCCCGCCGCTGCCGTCGTGATATACAACGTCCGCAGATCGTCACCTCCAAAGGTACACGTGGTCACATTCCCCGTCGGCATCTCTAGCACTCGCTCAATTGACCCATTCGGCGCCACTCTCACCACACACCCACCCCCATACCGGCAATTCCAGAGGAAGCCTTCCGCGTCCATCGCCGAACCATCCGGGCTTCCACGAGGAAAGCCCGCAAAGAAGGCCCGTTCGTTCGAAATATCCCCGCTTTGCGAATCATAATCATATTGATGAATCACGTTCGCCATCGAATCGCCAAAATAGAACGCCGTCCGCTGCGGATTCCAAGCCACCGTATTAGCGATTCCCAAATTCTGCTTCCACTGCGTCACCTTCAAATCCGGATCTAGCCGGTAGAGCGCGCCATGCCCGTTCTGCAAATCGCCCGGCGATCCGTCCACCTTCACGTTATTCCACATCGAGCCGATCCAGAGAGACCCACGCGGATCGGCGCGCGCATCGTTGCAGCGCACCTCGGGCCAACCCGGCAAAGCAAACCCATAGTTTTGGCGCGTATCGCCAGCGGGTTCCCACAAAATCAAACCCGATCCCAAGACCACCGCGAGCGTTCCCGGCACACTCGTCAAAATCATCGCCGTTACCGGCTCATCAAAGAACCAAGTTTTAACGTTGCCGGTCGCCGCCTCAAACCGGTGAATCAGAAAACGGTTGATATCGGTCCAGTAAACCGCCTTCTCCTCGGCGTGCCACACCGCTCCTTCGCCACAAACATCGCCCGTCGGAGCCACGCAAATCGGTTCGGCCACGTCTACACTTCGCCCCTCTTCATTTGATCGGCCAGATAATCCGTGGCTCGCCAAGACAGCGCCAGAATCGTCAGCGTCGGATTCTTCTCACTCGCCGTCGTGAAGGCTGAGCCATCCACCACAAATACGTTCTTTACATCGTGCATCTGATTAAACGCGTTCAAGGGCGATTTCTTCGCATCGTCGCCCATTCGGCACGTGCCGTGTTCGTGAATGGCCGATCCGGGTTTGTCCAACCAGCCGCGTTCATAAGGCAGAATCTCCGCTTTGGCCGATCGCAGAATTTGCTCCGCTGTATCGTACATTTCTTCCGCCATGCGGTGCTCGTTCTGGCCGATCTGATATTCAATTTTCAATCGCGGCACGCCATACAGGTCCACATTCTCCGGGTCCACCGTAATGCGGTTCTCGGCGCGGCCCAGTGTCTCGCCATAAGGATGCAGCGCCACCAGTGCCGGATATCGCTGCTGCACCGCTTTCTTGAAATCCACGCCAAATCCCGGCAAAGCTTTGGCATAGCTCGCGCCCTCTTGCGCGCCGCAACCCCAAAACTGCATGCCAAACCCACGCAGGTAATCCCGCTTGCGTCCGTCGCGATGGTTGAAGCGCGGCATGTAGATGTGTTCGCCGCCAATGCCGCTATCGTCATAAACCGGTCCGCCGATCAACTCCGGCATAAAACCGTAGACATGAAAACGGATCTGTTCACATAAATAACGGCCGATCGCGTCCGAAGAATTGCCAATGCCATTCGGATAGGCAGACGATTTCGAGTTCAGCAGAATGCGCGTGGAATCCACGCAGGACGCGCCTACCACCACCACTCGCGCCTTTACTCTACGTTCGGCCTTTGTCTTGCGGTCGAAATACTGCACCCCGTTCGCCAAGCCTTTATCGTCCACGAGCACGCGCGCCACCACCGCGTTATCCACCACCGTCAGCTTGCCGGTCTTCATCGCAGGATCAATCAAATAATCCGAGGCATTGAAGAACGCTCCCACGTCGCAGCCCGATCCACAAGCCCCGCAATAATGGCACGCAGGATGGCCATTGTGCGGCTTGGTGAGAACGGCGCGCCGTCCCGCCACGATCGAAACGCCAATATTCTGCGCGGCCTTTTGCAACAGCCGTTCGCCACAGCGCGGCGCCGGAGCCGGCAACATGTATTTACTGCCCGGCAGCGAATCCTGATCGTCCAATCCGCCGCATACGCCAATGAATTGATCCACTCTGTCGTAGTAAGGAGAAATATCCTTGTAGCGAATCGGCCACGGCACACCCCAGCCGTCGCGCGCTGGTCCTGCAAAGTCTACGTCTGAGTAACGCAGCGCAACCCGTCCCCACACATTGGTTTTGCCACCACGCCCCCAAACGCGAACTAAGTCAAAAGGCTTGTCCTGGGGCGTTAAATACGGCTGCTCTTCTGTGCTCAAGTAGAACTCTGGCGCGTGTTGTCCGCGTTCATGCCGTGCCGCCGCTTGCCATGGCTTCACGTGCGTCCAGAATTTCGTCCGGTCAAAGCGTTCGCCGGCATCCAGCACCAGCACGTTTACACCTTGGCGCGTCAGGTTCCATGCCGCCATTCCGCCAGCGGCGCCGCTGCCAATCACTACCACGTCCCAAACCGGCTCCGCTTTCTGAATGGGCATCACGCGTGCTCCTGATTCGGCTCGTGGGCTGGCCAATGCTCCGGATGTGTGCAGCCCGGAAAACTGGCGCGAAACGTCCTGCCCTTGAACCCAAGCTCCTGCGCCAGCCCCGCTTCCGACTTGTAGTAGTTGTCAACGGTGAGATTCTTCATCGTCTCGAAGAAGCCACCCTTCCGCTTGCTTAAATCGCTGCTCATGCCTTCGAGAATGGCAATCTGTTGCGGCTCCGCAAGCGCCGTGAACTCCGTCCCGCCCGCCGCATGCGCTTGTTCAGCTAGCTCAGTCAACCATTGTTTAAAACGTTCCTGTAATTTCATGTCAGCCGCCACTTGCTTATCAATCCAATGCGGCACGCCGGCATCTATCGCTCCAGGCGTATCCGTGAGCGGAATAATCAGATCAGCCAACTTCGAAACGGTCGCATAATCGCTTTGGCTGAAGTACTGAGGTGCAATCGCAACGGGCGCCGGCGATTGCTCCAACATCGCGTGCAGATGATGTTCAGCCTCCGGCGTCTCGGCGAACAGCGGCGCAAAGGCCGCAGACGTTGCAGTTGCGGCAATTTTGATGAGAGCGGTTCTTCGGCTATCCACACGTCGAGTATATTCTGCTGGTCGGTCAGAAAACATTGCCTTGGTAGCCCCCTGGCGGCGGAAGTCCGAAGCGCTTCAGAATCGCCGCAGTCACGTCCTGCAGCCTCGCTCCATGCGGATCAATGTGCCTGTTACTGAAAAGCACCCCCGGTACATCGTCCGCATTGATGCAATGGTCGCCGATCCAATCGTCATTGTTGTCTTCGATCTCGACGGCCGGAGCCTCACCAAGGGCGGTCTGCCAACTAGCTCGATAGCCGGGCGCATAACCCACGATTAGATCCGGCGCAATATTCGCATTCACGGGGGCCGGGTGCGTGGCAACGAGCGTTTCGACAATCTGTTTTCCATTCGCCGGGTCGCACCAAGCGAGCAATTGCCCGCGCAGATCGTTGAGCGCTGAGGCATCACTCTTATGCTTCAAATAAAGACCATTTAGTCCAATGGCATAGGCCTTCCCCGCAAATCCGTGATCTTTGAGCCAGGTGTTGAGATGGACCGCTCGATCGAACGTGGTGAATCCATGATCGGAAATGATGAATAGTGGCGTGTCGGGCTCTCGGCGGCGAACCGCACCCACTTGATCGTCCACCTTACGATAGACCTTCAGTAACTCATCCTCATGCTTGCCCCACAGGATATGGGAGTTTTGATCGATCGAAGAGAAATAAAAGAACAAGAATCCTCGATCGAAATGCCGCAGAGAGTAGTCCAACAGCTTTGCTTCTTCGTTGAAGACGAACTGCGCGTGTTCCTGAAACTCAGTCAGATTTAACACCTCCTGCCGCAGTGCCGATGTGTCCTCAGGTATTCCGAGCGTCGAAAAAGGTCCTAGCTCCGACGCAATCTCCGACGACCAATGAGGCGGTGTTGAGATCGGCAGCGCGGGCGCGCTTGGATCTAAATTGATGGGTGAAACGTAGATCTCCAGTGCCGGATGCAACTGCTTGGCGTAGACGCGAACAATCCCGCGCACTGCTGAGATATGAGGAATCAAAGTGAATTCAGCAGTGAGCCAGCCCGACCATTCGCCCTGCCGGACGATCTCCGCTTGATCTCCCAATTTCACACGAGCCACATTGTTGGTCGGATCTACCTCGAGTTCTATCAGCGCTGCCGTTGCCGCGTGATCCTTGCGCAAGGGATTAGGAGGGCCTTCGAGAGTGAGGAGAGCGCGACCATTCTCGACGGAGGTCTTCACAATCCGGCCACCTGGCACCTGGCGCGGCTGTTCTAGCGGGTCGTCTGTGAAGAATGTAAAAGTGCCAAGCGTCCCGAGCAAGTCGGGCGTACCCATGCCAGAAAGGCCTTTGCCGGCCTTTTCAGGAGGATAGTTGGTCGGAATATGCTGCACCATCACGGCAACGCCGTGGTCGGCTAAGGTTCGCCAAAAGGGCGTACCATGCCGGAGGGACGAGATGTGAGAGGAAGACAGCGGCAGCAGATAGGGTCCGATGGGCAAGACGAATCTCGGCTCCTCTGTCTTCGATAAAGAGGAAAAAGGTTGCAGTGTAACTGGGTTCCGGTGGACGAAATCATAGATGCCGTGCTGGTCGGGATCGAGACCAGTGATGAAGGTGGACCAAGCGACCGGGCTTTGCGGTGGTGTGGTCGTGCGGAGGCGGCCAAAGTACCCTTGATCGCGCAGAGCGCGCAGATTTTGCAGCGCATCCCAATGACGTTCGACGAAACCTGGGTCCATACCGTCGATTCCGAGAACAATGAGCTTTGCTTTGGGCGCAGAGCTGCAGGCCAGCGTGAGGCAAAGCAGCAGCGTTAGCGCCAAACCTCTGCTGGCGCTGATCGCTGCACCCAAGATCGAAGCCAATCCGAACCACAGGAGCCAAGATGCATGAAAGATGCGCGCCGGCCGGTAATTGATTTCGATGCATTGAATCGTCCTGCTGGAAAAGGGCCACTCGCCCGGATACCGCACACACTGCAGGAGCGATCCGTTTCGCCGCAGTGAGGTCCACCCAAACCCGTTGCTCACCCGGATCTTCTTCCGAATGGTTATGCCATGTACCAACAGCCGCAAGTCGCCAGCAACGGGCGCTTCCGCATGTATGCGCCAAACGATCCGCCGTTCAGACGGGATATGAACCGGCGGAGTATCCACTTCAATGCCGAACGGCCTTTCGAGCACGACCTGAGGAGCCGAACCTCTGTATTGAACTGTGACTAAGGCTGTCTCTCCCGGCCGCAAAGGCAAGTGCCCGAAGAATTGGTCTAGGGTCCCGAGCAAAACCGCAAACGGCATGAACAGTACCAGCGACGGTATTGCCAGTTGTCGCAAAAGCCGCCCATTCGCCACCAGCAAATCGCGTTGCGCCCGCAGCACCACTCGCGGCTCTTCCGCGAAAAGGGGAATCTCCAGTAAATGCGCGATGATTTCATTCACTGTTCGCCGTAAACGGCTGGCGTCGGTGAATCGCCGGAAGACGAACACTGCGGCCGCGCCCGAGAGACCTCCCAAAGCCATGAGCCACGCGAACGCGCTCACTTCAAATAGCCCAAACCTTGCAGCTTGCGCAGCAATTCCTCCTTCGATTCGGAGGTCTCAAGCCGGGCCAAATCTCTTTCCATGGCGTGCTCAATGAATTCTTCCAGGCCGCTATAACCCACCGTTTCAACCAGCTTTCTGGCACGATCGCAGAGCGCGGCGTTCAGCTTGACGGTCGTCTTTCGTTTCATGTCAGTAAAGCCCGGCCTTCCATCCAGGGCGGCGGATCGATTCCAAACAGCCGCAGAATTGTCGGCGCCATATCCTCTATTCCTGGATTCGGAGCTTGGCAGCGCTGATTCGTGAACAGCACCCCTGGCACCGCGCTCGGATCTACACAATGATCTCCGCTCCAGCACTTGTTGTTATCCTCGAAAACGGCTTGAGTGACTCTCCCTACCGCCGCACTCCACGACGCGCGATAGCCGGGCGCGTATCCAATGATCAGATCGGGCGCCACATCTAAATAGGGACCATGATAGATACGATTGGATTCGTACACCGCCTGTATCGCAACTTTTTCATCGGCGTCGTCCCCGAGGTGAGTCAGTCGCTCAACCAACTCCGCCCTTAGTTGCTCCGCCTCTTTAACTGGAACGATTCCTTGCGCCTCTCTCCCCTGCAGATTCAAATACAAGCCACTCAGACCGAATGTATAAGCGCGTGTCCGGCTCCAATCAATACCCTCGAAATACTCGCCGCCTTCGTTTCTGCCTTGTTCGAGCGCCAGATACCCGTTCCGATGCAGCCATGAATTGAGGTTGACGCCGCGACGGAAAGAACAAAAACCGTGATCGGAGAGGACGAATATCGTGGTATTCCCATCGACGTAGCTCAACGCCCGGCCGACAATCCGATCCATATCCCGATAAAGATCTTCGATAACGCCGGAGTATCGGCCGCCGGCATCCAGATGCCGGTAAAACATATGTTGTACGCGATCTGTGGTATCAAAGACGCATGCCGCCACTCCGCGTCTCGTACGGTCCAGCGCACTGAAAAACATAGCTTCGCGCTCCGCCTGAATCTGCTTCGCTTGCTTCAAGAAAGAGCCTTCATCAAGCGCGCCTTCATTCAAGGCCCAGGTATCCTCAGCCATGCCGAGTGTGGCGAACGATCCCAACAACTTCGCCAGATAAACCGCGTAATGCGCCGGATAACTGATCGGCAGCGCTGGGTTTTCCGGATCGATCTCGACCGGTGTCACATACAACGACACGCTGGGTTCGGTCTGCGTGAGCAGAAAGCGCACAATCCCGTGCGCCGGAAAGGCAAGCCGGATCCAGGGTGAGTATTCACCAGGAATCAACCGGCACGCGCGCCCGGCAATCCGCAACACCCAATCCCCGGCAGCGCCCTCCTTGATGCTAAAGCTGACTGAGGTACTTCCCGGTCCCGGCAAATCTCCGTGCCACCCATCGTCAGCACGAGTGAGTGGAAGTTTCACTCCACCCTCCACTGACGACTCAGCGGGATCGCTTGAGAACCAGGAAAAACTGCCTTGCGTTCCGCGCAAATCGGGAGTCGCCATGGCAGATAGCAACCTGCCATAAAAAGGTACTGCGGGAAAAGTAACAGGTATGCGTAGAATCGTGCTGCCGATGCCGCTGTTACCCAGAATCTCCCAAAAAGGTTTGCTCTTGCGCCGCAGCTCGACGGACGACCGCGAGAGTGGAATCTGCCACTTGCCGATCTTCCATACATTCTTTGATTCTGTGACTCTCGCCGAGGATAGCTCCGGTGCATAAGTCCGGAGATTCCGGTTCAAGAAATCGAAGATATTGTGGGCACCCGGATTCACCCCTGTCGCAAAAGTCGACCAAGCCACCGGAGACAGAGGCGGAAATGTGGTGCGTAACCGGCTATACGACCCGCGCTCCGCCAGTTGCTGCAGATGCGGTAACTTTCCTTCCGCCATCCAACGCTCGGTCAACGTCGGTTCCAGCCCGTCCAGTCCCAAAACAATGACTTTTTTCGCCCGAGCCTTTCCAAAGCGGCCCTTGCGCCGCAGCGCGAGCCAAAGCATGCGAAACGGCCAGATGCAGAGCGAAACAAAACTGGCCAGCAGCGACAAAACAATGGCGAGGAACGATCCCAGAAAAGCAAAACCCGCGCCGGGTCCAATGTAGGCCAGCACATGCCAACTCATCGCAGCTTCCCCTCGACGAACGGAACCTCCAGCACCTTCTCATGCTGGATCGGCCCATGTCCGAAATAACCATCCTCGCCAAAGAGTTCGCCGTGATCTGAGGTAATCGTCACGTAGGTATTTGCCGGTAGCCGGTCAAACAGTTCTTCCACCACACCGTCGAGATATTTGACGGCGCCAATCTGCCGGCCGCGCAGTTCATGCAGCTTGGCTTTATCAAAAGGCCGGATCCTGGATTTTTTCAGTTTTCCGCCGACAATGTGTTCGTCCAAATGCCGGAATACGCCATGCACTCCGCTGATGCGCGGCCATTCGTCCGGCGGTTCGTCCGGCAGCGCATACGGATAGTGCGTTTCGCCGACATTCAGTAAATAAAAGAAAGGCCGGTCGCGTTTAAAATCCATTTCCCGAATCATCGCCCGCATATCGTTGTGACGTTCCATAAGTTTGTAGGTGTCAAATCCGCTATTGAGAATGGTCAGCGGGTTCAGCACCGGCAGCGAGACCATGGCATGCGTCCGGTAGCCGAGCGTTTTGAGCAGCACGGGGAGATAAAGGCGCGGCACAAAACGCTTGAATTCGAGACCCTTGGCGCCTAACCGCTCGTTATATTTAAGGAAATCGAGCTGGTAGTAATCGGAGGCGAACACGCCTTTCGGGCTTGCATGCGGCATCAAGCCGGTCAAAAGGTTGAAATGCGAAGGAGCGGTCCAGGAGGCATAAGCCCAGCGCCGCTCAACCGAGCCCAGCCGGCGCATCGTTTTGGGGCGTGCCCGCTGAAAGGCATCGTAACGGCAACTGTCCAAAACAATCAGAACGTAATTATTCTTAGGCATCCGTTTTTCTCTTGCGTTTGTTAATTTCCCGTGATATAACGCTGTCCAGTATGGCATCCTCTGCAGCAGCTCCCATGGACCAGAGCGCGAAAGCGGTTTCCCGATATCAGCATGGCTATCGCGTGGCGCGCAGCATCGGCGGACTGAGCCACATCTGCCAAGCCGTTGGGCTGCTGGCAGGAATTCTAGTCGTGTTGTTCGGTGTTTTGGGCAGTGAAACCCTGATGCGGCCCAACCCCTCGATGGTGGGCCTCGCCAATTACCAAACGCAACACAACGTTTATCTGGTTTCCATCATTCTCTTTGGCGCATTGGTAGCCTTTGCCGGCTGGATTGTCGGCGTTCTTTTGGCGGGCTATGCACAGCAGTTGAACGCTACGCTGGACGCCGCTGTCCATAGTTCACCCTTCCTCAGCAGTTTGCAACGTTCCCAACTCCTGCGCCTCGAATAGCCGCCGCGAGCATTCCACGCGCCGCGCGGTTGGGCCAATTTAGGGCGTAACGAGCGCCGATTGGCGATGGGCGCGCAGGATGCCATCCTGCCCCGCAAAAGAAAAATTTCGGGGCGAGGGAGGAGGGGGCACAGGTCCGTTTTTGGAGTAATAGGGCCGGGGGACGGGGGTTTCGACACCGTTGCGCATTTCGAAAGGCGACGACCAGGCCGGTGGGGCTGTCGGGATCTTCACCCAGAAAGAGGACTTCGGGTTCGGGCTCTTCCTCGCTACCAGTAGAGGCGGCTGAGCCGTCAGCGCGTTGGGAGGGGGCGGCGGGTTTGGGCGCGGGCGTAGCGGGTGGCGTTTGCGGAACTGTTCGAGGAAGCCGAAGGTGCGTTGGAAGGAACGTTCGGCGGTGGTTCTGTAGCGAAGGAGGAGGTCGTGCTTCTTGATGTACTCGGGGGTCCAATGTGCGGGCGAGAGGCCTGCGAGCATTCATTGCAGTCTAAGTTGCGCTGGGCACGCAGGCGGTACCACTCGGCCTGGGCGGTTTCGAGGACGAAATCATGGAGGAGCGAGTCTTCGGGAGGTTGATAGGTTTGGAGCCAGCGATTGAGGAGGAGCAGCCAGGATTCCTCGGACTCGTGGGGCAAGATTAGGGTTTGCGAGCAGGAGCCGTGTTTGGTGGAATTGTGAGCGAAATCATTTTTTTGGGAAAGTTGTGTGAACGAAGGATTAGCCACAGATGAATACGGATAAGAAACGGCTTTTACGAAACGACCTTGGTGGGTTCGAATTTTTAGATTGTGACGAGGCGGGCGGGGCCAGGTCGCGATCGGTTAATTCAGCCATGACGAGGACGATGCCGCAAACCGATGACGCCCTGGTTTTGGTCGAAAAATACATCGCCCGTTTTGTGGAGGGCGGCGAAAAGCCGACCTCCGAATACGTCGATGGCGAGCTGTTCCCCGAGTCGATTGGGAGCAAGAAGCACAGCAAAACGAGAAGCGTATCCGGAGAAAAGGTGATTGGGTGTGCTGCCCCGACTTTGCCCTCCTCGAGTCGGGAATCTGGGGTGGGGTTTGAGCTCAAGGACGACTGAGCGCTGAGTTTCGACGATATATAGGGACCGTCTCGTCCGTCCCCGGTTTGGTTCCCCCGGTTTGGTTCCCGGTTTGGTTAGTAAGCCCGGTCTTGAATTCGGTTTCCGATGAACATTTTTCCGCTGCTGTCGCAAAAACACTCCTTTATCGATCTTGATTGGTATGGATCGGATCGGAGGGCTTTGTCGAACCCAGGCATGCTGAAGAATATAAGTAAAGAAATCGCCGGCTTCTTATCCAACTGCAATGCGGGTGCTTTATCAGAACTTCGCACCCCTAAGTTAAAACAGGAGGAAGCCGAGACCCGGATGGAGCGGTTACTTCTTTTTGGCGCCTTGCTCTTCAAATGTGGCGACAAACAGAGTTTGCGCGCTGAATTGGCGCGGACACGAGATCCAGGACGACGGTAGAGGCGACGAAAGTTTTTTCAAGCCTGTCGTTAAAAGCATGGCTCGTGGGTCGTTACAGCTATGAACAGATTCGTAAGCTATTTTCTCTTCCTGTTCGTTCCCCTGATTGCCGCGCATGGGCAAGAGGCTACGAGAACGAGTACGGTCACATTTGGTCTGGGCGGTACCTGGGTTCTGGTTCGCCCTCATGATCTGCCTGGCGGGCCGCAATTCGATGGCAGCTACGAATATCGGTTCGAAAAGCATTGGGCGGTGCAATTGGGCGTCGATACGACCGTTACCAGCTTTTTCTATCCTTCCTATTATTATGGTGGCGCGTCTCCGACTAATGGGCACATCTCGGCCATTCCCTTTGGGTTCCGCTACGTTGACCCGTTGTCTGGGGGCCGCGTGGAATTGTTTGTCGGGATGCAGGGCGCCTACATATGGGGTCCCAACAACTATAGTGAATGGGCGGCGATGCCCAGCGTGGGCGCCCGGCTCGCGGTGGATAAGCAGAGGCACTTTTGGTTGGGATCAACAGCTCGGTATGTCAACGATTTCGGAAACCCGCAAGGACGATTCTTCACGGCGACGGCCGACCTCGGATTCCGCTTCGGCCATTGAGTGAGACACGGTGATAGCCCTGAGCGAAGAGCCGGCAGAGCGCGCATTCAGCCTCGATGCGCAGGTAGAGCAGATCTATCGCGAAACTCGCGGCGCCGTCTGCGGCTACCTGCTGTATCTGGGCGTGTCCGAGGACAGGGCGCAAGAGGTAACGCAGGAAGTCTTTCTACGCTTGTTTCAGACGATGCAGAAGGGAATTTCCATCGAGAACGTGCGTGCATGGTCGTTCCGCGTGGCGCACAACCTGGGATTGAAAGTGCGCTCGCGGGAGCGTGCGTTTCGTCAGGTAGATACCGATTGGGACCGCTTCCGCCATCCATCTAGCTCGCCTGAGACGGAGTTGCTCGACCGGGAAAGAAACGCCCGGGTGGCGGCAGCATTGGGAGAGTTATCGCCGCAACAGAGGAATTGCCTTTACTTGCGGTCGCAGGGGTTGCGTTACAGGGAGATTGCGGAGGTGATGGGAATCAGCGCATCGAGCGTTAACGAGTTTTTGCGGAGGGCGATTGCACGTCTCGCGGAGGTAGCCGGTGAATAAGACAGAGCATCTGACTACGGACGATTTAATCCTCTTGATGGACCGCGAACTCGATGAGGGTGGGGCGGCCATGGCAGAACAACACTTGCTGAACTGCGGGGCATGTGTGAAACGGCTACGGAGTTTGCAGGGCGGCAGCGACGCTTACGCGCAGTATCGTGAACAAGTTCTAGAGCCCGCATTACAAGTTCCCACGGGTGGCTGGGCAAGACTTGGTCGGCAATTCAGTGAAGAGAAACGTCACCGCTGGGTATTAGGGTGGGCGGGCGCGTGTGCGTGCGGGTTGGCTTTGGCGATTGCATATCTCGAATTGCCGAAACAACCGAACGCACAAGAATTGCTGACGCGGGCGGCGGCGGCGCCGGAGCAGGCGACAGGAAGTCTTCTGTTGACGACCGGCAACGCGCGCTTGTTCAGGCCCGCCGTGTTGGGGTCGGGGAACTCGGAGGCCCGATTCCAGCATGTGCGCGCTCTCTTTGTGCAAGCCAATTACAGTTGGGAGAAGCCTTTAAGCGCGCGCTCGTTTGCCGACTGGCGGCGCAGATTGCCTGAGAAAGAAGATTCGGTCACTTCGATCCGCGACCTGGAGAACAGAAAAATCTACCGAGTACAGACTCGCACCACGGCGGGCATTTTGCGCGTCGCCTCCCTTACGCTGCAGGCCGACACCTACCATCCGACAAAAGCCGACTTTGAGTTTCAGGGCGAACAACCAATGGAGTTATCGGAGCGGGCGGACGTTCCCGAGAACGGCTTGCAAGAAGTGCGGACAGTTCCGCCGGCTCCGGTAAGAGCGATGGAGACGCCAGCCACGCCCGAAGACGAGCTGCGGGTATTCACAGCGCTCGATGCGATGGGAGCGGAGGCGGATGAACCGATCGACGTGAAACTGGATACGGCGCAGAACACCGTGCTTGTGACCGGAATGGGCATACCAGCAGCGCGCCGAAAGCAAATCGAAACGGTCATGGCCGGGTTACCGCACACAACGGTACGGTTTAGCGTGGGCCAGCAGCCGAAAGACGAAGCTGGTTCAGTGAACGCGGCAACCAATGATGCCATCGCCGACGAGAGCCTGGCGTTCCGTCAACGGTTGCAGGATCGATATGGCGGTGCACGCCAGTTGCAAGCGGCTACCGACAAAGCATTGGATGCGAGCAACGGGCTGTTCGCCCGAAGCCATTTACTATTCCTTTTGGCACGGGAGTTTCCGCCCGGCGTGGAATCGGGGCTTACGGCGAATGGTGGGACAAGCCTGCTAAGCTTGCGCCAGCGGCACGTGGGCGCCATGGATTATGCGTTACGGCAGTTGAAAGAAGAGGTGTCGCCGCTGCTGACGGAGGCAGCCGCGCCAGGCGAAGCCATGAAGAGTGGCAACTGGCAGAGCGGCGCAGAGGATTTGTTTGCTGCTACTCGAAACGTAGACCGGCTTGTGAGCCGTCTGTTGGCTGGGCAATACACGGAGCAGGAGGGGAACACGATGTTGCAGCAGCTACCGAGTGATTTATCAAACGTGGAGGCGCTCGTGCGAGCCGAGTCGGCGACCAATAGCCGGTGAAAAGACTGCTTCTCCTTGTCGTGCTCGCCACGTCTTTGCATGCCCAGCAAGGCGGGTACATCGCCGGCGAAGTGCACGATCGCTCCGACGGCATCGTGGTGGCGGCGGAAGTACGCGTACAAAGCCAGGAGACAGGCGCGCGCCGAATGATATACAGCGATGCCTCAGGCCACTATGCCAGCAGCGAACTTGCGCCAGGCAGCTACAAGATCACGGTGCGTAGGGACGGGTTTCGCAGTCTTTCACGGGCCGATGTCAGCGTGATCGCCAGCAAGGTAGTGCGCGTCGATTTCGTCATTGAGGTGCTTCCTCTTCAGCAGGAAGTGACTGTGTCGGCCGCGCAGAGCGACGTAGATCCAACGGCAAGCGGCTTGACGCTGAGGCGCGATGCGCCCACTGCGAGTTTGCCTGAGAATGGCCGCGACATTCACGCGCTGTTTGCCCTTATGCCTGGAGCCACGGTGACGCCTGCCTCCATCAGTGCGGGCGGCCAGTTTACTGTGAGCGGACAGCGTCCGAATGCCAATTCGTTTTGGGTTGACGGAGTGAGTGGCAATGTAGGCATGGGCATTGTTTCGGTACCGGGGGCGCTTTCGGCAGGGGACCTACCGGCCATGACGACAATCGGCGGCACGCAAAGCCTGGCATCGCAGGAAGAGACCGAAAGAGTTGAATTGCGCGCGGCTGACTTTTCCGCCGACTTCGGCGACCGGCCCGGCGCGCAAATCAGTATCGAGACACGTTCTGGAACTAACGATTTCCACGGCAGCGTGTTCGGCTATATCAGGCCTCACACTCTTGACAGTCTGGACTGGTTTGCGCGCGGCGCGGGCCTGAACCTACCGAGCGCGTTCTTGAATGGTTTCGGCGGCGGCTTCGGAGGTCCGTTACGGCGAAACCGCACGTACTTCTTCATCGCATTCGAAAAAACAGAGGTTCGCGACAGCGCCTTGCAGGTGATTTCTGTGCCGTCGCTCGGCCTTCGGGAGAAGACCGGACCTTATCAGGTCTTGTTTGATGCCTTTCCCCAGCCACAGGGAGGACGCCTGTTGAACGCCAATGAATCGCTTGGTTATTCTCCGCTTCAGAAAGATGCTACCGTGACCAATCGTAGTCTCCGCCTCGACCAAGCGATTGGAGGCCATGGGCAACTCTTTGCGCGCTATTCCGACGTGCCTTCGTCATCTTCGAATTTCGACTTAGGAACGGCCTACTCTGCATTTCATTGGGCCAGCGCTACGGTGGGTTTAAATCTGGCGAATGGAAAGACCACGCAAGAGCTCCGCTTTAATTATTCGAAGGTAGCGGCAAACTCGCAGCCTGGCCCCGCAGACACGCCGGGAGGGGACACGATTAACCAAGCGCTGGCAAACCTCACCCCAGGCGTGACTCGGGTAGCAATCGAAGGTGTAGGTCAAACCATCGTAGGTACCACCCCTGCACAAGCCGGAGAAAACCAGTTTGCTGGCAACTACGGCATCGCCAGGCACGGCCCAAAACATGAGCTACGGGCCGGATTTGCCTACGAGGTTCTCGATCTACAAGGTTCATCTCTGCCTCTTCCCTCTGGGAATTCGATCTCCATTGTGGCGCCAGGAATCGAAGCACTGCTGGCGGGCAATCCGCTCGGACTCACATTTTCGTCTGGTGCTGGTCCAGACACGACGTTTCAAAGATGTTCGGGGTTTGCTCAGGATACGGTGCGAATGACAGACCGGTTAGATTTGTTGATGGGTCTGAGGTGGGAGGTCACAGAGCCAGACTCTCAGTGGGCCGTTCCGGGCAACTTTGTCGCTGGTTATTGGAACGGTGTCGGTTCGGCACCAGTTCAGTTGCGGTACCCGTACCCGATTATCGAGTCGTCTTGGCCCTCGCACTGGGGACAAGTGGCGCCCCGTTTGGGAGTGGCATACCACCTCCGGTCTCCCAATATTGTGTTGCGTGCAGGAGCCGGTCTGTTCTATGACACAGGACTTGGATCGATCATCTCAAACACGAATCCACTGAACATTTGGCAATACCTGCCCAACACTTCAGCGCCAGTCAGCCCGAGTATTCCTAATTCGACGGCCGTTGGCCCGATACTTTCCCTGCCGAGAGTTTGGGAGTGGAAAGCGTCCCTTGAAAAATCGCTGTGGGAGGAATCGATTTTCTCGGTTTCGTACTCCGGCTCGACTGGGCACAAATTGCTTCGCGACGAGGCGACTATCGATCCGTCAAGCGGCATATTAGAGTCAATTGAGTTCACCACTCGCGGCACATCGAACTACAATGCGCTGCTAGCGAACTTCCGCGCCAACGTCACGCCGAATCTATTTGCCCTGTTGTCTTACACATGGGGCCATTCGATCGACACGGGTTCCAGCGATACGGCCGCCTTGCTGGCAGATGGCCCCTCAAACAAAGGAACATCGAGTTTTGATGTGCGCCAAGTTTTTGCGGCCTCACTGAGTTATCGGACCCCTTCCAGTCTCGGCCGCCTTCTCGGAGGCTGGACGGTGAGTGGCACATCTTTCGCCCGCACCGGTTTTCCGTTCAACGTTACTACCATTGATGAGAGCATCGGTTTGGGCTTTGAGAACAGGGAGCGCGCCAATCTTGTTCCAGGGCAACCCATTTGGACCGGTGACGGCTCTGTCCCCGGAGGCCGCGAGTTGAACCCCGCGGCATTTCAGGTGCCTGCGATGGGAGAGCAGGGAACGCTCGGCCGAAATGTTCTTACAGGTGCGGGGTTCTTTCAGATTGACGCGAGTCTTCGCCGGCAGCTGCGCCTCTATCGAGGAATTCGGGCGGAGGCGTTTGTTTCAGCGTTCAACGTTTTGAATCATCCTGCATTCGCCAATCCTGTCAGCTATTTGGGAAGCCTACTGTTCGGCCAGCCGACGAGTATGATGAATCTAATGCTGGGATCAGGTAGCCCAACAACAGGTTTGACACCCTTGTTTCAAGCGGGCGGGCCCAGAACAATCGAATTGAGTGTCCGATTCAGTTTCTGACCAGCCCAGTTTAGAGCCGACTGTTTCTTCAAGTGAGAGAAAGTCAACGCTGGTTATCCAGGGATCTCCGAGAAAAGTCGTCTGTCCCTTTTTGATCTTTTTGACCTTGAAACCAACAATAGTTTTTGGCGAATTGGTGTCCGATTTGCGCTTATTGTTTTAGAGTTCATCGCAGTCTAAGTTGCGCTGAGCGCACATGCGATACCACTCGGCCTGGGCGGTTTTGAGGACGAAATCATTTAAGAGGGAGTCTTCGGGAGGTTGATGGGTTTGGAGCCAGCGATTGAGGAGGAGAAGCCAGGATTCTTCGGACTCGTTGGGCAGGATGAGGGTTTGCGAGCAGGAGCCGTGCTTGGTGGAATTCTTGGAGGAGGTGGCGCGGCCTTCGGGAGAGGTGGAACCGGTGCCCCGATGCAAGGCTGTTGCAAGATCTGCACATCGATGGGGATGATGCGGTGGACACAATCCTCGAAATCGCCAAGAAGTGTTCGGTCGATGTGTCAGGATTCGACGCCTCGGCGCATTTCCGGTCAGAGCCGTCTTTGTTGTCGCTGCTGCCGTTCCTGCCGTCGCAGAAGCGTGACCGGATCGATCAGAAGCGTCCTCTAACGGTCGGCGAACTGATCGAGGCGGCTCGGCAGCGAAAGCTGACAACAAGCTAAAGCGGCTAAACAGAAAACCAGGGTGCTGCGCGCGGGCTCGACAGATGGCACGTCACCCCTGGGGAGCTTGCTTGTAGGGGTGCCTGGGTTCCTAGGGGAACTTATTGAAACCAGGGGCGTTGTTGGTCTTGCGGTTCCTGTGGAGGCGCCTTCCCAAATAGCCTAAATCCAGCCCGATGTGGCATGTATGACATACATGCGTTAAGCTGGCGTACATGGCGGAAGCGGCATAGCAGAACCAGACATTATCGCCGCGGATCGTTCCTTCATGCCGCAGGTGGGATACCTATTGGCGGAGAAGGCATTGGGTCATCGGCAGGGGTGGTGTGGGTGACAACGCGAGAGGGGCGGGCCATGAACTCTTCGTGGCCAATTCTGCCGCCGCCGGCGATTCGCGCAAGGCTTAGTTACATGTGATACACATGCTTGTATGCTTAGAACATGTCAAAGATGGTGCAGATTAGAGCCGTTCCGGATGCTGTCCACAGCACACTGAAAGCGCGTGCCGCGCGCGAAGGCATGAGCCTCTCCGATTTCATTAAACGCGAACTCGAGCGCATCGCGGAGCGCCCCAGTATGCAAGAATGGCTGGAACGTACGCGGCAAGCCAAGCCTATTTCTTGCAAACTCAGCCCTGCGCAAGCCATACGCGAGTTGCGTGATGCAAAGTGATTGTGCTGGATGCTTCGGTGGTTGTCGAGCTACTCACAAACGGAAGTTTGGCCGAGGCGCTGAAACGCGATCTCTCCCAGCGCGATGACTCGTTCATCGTTCCTCATCTGCTGGACGTGGAAGCGGCGAGTGCGCTTCGGCGGATTGTCGCGGGGCAACGCGTCGATTCCCATCGTATGGAACAGCTTCTCACCGGACTGGCAACACTGCCCGCTGAACGCTACGCGCATACGCCCTTATTGGCGCGGATTTGGGAGCTGCGGCATAATTTCACCTGCTATGATGCCGCTTACATCGCTTTGGCCGAAGCAACGGACTCTGTGCTCTATACGACCGACGTGAAGTTGAGCAAAGGCCATCGCGCCCGTGTAATGGTGTTCCGTCCCTAAGCATACGCCCTGGCTGGTCATACTGCATGCTCAAGGCTTCTCCCCGCCTTCAAGGCCGTCTCGAAAAATCCTTTTCCCGAAGAAAGCACTGATAATTTCTTCCCGACCCTCCCTCTATACCAGTATGGCGACCACAAATGTTGCGTTGGCATGCTCCGTAAAAGATAAGCAGTCTGTTACGGCAGAGGGCAAACGTACAGCACGGCTTATTGACGGGGTGAGCATCAGGAGGCTCGCTCCGCAAGAAGACGAGCGCGGCGAAGTCTGTGAGGTCTACAATCCAGCATGGGGGGTTCACCCGGCCCCTTTGGTCTACGCTTACCAGGCCACCTTGCGAGCAGGACAGACCAAAGGCTGGGTCATGCACCGGGAACAGGACGATCGTCTCTTTATAAATTTTGGCCGCATCCGCATTGCCCTATACGACGATCGGCACGATTCGCCGACCCACCGCTTGCTCAGCGTATTCACCGTCACCGAGCGGAACCGCGCCTTGGTGGTGATACCGCGCTACGTGTTTCACGCCTTACAGAATGTCGGCGAAACCGAGGCGGTATTTCTTAACATGCCTACTCGGCCATACGATCATGCCAATCCCGACAAATATTTCTTGCCCCTCAAAAACGATTTGATCCCTTTTAGCTTTGACCTCTGCGAGAGTGAAACGTGGCTTCGCCAGCAGTCACGGTGATTACGGCAACCTATCATTCCGCCCGCACCCTAAAGATTGCGATTTCGAGTATCATCGCGCAGACCTTTCAGAATTGGGAAGCGTGGATTGTGGGCGATGGTTGCACGGACGATTCCGCAGCCGTGGTGCGTTCCTTTGAGGACCCTCGGCTCAACTGGTGGAACCTGGAACATAACTGGGGGAGCCAAGCCTTCCCGAACAACGAGGGCTTGCGCCGCGCGCGAGCACCCTACATCGCCTATCTGGGCCACGACGATATCTGGCTCCCGAATCATCTAGCGGTGTTGCTGCCCTGCCTACAAGATTCGGGGGCCGATCTCGTTCATTCGATTGTCGGCATATTCGGACCGGACCGGCTGGAAGTCTGCTTTGGACCGCCACCAGAGCAGCACGGTTACCGCGGCCATTTCGTCCCACCCTCAGGCTGGTTGCACCGGCGCGAATTGGTTGAGGAGATTGGTTATTGGGGCGACCCATCGGTTTTGGATAGAGGAGCCGATATCGACTTCCTGTGGCGCGTGTGGCGCGCGGGAAAGCGCATTCATTGCTGTGAACAATTTACGGTGATCAAGATACCCTCCGCCAGAATCGGGCTCTATGCTTTGGTCGAGGAGCCGCCCCAGGTCCGCTACTGGAGGCGAGTCCAAAGCGGTTGGCCGAACTTTCAGCAGGAACTGTTGGGAACCGCCGGAGCGGAACTGGCAAAATGCCGGATGGGTCATCCGCCATTCAAGGCAGCAGCAGCGCGGGCGCTGGTCATCGCCGGCCACGAATTCCGTCAAGCCACCGAGGATTTGCCATTTTTCTTCCAAACTTGGCGTTGGTTCTTCCAGCGGCGCAGGAGGACTATTTTGGCCAAGCGCGGGCTGCCGCGCACATTCCTAGCAAGAAAAGCAGACTAAAGCAGTTCCGCTGAACTGAAAAAAAACGGAATCTCTTGCGCCGCTGTTTCCGGCGCGTCCGAACCATGCACCGAATTCCGCTCTATATTCTCCGCAAACCGTTTGCGAATGGTTCCCTCCGCCGCATTGGCCGGATTGGTCGCGCCCATTAATTCGCGCCAGCGCGCAATGGCGTTCTCCCGCTCCAACGCCAGCACCACCACCGGACCCTCGGTCATAAACGTCACCAGGCCGCTGTAAAACGGCCGCTCTTTGTGGACCGCGTAAAATGCCTCCGCCTCATGCTTTCCCAAGCGCCGCATCTTCATGCCGACAATCCGGAAGCCATCCTTCTCAATCATGCTGAGTATGTCGCCCGTGTTGCCGTTCTTCACCGCGTCGGGCTTAATAATGCCAAAAGTACGTTCCAAAGCCATTAAATAATCTGTCCTTTATTTTTTCGCAAGGGCCTGTTGCATCTTCTCGCCCAAAACGGCCGGCGACGGGCACACGATAATCCCAGCGCTCTCCATCGCCGCCAGCTTATCTTCCGCTTTGCCGGAGCCGCCCGAAATGATGGCGCCGGCGTGACCCATGCGTCGGCCGGGAGGCGCCGTTTGCCCCGCAATGAAGCCCACCACCGGTTTCTTTACATTCGCCTTGATATAAGCCGCGGCGGCTTCTTCGGCCGTCCCGCCTATTTCGCCAATCATAATGATCGCGTGGGTCTCCGGGTCTGCGTTGAAAAGCATGATGGCGTCGGTAAAGGACGTGCCAATAATCGGATCGCCGCCGATGCCGATACAGGTCGACTGGCCAATTCCTAGACGCGACAGTTGCCCCACCGCTTCATAAGTCAAAGTTCCCGAGCGGGACACAATCCCCACATAGCCGGGCTTATGAATGTGCCACGGCATAATGCCGATCTTGCATTTACCTGGAGTAATCACGCCCGGACAGTTCGGCCCAATCAGCCGCGTGGCCGGTTTGGTCTGCAGGTAAGCGCGCACGCGAATCATGTCGTTCACCGGAATGCCTTCGGTAATGCAGACCACCAGTGGCAGACCGGCATCGGCGGCTTCCATGATCGCGTCCGCGGCAAAGGGTGGCGGCACAAAAATAACAGACGCGTTCGCTCCGGTAGCCGCCACTCCTTCGGCAACCGTATTGAAAACGGGCCGGTCCAGATGCGTTTGGCCGCCTTTGCCCGGCGTCGTCCCACCCACCACGTTCGTGCCCGCTTTAATAGCTTGCTCAGCGTGAAACGTACCTTCGCGCCCGGTGAAGCCTTGGAACAGAAGCTTAGTCGATTCGTTAACCAGTACGCTCATTTTGCCAACCCTACAACTTTCTCGGCTGCGTCCTTCATACCGTCGGCCACCGTAAAGTTGAAGCCCGATTCGCGCAAAATCTTCTGCCCCAGTTCAACGTTGGTGCCTTCCATGCGGATCACTACGGGAATCTTGATCCCCAGTTCGCTGGCCGCCGCCACCACGCCGTTGGCCAGCGTGTCGCAGCGCAAGATCCCGCCGAAGATATTGATGAGGACCGCCTTCACGCTGGTATCCGAGAGCAGAATGCGGAAGGCGTTCTTAATCTGCTCTTTGTTCGCTCCACCGCCTACGTCCAAGAAGTTCGCCGGCTGCCCGCCGGCGTATTTAATGATGTCCATGGTGGCCATCGCCAAACCGGCCCCATTCACCATGCAGGCGATGTTGCCGTCGAGCTTAATGTAGTTCAGCCCAAAGCGCGAAGCCTCCACTTCCAGCGGATCCTCTTCATTCAAATCGCGCAGCTCCAGTAGATCCTTGTGGCGGTAAAGCGCGTTATCGTCGAGCGTGATCTTAGCGTCCAGCGCGAAAACCTTCCCCTCTTTGGTCAGGATGAAAGGATTGATCTCGGCTAGCGAGCCGTCAATCGCGTCATAGGCTTTCGAAAGCGCGATCATCGCGGCGGCGGCGGCCGGCACGCTGGCGGCCGGAATGCCAATACCGAACGCCAGCTTGCGCGCTTGAAACGGCTGCAAAAGCTGCCCGGGAATCAGCTGCTCTTTCAGAATTAGTTCAGGCGTGCTGTGGGCCACTTCTTCAATCTCCATGCCGCCCGCTCTCGAAGCCATAAAGACGTTCTGACCCGTCTCGCGGTCGAGCACAATGCCCAAATAAAGTTCGCGCTCAATCGGCAGCGTCTCCTCAATGAGCAATCTCTGCACCAGCCGGCCTTCTGGTCCGGTTTGGTGCGTCACCAGCGTCATGCCGAGAATTTTCTTCGCCACCTCGACCGCTTCCGCCGCGTCCTTGGCGACTTTCACGCCGCCGCCCTTGCCGCGTCCGCCCGCATGGATTTGCGCTTTGACGACCACGCTGCCGCCGATCTTCTTCGCCGCGGCCTCGCTTTCCTCTACGGTGTACGCGACTTCCCCGCGCGGCACTGGCACGTCGTATTTGGCGAGAATCGCCTTCGCCTGATACTCATGAATTTTCATAACTGGATCTGGACCAAAGGCTAGTGTAACGTTTCGAGAATTGAGGCCACGATTTTATTCAGTCGGTGATATCCCGCAAAACAGACCGAATACGCCGTCCGAGCTGGTCTGGGTCGCCAACGCTCCCGGCTCCGTTTAGGATAGAGCGACGTTTACGGGGTAAAGAAGCGCATGATTGCGTGTGCGCTCAAAAATCGTTTTACAATAGAAGGAGATTCACCTTAACTTAATCTGCTTTGAATGTCGTGAGATCCAAGACTGCTGGTTCCTCGCGGAGGGAATTTCTATGTGCCGCGGCGGCGTTGGCGGCGGGGCGACCAGTACTTTCCGCTCCGGTGCCGGAAATCTCTTTGCCCGCAATCCAGCCGGCGGATCAAAAATTTCTGGAAGACTGCGCGCAGCGTTCTTTCGGCTATTTTTGGGACCACTGGAATCGGCACACTGGCTTGGTGAAGGATCGCGCCGGGGCGGATGGTGAGCCTTCAGGCAACAATGTCGCGAGTAGCGCCGCCACGGGGTTTGGATTAAGCGCGCTTTGCCTTGCCGCCGACCGTGGCTGGGTGCCGAAGGAACAAGCGCGCTCGCGGGTGGTTTCCACCTTGCGGTTTTTATGGGCGCATGCCTTTCACGATCACGGCTGGTTTCTGCACTTTATGGATGCCGATACAGGACAGCGCCGGCTCTCGTCTGAAATATCGAGCATCGATACGGCATTGGTTCTGGCCGGGGTTTTGACGGCGCAAGGCTACTTTTCGGGCGACCGCGAAATTAGAACATTGGCGCGGCAGATTTTCGAACGGGTGGATTTTGGGTGGATGCTGGACGGAAGCCCGACGATTCTTTCGCATGGCGTAGTGCCGGGATCGGGGTTCTTGAAAAGCCGCTGGCAGAAATATAGCGAAGCATCCATTTTGTACCTGCTTGCCATTGGCTCGCCCACGTATTCCATTCCGGCAGAGAGCTGGTACGCGTGGGCGCGACCTGAGGTGCGTTTCGACAGCTGGAAATTCATCAGCGGGGGCGCGCTTTTTACCCATCAATATTCCCACGCCTGGATTGATTTCCGGCATATGCGCGATGGCGATCCTTCGTTTGTCGACTATTTCCAAAACTCGCAAATTGCCACCTACGCGCATCGCGATTTTTGTATCAGTCAAGAGGCTAAATACCCCGACTACGGGCCGAACATGTGGGGCGTGACCGTTTCAGATGGGCCGCGGGGCTACGTCAATTGGGGCGGGACAACGACGCAGGGTTCGGTTGACGGCACGCTGGTGCCTTGCGCCGCTGCCGGCTCTTTGATGTTTGCGCCGGAAATCTGCCTGCCCGTTTTGCGCGAGATGTTCAACCAATACGGCGATAAGATCTACCGGCGCTATGGCTTTACCGATGCTTTTAATCCGAGCTGGAAGGACAAAAAGCTGTGGGTGAATCATGATGTGGTGGGAATAGACGTGGGCATTACGCTGCTCAGCATTGAGAATTTACTCACTGGTAATGTATGGCGCTATTTCATGCGCAATTCTTATATCCAGAGCGCCATGGAACGAGTGGGATTCAGAATTTCCACGCCGGGCGGCATTCGGGAGGTGAGGAGCGGGGCGCGGCGTGGATGATTTGGTGAGGCAGGCGAAACAGCCTGCCGGACGATGTGCCAGCGTTAACGTTTGCGCTGGCCCTTGGCGATCTTCTTGACCTTCTTCTTATTCGCGCCGCGAGCGATTCCGGCGGCTCGCTTTGCTTTCGGCGCGGCTTTCTTGCGGGCGGCGCGCTTCAGTTTCTTACGTTCGACTTTGTCAGTAACAAGCGTTGTATTCATTCTTCGATTTTTATACCTGCGTATTTTTCTACAATCTTCTTCAACCCATAACCAGGGAAACTAACTGTTAGTTTCGCATCGTCGCCATCACCTTCGCGCTTCAAGATGGTTCCGCGGCCGTATTTGGGGTGCTGAATGACGGTGCCGTTCTTGACGGAACCGCGGCGTGGGGCCGTGGAACGGGGCGGGGAAGATGGGGCAACAGGGCGCGGGGCCACTGCCGGCGGCGCGGCTGGGTTATTATTCTCTGCGGGGCGGCGCGTGAATCCAGAGGGAGGCGGCATGCCGCGTTCGGCAAAAAACTGCGCGATATTATCTACCGAGTTGTAGGTCTTACCGTTGTACAAGTTGCGCTTGGCTGAATCACGGACCTCATACTGTTCGGAGTAAAGGTCTACTTCGTCATGTTTGGGGGCACTTTGCGGAGAAAGCCTTTCGCAGAGGGTGGGGGGGACCTCTTTGAGGAAACGCGAGGGAAGGGTGACCTCGGGTTGGCCGCCGCCAAAGCGCCGCCGATAGCGCGCGCTGGACAGGTAAAGGCGTTTTTCAGCACGGGTCATGCCAACGTAGCAGAGACGGCGTTCTTCTTCCATTGCCGCTTCGGAGGTGAGAGAACGGCTGTGCGGAAAGAGACCCTCCTCCAAACCAGCTATAAAAACGTTGGGGAATTCGAGCCCCTTGGCATTATGCATGGTCAGCAGCGACACGGCAGCCTTCTCGTCCACTCCATCCGCATCGGCGACGAGGGCGGCATGGTCGAGGAATTCAGCGGCGCTTTCACCCCGTTCGGCGGCCTCCGCAGCGGCGTTTACCAGTTCTTCTAAATTTGCGAGGCGCGTCTCCGCTTCGGGTGAAACGTCGCTCTTGAGCATGGTTTCGTAACCGGTTTGCTCAAGTATGGCGCGCAGCAATTCATGCACGGGCTGATCTTCAGCCATTTCGGTGAGATGATCGATGAGACTGATGAACGAACGAAGTGCCGCCTCCGCACGCGTGGGGAAGGCCTTGGTTGCCAGGAGCAGAGGCAGCGCTTTCCACATGCTGATGCCATTCTGCAGTGAGAATTGCTCCACTTGCTCAACCGTGCCCTTGCCGATACCGCGCGCCGGCGTGTTGATGATGCGCAGCAGGGCAATTGAATCTTGCGGCGTCAACAGGACTCTGAGATAGGCAAGCAGATCTTTCACTTCCGCGCGCTGATAAAAGCTGAAGCCACCGACAACCAGGTATTTGCGGCCGTAGCGCCGGAGTGCTTCCTCAATTTGGCGCGATTGGGAATTGGTGCGGTAGAGAACCGCCACGCGATCCAGCGGGTTTCGCGAGATGATTTTCTCGATGGTATCGGCGATGAAAAGGGCTTCGTTTTCGCCGTCGGGCGCTTCGTAATAGCCGATTTTTGTGCCAATCTCGGCATCGGTCCAAAGCCACTTGCCTTTGCGCTCTTTATTATTCGCGACGACAGCGCTGGCGGCTTCGAGAATGTTTTTGGTGGAGCGGTAGTTTTGCTCGAGCCGGATCACGACGGCCTTCGGATAATCGCGCTCAAAATCCAGAATGTTGCGGATATCGGCGCCGCGCCACCCATAGATGGATTGATCTTCGTCGCCCACCACGCAGACATTGCGGCGGGTTTCCGTCAAAAGGCGCATTAACTGATACTGGCTTGCGTTGGTGTCCTGATATTCGTCGATCATGACAAATTCGAAGTTGCGGTTATAGACTGCGCGCAAAGCGTCATCATGCTTGAGGAGGCGCACGGTTTCGAGCAAAAGATCGTCGAAATCGAGAGCGTTGGCGTGGTGCAAGCGCTCTTCGTAGAGTTGATAGATCTTGGCCTGGCGGGTGAGCTTCGGATCGGTGGCGTCTTTGAACCAATCGAGCGGCGATTCGTCATGGCTTTTGCCATGGCTGATGCGCGCCAGCATGCCGCGGTAGGGCATGAACTTCTCATCCAAGCCGAGCTGCTTGTAGACGGACTTAACGAGAGCGAGCTGGTCATCTGCGTCGTAAATCGTGAACTGACGAGTGAACCCTTCGCGGATTTCAGCAAGCGATGCGCCATCGCGCCGCAAAGCTCTAACACAAAAAGAGTGAAAGGTGGATACCAGCGGTGTTTTGGATCTGGATGAGTCGCCCAGCAGTTGATTGACGCGATCGCGCATTTCCTGGGAGGCTTTGTTGGTGAACGTAACGGCCAACACGGCAGGACCTGGAATGTGGTGCGCCTCTATTAGATGCGCAATCCGATGGGTGATGACGCGCGTCTTCCCGCTGCCTGCTCCAGCGAGCAACAGCAAGGGACCTTCGACGTGCGCAACTGCTTCTCGTTGTTGCGGATTTAGACCTTCCAGAAAATCCATGAAGCGTTTTAGGGCGGGGGTGGGCGATTTCAGAATAGCACCGTAGACGCTAGTATTCAAACGGCCATCCATTACTCTAAAAGCTAGCGGTGTCCCTCCAATAAATGCTCCGTCGCCTTGTAGTTGTCGCCCTCCTAGTGCTGTTGGGTCTGCCCTTTGCTTGGGCGCGTGAGAAGAACAGCAAAGATCCGGCGTTCGCCGAAATTGACTCGATCGTCAAATCACTTTCGGAAATTACGGGCCTGACTGAAAAGCATGCGGTCCCCTATGGACGCATGACGAAACGTCAATTGCACCAGTTTTTAACGAAACGCATCAAGAAGACGCTGAAGCCGGACGAAATTCGCGCCGACGAACTGTCGTTGAAAATGTTTGGACTGGTGCCGCCGGACTTCGATCTGAAGAAATCGACGATCGACTTGCTGACTGAGCAGGCGGCGGCGTTCTACGATTACGACGAAAAAAAGTTGTTCCTGCTATCGGACTCCTCGATCGAAGCTGAAACCACGACGCTGGCCCATGAGTTATCGCATGCGCTGGCCGATCAGCACTTCAATCTGGAGAATTTCATGGAAGAAACACCCAGCAACGACGACGAGAACCTGGCGCATACAGCGGTAGTGGAAGGGCAGGCGTCATGGCTGATGATCGCCTACGAATTGAAACGCGGCGGACAACCGCCGGTTCCGACAGAAGAGATGCTGAAATCGGTAGCCGATTCAGGCGAGACCTCTATGGCGGACTATCCGGTGCTGAAGAGTGCGCCGTTGTACATTCAACAATCGCTATTGTTCCCCTATTCGGAAGGCACGCGATTCTTCAATGCGGTTTATCGCAAGCTGGGGAAGGCCGCGTTTGCCGAGGTGTTTACCCATCCGCCGGTGAGCTCGGCGCAAATCATTCACCCCGAAAGGTACTTCGCGCATGAGAAGCCCACCGAACCAGCGCTGCCGAAACTTGCGCCGGAGCGAAAAGAGGTGACGGATGGTTCGATGGGCGAGTTCGATCATCAGATGCTTTTGCAGCAGTATCTAGGGGAGGCGAAAGCGACTGAACTGGCACCCCATTTGCGAGGCGGCCGGTTCCGGATTGTCACGCGCGGCCACGATGGCAAGCCCGTGCTGTTGTACGCAGCGGAATGGGATTCGCCGGAAAGCGCCGCCGAGTATTTTGCCGATTACCAAAAGATTTTGCAAAAAAAATGGGCGCACAGTGACTTCTCCGACCAAAAAACGGCGATGGCCGCGGGGAGCGGCGATAACGGCTCGTTTGTGGTGTGGCTTGCCGGTAATATCGTATCGAGCGTGGAAGGTTTGAAAGATCTGACGGAGTGGCAGCGCCTGAAAGCGGCGCACGGCAATTAAGTTAGACCCGGTTAAGTTACACTGGGAGCGAGAGTTTTTTCCATGAAAAGCATCTTTGCCGTTGTTACAGCCTCCGTTGTAGTGGGTGTTTCGCTGCTGGCCGCCGCCGAGACTGGCAGTTTACGCAAAGCTCCCGAGTTGACATTCAATCTGCCGGGCAAAGGGCCGCAGCAGTTAAGCGACTATCGGGGAAAAGTGGTGGCGCTGGAATTTATTTTTACAACTTGTCCGCACTGCCAGGCGGCATCGAAGGTGATGACGAAGTTTCAGGAAGAGTTTGCTGCGCGCGGGTTCCAGGCCATTGATGTGGCCGTGAATGCGAATGCCGATTTGCTGGTTGAAAACTTCGCCAGGGACTTTAAGGTTGGCTTTCCCGTGGGGTGGGTGTCTCAGGAACAGATGACGGCGTTCATGGGTTTCACCGATGGGCGTTTTGTGGTGCCCCAGTTGGCGTTGATCGATCGCAAAGGCGTGATTCACTATCAGACGCCGGCCAAGGAAGACGATAATTGGGACAAGCAAATGACGGAAGAGGCGATTCGCGCGCATATTGAAGAATTGCTGAATCTGGGAAATGGTTCCACTTCGTCGACGGCACACAAGAAGGCATTGCCCGGGCTCGATGTGCCGACGCGGCAATAGATTTTGTTAGGAATGCACCCGTAGCTCAGCCTGGATAGAGCGTTTGCCTCCGGAGCAAAAGGTCGTAAGTTCGAATCTTACCGGGTGTACCAAATCCAAAAATTCACAGACGCTGGACGGCCGCGGGGGCGGGGAACTTCCGATCACGATTAGGCTGGGCTTTGGTCGCGCGAATGTCTGACTTTCGAGCCAACCATTCCGAAATAAGCTACGTATAGATAACAGATCAAAGGCAAGACGAATGCGTGGTGGATGCCCACTTTATCGGCAATCATTCCTTGCAGCTCTGGTATCACAGCGCCGCCAACAATCGCGGTGATCAGCAAGCCAGAGCCCTCGCCGGTTAACGGACCTAATCCTGCAATGGCTAGCGTGAAAATCGTTGGAAACATGATCGCATTGAACAGGCCAACGAAAAGAATGCTTCCCACCGCGAGATAGCCGGTCGTCAACATGGAAGTCGCCACCAGAGCCAAAGCACCCGAGGCGACAATCGCCAATAAGAGCCCCGGCTTCACCCTTTGCAATAGCCAAGCACCGATGAATCTTCCGATCATCATGGCGCCCCAGTAGATCGTCACCAGTTTCCCTGCCGACTGGTCAGACATGTTTGCGATTTCCGGCTGGTGAAAATATTTGACAAGAAAGCTGCCGATAGAAACTTCCGCTCCCACATAAACAAAAATGGCGATCACGCCAAACACTAGTTGTCGATGTTGCAGTAAGCGCGCGATGCCTTTAGCCTTACTATCTTTTACTGCCGAAAGGTCTTCTTCCGGCACAATCTCAGGAAGCTTAAAAAAACCGATAACGGTAGCGAGCAGAAGCAGCGCGAGCGCAATCTCCATATAGGGTACCTTCACGGTCGCAGCTTCGTGCATTTGATAAGCGCTCCGAGCCTGGGGTGAGAGGCCTCGAAGGGTTTCCATGGCAACCGGCACGGCACTTAGAATGACAAGACTGCCGAAGTACGGGGCAATGGTAGCCCCCAGGGAATTAAACGCCTGGGTTAAGTTCAGTCGACTGGGAGCCCCCGCCGGCGGTCCGAGAATGGAAACGTAAGGATTAGCGGCCACCTGAAGCGCCGTAATTCCGGCCGCTAAAACAAGCTCTGCGCCTAGAAACAATGGGAAAGAGGCGGCAGAGGCCGCCGGCAGCATCAAGAGTGATCCCACCGCCATCGTGACTAGTCCAAGAACCATCGTCCGCTTGTAGCCCACCCATTCCACGAGTTTGCCCGAAGGAACGGCAAAGATGGCATAGCCCGTGAAGAACACGAGTTGCACCATCATGCTCTGCGTGTAATTGAGATCGAAAATTGATTGCAGGTGCGGGATCAGGATGTCATTCAACTCGGTTAGAAAGGCCCACATGAAGAAGAGCGTCGTGACCATCGCCATCGCGCCAGGATTGGTGCGCGTCACTGGCGCCTGACTTGTCGGATTACTGTTGGAAATGATCGCCATTATGTCTTGATTCCCATTTTCGTGATTCTTCGATGACCTTTGGCAAGGCTATCAGATGCCAAAAATCCAAGGCCCATTTGCAATGCAAAACGGTATTCGATGGCGGAAACCGATGCAGTTCCGATCCTCGTGGCCATTCCGTAGTTGCTGCATCAATTGGAGGCAAGTCAAGTCGCTCGTTGGGGCAAGTCTTTTGCCTGCGCGGTCATTTTATTGAGAATCGCGAGGGTACCCTCCTTGCCGCGCCTACCCACCTCAGTATAGGGGCCAACGCAACCTGGACAACCCGCCGAACAAGGGCAAGCAGAGGCCAACGTTAGAGCGGAACCGGCGAGTTCGTTGGCCCGGCGGAACAAAGGATCGCTCTGGCCTATGCCACCCGGGTAGTTATCGTAGAGGAGCAAGTCGGGTTCGAAGAGGGTTTTATTTTGGGATGAATCGTCTAACACGGCGACAGCCAAATCGCGTGGGTCGCACAGCAACAGAACGCAGGCTACGGTTTTGAGGACGTTGCCCAAGCCGTGCAGGGCATCTTGCAAATCAGCGTTGGAGTAGTCTTCAAAATCATCGAAGAATCCGTGGGAGAAATGCAGCCAATACGCAGTAGTGTGCATTTCCTGTTCAGGCAGCGATAATTTGCCGGAGCCGATATTTTCCATTGTGTAGAACTTGATCTTCTTAAACCCAGCGATCTGGCGCTTCACGCGTACTTCGCCATGCGCAGCCGTAACTAAACCGTCTGCGCTAGCGGGCACGTTTTCGAACTGGGCCAGTTCGCTGACCTGGGTGTATACGATGGCGTCGGTGTAGTAATCGGAATCCACCTGGCGGACGAATGCCTTGCGTCCCTCAAAGTCGAGCTTTTCTACTTGGTACTGTCGCGCATCATGCAGATAGATAGCTTTCTCATGCAGAGTGGAGAGCGCGGAAGGAAAATCCACTTCGCCGATGATGCGGTGGTCGCCTGTGATATCAACTACCAGGAAATTGTCGCTGCTGACCGACCGCAAACTGACGGAATCCGCCGGATAGCTATCACTGACCCAATGCCAGCAATCGCCTGAGTGGTGCAGCAGGCGGAGCTCTTCGGCGAGAAATTTACAAAGCTTGCCGAGATCGAGAGTGCCGAATTGTTCGTCATCGCGGATGGGCAATTCGAAAGCGGCGCACTTCACATGGCTTAAGAAGATTTCGAGATTGTCGGCGTTGATATGGGCTGCTTCGGGAGACGCGCCGAAGAAATAATCGGGGTGCTCCGCCATATACTGATCGAGCGGCGCGCTGGAGGCCACGAGTACGGCGATCGAAGAGGATTGGCGGCGCCCGGCGCGGCCTACCCGCTGCCAAGTGGAAGCGATGTTGCCGGGGTAGCCGGCTAAGACTACGGCATCCAACGAACCGATGTCGAGACCCAACTCAAGCGCGTTGGTAGCCACGACGGCACGGATATTCCTGGTCCGCAGTCCTTCTTCAATGTAGCGGCGCTCTTTGGGAAGGTAACCTCCGCGATAACCGCGCACGGTCTCGTGAGAGAACGGCAGCTGCGCGCAGGCGTCTTTAAGGTAGGTAGTAACGACCTCCGTGGCGAGGCGATTGTTAGTAAAGACCAACGTCTGCAGATTTTGCCGGATAAACTCGATGGCGATGCGGCGCGATTCATGCAAATAGCTGCGCCGGATTCCGAGCTGCCGGTTGACGATCGGCGGATTGTAAAACACTAAGTAGCTATCGCCCGTGGGAGCACCACTCTCCGCCACGACTTCAAATGGCCGTTCCACGATGGACTCGGCGAGTTGCTTGGGATTCGCGATGGTGGCCGAGCAGCAGACGAATTGGGGAGAGGAACCGTAGAACGCGCAGATGCGCTTGAGACGGCGCAACACGTTTGCCAAATGGCTGCCATAGACGCCGCGATAGTAGTGCAGCTCATCAATCACGATGTAGCGCAGATTTTCGAACAGCTTTACCCACTTGGTGTGTTGCGGCAGAATGCCGGTATGCAGCATGCCCGGATTGGTGAGGATGATGTTGGCCTTGTCTCGAATCGCACGGCGGGCATGTTGCGGAGTATCTCCATCATAGGTATGGCAGGAAAACGCGCCGCCGGCATCATTATTGAGGCGTTGCAATTCCAAGCGCTGATCTTCAGCAAGCGCTTTGGTGGGAAATAGATAAATGGCGCGCGCACAGGGATCGGCCAGAATCGCTTGTGCCACCGGTAAGTTATAACACAGAGTCTTGCCGCTAGCGGTGGGGGTAACGACTACCAGGTCCTTGCCGGCCAGCGCCAATGTAACCGCGATCGATTGATGGGAATAAAGGTTTTCGATTCCGCGAATCTTAAGAGCAGAGCGCAGGGCAGGGTCAAGATTTTCGGGAAAAGGGCCGAACTTTGCCGGCTTAGCAGGCTGGTGACGAACGGCGCGAACGGGAGAATCATCCTCCTGCATGGATTGCGTGAAGTGCTCAGCCAGTACTTGAGCGGGAGAGCGCGGCTGGACCACTAGATTATCTGAAGCGGGTGGCTGGATCCCGAAATCTAACGCCAAGTTCATTTGTTCGCCTTTTCTTCCTCTAGGCTACCTTAGCGCTATCCTTGGAGCGAGGTGAGCCTGGCAAAACGGCGCATTGTCCGGGCGAACTTTAAGTAACCGCTAGGAGACAAACATGGCTGATGAAACGCCAAGCGACAAGGTGGCCGGTTTTACGGCGGAGCGTACCGCAGAGGGAACGGTCGCCGAGTTGCTTTCAAGTGCTTTAGTAAGCGTGAGGTTGGAGAGCGAGCATCGGGTGATTGCTCATCTACCCAGTACCCAGCAAGCCAATTTTGTGCGACTTCGCGTGGGCGACCGGGTGCGTATCGCAATCTCGAACCAAGATTGGACGCGCGGCAGAGTTTTAGAGGTTTTAACCAGAAGGTGAGTGCCGTTGGGTGCCGTTTGAACGAACCCCCGTGGAGCTAATAAATGAGCTTGAGGGAAAACTGGATCTGCCGTGACGTACCCGCTGTGCGGCTGATCTCTCCGAAACCGGGGCCAAGAAGAATATTCGAAGGCAGCCCAAAATTTACGGTGTTGAAGACATTAAAGAACTCGGCACGGAACTGCAATGAGGCCAATTCCTTCCCTCCGCGCGTTGCTAGCGGTGTATCTTTGATCAGCGCGAGATCGAAATCCTTCAGCGCAGGCCCACGAAACGTGTTGCGGCCCAATGTGCCGAACGAGCCGTCGTTCGGGCCGGTACCGCCCGCGATCGCAATCGGAATGGAGAAAAAAGAAGCATTATTTGCTCCCAAGCCGAAGTAGTCTTCGCGCACTGTGCGGCTAGTGGAAAGATCGGGAACAGCAATCTCATCGGGCCTGTCAGCACCCAGCGACCCCACTCCGGTCTGCTGCACACCGGAATACACGGTAAACGGAAGGCCGCTGGTAAGCGTACCGATTCCCAATAGTTGCCAGCCCGCCATTAGCGTTTTGCCGAGAGGCCGAAGCAAGCTCAGACGTTCGGCATGAATATCCTGGAATAAGCTAAACGAAAGCGCATTCTTGACGTCGAAGTTCGACGGCCCCTTGTCTGCTCGGGTGTCGAAGGGGTCTTGTGCAACGGTCTGAACCACCGCGCCCGAGTAGCCTGAAACAAATCCTCCCACGACCGCGCTGGTGTCGTCAATCGACTTCGAAAATGTGTAGCTCGTCTGAAATCCAAGGCCCGATGCCGTCAGATCTTTTTGCGCCGACACCTGCAGCGAGTGATAAGTGGAATGTGACCGGTTTGTCATGAGGATTATCGGCCCGTAGCCGCCGCTAATGGCGCCTGACGAGGCGAATTGCGTGTAGGGCGCGGCAGCGGCGTCCGCGCCAGGATAAGCGTTCGGGTAGTCCATGACAGGCAGCTTGATTCCCGCCGTACCCACATAGGCGGCATTGATTGTCGCGCCTCCAAGTTTCTGTTCTAGCCCAGCCGTCCACGTGCCCATGTAGCCGTTCTGAAAGTTCCCGGCCATCCCACTTACAGTAAGTGGGGTAATCTGGTGACCTGGCGAAAGCGCCGCTAGGTCCTGCTCAAACCGCAGCACGTCCATTATGGTATTGCTCGGCACTTGCTTGGAATTTCCCGCAGCGAACACGAGCGATCCGTTTGGCGTGTATACGGGCGGCAACTCTTGTGGCGTGATTTTCAAACCGAAAGGGATCGATTGCCCCGGTGCGGCAGTCAGGCGCGGATAGAAAACGTAGGGTGTCGAGCCAGTCAACACGTTGTCCTGGAAGAGATTTGTCAACAGAGTTGTGATTCCCGCGCCCACGCGGAATAAAGTTTTCCCGGCAATGCGCCACTCCAAACCTGCCCGCGGTCCCCAGCCGTTCTTATCAAGTCTGTATGGCGGTTGTGGATTAACTAGTAACTCCGACCCTGGCACGGTGCTGTTGAACACAGGCCCCGATGTCTGGTGGTTTGGCTCGCGGATAGGTGAATCGATCTCATAGCGCAGGCCGTAATTCACAAGCAACCGATCCGACACCTTCCAACTGTCTTGCCAATACGCGTTATACGCATCGCGGTGGATGCCCGCATCGCCAATACGATCACCTTGGGGAAACAACGGTGGCGCGACTGCGGTCGTATAGGTAAATGCGCTCGCAGTCAGCAGCCCCGTTAGTGCGTCTGGTAGCGGCTGGCCTGGTTCAATGTCGTGTGTGCCACTAAGCGACCGTATGAATACGGGTGAATATGCTGTGCCGCCACCGAATTGGAACTGGCCGTTCGGGCTGATCCCGAATAACGAGGTGTCGCGGTTTGATCTGACTTCTCCGCCTGCTTTGAACGAATGCTTGCCACGTACCCACGCAAAGTTCTGGCGTGCTTGAAACAAATTGCCGAACCACGCTTGGACCGATCCGGCCGCCGCATTGAACGCCTCATACAAACCGTTGCCAAAAGTCAACGCCGGGTCCTGGTGATCCAGCGTTGGAAACTCGGGCGTCGCGCGGGTGTAGCTAATGGAAGAATCCATACTCGAATGAGCCGACGGCGTGCGCGTATAGGTGATGGCGGCATTGCGTTGTTGATCCGTGAAATTCACGGCGAAGTTTGGATCGATAACCGTCTGGCTTGGATTGGTTAACGGCCCATTCGTGTTCTCCATCGTGAAGCGGGCGAACAGTTGCGACTTGGCCGAAATTTTATGATCGAGACGCGCCGAAAACTGATCGGAGAACGTGGTGACTCTTGACGAAGCGGCATAAGTGCGAGCACCGTAGGGACCCTCCGCATCGTTCGGTAACGGATAGCGCGCCAGCAGTCTCGCCATCGCCGGATTCACCGGCACAATCAGTGTGTCGCCCGGAAAGGTTGATGTGTCTATCCCGGCACGTTCCGCCGCAGTGGGAACCGGAATTACCTCGGTGTCACTCAATATTTGCCGAAAACCTTGATATTCGACAAAGTAGAACGTTTTGTTGCGGCCTTTGTACAGCTTCGGTAAGACAAGTGGGCCGCCGTTTGTCAACCCAAATTCGTTGCGGATAAACGGCGGGATCCGCTGGTCGAAAAAATTGCGCGCGTCGAGCGCCGAATTACGCAGAAACTCGAAAGCCGACCCATGGAGGGAGTTCGTTCCCGATCGAGTAATGATATCGGTAAATCCTGCCGCGCCGCGGCCGATTTCGGCGGCCATCCAACCGGAACTCGAACGAATTTCTTGCACCGCATCCACATTGAAATTCGTGAACGTCGCCCCACCAATTTCAGGATCGGTACTATCCGCGCCATCCATCGCGAACACCGCCGCCGTGCCCCGTTGGCCGTTGATGGCGAACTGCTGGGTGAAATTGGCAGAGCCGTTGGTATCGGTCATGGTGCCTGCCGCCAGCAGCAATAACTGGCTGAAGTCGCGTTTGTTGAGCGGCAGTGATGAAACAGCTTTGCTCGAAAGTTGCTCGCCGCCGCTGCCCGCTTTCGATTTTGCAGGCTGTTCGACCAATAGTGCTCCGTTCGCCGAGACGCGAAGCACCGTAAGCTGCGAATCGCCAGGCCATTGGAGCAGGCGTGCCCCCGTCGCAGTCGCGCCATGGTTTTCCACTCTGATGGAATAGTTGCCGGCCGCTACGGTTTGGAATAAGAACTTGCCGGTCTTTTCCGTGATCGCGCTGAGATGGCTTTTGTCCGAGTCCAGATGCACGACCGCGCCCGCAACCGGGCTGCCATAGCTGTCGAGCAAAACGCCCTCGTATGCCGCCGCTTTGCCAATCTCTTGAGCGGTAACCCCAACAGCCGCGATTAACCAGCCCACTGCCACCGCTGAAATCTGTTTGGTTAACAAACATAAGCATAGCTGGCGCAGCGGCCTCAGTTATCTGGCGAAATGATAACTTCCGTTTGAAGGTCCCTTCGAAGCGAACGCAGCCGCACCGTATTACATCCGTTCGTAATACGCCTTCAGATTTATCTACCCTAGTCGTTTTTTGTATAACCTCGCCATTCACCCTTCGCCCACACCCATCACCAATCGCTATCTATCTGATTCTAAATCTAAAGCTCCAAACTCATCCAATGTAATCTCAACCCGTCAGATATAGAACTGGTACTAAATCGGTTGTAAAACTCCTTGTCAGCACGGGATAAGTATGGTAACTCTGTACTACGAGATTTTTCGGGGTGTAGTTCTTCAGTTCTGCCTTCAATCGGAGGAAGGTCGTCTGGGACAAAATGGGCGGAGCTTGCCTTCAGAACTAATCCGCCTTTCCTCCAAATTCAGGCTTGTCTCTCCCGCTTCATGCCTTTCCCTGCTGGCACCCCTCTCGCCGGCTTGCGGTTCAACTTCTTATGGCATCGTTGTAACATCGCCAATGCCTGCAATTCGTTCCTCAATTTACTTGCGCAAAGCGTTCCGCCCACTTCTTCTCCGCTATGCCCCTCGAATCCCGCAGCCACATGGTTAGCTTCCGCCTCACCCGCGAAGAGCACGACCGCTTCCGCGAACTCTGCCTCGCCCATGGCCTTCCCAGCATCTCCGAAATGGCCCGCGCCGCCATCAACATGATGTTTGCAGAACGTAAACCTTACGACCGTTTCGAGTCGCGCCTTGCCGAACTCGAAACCCGCGTCCACTTCCTCACCGCCGAACTCCAGAAACTCTCAGACGAACCCCCGCCGCGGCGCATGTCCATTACTTGAGCCCGCTTCTCGGTCTTCCCAAATGTCCCTAAGCATCGCCCCAATCTTGCACCCGACTGCTCCCCAGCCCATCCCTCATCTCAATGGTTAACCGCCGACCCCGAGCCTTCGCCAAACGATCCCGGCCTCATCCCCGCCGATTCCCCCGATCAGCCTTCCCGTGCCCTCGCGCGCCGCCCATCCTACGGTTACGGCTACGGTTATGGTTACAGCAACACGCAGCCTCCCGACGAAAACGCCGAATCCGGCGGCCTCCTCGAATATTGGCGCATCCTCCGCCGCCACAAAGGCACCTGGGTCGTCTTCGCCTTCGTCGGTGCCGTCATCGGCTATCCTCGTCACCCTGCCCCAAACCCGCATCTATCAGGCCCACACCTCCATCGAAATCCAGAACCTCAATGACAACTTCATGAACATGCGCCAAAACACCGAGGTCAACGAAGGCGGCGGCGCCGATCCCTCCGAAATCCCCACCCAAATCAAAATCCTGCAAAGCGACACCGTCCTCGATTCCGTCGTCGATCAGCTCAAAGCCACCGGCGTCACCGTCTCCGCCGAACCTCCCGTCCTCAGTCCTTTCGCCGCCTCTTCCATTTCGCCGAACCCGACCACGCCGCCCTCGTCAACCAGCAGCTCGGCCAAATCGCTCGCTCCGTCAAACCCCGCGCCGCTGGCCAAACCCGCGTCATCGAAATCACCGCCGATTCCGCCGATCCCGACCTCGCCGCCACCTTCCTCAACACCCTCACCGCCAAATTCATCGAGCAAAACCTCGAATCCCGCTGGAAATCCACCGAAAAAACCGCCGAATGGCTCGGCCATCAGCTCGATGACATGCGCATCAAACTCGAACGCTCCGAAGACAACCTCCAGCAATACGCCCGCCAGTCCGGCCTGCTCTTTACCAACGACGAAAAAACCAACGTCTCCGAACAAAAGCTCAAACAACTCCAACAGGAACTCTCCACCGCTTCCGCCGCCCGCATCGCCCGCCAATCCACCTATGAGCTCGCCCAAAGCTCCAGCCCCGATGCCCTCCCGGACGTCCTGAACGACGCCACCCTCCGCGACACCGCCGCCAAAATGCGCGACCTCCGTAGCCAAATCGCCGACCTCCGCGCCATCTACGCCCCCGATTACGATAAAGTCCGCCGCGCCCAAGCCGAACTCGCCGTCCTCCAAACCACCTTTGAACACGACCGCGCCGCCATCCTCACCGCATCAAAAACGAATTCCTCGACGCCTCCCGCCGCGAAGAACTTCTCCAATCCGCCTACGCCGCCCAAACCCACCAAGTCACCGGCGAAGGCGAAAAAGCCATCCAATACAACATCCTCAAGCGCGAAGTCGATTCCAACCGCCAGCTCTATGACGCCATGCTCGCCCAGCTCAAACAGTCCAGCATCGCCTCCGCCATGCGCGCTTCCAACGTCCGCGTACGTCGATGCCGCTAAAGTCCCCCGCGCTCCCTATAAACCCGACCGCAAGCAAAGCGCCGGCATTGGCGCCCTCGCCGGCATCTTCCTCGGTGCAGCCTTCATCATCACTCGTGCTCGTGCCGATACCACCATCCAACAGCCCGGCGAAGCCGCCGCTTATCTGAACCTGCCCGAACTCGGCATCATCCCCGCCGGCAAACACGATAAATTCAAAACCCTCCTCCCCTCCGGCCCTGAAGGCCTACAATCCCGCGTCGAACTCGAAACCCTCCAGCGCAAGCCTTCCCCCGTCGCCGAAAGCTTTCGCTCCGCTCTCATTTCCATCCTCTTCACGCCCGAACACACCCTCAACTCCAAGCTCCAAACCATTGTTCTCACCAGCGCCGGCCCCTCCGAAGGCAAATCCACCGTCTCCAGCAACCTGGCCATCGCCATCGCCGAAGTCGGCCGCCGCGTGCTCCTCATTGATGCCGATATGCGCCGCCCTCGCCAGCACGAAGTCTTCTCCGTCGATAACCGATACGGTCTCAGCACCCTCCTGAGAGAAAAGATCGCCCTCAACGGCGATCCCACTCTCGACGGCGCCATCAAGGAAAGCGCCATCCCCAATCTCTCGATCCTCCCCAGCGGCCCCAGCACCTCCTCCTCCACCAACCTCCTCATCAATCCCCACATGTCCCACCTGCTCAACTACCTCAAAGAAGCAATACGACATCATCCTCATCGATACCCCGCCCATGCTCCAAATCCCCGACGCCCGCGTCATCGGCCGCCTCGCCGATTCCGTCATCCTCGTCATTCGCTCCGCACCAAACCACCCGCGGCGCCACCATGGCCGCCTGCCAGCGCTTCTCCGAGGACGGCACCAAAATCCTCGGCACCATCCTCAACGACTGGAACCCCAAACCCGCCCCCGACGGCTACTACGGCTACTACAACTACAAAGCTCCTACTACTACCGCTCCAACAAAGAAGAATAACCACATGATGAACACAGATTAAACACAGATTAAGAACAAAAAGGGGTCTTGTTCTTTGTTCTATCCGGTGCTTCATCTGTGGCCATTATTTCTTAGCTCTTCCCCATGTATTCCCTGCTCTTCCTAGCTCTCGCTAGCCTCCTCCTCTCCATCATCCTCACCCCCTCGTTCGCATCGCCTCGCAACGCCTCGGCCTGGTCGATCACCCCGACGCCTCCCGTAAGCCCGACTACCGTCCCATCCCCCGCGTCGGTGGCATCGCCGTCGCTCTGTCCTTCGTCCTCTCTTACGCCCTCTGGTGGCTCACCCCCCTCAACGGCATTTGGACCATCCACCACAATCTCTCCCTCATCCTCAAACTCATCCCCGCCGTCGCCCTCATCTTCCTAATCGGCCTCGTCGATGACCTCTTCGGTCTCAGCGCCTGGCTCAAATTTGCCGGCCAAATCCTCGCCGCCGTCATCGCCTATTTCGCCGGCGTCCGCGTCATGGGTTTCTCCGGCGCCGAATTCACCCAATGGTGGTGGACCCTCCCCGCCACCGTCTTCTGGCTCGTCGCCTGCACCAACGCCATCAACCTCATCGATGGCGTCGACGGTCTCGCCGCCGGCCTCAGCCTCGTCGCCACTCTCTCCATGCTCCTCGGCGCAGCCCTCAGTCACAACGTCCTACTCGCCTTCGCCACCGTCCCTCTCGCCGGCTGCCTCATCGGTTTTCTTGCGCTATAACTTCAACCCCGCCAGCGTCTATCTCGGCGATTCCGGCAGCCTCTTCATCGGCTTCCTCCTCGGCTGCTACGGCGTTCTCTCCAGCCAGAAATCCGCCACCATCCTCGGCATGACCGCCCCCCTCATCGCTCTCTCCATCCCCCTCCTCGACACCACCCTCGCCATCGTCCGCCGCTTCCTCCGTCGCCAACCCATCTTCACCGCCGACCGCGGCCACATCCACCACCGTCTCCTCGACCGCGGCCTCACCCCGCGCCGCACCGCTCTTCTCCTCTACGGTCTCGGCGCCATCGCCGCCATCTTCTCGCTCGCCATGGCCAACAACCATCTCGAAATCCCCGTCATCCTCGTCTTCGGCGTCGTCACCTGGCTCGGCATCCAGCGTCTCGGCTTCGTCGAATTCGATACTGCCGGCCGCCTCATGCTCCGCGGCGCATTCCGCGGCCTCCTCACCTCCCACATCGTCCTCGATAGCCTCAAAGCCCGCCTCACCGCCGCCGCCACCCCCGAAGACTGCTGGCAAATCCTCGAATCCTCCTACCGCGACCTCGGTTTCTGCCGCATCCAAATGCGCTTCTCCGGCTGCTCCTATTCCACCGGCTCCTCCGACTCACCCACCCCCTGCTGGCGCGTCGAAATCCCCCTCCTTGGCTCCGACCACATCGAGCTCGCCCACGACTTCAACACCGACGACAACCCCACCAGCTTCGCCCCCCTCGCCGACACCCTCTATCAAACCTTCATCTCCCGCTACGCCCTCGCCCGCTCCGCGTCCGCCCGATGACGTTGTTTTATCCGTGTTTATCCGTGTTCATCCGTGGCCATTCTTTCTTAGATCTTCTGCTAATTTGGATGCATGACCGAAATGCTCGACGCCGCAGTATCGAAACTCGCGGCCCTACCTCCCCACGAACAGGACCGCATCGCGCAATGGCTCCTTCAGGAACTCCCGGATGAGGCACTTTGGGATCGGCAATTTTCCGGCAGCCAAGAGGCGCTCAGTAAACTCGCCGCCGAAACCCGCTTTCGCGAGGCTCATTGATTTGGCGCTTCCGTTGTTTTATCCCGTGTTCATCTGTGGCCATCATCAAGGCTTTTCCCGTCTTACCCGTGGCCATCGTTCTTTTCTCGACGGGAGAAGATATAGTGACAAAAATGAGGATGCCGCTCTCGCGTCGGCTCATTAATCTTGCGCTTCTCTCGTTCTTATCTGTGTTCATCTGTGGCCATTCATCTTCTCTTCTAAGTGCATGAATACGACACCGTTCTCAAATCCTTGCTCCAGGACCCCCAGAACTCCATCCTCGAAAACATACCGGCGCCAAAATCACCCAGTGGCTGAACGTCGAACTGCCTGACGTCACCCAAACCCGCGTTGACCTCCTCGGCGAAACGGCCGACCGCCAACGCCTCATCGGCTTCGAATTCCAAAGTGCTAACGACAAGCGGTTGCCCCTGCGTATGGCCGAGTATTCCCTCCGGGTCTACCGCCTATACGAACGTTTTCCCGAACAATACGTCCTGTACGTCGGCTATCCCCCAATGAACATGCCAACGGAACTCGCCGGCCCCAATTTCTACTGCCGCTACAAACTCATCGACATCCGCGACTTCGATGAAGATTCACTGCTCAACAGCCCATATGACAACGACAGCATCCTGGCGATCCTGGCCAACCACCGCAGCGGCCAGGAAACCATCCGGCGGATTCCGAATCGCTACACTAGAAGGTGGAGCACGCAAAACCGCCTTTAAGAAGCTCATCATTCTCGCCGGTTTGCGCAGGCTCAAAGATACAATTCTGACCGAGGTCAAACATATGCCAATCACCGAAGACATCATGGACCATGAAATCATCGGCCCAGCCATCCAACAAGGGGAACTCATCGTGATTCGCCGCCAGATCGCCAAACGCTTCGGCCCTTTACCCCCCTGGGTCGACGACCGCCTCGCCATGCTCTCCACCACCGAGCTCGAAGATCTGTCCCTCCGCCTACTCGACGCCGAGAACCTCGACCAACTATTCGCCAGCTGAGCCTCTTTGTTTTTTCTGTGTTTATCTGAGTTCACCTGTGGCCATTCTAAAAAGTTCTAAGCCATCGTTCTTTTCTCGAAGGGAAAGAATATAGTGGAAAAAAGGATGCCGCTTTCGCGTCGGCTCTTTGATTTTGCGCTTCCGTTGTTTTATCCGTGTTTATCTGTGTTCATCTGTGGCCATTTAGTCGGTTCAGCCGCATACGCGAACACCGCCCTAAAATCGTCACTGTTCAAGTACGGGTAATCGTTGAGGATCTCTTCTTCCGTGGCGCCCGATGCCAGCCAGCGTAGGACCTCCTGAACGGTAATGCGAGTGTTCCGTATGCAAGGCCTTCCCGACCGCACATCTGGTTTAATAGAGATCCGGTCGAGATAAGGATTGACCGCCGCATTCATGACTTCGATTCTACCCCGAAGGGGAGTATAACGGCAAAAAGGATGCCGCTCTCGCGTCGGCTCATTGATGGCGCTTCTCTCGTCTTATCCGTGTTCATCCGTGTTCATCTGTGGCCATTCTCGCGTTAAGCCTTCTGCTAATTTAGACATATGACCGACCTGCAGCGCTCGCAACTCGACAAAGCCATCTGGGTCGATCCCCAGCGCCTGAGCGGTGCACCCTGCTTTCGCGGCACCCGCGTTCCCGTCCAAAGCCTCATCGATCTCCTCGAGGGCGGAGAAACCATCGATACGTTTCTTTCCCTCTACCCCTCCATCACCCGCGAGCAGGTCACGGCGGTTCTCGATTTCGCAAACGATCAGATTCTTGAATGCGCATCCTCGTTGACGAATGCGTAGACCCGCGAGTCAAATCACTTTTTCCGGAACATGACGTTTCTACCGTTTACGACATGGGCTGGGACCAACTCACCGATGGCCCACTTCTTGCTCTAGCCAACGAACTGTTCGACGTCTTACTCACCATCGATAAGAGTCTGGAATTCCAGCAGAACCTCAAGAAACTTTCCCTTGGCGTCATCGTCGTTCATGTCCGCAAAAATCAGATACCTCATTACCAAGCCATCCAGCAGGATCTCCTCGCTGCCGTTGAGATCATCGCTCACGGCCAAGTCATTCATGTTGGCGGCTAAAAGAAAAGGTTCAAAAGGATGCCGCTGTCGCGTCGCCTCATTGATTTGCGCTTCTCTTGTTTTATCCGTGTTTATCTGTGTTCATGCTTGCGGAGCAAGCTCCAACCGGCAGCCCGGAAACCATGCTTGCGGAGCAAGCTCCAACCGGCAGCCCGGAAACCATCTGTGGCCATTCTCAGTCTTTTCTTGGTAACTAACATGCGCTTCCGTCTTATCTGTGTTCATCTGTGTTCATGCTTGCGGAGCAAGCTCCAACCGGCAGCCCGGAAACCATGCTTGCGGAGCAAGCTCCAACCGGCAGCCCGGAAACCATCTGTGGCCATTCTTCTTCTCTTGCCGTTCTGGCTGTCGGCGCAGACTCCGGCCATCCCGAAGCCATCCCCACCAACTACATCCTCGGCCCCGACGACCTAATCACCCTCTCCGTCAACAACCTCGACGAAATCTCCGGCAAACCCATGCGCATCGACCGCCACGGCGATATCAACCTCCCTCTCGCCGGCCGCATCCACGCCGCCGGCCTCACCGCCGACCAGCTCGAAGCCGAAATCGAATCCCGCCTCAAAAACCAACTCAACAATCCCCACGTCATCGTCAGCGTCACCGAATTCCGCAGCCAGCCCGTATCCATCCTCGGTGCCGTGAACCAACCCGGCGTCCACCAACTCGAAGGCCGCAAGACCCTCTTCGAAATGCTCTCCCTCGCCGGCGGCCTCCGGCCGAATCCGGTAACACCGTCAAAATCACCCGCAACCTCAAATGGGGCCGCATCCCGCTCCCGAACGCCCAAGACGACCCCACCGGCCAATACAGCGTCGCCTCCGTTTCCGTGAAGAGCATCATGAACGGCACCAACCCAGCCGAGAACATAGTGATCAAACCCGAAGACACGATCACCGTCCCCAAGGCCGAATTGATATACGTGATCGGCTCCGTCAAAGACCCGGCGGCTACGTGCTTGGCCAAGACGAAACCCTATCGGCGCTTGCAAGTCTTGTCACTAGCGGAAGGACTCGACAAGACTGCCGCCGGCGCAAAAGCCCGAGTGATGCGAACCGTCCCCGGCAACCCCAACCGCACCGAGATCCCAATCAACCTCAAAGAAGCTAATGGCCGGCAAGATCCCGGATTTTCAGCTCAAGTCGAACGACATCCTGTTCGTGCCAAACAGCGCCGCGAAGACCGCCTTGGCTCGGACGGCGGAAGCGGCGATATCCGTCGGCACAGGGCTCGCAATCTACGCCAGACCATAAATTTCTTGTAGCCTCAAGGAGGTTTGGCGCACTCCTAAAGCGAGGCAGCCGATCACGCCGATTCCAGGACGCTACAAACCACACCACCTAGTGAACACCACCCTTTTCCCACTGGGCGACAAGGAACTCTTAATCAACCTGGCAATCATAGCGCTATCGGCGCTGAGCTTTTCAGTTTTCTCGCTGTTTGGGGAAAAAATACAACTGCTGACGAGTGTCGCTGCGGCCGCCGCATGGCATGGTCCGGCATTCGTCGGCTTCGCGCTCGTCAGTGGCCTCGCCTACCTGATTATTTACCTGATCAATTTGACGTCGCCACCGTTGAGGTGGCGTTTCACCGTTGCCGGCATGTTGGCCCTAATCGCGGTTTTCACCATCGGAAGAGTATTTCAATGGAATCTCTACGTGCTTCCAACACGCCTCCCTATCGCTCTCTACAGCCTCGGTATGTGGCAGGTTCTCCGTCTCTTAACCCTTTTTTGGGAAACAGGGTCCGGCTCAGTCGCTCCATCCTTATCCCGCTTCACTTGTTGGGTGTGCCTACCTGTAACTTTGGGCGGACCCCTAGTTCGCCATTCGCAAATGCCGCTGGACATCATCACCGTTCCATCCCTTTGGCTCTCAACCTCTTGGTGGATCGAACTGGTAGCCGGCCTCCTCCGTTTCACCGCAGGAATTTTAACCTCCGCACTACCTACCATGCTTTCACACCGCCTGCCGACTCACCACTACCTGAACTCTGCGGTAACCGCCCTGATTGCCACGCCGCTCGGCTTCTACCTGTGGATGTCCGGCTATTTTCGAATAATGGAAACACTCGGTCGAACATGCGGTCTCAAAATACCACCA
>CAVXRP010000030.1:0-19440 GCA_963764105.1 Bryobacterales bacterium
GCCATATGCCGGTCACAACAAAAACTCAAAATAAATCTTCCTCATCGAATCAGCCACTTACCGCCAAATTTTGGATTCGCCGTTCGCCCCCGCTGCTCCAATGAACTCAGAAAGTACATTTATGGCCACCCCATCTCAAGTCGAAGCCAACCGCGCGAACGCGCAATTTTCCACCGGCCCGTCGTCGCCGGAAGGCAAGCTCAAGGTTTCTCACAACGCCCTCAAAACCGGTCTCACCGGCCGCACCATCCTCCTGCCATCGGACGATGTCGCTGCCTACCAAAACTTCACCGCCATCACCTACAACAAATTCCAGCCCGCCACCGACGAGGAAAAGCTTCTCGTCCAATCAATCGTAGACACCGAATGGCGTTTGCTGCGCATCCCCACCCTCGAATCCGGTCTCTACGCTCTCGGCCGCAACGAACTAGCCGCCGAATGCGCCCATGAACAAGATCCCCAAAACCGCGCCGCGGCGCTCGACGCCCTCATCTACCGCACCTACCGCAAAGATCTCAGCAACCTCGCGCTGCAAGAAAACCGCCTCAATCGCCAGCTCGCCAAACACACCGCGCAACTCGCCCAATTGCAGTCCGACCGCGAACTTCTCGTAAACCTCCGTCGTAACGAAGCCATGGTCGCCTTTCAAAAGGCCAAGGTCGCCAAAGAACCCTTCAACGCCGCCGAATTTGGCTTCGAATTTTCAATTGAGTATTTAAGCGCCCGCTGCGAAGCCTTCCGCCAGGGCGGTCACGCCGTACTGCCGGCATTCGACCGCGCCTGGAAGACAAAACTGCGTTCCGAACCACGCGCCTAAGCAAGTTTTTCGCCGAACATGACGGAAAAGGGGACACTGCGGGCTTCCTACCGCACCTCCGCCGAACGAATACAACAGGCGTGTCCCCTTTTTCGCTGCCCTCTAAGCCCTCTTTCTAGGAAGCAAACCCGACCCGCGTCCACAGGCCGCTTAGGCGTTTAGGATATCCTCACCCTTTATGCGAACTCTTTCTCTTTGCCTTTTACTCGTCTCCATCGTCCTGCGTTTGAACGCGCAAGCGCCCATCACCGTAATCAAGGCCGCCCGCATGTTTGACGGCAGAGGAGACCGGCTGATCGAGCCGGGCTTGGTCGTCATATCCAACGGCCACATCCAATCGGTCGGCGGCAGCGCGCCGCTCGGCGCTAAGATCATCGATCTGGGTGATGCCACATTACTTCCCGGATTCATTGACGCCCATACCCATCTCACCATGGATTTCGATCTGGATTACAACGCCGCGCGCCTCAAAGCCTTAGACCGAACAACAGCCGAGAGCGCCATTCGTGCCACCGTCAATGCTCGCAAAACTCTCATGGCCGGCTTCACCACGGTTCGCGATCTTGGCTCGCAGGATTTTCTTGACGTCGGTTTACGCAATTCCATCAATACCGGAGTTGTGCCGGGCCCGCGCATGCTGGTTTCGGTGCATGCGCTGGGCGGCACCGGCGGCCATTGCGATGGCGGAGCAGGCATTAAGTTTGGATTACTGAACCATGAGAGCGGCCCCGAAGATGGCGTCATCAATTCGCCCGATCAGGCTCGCTATGCGGTGCGCTGGAATATCAAGTACGGCGCGGATGTGATCAAGACCTGCGCTACCGGCGGTGTCCTTTCCCCTACCGACGATGTAGACGTGCCGCAACTTTCCCAAGGTGAATTGGAAGCACTGGTGACGGCGGCTCACGAACTGCGCCGCAAAACCGCCGCGCATGCGCACGGCTCGGAAGGCGCCAAACGCGCGATCCGCGCAGGCATCGATTCCATTGAGCACGGCACATTTCTCGATGACGAAGCCCTGCGCCTCATGCGTGAGAAAGGCACTTATCTGGTTCCCACTCTTTCCGTTCGCAGCGGAATTGCCGAAGCCAAATTTCCGCCCCTCGTCAGAGCAAAAGCCGACATGGCGATGAAGGCGCAAGATGCTCTGGTGAGGCGCGCCTTGGATATGGGCGTGAAAATTGCCTTAGGGACAGATGCCGCGGTCTACCCCCACGGTGACAACGCCTTGGAATTTGTTCTCATGAATGCCGACGGCATGCCGCCGGCGCAAGCTCTGCGCGCGGGCACTTCCATAGCTGCAGAGCTTTTGGGTTTATCCAATAAGCTCGGCACGCTCGAGACCGGAAAATGGGCGGATGTGGTGGCCGTGCCAGGAAATCCACTCGCCGACATAAAAGTGACCCAGAGCGTATTCTTTGTGATGAAAGAGGGTGCCGTCTACCGTAATGACCGTGCAAAATAACACTTCTGACTCAATAACTTAACCATTGTTAACGCTGTTGTAACAAATTGTTCATATTCTATTGATGACAACTTATCGATACTGGGTGAGGCTGGACCGACCAAGGTGGTCGCGCGGCGTGAGGGGTTATTTCGCCCGCTCCAGGTCAAAACTTCGATAAGGAAAACTGAATGAGTTCTCACATGCTTTGGAAGGCAACAAGCGCGCTTGCCATCGTCAATTTCGCCGCGATGCTTGCGCCAGCCGCAGTACAGATGACGGCTGCTGGAGCTACTTTCCCGGCTCCCATCTATCAGAAGTGGTTCAACGATTATCAATCGATTGGCAACGTTCAGATTAACTACCAGGCGAACGGCTCGGGCGGGGGTATCAAAGGCGTTACTGAAGGGACAGTCGATTTTGGTGCGAGTGATGCGATTCTCAGCAAAGAGCAGCTTGAGGCATTCAAATCGAAGAATGGCGGCCATACCTTGTTGACTTTCCCCACCGTATTGGGCGCAGTTGTTCCCAGCTACAACGTTCCGGGCATCACGGCCGAACTGAATTTCACCGGGCCTATCTTGGCCGACATTTTCCTGGGTAAGATCAAGAAATGGAATGACCCGGAACTGGCGAAGGTGAACGCGGGCGTGAAGTTGCCGGATCTCGATATTGTTGTGCTGCACCGCTCCGATGGCAGCGGCACAACATTTTGTTTCACCGACTACCTGTCAAAAGTCAGCCCCGAGTGGGAAAAGAAAGTGGGCCGCAACGCTTCAGTGAGTTGGCCGGTGGGTTTGGGCGCGTCAAAAAACGATGGCGTGGCCGGACTGCTGAAGCAACAAGTGGGAGCGGTGGGTTATTTGGAGCTGATTTACGCCGTCAAAAATCACCTGGCTTACGGTAAAGTTCAGAACGCCAGTGGCGAATTTGTGAAGGCTGATTTGAAAACCGTTTCCGCTGCCGCCGCCGCTTCGAAGGGGGGCGCTGCCGACACACAACTGTCCATCACCAATGCTGCGGGAAAGGGTGTCTATCCCATCTCCACATTTACCTGGCTGTTGGTGCCTGATACCTTTAAGGATGCTGAAAAGGCCGCCGCGATCAAGGGCTTCCTGAAGTGGGCCGTGACTAAAGGACAAGAACAGGCGGAATCTTTGGACTACGCGCGGCTGCCTGTCGTAATGGCGCAAGAAGTGGAAAAGCGCATCGCCTTAATTAAGTAGTTTCGTGGCAGCCACCAGTTACATCGCCGAGACATTAGGCCGCCGCACCAACCGCGGATTCTTCGCACGGCTGCGCGGCGGCGACGAGATTTCGTATCTGGTCACACTAGCGTGCACTGTCTCTATTCTGCTGATCGTGGGCTTGATTGTCTTTGAGTTGTGGGCGAACTCGCGGCCTACCTTCAAAGCGTTTGGTTTGGGTTTTCTCACAAGTTCAGCGTGGGATCCAAACACCGATAAATACGGCGCTCTCCCCTTTATCTACGGCACCTGCGTTACCTCATTTGTAGGAATGGTCATCGCGGTGCCGTTAGGGCTGGCCGCTTCTATTTTTCTGGCCGAGATGGCGCCGCCCAAGCTCTCAAATTTCTTGACTTTCTTGATCGAGCTCTTGGCCGCTGTACCAAGCGTGATTTACGGCTTGATCGGCATCTTCATCCTGGTGCCTGCGATTAGAACCTACCTGGTTCCGCCACTCAAGGCCGCGTTTGGTTATCTGCCCATTTTCGAGGGTACGTTTTACGGTCTGAGTTTCTTGTCGGCAGGCATTGTTTTATCCGTAATGGTAGTGCCGTTCATCATTTCGGTGTCGCGCGAAGTGCTTTTGGCGGTCCCGGTCGAACAGCGCGAGGCAGCTCTCGCCTTAGGCGCCACGAAATGGGAAACCACCTGGGATATCGTGCTGCCCAATGCCAGCACCGGAATCTTTGGTTCCATATTCCTGGCTTTGGCGCGCGCTCTTGGCGAAACCATGGCGGTTACCATGGTAATTGGCAACGCGCCGAGAATCTCAGCCTCCTTGTTATCTCCCGGTTATTCCATTGCGGCGGTGATTGCCAACGAATTCGCTGAAGCGAACGGCGACTTATATATTTCTTCCCTGATTTTTATGGCCTTAGTGCTGTTTGGCTTGACGATTGTTATTAACGCCGTTGCGCGCATCTTCATCATGACCACGCAAGGAAAGGGTATCTAGCCTATGATGATGGAAATTTCCGCTACCCGGCGCATCGTCAATGGCTTCATGCTCACGCTCTCTGGCATTTGCACCGTGCTGGTGGTGAGCGTGCTCTTCTTTATCCTTGGCTATCTTCTACTGCACGGGGCTTCCTCATTGAATTGGGACTTCTTTACCAAGCTGCCCAAGCCTTCCGGCGAAACCGGCGGCGGCATGGCCAATGCCATTGTCGGCAGCGGGAAGGTATTGCTGCTGGCTACGTTGATCGGCGTTCCCATCGGGTTTATGGCGGGAGTCTATCTGGCTGAATATAGCGGAAAGGCCTTCGCCTTTGCCATTCGCTACGTGGTTGACCTGCTGAACGGCGTTCCGTCGATCGTTATCGGCATCGTCGCTTACGCACTGGTAGTGCGGCCCATGCGGCACTTCTCCGCGCTGGCCGGCGGCACGGCTTTGGGCATTATGATGATTCCGATTGCCGTTCGAACCACCGAAGAGTTTCTGCGCGCGGTCCCCACCAACATTCGCGAAGGCGCCATGGCGCTAGGCGCCACCAAAGCCACAACCATCTTCACCGTGGTGATACCCGCGGCGATTTCCGGTCTAACCTCCGGCATGATGTTGAACCTGGCGCGCGTGGCTGGGGAAACCGCGCCACTCCTGTTCACCGCTCTCGGCAATCAGTTTTGGAGCAGCGGCTGGCTGGCGCCCATCGCTACCTTACCCGTGATGATTTACAACTATGCGACGGCGCCGGAGGACGATCTGCATCAACAAGCCTGGGCCGCTGGATTTGTCCTCTTGACCCTGGTCCTGATCATTAACGTAACGGCGCGCCTCATCATCGCCAGAGGACCGGCGGCGCAAAGGAGATAATTCGTGGCAACGCCTCAACCACAACAACCACAAACAGTAAACGAACCAATGACGGCTCCTGAGCCGAAGTCCGCGCCCCCCAAAACGAGTGCTCAATGCAAACTGACCGCCCGCGATATTAACTTTTTCTACGGCCCGTTCCAGGCATTGCACAGCATCAGCCTCGATATCCCGGCCAACAAGGTCACGGCTTTCATTGGTCCTTCCGGCTGCGGAAAATCCACTTTCCTGCGCACCATGAACCGCATGAATGAGACGCTGCGCAATACCCGGGTCGAAGGCGATTTGAAGCTGGATGGACAGGATCTGCTCGGCATGGATGTCACCGATGTCCGGCGGCGGGTCGGTATGGTTTTTCAGAAATCCAATCCGTTCCCCAAGACGATTTTCGACAATGTTGCCTACGGGTTGAGGGTGAACGGGATAAAAAAGAATTCGGTAGTGGCAGAGGCGGTGGAGAGAAGCCTGTCCCATGCGGCGCTCTGGACCGAGGTCAAAGACAAGTTGCACAAGCCGGCCTCGGCGCTTTCCGGTGGCCAGCAGCAGCGTTTATGCATTGCGCGCGCTTTGGCCGTCGAGCCCGAAGTCCTTCTCTTGGACGAGCCGTGCTCTGCGCTCGATCCGATCGCGACTTTGAAGATCGAAGAGCTACTGTTTCAGATTAAAGACATTACCACCATCGTCATCGTGACTCACAACATGCAGCAGGCCGCGCGTCTGGCCGATTTCACCGGCTTCTTTCTGCTGGGCAAGTTGATCGAGATCAACGATACTAAGAAGATCTTTCAAAACCCCGGCAAGAAAGAAACTGAAGACTACGTGACAGGCCGCTTCGGCTGAGGAAAACGTGCGCCATTTTGAACAAGAGTTAGAAAAACTGAAGGCAAAGCTGCTTGAGATGAGCGCGCTTGTGGAGAGCGCCGTCTATCGCAGCGTGCAAGGCGTTGTCGAGAAGAATGAGGAACTGGCGCAGCAAGTGCTAAAAAACGAGGGCCGCATCAACGAACTCGAAATTGAAATTGACGAGCTCGCCATCAGCTTGCTCGCCTTGCAAGCGCCCCTCGCCGCTGATTTGCGGCTCGTCACCGCGGCTATCAAGATCAACAACGACCTGGAACGCATGGGCGATCTTTCGGTCAGCATTGCTCAGAGTGCCATGGCTTTGATGAAGGAGCCGGTGATCCGGCCGCTGATCGACATCCCGCATATCGCGGGCTTGGCGCAAAGCATGGTGCGCAAAGCGCTGGACGCGTTCGTAAACCGCGACGCCGACCTGGCGCGGAGCGTCCTTGCGTCTGACGACGCCGTGGACAACATGCGCACGGCCAGCTATCACGAATTGATCAGCTTCATGGAAAATAACCCCCGGCAAATTGGCCAAGCGCTGTATTTGCTTTCGGTGGTGCGCAATTTGGAGCGTATTGCCGACCACTCGACGAACATTGCCGAGGATGTTTTGTTTCTCGTCAAAGGCATTGACGTGCGCCACCACAATGAAGAGCGCACGCAAGCGGTGGCAACTCAGCAGAATTAAAGCGTCAGTCAAACTCATCGCCAATTTCAGCAACAAAGGCGGGAACGGATTGAGCGAGGCGGTCGAGAAGCTTTCGGATCGGAACGCGAATCTGGAATAGCTTCCTCTACCATGGAAACCTTTGTGCTCTGAGCCTAGCATCTCACCCCAGCTTCTTCTTCAACACCTCATTCACCGCTGCTGGATTTGCCTGCCCCCGGCTCGCTTTCATCACTTGCCCTACCAGAAAACCTAGCAGCGCCGTCTTGCCCGCTTTGTACTGTTCCACCTGTTTCGGATTGGCGGCAATCACTTCATCCGCGATCTTCTCAAGCGCGCCGCTGTCGGAAATCTGCTTCAGACCCTCGCGCTCCATAATGACGGACGCCCCATCGCCCGTTTCAAACATCTTGGGCAGAATCTCTTTGGCGAGTTTACCCGAAAGCTCACCCTTGTTGATCAGCGCTACCAGTTCGCCTAAATGCGCGGCGGATATGGGTGAGCCTTCAATCTCCTCACCCGCAGCGTTGAGCAGTCCCATGAGATCGCCCACCACCCAATTCGCCGTCGTGCGACCGTCGCCGCTGGCTTTGGCGGCAATCTCGAAGTAATCGCCAGTGGCGCGCGTCAGACTCAACACTTGCGCGTCGTATTCGCGTAAACCGTATTCGTTAACAAAGCGGTCGCGCCGGTCGGCTGGCAGTTCAGGTAGGCGCGAGCGCACTTCATGCAGCCAGTGATCACTTACGCGCAAGGGAACCAGATCTGGCTCCGGGAAATAGCGGTAATCGTGTGCGTGCTCTTTGCTACGCATGCTAACCGTCACGCCTCTCACCGCGTCGTATAACCGGCTCTCCTGCTCGATTATGCCGCCCCTATCGACAATCTCCACCTGCCGTTCAATTTCGTATTCAATCGCCTGCTTCACGAAGCGGAATGAATTGACGTTCTTCACTTCCACTTTGGTGCCGAACTTCTCCGTTCCTTTGAGCCGCACTGAGACGTTCGCGTCACAGCGAAGCTGGCCTTTTTCCATATCAGCATCCGACACGCCAATGAATTGAATCACCTGCTTCAATTCGGTGAGATAAGCGTACGCTTCATCGGATGAGCGCATGTCCGGCTCGCTCACGATCTCAATCAGCGGCGTGCCCGAGCGATTCAAATCAACGTAGGTATAGCGGTCAGAGTCTTTGAAGCCATCGTGAATGCTCTTCCCAGCGTCGTCTTCCATATGGACGCGAGTCACGCCAATGCGCTTCTTGCCCGCCTCCGTAACAATGTCAAGGTAGCCATATTCGGCCAGCGGCTGATCGTATTGGGAGATCTGATAGCCCTTGGGAAGATCGGGATAAAAATAATTCTTGCGGGCAAAGCGTGAAAACGGATTGATCCTGGCATGCAGCGCCAGTGAAGCACTGATGGCGAGTTCCACCGCTTGCCGGCTGAGCACTGGCAGCGCGCCGGGCAAACCTAGGCAGACCGGGCAGACGTTGGTATTCGGCGCAGCCCCGAACTCCACCGGGCAGCTACAAAAAATCTTCGTCTTGGTGCCGAGTTGAACGTGAACTTCCAGTCCGATCACCGGCTCGTATTTCGTCAGAATGCTCTCGGCGAGCGCACTTGCGGACATGTCTTGATTGTAAGGCGCGTGCCGTCTCGCCTAACGATCATGCGTAGCGGCGCAAGTAAAACTTTCCGCCTTTTTGTCATCGCCGCTGCCGTCATACTTGGCAGCCAGCGGATAGGGGCAAACAGGACGGGTCATCTCGGCAGGCTGGGCCGGATCGTCTTTCACGTATTTGGTCGCGACGATAGCGCTCGGCGCGCGCCCCTTTCTCAACCCAATCCACCAGCGATGTGAAGATATCGTGTTGCGCGTCACCGGCTTTCAACAAGCCAAACTGTCCAAATAGATTGGGGCCGGGACCACCCGCGCAATGTTGCATGCCCGGCGGCAGGTAGAGCCGTAAGAAGCTGTCAACCGTGCTTTCTCCCATCGCTTGCGTCACGCTCTGGTAATAAGAAATAGCGTTCACGGGCGGAATCGCTGCGTCACTCCAGCCATGGTAAAGAATCAGCTTGCCGCCGCGAGCCTGGAACGGCTTAAGATTGGCGTCGGTGGAATTGAGCGTTGCGGCCATCTTACTGTCGGCGGCGCTGAGCGAGTCGCTGAGATTCGTGCCTTTATAGGTCCATGAAGAATTGCTGAACACCATATTCCGTAGGAAGCCGGTGCTGAACAGAACTCCGGCGCTGAGCCCTGCCTTTGGACCAGTGATCCAGCCGGCCCAACCACCGCCCCCGTCTTCCCCGCCTGGTTCATAGCCTGGATAGATGAGCGTTCCATCGGGGTTTCGAGCACCAGTGTAAATGCGTTTCAACGAATCGGCCTGTGGCCGAGTCAGGCAGCTATCGGTTTCGGGGCCTTTGCAAAGGATAGTGTCTGGATCGAAATGACACGAAGTTGGATCGCTTAGGATGCCGTCCTTCAAGCCATCGGCCGCATCGCAGGCGGCGAGTACGGCTCGCGCAATCGCAGGAATTTTATCTTTTGAGATGTAGCTTGCCGAATTCTCCAGCATCGGCTTTCCAGACGCATAAAAATTGGCCACTAGCAGATGCGTCCAATAGTTGGCTGGCGCTCCCGCCAGAATGCCATCGTAATCGTCCGGAAAGCGCTGCGCCTCCATCAACGCCTGCCGGCCGCCGTTGGAACAACTGGAGAAGAACGAATGCTTAGGAGCCTCGCCATAGAAGGATTGAATGACGGCTTTCGCCTTCACCGTCATTTCATGAATCGCGCGATAGCCAAAATCGGTTATCTTCTCAGGATGGCCGAGTGCCCAATCCGCGTCTATGCCATCGGCGCGATGGCCGGTATCCGTTGACGCGGTCGCGTAACCGTCGCGTAACGCGGCCGCCATTTCTGAATAGTTGATAGAACCCGCGAAGCCGCCATTGCCCGTGCCGCGAAACCTGCCGTTCCAGCCCGCCGCCGGCAGCCAGACTTCAAAGTGAATCTCAGAATCGCTTGACGGCCTGATAATCCCGCCTACCCGGCAAAACTCTGGCGTCTTTACCAGCACGCCGCCAGGACCAAGCATCGTGGTCGCGGCAGTGAGCTGCGCAAACTCAATCTTGGTGTCGTTGAGCGAGAGAGTTCCTAAGATCTGGCAAGGTGTGGCAGCGGTCAAAAGTGTAGGGAGGAAGAAGAGAAAAGTTTTCATCAGTCAGCGGACTCTTCAGACTTGTACCACAAAGAGGCCCTTAAACGCCAAGAAATTCTGAAACCACCTTGTTGAATGCAGGCGCTGCCTCGATATTCGACAAATGCGCGGTCGGCAGTTCAGCGTAACGCGCACCTGGAATCGTTTCGGCGATGTACTGACCCATCGCTGGCGGAGTGGCTGCGTCGTGCGTACCGGCGATCACAAGCGTTGGCACACTAATCCGCGAAATAGCTGCGCGCTGGTCCATATCTCGAATGGCCGCGCAACAACCTGTATAGCCTTCCACAGAAACCTTTAGAAAGCTTTGTTCCACTTGCGCTATCACGCTCGGCGAACTGTTCCGGAACCCTTCGGTAAACCAGCGCTCCATAGTCGCCTTCACGATTGCTTGCAGGCCGCCTTCTTTGACGGCGGTAATGCGCGCATCCCAGTTTTCGCGCGGACCCAACAACGCCGAAGTGTTGCACAAGACCAGCTTTTCAATCAATTCAGGCCGGTGCGTGACGAGCCACATGCCCACCATCCCGCCTAACGATAAGCCGCAAAAGTGCGCGGAGCTTACTCCAACATGCTCCAGCAGAAGGGCTGCATCGTTCGCGACATCTTCGAGCGAATAGGGAGCCCTGGGCGCCGCAGAGTGGCCATGCCCCCGATTGTCATAGCGCAGCACGCGAAAACTCTTCGAGAATTCCGCCGCTTGCCCATCCCACATGCTGAGGTTTGCGCCCAACGAATTGGATAACATCAGCAGCGGCGCGCCAGGCGCGCCTTCGCATGTGTAGTGAATGCTGTACTCGGCGCGAGTTAGTGTTGGCACGATACTCCTCTAAGTCATGCAATATCGCAATTCAATGAATCCATTGTGCTCACGCGTTTTCTACTTGCGAGTTTGGCACAAGTATGCCATGATCGCCGCAATGAAATTTGTTCGCGCTTCTCTTGCCCTCTTGCTATCTACCTTCGTCCCTACCCAAATCTTTGGATCGCTACACGATTCCCAGATCCTCACTGGAGTTGTAACAAACGAGTTCGGCCAGGCATTGGCGGGAGCCCACATTGCAATTCTCGACTCTTACTCTAGCGAAATTCGCGGCGCTGTCAGCGATAAGTCTGGAGGGTTTCTGGTCGAGGGGCTACCAAGCGGCGCCCTCGCGATTATTGCCGATGCTCCTGGCTTCACCCGCTCCCGCGCAGCAGTCACTTTGGGTCACGGTGTTGGGGGCGCTCGGGTCTCATTTCATCTATTGCGTCCCGGCGCATCCTGCACACTCCAACAATGCCTAACAGTAAGGTATTTGCGGCCCTCTCAGAGCCTCCGCATCACCCCATCCGTAGCGCAATCCACACCCAAGACCACCGTCGTGTCTTCGACTCCGCTCGCTAGCACTCTTAATTCGCCGGCTGATTTCACAATCCAAACCACCATCGCCGCCCCCGCCCCGCCGCGCTTTGGCTTCAACTTTGCAGCGTCCAGCCAAAGCGCCAACAACATCTTCTCCGATGGCGGCGGCATGGATCCTTATGATGCGCGCTTCAGCCTGAACGCGACCGCTGCCGGCACGGCCACTACCTTCATCGATAACGATTGCAGCAGTGGCAACTGCCCTGGTACCGATTTTTACCAAAGTATCGCCACCGGCTATTTCACCGGCGCGCAAGCCCGCGTTTACCACTTCAACAGCACTGCCGGTGCATGGCAGCCCATCAACTCGGGAACCGTCACTTCCTATACCGCGAACTCTGCCAGCACAAATCCCGTTGACCACACAATAACCTTGAACAACAGTGGTACGCCCTCGCAGCCGGGAGACGCCATCTGGCTTACGGAAGATGCCGTCCCCGCCATCCCGAGCTATTCATTGCTCGATCCCCGCCTCCAGAATTACGGTCGTTACGACACGCTATGGACCTATGAGACCGGGCCTGCCTTGAACAACCTGAGCAGCCAATTCGTTAGCTCTACTAATCTGCAGCCCTATACATATGCCGCCGACGGACCGCCTGGCGACAACGATGAAATACCTGGAGCCGCCAGCCCTCTGAGTCTCAAAATTACCGATACCAACCAGGAACTTGCAGGTATCAATCAATATTTCCTCGGTACTGGTCCAGGCAGCACGGAAAGTCTCCAACCCGGCCATACGTATCAAATCTCGCTATGGCTCAAGCAAAGCGGTATCGCCAATGGTAGTGTAAGCTTCTCCATCGCCGGTGCTCAAACCTATACCTCCACCACCTTCACCGGTGTCACTGGAACGTGGCAGCTCTTCACTTATCAATTCGCCGGTTTCTTAGCTCCCCCAACCACCGAGCCCGCTCCGCAAATACACATTGACTTCCAAGCGCCCGGAACCCTCTGGATCGATCAGGTAGAAATTAGCGATACCGGCTTTCCCGTACTCACCATTGACCCTCGCGTGATTGCCGCTTGGCAAGCCTATGCGCCCTCCACCATGCGCATCTGGACAAACTTCACTAACTCCGGAGGCGGCTATTCTTATTGGGGTCTGGATAGTTGGCTGGCCGATGATTCCGAGGATCACGTCGATCCAGGTATCGGAAACATCTATGAGATCCACACTACCCACGCCCACTTGCCCTCATCGCTCGCTATTGCCAAGAGCGTAGGTGCCGAGCCCTGGTTGATTTGCAACATGTCTCTCAGTGAAGCGGAGTGGGGCAATCTCATCGACTATCTAACCGCTCCGGTCGGCGTAGGCTATGCATCTCTGCGCCCAGCCTCTCATCCCGGTCCTTACACAACTGACTTCAACCACATTTATCTGGAATTCGGCAATGAGGAGTGGGGTACGCAAGAGACGGCGGTTAATGGACACTATGGCGAGTGGGTCCACTATATGCTGAGCCAAGCCATCGCCGGCAAAACATATTTCGACCCAAGCAAAGTAAAGTTCATCGTGAACGGGTTCACGCTGGTTCCGAGTATCGGTTCGGCCGCGATAGCTGCGGCGCCCGAGGCCTCCATTGTCGACATATTCACTTACAACAGCGGCGACACCACCCTCACGGGAGACCCTTATTATCAATCTGATTTGTTCAGCTTGATCCGCAACGACGCCAGTTATGGCGCTTCCCTACAGAGTCTCATAAACGCCCAAGTAGCCCAGCAGAAGCAGGATGCCGCCAATGGCCATGTTTATAACTTGGCCGTATATGAGGGCGGCCCCGGTGCCGATACCCCGGTTCATCAAGGCGATACCTCGCTGGCGGCGGCAGTCGGCAATCTCGACACGTTCCTCTACTCATCGCTGGTAGGTATCCAACAGCAGAACTTCTTCTTGTTTAACTTCGGTAGTGGCCCATACTCATCGCACAGTTACCTCTACGACGGGCTCCTCCCGCATCCTTCGTGGGAAGCGCTGCAAATGCGCAATCAGGATGCCAACGGAGACATGCTAAACATCAAGACCAACTCCGTTCCCGTCACTAGCGATGCAAATGCCTTCCCGCTCATCTCAACCTACGCTTTCCACGAAATTAATTCGAGCGGCCTGAATCAGGCTGATGTTTTCGTGCTCTCGCGCGATCTCAATAACTCTACGCCTGTCACGCTACACCTTCCCGGAGTACCAACGACCGGCGCGACTCTGTATACCCTAACGGGCGACCCCAGGCAGAATAACGACACTCAACTCAATATTCCAATTACCAAAACTGCTCTGACAACCGTCTCGCAAAATTATCAGTTCACGCTGCCTCCCGGCTCGGTGTATCTCTTCCAGTTTCCGCTTAGCTCTTTTGGAACTCCTACCTCCGCGGCCACTTTTATCGGCCTGGACCAAACCCGCCAAGGCACTTGGACCGGTAAATACAGCGCCGACGGAGATCTGATTGCCAACGATTCCGCCAATCCGCCCGCCTATGCGACTGTCAGCCTCACCGGAGAGCTTCTATACACCTGGGCTTCTCCCACGACTGAGGTGCGTGCCTTGCAAACTGCCAGCGCTTCCGCTACGCGGATCGCGTCTACCTACTACTCGTCCAGCAGTTTCACCATCAACGTGAATCTCACGGACGGGAATGCCCACCGAGTCGCGCTCTATCTGCTTGACTGGGACAGCGATGCGCGAAGCGAAACCATCTCCATCCTGGATGCCGTTAGCAAAGCCGTTCTCGATACGGAAACCTTCGCCGGCTTCAATAATGGCGAGTACGCTGTTTGGAATCTGCAAGGGAATGTAATCATTCAGATCACAAGAAATAAAGGGGCAAACGCCGTTGTTGCCGGCATCTTTTTTGATCCGCTGCCTTCAACTGTCGCTTCGGCGACGTACAGCGGCTTGGATACCATCACTCAAGGTACCTGGACCGGCGTCTATGGATCGAACGGAGAGATCATCGCGAACGACTTAGCCGATTCTCCGATTGTTGCGGCTGGCTTCACCGGAGGCGCCCTTTACGACTGGGCTTATCCAACTTCCACAGATCAGTCAGACCCGCGCGCGCTGCAGATTACGAGTGGCTCGTCTACTCGCGTCGCGAACACTTACTATTCGAACACCGCCTTCAACATCGACGTAAACGTAACGGACGGCAAGACCCATAAAGTCTCGCTTTACTTGCTCGATTGGGATAGCACGGTGCGGACAGAAACCATCTCAATTCTGGATACCGCCAACGGTGCGGTTCTCGATACGGAGAAATTCTCAGAGTTTCACAATGGCGAGTATGCGATTTGGAACATACAGGGTAACGTCACAATTAAAGTAACCAAAACGGGCGGAGCAAACGCCGTTGTGAGCGCCATCTTTTTTGATTGAGTGCTTTTTCAGTAGTGAAATCTATAACGGAATTCAACGTAGATTTCTCGCGGGTCATTATAGTGGAATCCGCCAAAGGTCAAGCTGTTGTCGAGCAACACACGCCGATTCGCCACATTCAAAGCAGTCAAGGAGAGGCGGTATTTCTCCTTCTCGCCAAAACTCTTTCCGAGCGAAATGTCGAAGGTCGTGTGCTGGGGCAGATAGTTTCCCGGATATTGCGCGTCCGGGTTTCCGTTGGTGAAGCCCGAGCCGTAGTAAACATTCGTTGAAGCGAATGTCTGCCCCGGAAGACTGGCATTGAACCCCATGTTCAAAGTGTTCCTCTGATCATGGTCTACCGGCGCAAATGACGTAGGGACGAACACCGGGCATGCCGGCATCGCGGGTACCGGGCAAACCACGCCCCCGGTGATGGGTCCCCGCGCTTGTGCAATTTGGTTCGAGTACGCTACGTGGGCCTGCGCGTGGTGCCAGATGCGCGGGGAACGCAGTGTGGTTTCCCACCCTTGAATCAGCGCGCCAGTCCAGGTGATCGGCCAGAAGATGTTCGATTCGCCGATGTTATTGTGATCCAACCAGTTCTTAGCTCGGGTCTGGAAGGAATCTTCCTCCAGCACCCAGCCGTGAAAAGGAATCGAAACGCCGAATTGGTATTCTTCATCGCGCTCTCCCCTCAGGGGGGCGAAAGTCAGGGTCTGGCTCGTGGCTAAATTGAACAATGGACCGGTGGCAGTTAAGAGCGGAGGCCCTTGATAAAATTTCCCATAAAAGGCGCGGAATACCCAGTTCAAACGCGGAACCCGGATCGCAACGCCATAGCGCGGGTCCGTTGCATTCTCCACGACTCCCGGCTGGGTTCCGCTGATCGATCCAACAGAGAAGTGCGATTCGCGCAGGCCGGCAATCAGCGTCAACCAAGACGTCACCTTAAAACGGTCGCTGATGTACTCTTCTATGAGACCTCCCGTTACCGCAGCCGAAGAGGGACCAAAGTTCTGACAATTCGGTGCGCAATCCGTGAAAATGTTATTGAAGAAGCTGCTTTGGTGCTGGGCGAATCCATACACTCCCAGTTCCAGGTCGTTGTTCTTCACGGATGTTATATTCAGGCTCGCTTGCGCGCCAACATAATTGGAAGTCTGGTCCACATCCGAAATCACCGGCGCGTCATTTGGCGAGGCGTTGTAGCTCGCTTGGTTGTAGTGATAAAAGGGCGAAACAGTCAGCAGTAGGTTCGGATTGAACGTGTGGACCCAGGAGAACGTCACATAACCGTCGGGTTCACGTTCGCTATCGTGCAAGCCATAGCTCGGATACACTTGGTTGCCGGCTGAGTTGGCATTCGGGTCGATGGGGATCTGATAGTAATCCTGGCGCAATGAGGCGACCAGCCGGAATTGGTTGGAGGAGCTTTGATTAAATATCAACGACGCGAATCCTCCATAACCGTTGTCTGCGTCATGAACAACCTGCCCGATGGGCGGCTGGAGTCCGTAATCGCTGCGGTTCGCGTTTACGCTCACGTAGTAGGCGAAGCGGTTGGTGTGCCCTCCGAGATTAAATTGATCGTTGGTCTGATACCAGTTGCCGAAGGACGTGACGAGCTCCGCTTCATTATCACGCTCAAAGCCGGACCGCGGCACGATGTTAAAGATGCCATACGTCCGGTCCCCATACTCGGCATCGTAGCTGCCGCGCTGCACTTCCAGATAGTCGATGTCTTTAGGGTCGATCTGTGGGCCCAGATTGGTGGCTATATTGGTGTTGGGTACGGGCACGCCATCAATGAGCCAATCCACTTGATGCCCGCCGCGCATATGCAGCATGTCGTGCGTGACGTAGGCAGCAGGCGTGTAGTCGGTGATCATGGCCATACTATTGGTGCGGTCGGCGCCGGGAGTTTGCTCGATGTCGTGGCGATCGACCAGCGAGGTAGGTGTGACCGAATCCGTATTGACCGTTTCTGATTGGCCAGTGACGACGGCCGTTTGGTTCAACGTCGCGATCGCCAATTGGAAGTGGAGTATCGGGGACGATCTTGCGTCGACGGTGACAGTCTCTTCCGACGTTTCGAATTTTGGCTGAGTGACGATGATTTTGTAATCACCCACCGGCACGGCTGTGAACGAAAACTCGCCGTTCGCGTCCGATTGGGCGGTTTGCGACCAATCTGAGGTGACCGCCTGCAGCTTGACCGTTGCTCCAGTCACCGGCCGATGCTGCGGGTCATGCACAATTCCTTGTATTCTCCCAAAAATAGTTGCCTGGAGCAGGGAGGCGAACATCAACGGAAGAACTGCTAAAAGAGCTTGCTTATATATGCTTTCACTCATTGTTTCCTCTCAAGAAGACACACTTCTACTGGATCAGGGATCAAGATTTAGTTAAGAGGAAAAGGAAGGCGGGCCGCGTTTCTGGCGGCTTCGTTCAAAAGAAATACTAAGACGAGACTCGGCTTGCACTGGCGCGAGGCGCTGACTCACAAGCGGCTCAAAAAATGAGCTGTGGGCTTTCGGCTGAAATGCCGGGGCGTTTGTTACCGCCGACCCTAATACCGGCAAAGAATATTTGTCACAGATCGAGTAAAGAGCCGGTTCTGTAGCGGAGCCCGAACGCATGGCGCACTTGTGTTTGCCGTGCGCGCGGCAACAGGCGGGAAGCGTGGGCACGCTCGCAACGCTGGCGAAACCGTCGGCCATCGGCAGAAGGCCGATCACAGTTAGCACGAAGGCCGCCAAAATCCGTTGCACTGTCAACGATTGTAAACCAACTCGCGATATACCGCGTACGTTTCGCTCACCGCGCGTGGCCACGAAAAGGACGCTACACGCGCGCGGCCTGCCTGCGCCAGCGCGTCCCTCCGCTCACTGTTCGCTGACAATTCCAACAGCCCCGCAGCGATTTCATCCACATTCTTGGGATCGACCAGGAGCGCCGCCTCGCCTGCGACTTCCGGCAACGCCGAACAGTTCGAGGTTACGACCGGAACCCCATGCGCCATTGCATCAAGCACCGGCATGCCAAAACCTTCATCGAGCGAGGGAAACGCGAAGATCGCCGCCCGCGCATAAAGTTGTTCTAATTCTTCCGCTGAAACGTAGCCGGCCACGCGAATCCGCTGCTTGGCTCGGCTGTTCTCGATGCGCTCCAGAATCTGCTCGGCTCCATAGCCGGACGCCGCCCCTGCCAGGACGAGTCTCCAATCTGGCGGCAGCGCTTCAAACGCATCCACCAGGCGCGCGGTGTTTTTGCGAAGCTGAATGGCACCCACCGAGAGCACCATCTTTTCTGCGGCTCTTGTGGCAACGCGCGGCGCACGGACGCCATGAGCGATCACCCGAATGCGCGCGCGCGCGACTCCCAGCAATTCATGCACTTGATTCGCCGTGAATTCGGAAACGGTAATGATCATGTCTGAATTCCGTTCCGCGATGCGCGCCTGCTTCCTGAAACGGCTGCGAAAATCGGCTGACGAGTATTCGCCTGTCATGACAAACAGATCGTGAAAAGTACTGACGACCAGCCGTCCCAGCCGTCGGTCCACTCGCTGATTGAGCGCGTGAAAGACATCAGGTCGCGTGAACGTGCCGCCTAATAGTGGCAGAAGCGAGTGCGTCTCGACATTCGGCAGGCTCATGCGGGCCGCCTGCCGGTACTGTTTGGCACGGTAGCAGTGAAAGAAGGAATCTTCCGGATGCGCGGCGGCCAGTCCCTGCAGGATCTCGCGTGAGTAAACTGCGATCCCGGATGGATACTTGTCTATCGAATAAGTCGCATCGAGCGCAATCCGCACGCTCCCAGTCTAGATCGGTGTAGTCTAGATCGGTGTCAGACACCTCAACTCCCGAACTCCCGAAATTCGGCGAGACCTTCAGACGTCCCTTTGCACTATTCAGCATGCCTCGACCGCCACGGCTCATCGTTCCCGGCTTGCCCCACCATGTCACGCAACGCGGCAACTATCGTCAGGAGGTCTTCTATCGGGACGAAGATCGTCAATTGTATTTGGAGATGTTGAAGGAATATTCGCGTCAAGATGGAATCACGATTCAAGCCTTTTGTTTGATGAGCAATCATGTCCATTTGTTAGTCACGCCGCAAAATCGCGCCGACTTGCCGCATCTTTTGCAACGCCTCCATAGTGAACATGCCAGGTCGTTGCACTGGCGTTTACAACGCGCTGGGCATCTGTGGCAGGCTCGCTATGGTTCCGTGGTCCTCGATGAGGACCATTTCTGGACTGCCATGGTCTACATCGAGCACAACCCGGTGCGAGCCCGTTTGGTTGATTATGCCGGCGCTTGGCGCTGGTCGAGCGCCGCCGCTCACCTCAAAGGCGCCGACGAAAGTTGGCTCGATTTCTCAGCGTGGCGCTTGCGGTTCGATCCGGAAGTCTTGGAAGCAATGCTTACAGTTGGGTTTGGCGGACGCCCAAACTGCGGAACGACTTCGCGAAGCAACTCGGTCAGGTTGGCCGCTTGGCTCGGACGAGTTCCTGGACCGGTTGGAGCGAGAACATCACGCCAAAGTTCGGAAGGCAAAACCCGGACCCAAAGCCGCGGCGGTCGGCAATTAGGGAATTAAGGTCT
>CAVXRP010000031.1:0-8660 GCA_963764105.1 Bryobacterales bacterium
CATAAATGCGGCCGGAGGTGAGATTGTTCGCCTGCCCCAACGCCGCGTGCGTGAAGCGTTCGTAGTGGCCCAGGTCCAAATCGGTTTCCGCGCCATCGTCCGTTACAAACACTTCGCCGTGCTGGAACGGGCTCATGGTGCCGGGATCCACGTTCAAATAGGGGTCGAACTTCTGTAAGGTGACCCGCAGCCCTCTGCTTTCCAAAAGGCAGCCGATCGACGAGGCTGCGATTCCTTTCCCGAGCGACGAAACCACGCCACCGGTTACGAATATGTACTTAGGCAAGGAAGCACCTCCAAACGTTCATTTTGTTTTTAACCCGACCCCAGCGATTCACTCACTGAAAACAGCTTGTTGACACGCTCCAAATCTTCCGGCGTGTCCACCCCCAGCGATTCATATTCCGTCTGCACAACACGAATGCGATAGCCGTTTTCCAGCGCCCGCAGTTGTTCCAAACGCTCAGCCTGCTCCAGCGGGCCTACCGTCAAATCCGGATAGTGAATGAGAAATTCGCGCCGATACACGTACAGCCCGATATGTTTGAAGTAAAGCGCCGTCTGGCTGCGGCCATCGCGCTCATAGGGAATGGGACAGCGCGAAAAATAGATGGCGTCGCCCAGCAGATTGGTAATCACTTTCACGACATTCGTGTTGACGATATCGGTGGGGTCGAAGATCTGCCGCTTCAGCGTGCCCATCGCCACCGTCTCATCTCCATCCACCGAGAGAATGGCCGCGTCGATAGCATCCGGATCGATCAACGGTTCGTCGCCCTGAATATTCACATAGAGCGCCGCCTCTTCCGCCGAAGCGACTTCCGCCAGACGGTCGGTGCCGGTCGCATGCTGGCTGCTTGTCATGCGCACGCGTCCGCCGAATTTGCGCACCACAGCGGCAATGCGATCGTCATCTGTCGCCGCCACCACATCTGTTAAATAACGCGATTTGGTCGCACGTTCCCACACATGTTCCAGCATGGGTTTACCGGCGATAAGGGCAAGCGCTTTGCCAGGAAAGCGTGAAGAGGCAAATCGGGCGGGGATAACACCAAGTCTCCGCATCCGCACAATCGAGTGTAACACTGAACCGCAACGGCCTCGTCTGCGCACCTCCCAACAATCTCCCTGCCTATAATGTTTCCCCCCCTGTCTATGTTTTCTCCCCTATCTATAATGTGGGGCCGACCTCCTGGTCGGCGGCTGACCTCACGGTCAGCCCCCGTGCGGCTCCGTGCACCGCGCGCTTGGACACCCATGTCACTCGCTCATAACATGCATATGGCGCTTCAGCGATTTCGCCATTACCTGCTTCCCGCCGCTGGCGATCGTCAGTTTCGGAAACGCCCCGTAAATGCGATCAAAAGCATAAGGTTCGAGCGCCGCCACCACCCGCTTGGCCTCGCGCGGCCCCAGCGGAACCCAGTTCGGGTAGCTCCACATGAACCCCACGTGGCTGCGGTCCGGCGCCACTTGCATCGTGTCGCTGCTCAGCAAAACGCCTTTGCCTTCCGCTCCCGCCGGCCAGTGCAACACGCTCGAACCCGCAAAATGCCCGCCGCATCGAATGACGCGAACTCCTGCCAACAGACGCTTGCTATCGCCCGACCAAAATTCAATGTTCGCCGAACGGCACTTCACCCATTCCGCATCGTCGCGGTGCAGGTAAATCGGCACACTGCCAAACGCGCGGCTCCATTCCAGCATGGCCGTGTAATAGTGCGGGTGGGATATGCAGATGTATTGCAAGCCGCCGCGCCGCCGGATGTGTTCCGCCGCGGCTGCATCAAACATGCTCAAACAGTCCCAGAGAATATTGCCCTCGGCCGTTTGCAACAGAAACGCGCGCTGGCCGATCCCGAATTGCGGTTCGATATGGAAAGACGTGAGCCCGCGTTCTTGTAATACGATGCCGATCTGGCAACGGCTCTGGAGATCCTCAAAAGTGGTCCACTCCTGCCCGTCCAAGCCCACAAATTGACGCGCGTCCTGGCAGATGGCACAGCCTTCTGGCGGCAGCGCTGACTCCTCGAACTGTGTACCGCAGGTTACACAAATCGGTTTCACCCTTAAAGACTATCCTGTTATCTGTTTCCCAAAGCGCCCCCTCGAACCTCGTGCCGGTTGAACGCGCCTCCGAAGTTCGGTTATAAGTGCGCTCCTCAGCGTCCCCAATTTTGCTTCCGTTTGAGATATATTCTCATATAGGAAGATATCGGAGTTTTCGACTAGCCGCGATTCCTACCTGTATGTCAACGCCAAAGCGAATGAAGAAGGCTGCGGTGAAATCGAGGCCGCATGCCAGCCTTCGAGCTGCACAGAGCTGTACCCCGTGAAGCGCCAGAGTTTCGAATGCAAAATCTGTTTGACGAGCTGAAAAGAGAAGAGGTTAAGGCCCGAATAGCGCAATTGCGGCCCGATAGCCAACGTTTCTGGGGCAAGATGAATGCCGCCCAGGCGTTAGCGCACTGCGCGGCGGCTTTGGAACTGGCTCTGGGAGAAAGAACTCCGCCAAGGATGTTGCTTGGCCGGATGGTCGGGCTCCTGCTGAAGCCTAAGGTCTTCGGAAACGACGAACCGTTCCGCAGAAATTCGCCAACAGTGAAAGGTCTCGCGGTCCAGGATGAACGCAGCCTGGCCACGGAGCGCGACCGTTTGTACGTTTTGATCGACCGGTTTGCATCGGCCGGTCCGGACGGCTGCACCGCTCAGCCGCATAGCTTCTTTGGTCGGCTAACGTCCCAGGAGTGGGCCATCTTGATGTACAAGCACCTCGATCATCATCTGCGGCAGTTTGGGGTCTAGCCTTCGGCTTCATAGTGTCAAGTCTTGAGGAACACGGCTCCAAAACGCAATCGACAATCTATCGAGCGACAAATTTAAGTGAGTCTCCCGGCGAGCTCAGTTCGCGGTCAAATCTCAAAAGGGCTGGGGAGAGAGTGCAGGAGATGATCGCAATGGTTTCGAGCCAGAATTGGCGTTTCAGACGCGTAGCGCGGCTCAAGGTGCCCCCCCTGTCCGGAATGTCCTGGAAAGGCGATCCCGCGTAGAGGGCAAACATCACCGCCGCCTCGATCCTTGCCTGCAGCCTCCGACCTTCGACATCCGCGACGAAGATACGTCTGTCAAGAATCTGTTCCAACGCGGCCGCCTGGAGTTCCGCCTTCCTTCTCCCATATTCGAGCCGCCGTTCAGGCCGCCGCGCCTCAATCCAGCCGTGCCAAATCTCCTTGCGCACACCAGCGCGAAGAGACTTTACGTCGAGGATGTTATAGTCGCCGCTTAGAAATTTGCGTCTATGCTCGGCAAATCTCTTCGGAAACGGCCGCTTGGTGATCCCGGCCGAGAGAAGAATGTAGCCGCCGCCGTCGTATTCGGATGCCTCCAGATATACACCTCCACGCTTGCCGTCCGCCGCTTGATCGAGGCGTGGAAGGCTATCGGCGCGCCCAACGTGCAGCCACCCGTAGGGTCCACGCCAACGAAGATCTATTGAGAGATGTCCAGTGCCGGCTTGAGCTGCTGATGCCATACATACGGTCAGTCTCCTGCTGCTCCGAGATTTCTCGGCAGCGCGACCACCCGGCAAGGGAAGATTTCCCCTCTCCTGACGGCTCCTGAATCGGAGGCCTGCGGCACATTCTTCGGCCGGGAGGTTCGCCACCTCGACGTGGCGAGCTACTGCTTCGCAGTGACGCGTCTGCGAGCCCCTACAGAGCGTGCTCCTTGCCCTCCCGCCGAACAATACCAACCATTGCGCCGGAGGTGGTGGAGCAACGCCTCGCCCTTCGTCCTACGACGACGAGTTCTTGCTTCACTTCCGGCGGCAAAGATCGGCGCGACTTTTCTCGCCTATGCTCCAGGATCAATTGTGATCGCTTCGCGCAAATTGTCGAAGCATTTTCGCGCGAGACGCCCCGACCATTCGCGCCAAGCGCATCAGCGCAGTAGGCGACGTACCACGGGCCGTCCTGCTCGGCTATCGCTGTATACTCGTCGCGCATGGCTCACCTTCGAAGCTGTCGACAACCTCGCGCAATCGGCAAAATCCGCCCCACCAAAAGTTCGGTCCTTCGTAAAGTCGAATTTTTAAGCCGAGCCGAATCAATAACATAAATTTTTCGACCCCCTCAGAAAAACCCTCAGAGAAACCCGGCGGGCAGGCCCTTTTCATCCCTCGTTGCGGCGGACCGAAGGGCCGTCCTGGGTCAGTCACAGATTTCAAAAAAAATCGCGAATATTTTTATCTCTCATCCTCCCAGCAGCTTACAGCCAATTTTTCCCTCCTACACCTGTAGGCGAAGTTCGTTTCACCCGGGGTCCCATGCTATAAAAAATCAGGCTCGCCCGAGATTCCCGTCTCGTTTGGCGGGCCGTTCGTTTTCCAGGAGCAACCAAATGTCTAACCGAGCCGCCCGCCGTGCCGCCGCGCACCAAGCTTCCGAAGCCCAACTCGCCGCCAACCGAGCCAACGCCCAATCTTCAACCGGTCCCAAATCCGAGCAAGGAAAACTCGTCTCTTCCCACAACGCCCTCAAAACCGGTCTCACCGGCCGCACCATCGTCCTGCCTACTGACGACGTCGCCGCCTACCAATCCCTTGTCGCCCTCATCAACCGAAAATTCGCCCCCGCCAACGACATCGAACAACACCTCACCCAAACCATCGCCGACACCGAATGGCGCCTGCTCCGCATCCCCACCCTCGAATCCGGCTTCTACGCCCTCGGCCGCCACGAACTCGCTGCCGACTGCGCCCACGAACCCGACCCCCAACTCCGCGCCACCATGCTCGAAGCTCACATCTTCCGCACCTATCAAAAGGACCTCCGCAATCTCGCCCTGCAAGAACGCCGTCTCCGCAATCAACTCAAGCAAGACACCGCTGAACTCCGCCGCTTGCAACAAGAACGCCTCGAACAAGATACCGCTCCGGAACCGCGCGCCTCAGCAAGCGCCGCCCAGGCCAAACCCGAAAATGGCTTCGAATTTTCAACTCCTCCCGCTCACTCTTTCCCCGCCCCGGAAAATGCGTGCCAGCCCACTCAAATTCACCAGGAAATGGCGGCCGCTGCGTAATTCCCGCGCAAACCCGCCCCTCGGAATGATTAGCGTCTTTCTCCGATTTAAGCAGCATGTTTTTTACTGAAATCGTCACGATCTAAAAATAAGCCAACCCAAATAAGCGGGCGTTTTTCGCCACTTTTCCGCAGGAGAAGAATGGGTGAATGAGAGCACAAATTGATATACTCTTTTTCCGTCTCGTCCAATGCAAAAAGAGAGCCGTCAACTGTAAATAATACGGCTAACAATATAAAATATATGAGAAAAGTTACCAGTAATTTCGGTCTTTTCGCCTTAGTTTTTCTGGTCGCTGGCTGGCAAGCCAGAGCCGAGTTCGTCATTCTTTCGGTGACGCGCGACAGCGACGAAGGGCTCGTTCGGCACCGCCAATTTCTGCGTAGCGAAGGCTATTCTCTTTGTGAGCGGTTTGATGGCGCTCTCTATTGGAAGTCGTCAGTTTTGGAGGGCGATTTCTACGAACTTTACCGTGCCGACGCCGGCCCGCCGGCTATCAGCGCAGCGCCGCATTCCATTGAGAGATAGGAAGGCTTCCCCTGCACGAAAGGCGGCGAAAAAGACCCTAAGAGCGCAAGGGGGGAATGATTCCTTTGCGTCCGAGCAAGCTGCGATACAGCGATTCGTTGCGGCGCGCGTTGATTTCCATGGAGAAGGTATCGTGCGCGAAGGTGGCGGCTTGCGCGGCGAGACGCTGACGCAAGGTGGGATCGAGAATTAGCCTGGCGAGCGCGCTGGCGAGGTCTTCGACATTCTTGGATTCGAAGAGTAAGCCGGAAACACCGTCGGTGATCAATTCGGGAATGCCGCCCACGCGCGAGCCGACGACCGCGCAGCCGCACGCCATGGCTTCGAGCAGCGCGTTGGGAAAACTTTCAGTTTCCGAACTCATGACATAGATATCAAGGGCGCGCATCCAGGGAGCGACCTCGGTTTTTGATGGTTCGAAGACGCAATCGGCGCTGAGGCTGAGTTCGTCGCGCAAGGCTTCGAGCTGCGGAAGAACCGGACCGCTGCCGACAATGAGGAGTTTCATGCCCGGCAGGTGGTGGCGGACTTGGGCGAACGCTTTCAGCAGGAGATCGAGGCGCTTTTCCGGACGCAGTGCGCAGACCGTGCCAATGACTAAAGAGGCGGCGCCGACGGCGGCTGGCCTTGGCTCCTCGGCGGGATGAAAGATCGACGTTTCGACGCCGTTATGGCAGAGATAGGTACGCTCGGCTGGGACGTGCTCACGCTGGATGAGATATTGCTGGATAGCGCTGGAGTTGGCGACGACGACGTCCGCGAGATGGTCTGTGATGCGCAGCAGTTTGTGATAAATCTTCGGGTGCAGTTCGCGTTCGCCAAGCTGGGCGGAGACGATAGCGGGCAGGTGGTTGAAATAGGCGGTAGGCACGCCGAAGATGACGGTGGGCACGTCGAAGCAGTGAACCAGCTTGATTTGATGTTCGCGAAGATAGCGACCCATTTGACGCGCTCCGCTGATAACCGAAAAGGATTGAAACGAGCGCACGGGGAAGCGCACGATGGGAACGCCGGCGGCGCGTAACTCGTCGGAGCGCAAGCCATCTGAGTGGAAGCAACCGACGTGCGGGAAGAATTGCGCGCGGTCGAGAGTCTTGGCCAGCTTGGCGAGGTCGCGTTCACAGCCGCCGATGCCGAGCTCGCGGACCATGAGCAGGACGGGTACAGGTTCAGCCATTTTGCGTCAGAAATTACGCGACGATACTTTCCCAATCAATCGAGAACGGCCGGCGTTCTTTGGCGGATTCGAGCATGCGCAAGCAGACGATGGTCGCACGCGCGCCATCGCGCACGGTGACGCCGGGAGTCTTGCCGCTGCGGAGATCGGCGACGAACTCGTCAATCTGTGCGCCATAACCTTTTTCGGCGAACATTTTTTTGCGCGTACGGCGGATAGAGCCGGCAGTGGTCAGGCGCTTGAAATCTTCGCTTTGCATGCCCATGCCTTGCATAAAAATTTCGACCAATTCACCGCCGGACGTGCGGCTGCCGATGGTTGAATAGGTAAGGTTGCCAATGGAGCCATCGGCGAACAGGAACGAAGCGACTAGGTTATTCTCGCCTACGGGGTCTTGCTTTCCGGTGGGCAACGAATAAGCGGAAACGCTGATGGGTTCGGAATCGAGCAGCCAGTACATCAGGTCGACAAAGTGGCAGGCTTCGCCGAGAATCGCGCCGCCGATAGCAGGATCGGCCATCCAATACGCACCCGAGATACCGGGCGAGTTAACGCGGCAACTGACTACGGCGGGGCCATTGCGTTTGGTCAGTTGCGCTTTGAGCGGTTTGTAGAAGGGCGCGAAGCGGCGATTGAAACCGACGGTGAGATGACAGCCGGTTTCGCGGGAGGCATGCACGAGGTCGCGGCACTCCTCTTCGGTAATGGCCATGGGCTTTTCCACAAAGACGTGTTTGCCGGCGCGCAACGCTTCGAGCGCTTGCGGGCCGTGATGTTGATTGCGGCTGGTGATGAATACCAGATTCACTTCCGGATCGTTGAGAATCTGTTTGTAATCGGTGGTGCAATACGCGGCGCCAAAGCGCGCGCCATAGCTCTTACCGCGCACGCCGTTATTCGAATGAATGGCGCGCAAGCTGGAGTTGGAAATCTTTTTGATGTTCGGCAGATGAGCCCAGCGAGCTAAGTTGCCGGCGCCAATGAGGGCGATGCCGAGAGCGCCTTCTTTTTTCTTGCTGGCGTCGAAGGAGACGGTGCGATTCGCTTGAAATTGCGCGGCGGCAGCGGGTGAATCTTCGGTCTTGTATTGCAGGACGACGGCCAGGCTGTTGGAAGCCGGGTCCATGATGGTGGCGTAGGCTTTCGGGCCGTCGGCGAGCGGAAAACGGTGGGTGATGAGCGGCTCAATTTTGACATCGCCGCGGCCAACGAGCCGGAGGAATTCCTCCATGTTGCGGTTTTCGGTCCAGCGGATGTAAGAATACGGATAATCTTGCCCTTGACGCTCGTAAGCCGGATCGTAACTGCCGGGGCCGTACGCGCGCGACATGAACAACTGAATTTCCTTCAGGTACATGTCGTTCCAGGGAAAGCTCATTTCCACCGCGCCTAAGACGACGATGCGGCCGCGATCACGGCAAACTTCCAGAGCGAGCTTACAGGGAATCGTCGATTTAGCTGCGGCGGCGATGATGACGCAATCGGCGCCTTTGCCGTCGGTGATTCCGGCGACGCCTTCTTTCAGCGAGCCGCCAAAGATGGGTTCAGTGCGCGCCGAGATCGTGCGCGAGTTGCACGCGATCCGTGCGCAGATCAGTGGCAATGACAACCGCTCCTTGCAAGCGCGCGAGCTGCGAAACGAGTTGGCCCACCAAGCCTAAACCGATGACCACAACACGATCGCCCAGGCTGATATTCGCGATGCGCACGGCATTCAGGGCGATGCTGCCGAGCGTGGCGAAACAGGCATGATCGAGTTTGACGTCCGCTGGGACGCGCGCGACCAAATTTCGGCCGGTGATGATGGTTTCGGCATGACCGGTGCCTTCGCCGCCATAAGCCACCCGATCGCCTAATTCCAGGTCAGTCACGGTGC
>CAVXRP010000032.1:0-74100 GCA_963764105.1 Bryobacterales bacterium
TATCGCTGCTCTTGCCGGTTCCCGGCGGCCCGTAGATCAGAATATTCGCGGCGTTGGGCGCGTGGTCACTCCGAGGGGCCACGATGCGCGCGGCAAGATCGCGCAACTCGCCAAGATGGGCAAAGTCGTCCCAGCTCAGCGAAGCGACCGCCGGCGTCCCGAGGAGAAGCGCCCGAATGTTTCGGCGGCAGACGTCTCCTAGAGAGCAATGCTGTCGACGAGTTCAGAAAGTTGGAAGTTGTCGCTATCGTCTCTTTCGATCAAGCCGAACCGGGTGAGAAGCCCGTCTCCGACAAATCCCTTCGTTCGACCTGCGCGTCGAGAAGGGGACGGAGTTCGAGTCGTCGAATTGTTCTGGCTGATAGTCCTGTCTATTGATCGCCGCGAGCAGCTCGCGCACCTGCCGAATGCGCGCGATCCGTGCGAAGAGGCTTAGGAGGAATTGTTGCGACGGATTGAGTTCGCAGACCTCGCTGAGCCAGTTGATGCGTTCTTGCAGCGGCGAAATCGGCGGCTTGGGCTCGCCGACCGACACGATCGCCGCCGCGCGCCATTTTCTCCATTCCGCCTTGAGTTTGAGCTTCGCGACCGCGCCGTCGCAATACCCGTCAACGCAAGCTTCGCGCTTGCCTCTCAGCGGGGCAGCCCGAAGTGAACGATGATGCGCGCCAATCCAAGCATGAAGACGCTCTGGTGGGACGATCGCCGCTTTCACGGCGTTTCGATTTCAGGGCGTTGGCAAGGTAACGTCGTATGATCGAACGTTCATAAGCGTGCACGATGATGTCCTCTTGAAAATCGCCCAATGTCGGCGCCCTGCGTCGGACACGGAGGCGGCGATCGGGCGATGGCGAGGCGGAAAGCCGGCTGGGCTCTTGAGACTGGCGCGCTCGCTCGCGGCGTCCGCCAAAGGCCTGACGCGGCAAGCCCAAGCGGTTGATGGCTACAGCAGGCCCACCAATTTCCGTTGCGCGCAGGTGTCGCCGTCGATGTAGCCCTCGGTGGTCTCGATGGAGCTATGGCCCGCGAGCAGCTGCACGTCGCGCAGGCTGCATCCGGAGCGGTGGATGTTGCGCGCGGCCATGGTGATGAAGCTGCGCCGACCGGAATGCGACGAGCAGCCCTCGAAGCCAAGCTCCTGAACAGGGCGACGAACCAATTGACGACGCTGTTCGCCTTCAGGGGCCCGCCGCGATAGGAGCGGATCACCGGGCCCGACGGGCTCGTGGTCGGCGGAGCTCCTCGAGCGCCCGGCGCAGATCGGGGTGCATCGGAATCCGCCGGCCGCCGGCGCTTCTTCGCGATGATGTCGCGGACGTGGATCGTGCCGGACACGCGACCCTGCGGCGTCGAGCACCATCGACCAATCGAGCCCGGCGATCTCGCAGGCCCGCAGCCCGGCCTTGGTCGAGAGCAGGATCATGGCGCGGTCGCGGGCGGGGAACGAGGAATGGGAGACGTGCCGCAGCATGCGTTTCAGCATGGGCGGCGTGACGACTTTGGCTTGTTTGCCGGGCATGGAGAGATACTCCTGGGGCTGTTAAGGGGGGTCACGGACGCAATCGTTCGTCGCTTTGAGGATGATCACGAGGCAGGAAGGCGCTGCGTCTTGCGCTCGCCGAATGGCCGCTGGGACGCGGTCAGGCCATGGGCTGAAAGATGGCGCGGCGCGAAGGCCTGGGGCGTCGCTAGGATCGCCAATGGGAGCGATGGGCGCTCAATATTCGTCGGCGCGCATGATGGTCAGGACGCGCGTCGTGACGGCCGGGTCGGCGGGATCGGGCGAGCCGAATTCGGTCGCGCGGTCGTAATATTCGATCTTCCAGAAGCAGCGGACGTCGCCTTCGTCGACCGAGCCGAAGTCGTGTTCGCCATGGGGATCGTTGTCCTCGCTGAAAGCGTCGAAGGATCTGACCTTCTGTAAGAGCGAACGGCGTTGTTCGCTGGGCATGGCCTCGACGCCGGCGGTGATCATGACCGCGCCGCCGACGAAGGTGCGGCGGAAGGCGTCGTTCAATTCGCGGATGCGGTCGGCTTTGGACATGGCGATGCTGGTCATGGATCGGCCTCTTGATGTTGGGGGGGGATGGCGGCCGCCCGGTCGCGGGGCTGGCGGAAAGGAAAGGGCGACCCGAAGGCCGCCCCAGTGAAGTCTGGAAGTGGAGCGAGCTCAGCCCGTCATTTGCCCGACGGACGAAACTCGGGATGGACGAGCGCGACGTTCTTGGGCGGCGCTTTGAACGCGGGGTATTCCGGCGCCTCGAACCATTCGAGGGTGAACTCGCCGGCGTCGATCCGCTTCACGGTCGCAATCCAGAAGCCTTCGAATTCCTTTTTGTCGTTCCAATAGGCGGCGAGCACGCGTGCGCCGACGCGCAGCGCCTTCCAGGGGTCTGGCGGCGCGAGCGGCAGCTCGGGCTTCCCGGGGGCGCTGGATGCTCCCATCGCTGGGGTCGTGTTTACGGTTTGTTCTGGCGACGCTTTCACGCCTGACGCGGCGGCGCTCAGAGGTCCCGGCGCAATTGGCGCGGTTTCGGCGCCCGCCCCTTTTCGCGCGTATTCCTCGATCTTGCGATAGACCTCGGGGGTCACCGAGCCGACGATCATCCGGCCGCTCCCTTTCAACACGCCTTCAGCAATACAGGTAATGAACGAAGAGCGTAAGCGTTACAAGGAAACGTCGATTGCTTTGAGACAGCTCCTTCGACCGGTATGGTGTCGATCAATGTTCGCAGCCAGAATTGAAGCCGTTCTGGCTGCAGCCCTATCGGTGCGTAGCGATAGAGCAGAGGCCGAAAGAGCGATTTCCCAGAACGTTTTAGGGCGGCTTTGGCCCTCCAAAGTTCATCCACTAGCGGGCTATGTGACATTCAGACGCATTCCTTACCAAGCGGACACGAAAATGGATGGATAATCTGCCATCTGGGAGGAATTCGCGTTGCGGCCGAGGAGATAATAACCGCCCGTGCCGCGCCCCGGGCGACGCTGCGCACCGTTCGGCAATTTCGCCTAAGGATGGTAGATCACCGCCGAGGCCGCGGCGGCAACGATGTTTGAACTGTTAGTCATGATACCTTTGATCACGCTCGACGGGACGTAGAGGATATCGTCGGGCTGCATCTGAATATCGCTGGCTTTCCCTTTCTGTATGGAGGAGAGTTCCATGGGCACTTCGGCTGGGCCGCCGGGTCCTTTGCGGACCAGTCTGGCTTTCCCGAGGATGGCGGTTTTGTTGGCAGCGCCAGCTAACGCCAGCGCTTGCAGGACTGTTATTTGCGAGTTGTTGTCAGACATTGGAAATCCGCCCGGCTTCCCTACGTCTCCGAGCACATATACGACTCCCGCCTTGGGCACGAGTACGGTGTCGCCGGGATACACAAAGACTTGGTTGTCGATTGCCTCTTTGGAGGTGTTTGACAGGAAATATTCGATTTTGTTCTGCGCATCGCCGTGACGCTCGATGGCAATGTGGCGATCGGCAAGATCGGTTAGGCCACCGGCTATTGAGAGCACTGAAAGGATGGAGGTTGGAGTGTTAATGACGTACATTCCGGGGTCTTTTACTTGGCCCAGAATGGAGATCTGCGTGTTGATGTCTTCGATCGTGACTGCAACACGGGGATGCAACATGTACTGTTTCTCTTTGAGAGTGTTTTCGATCAGAGTGGCGGCATCGCCGGGCGTGAGGCCTGCTACTTTGACATCGCCAATGAACAGTAGGGGAACGGTGCCGGCGTCAGTTACGCGCGGATGCTGTTCCATTTCGGGCGTATCAAACACCCGGATGTGAAGGGTATCGCCCGGTCCGATGAGAAGGCTTTCCTGAGCCAGACCCAGACCCGCACCGGCGAAAAGGATGAGGACCGAAGAGAGTAGTTTCCTATGCATTACTTTTGCTCCCGTAGTAAACAGAATCTTTATAGCCGTAATATTGGTAATATGTGCTGGAATCGCGCCGTACCGCGTTGAGGACGATGCCGATTTTGCTGCGCTCTATTTGCGTTTGGAGCATGCGATAGCTGCGATCGAGAGATTGGCGCTCGGTCATCCCGTGGCGGGCTATTAGGAGGGTGAAATCGACCATTGTGCTCGAGGACGACGGAGTCTGTCACGGGCAGAACGGGCGCGGCATCGATCAGGATAAAGTCGAAGTGCAGGCGCCATGCCGCGATGGCTTGGCGCATTTGCTCGGAACCGAGTAGTTCGGCGGGGTAGGGGGGGACGGGGCCGGCTGTCAGGATGGTGAGGCTGGGCAATTCCTGAGTGGTGACGCCCACATCCGCCGGATCGTCAATGTTGCTGGTGCCCGCGAGGAAAGAACTGAGGCCCTCGTCATTGGGGATGTGCAGGGTTCGGTGCAGTGTGGGACGGCGCAAATCGCCATCAATCAGCAGCACCTGTTTTCCTTGTTGGGCTAAGAGGGTTGCCAGATTGACGCTCAACATGCTTTTGCCCTCGGCCGCTACTGAACTGGTGACCAGAATGACTTGTGGGGGCGAGCCGCCACGCGACAGCAGAATTGAGGTGCGCAGGGCACGGATGCTCTCGACGTATGCAGACCATGGATCGGTCAATGCCGCCAGGCGGGAATTTTCGTCTTTAATCAGCACCGTCCCGACGACAGGCTCGAGGGAGAGATTGTCGGAAGTCGGCTCTCTTGGGGAGAGCGCGCGTGGGTTGTCCCCGCTGGGCCTTCATCTCATGGAAGGGCAGAACGCCGAGGGGAACCTCGCCTATTTGGGCTTCGAGATCAGGCAGACTGCGAATTTTGTTATCGAGCGTATCCCGGAGGAAAGCGGCGCATGCGCCGAAAAAGAGTCCGCCTGCGAGGGAAGCTGCCAAGTACATTAGCACGTTCGGCTTTGCCGGCCGGGCAGGGATGCGGGCCGAGTCGACGATCGAAATATCGTTGACTTTGAAATCGGCCAAGACACCTGCTTGCTTAAGTTGCTTGAATAGGGTTTCGTAAAGCGTGCGGCTCTGATCGGCTTCCTGGCGCAGGATCGTGTAGGCAGTGGTTTTGTCGCCCAGACTGTCCGCTTGCGCTTTGAGATCGAGGTACACCTTGCGGGTATTGTCCTCTACGCCACGGGCGACTTCGGCGTCGTTCTTGGCGCGATCAGCTAGGCGCGCGACTTCCGTAGCGATGGAGCCGTCGAGCGTGTCGAGTTGTTGTTGCATCTCAGAAAGCTTTGGATAGGCGGGACCGAACTTGGCGGAGACTTCGGCGAGCTGAGCCTTGAGCGTACTTTGCTGCATGCGCAGGCTTTGGATCAGACCGAGGGCGCCCTCGGTGCCAGAACTGTTCAATCCCGCGCCACCGCTCAGGCTAGAAACGGCTTCGGGGTCGCCGGTTTTTGCGGCTTGGTAGACAGCGTCTTTGGCGATGCGGTTGGATTGCGCTTGAGTATAGGCGGTGGTGGCTTGCTGCAGTTTATCGAGCACCGAACTATAGACTTGTTCGCGGCCCTGCGCGTCCACGCCGCCCAAGCTTAGGACGCCGGAATCGCGCTGGGCGCGTGCCAGCTGGGCTTGCATTTCTTCACTCTGCTTGCGCAGATCCGCAAGTTGGGCGGTTAGATAATCGGCGGTACGAGCAGTGGCGTTGTGACGGGTTTCGAAGTTGTAGTCGCTAAGACCTTGTACGAGATGATTGACGACGTCGGCAGCGAGCCGAGGGCTGGAGCTAAGGTATGAAATGTCTATGAGGCGTGTGCCAGCTACCGGCTTGACAGTCAGGTTCTTAGCGAAAACGCTGAGGACGGACATGCGCTGGCGGGGAGATAAGCCCAGGTCCGCCTGACTCGCAGGGCCGAGTTGGGCGTCCGTCGCGCCAGCGGGAGAAATGAGACCGAGCACCCAACCGACTGGATTGAAGGTTGGTTTGAAATCAGGCGTGGACACTAAGTCAAGGTCATGGATTACCTTGAGAGCGAGGGAGTCCGATTCAAGAATATTTGCCTGAGTTTGAAGGGAGATGGTGTCCTGGAGAGCATCGGAGTAGGCGCTGGATTCGCCGCCGGGGGACTCGAGACCAAGCTGAGAGCCGGACTCTTTTTGAACTTGGATCTCGGCAGTAGCCGAATAGCGGCGGGTGCTGAAAACGCAGATGAGGGAGGCGGCAGTGACAAACAGGGCGAGTGTAGCCAGAACAATGGCGCGGCGGCGGACAAATACGCTCAGGAGGTCGTGGATCGTAAGCTCTTTTTCAGGGGGTTGAGGGTGAGGAACGTGAATGGTCCTGTATGACTGGGGCCTCAACATCAGTTCGTGAGTAGGAGGAGGCGGTTGCGGTTGGTTCATGAGATGCCTTGGTTATAGGGATTTGGAATGAGCTGGATACTGGAAATGGCCAGGGATCAAGACTTAAGAAGAATGGCCAGGGAGAAATACAAAGGAAATGAACTCTTGGCGTTAGGCCAAGGCTCGGCTGCATACCACAGCGCAGGGATTATCGCGCACAAGAAGGTCGGCGGCAGCGTAGGTGCCAAGGATTTTGGCGGCGGTGCGGCGCGCGTCGGACATTACGGGTTTCCGGCGCTTTGCTTCGTGAGCATCTGAAGCGATGAGAGAAACTAAGCCTTGCTTGAGCAGGGTTTCGCAGGTTTTCTTTGGTTTACGGCCCCAATCTCCATTTAGCGAACCAGCAGTGATTTGCAGAGCGGCGCCCATATCGAAGAATTCCCGCAGCAATTCGGGGTGCTCATCAATGACGGGGTTCCGTTCGGGGTGAGAAACAATGGTGAGAAACCCAGCAGAGTGGAGACGGAAAAGGCTTTCTGTCATTTGATAGGGGGTTTGGAGATCGCCAAATTCGACGAGAATGTAGGGCGTGTTGCCGATGCTGTAGCGCTCGGGATGGCGGATAGCGTCGGAGATATTGTCCTCCGATAAGTAAAAATCGCAACCGAGGGAGAACTCGATGTCCGGTACGCGTTGCTGGAGTTGCGCCAAGCTTTCAGAGTGTTGCTCGCGATCATAGGCGTAACGATAATTGGCGTGCGGCGTAGCGACGATGTGGCGGATGCCGTCGGCGGCCGCGATACGGCACATTTCAAGGGTTGTTTCCCAGTCTTTGGAGCCGTCATCAACACCTGGCAGGATGTGGCAATGGATGTCAGTCACGTTAAAAAGAACAATAGCCACAGATGAATACGGATAAACACGGATAAAATAAGGGGCGACGGTTTAAGACAGGCGTTGCTGGAGGACGATTTTCAGGAATTGGAGATTGCCGAAGAGATAGCGACGCCACAAGCGGCGCGGTTCCATGCAGAGGCGATGCAGCCATTCGAAGCCGATGGCCTGCAGCCAGCGTGGCGCGCGCCGCACGATGCCAGTGACGAGTTCGAAGCTGCCGCCCACGCCGATCAAAACGCTGGGGCCGAGCTTGCGCCCGTGATCGTACATCCAATATTCCTGTTTCGGGGCACCGAGGCCAACGAAGACGATATTTGGCGCGAAGCGGCGGATGATCGCGTCTACGCGGCTTAGTTCGGCGAGATCGCTCTCGAAGCCGAAGGGTGGACAGTAGGTTTCGACGGTGAGGCCGGGGTAACGCCGGCGGAGGACGACCGCGGCGAGATCGGCGGAACCAGGCCGGCCACCGAGAAAGAACACCTTCAGGCCGGCAGCGGCAGCGCCAGCGCAGAGCGATTCGAAGAGGTCTACGCCAGCGACTCGTTCTTTGAGCGAACGACCGAGGAAGTGGGCTGCGAGAAGAAGCGATGCGCCGTCGGGTACGACAAGAGCAGCGGAATCGTAGATTTCACGAAAATGGCGGTCTTGGTCGAGCAGAACAACGTGCTGAGCATTGGGAGTCAATACGCACGCCGATTCGGATCGACTCGTCGCATGGGCCAAGACGGCGGCTTGCGCTTGTTGGAATGAGCAGACATCAATAAGCGCACGTCCGATCGCGATGCGGGAGGTATCGAGTAAACGGACCGACTTTTCCTGCTGCACTTTGGCCGAACGCATTTGCGGTAGAGCACCCATGAGGAAATACCAGAACGGAAGCTAAGTTCCAGCACCATTTTGCTTGAACTCGGCGTGAGCGAGTTGATGGCGATGTTGGTTCAGACTTTTAATTTCAAGGGCAAGGATGTGAAGACGGCCTTCGAGGTCAGAGACGCGAGCTTCCAGGGATTCGCGTCCGGCACGGCCCGGCTCCTGGACCAAAGTGTTTATGGCGACGCGCGCCATTTCCGAAACACTGCGAATGCCGCTCGTAAAGCAGAATTCGCGGAATTTCTCATATTCCTCCGCCGAGAGACGGAAGCTTACCATGCGGTTTCTGGATTCAAGAGACATGAATGGAAAAGGGGGGAAGACAGAGGAAAGCCAAGGTTGGAAGCTGTCAAACGAAAGAGAACAAGCTACCGCCGTTTTGGTCCCATTGACTGTCCTCTGAAGACCAGAGAAACGCGGTGACAACTCTGTTTTACCATGTATACGATTGCAGACCAAGGGAGTAAGGTGAGGCTTGCAGTACTAGTACTGGAAAGAAATTGGCCAGATATCTCACGACGCTACGTCAGGAGGCGATGGACGATGGGGATGGCGTCGGAGAGGTGGGAGTAGGTAAGCTGATAGGCTGGCAGAGATTGAAGCCAGCACAGAAATTGGCCGATGCTTTCCTGATCGTGAGGCACCCAGAACCCCGAATTCTGAAGGCCAAGGAGGGCTTCAAACGTAGTGAGGGTCTGGACATGGACGGGGACCCCCGGTTGGTAGTGCGCAAACAGCAGACATTCAGGAGCGAGAGCGTTTATGGCCGGATCGTAGCGAGGACGCAAGAAGCGGACGTAATCTCCATTTCGGTAAAAAGTAGGGGCCGAAGGGAGCTCAGGAAAGTAAGGTGACAGGACGGGCCAGCTTCCTTCGCGAAGCATAAGGGCGAACGGGAGAGAGACGACTTGGGCGGTTTGGCGGTCAATGGCGGCGGAGTCATCGGAAAATACGTACAAACCACTGTGCATTAGGGCAGCGGTCAGAGTACTCTTGCCGGAGTTGGTGGCGGCGGGCAGGATAATGCAACGACGAGAAGTACCGCAGGCGGCGGCGTGCAGGATGGCAAGCCAATTCGTATCAGGACGAGCCAGGCGGGCCATTTCCTGAAGAAGAATAGTGCGAGCTACCGAGACTTCAGGTTCCGCGCCAATGGAAGCTTCGCCACAAAAGACCCAAATGAGGCCTTCGTGGCGGAATACTTGGAACGTGATGTCGGGAGTTCGCCGGTTTGCGGCGAGATGGGCAAGCCGGGGGCAGATTTCTTCTACGAAATCGCGGTCGTGGACAATCAGGCGGAAATGCTTGAGGCCGAGACGATAATCAGCGGCAAACGAACTGCTGGAGGAAGGCGGAACAAGGGGTAAGGCAACGTGCTGGGTTGCCCTGACAGGTGAAAGTAAACCCTGGAGCCAAGAGTCGAGCGTTAACGAAACATCGGCAGCAGCTTGAGTGTGCGGAATGCCGAATTGTCTGGCATATAACTCGACCAGAAAATCAAAAGGTCCGCCTCTCTGGAGATTTCCCCAAATGAAACGGGCCGTATGATTCAGAATAAACAGGCTTGGGTAGTCTGGACGGGCGACTACCAAACCGGATTCGCCCTCGCCCGATTTGCCTGGGACGGCATTAATTTCAAAGTCCCAGGTTGCGACAGGAAGGGGCGGGAGGAGCCGCATCCACAACTAGCTTCAAAACGGCTTACTTGTGATGGGGGCCAGGGCCGCTGGAGGTACCGGCTTTGCTGTTGAGCGCCATGACGGTGAACGGGGCGGCATAGGCGGCAAACTTGCCGAGCTTAGTTACGAGTTCCCGGCGATTCTGCTTGTCCGTGGACGAGTCAGTCTCGGCGGGTTGGCTATTGGCTTGATGATCCATATCGTTATTGTACGCCATGATTATTACTCCTTTATTACTTGGTGTTCCCCAAGCGAAGCTTGCGAGCGCCGAGGAGGAGCAGGCCAGCCAGACCGAGGGCGGTTGGAATGGTTTGGGCGGGTTCAGGGACGGCGGGCGAAGAGATAGAGCCGCCTACTGGTGTACCAGTGCCACCCGGAAAGGTGAAGGTGAACTGGAAGTCGCTAGCCAGATAGTTGCCGTCAAGCGGGCTGATGTTGTTCGTTCCCTTGAGATCATACATCCCGGTTCCGAAAACCGGACCGAGCTCTCCAACCGTTCCGCCTGCGTCAACGGTTGTACCGGTGGAAGTGACGGTGCTGTATAGAACCTGGCCGCTCGCGGAGCTGCCAGCCACTGGAAGCACCAGCGGAAGGTCTTCGTTATAATTTCCGGCCCATGAAATGGACGAACCCGGAAACGTGAAGTCTTGCAGAAGATTCAGTGTGATGGTGTCCGAAGATATGGCAGTCGGATGGCCGGGCGTAGAATTCCCCTCGTAGGTAACCGTGGGGAAGAAGCCCAGGAGAGTACCGCTGAGGAATGTGTTATTGAAGGTGCCTGCAACGTTGTATATATCGCCGTCGGCGGCTGTAACGTTGAAGCTGTAGCTGCCGCTACTTGTGCCGCCAAATCCCAGGGCATTAGCTGCCAAGGTTGCGGCGCTGTTGGTTCCATACCCGACAACGGTGGGTGTGCTACCGGCGGGGGGTCCTGCGTCCGTTGTGCTGACCGTAATGCCGACATTGTTGACAGCAGAGAAACCAGCGATGGGAAGTGCTAACGCCATGACGGCGCAGCGCGAAAGAAAACTAAATTTGTACATGGAAATGACTCCTCCTTAGAATTCGGAAACTGCTTACGTTTTAACAGATTACACTAAAAGTGCCGGATTCCGTTAGTACCAGAGCTACTAACGTTAGCCTGGGCAGTGATACAGTACTAGTAATGACCGGGTTCGAATGGATTCAAGCGGGGTGGGCTGAAAGATAACTGCACGAATTAGGTTGTAGTAATCCGGGCAAGCTTCGCCTTTTCAGTCCCAAACCTCCTTTGCTAGAAGAGGCTGAAGTGTACGCTTAGGACAAATCGCGTACTACATTGATAACATGCGATCCGAGCACGCACAAGCGGGAATGAGTACTAGGTAGTTCCAACAGGGAGAAGTAGTTCGGCAAACAAGGCTGCCCAGCAACTGGATTTAAAATCATAAGATTACGAAGATACGAGGGCGTTTTCATTGCAAGATAGAGTGCGAAAACGCCTGGGGTGCTGGAACAGACTTTCGTCGTACATTTTACGCGGTAGACAACTCAGTACGGCATTTTTTTCAGTTCGAGTTTAGCGATTGTTTCAAGGTGGACTTCATCGGGCCCATCAGCGAGGCGGAGAGTACGAATGTTGGCCCAGGCAGCCGCTAGGAAGATATCTTGCGACACCCCGGCGGCGCCATGCGCTTGGATGGCTCGATCCAGGACCCGAAGCGCCATATTCGGAGCCACCACTTTGATCATGGCGATTTCGGCACGGGCCGCTTTGTTGCCGAAAGCATCCATCATCTCGGCGGCTTTCAGTGTGAGTAAACGCGCTTGGTCGATCTCTATGCGCGATTGGGCAATTTCGGCGCGGATGAGGCCTTGCTCGGCAAGCGGTTTGCCGAAGGCGATGCGGGACGAGACGCGGCGGCACATCGTCTCAAGAGCGCGTTCGGCCACGCCGATACAGCGCATGCAATGGTGAATGCGGCCTGGGCCCAGGCGATTTTGGGCAATTTCGAAGCCTCGTCCTTCGCCCAAAAGAAGGTTGGCGGCGGGAACGCGGACGTGATCAAAGGTGATTTCGGCGTGGCCGTGCGGGGCGTGATCGTAGCCGAATACGGTAAGGACGCGCTCGACGTGGACGCCGGGAGTATCCATGGGCACGAGGATCATGGATTGCTGTTGGTGAGTGGGAGCCGCTGGATCGGTTTTGCCCATGAAGATCGCGATTTGGCAGCGGGGATCGGCCGCGCCGGAGATCCACCATTTGCGGCCGTTGATGAGATACTCGGCGCCCTGACGAACGATGCTGGCCTGGATGTTGGTGGCGTCAGACGAAGCCACGGCGGGTTCGGTCATGGCGAAGCAGGAACGGATTTCGCCGGCAAGCAGGGGTTTAAGCCAACGCTCTTTCTGTTGGGCGGTGCCATAGCGGGCGAGCACCTCCATATTGCCGGTGTCGGGCGCGGAGCAGTTGAAGATCTCGGGCGCCATGACGCTACGGCCCATGATTTCGCAAAGGGGTGCGTATTGGGCGTTGCTGAGACCGGCGCCGAATTCGGTGTCGGGCAGAAATAGGTTCCACAAGCCGGCGGTGCGTGCTTTCGGCTTGAGTTCCTCAATGAGAGGAGACGGCAGCCAGCGGTTGCGCTCAATCTCTTCGAGATAGCGCGTTTCGTTGGGGTAGACGTGCTGGTCCATGAAGGCAAGGAGTTGCTGGCGAAGATCTTGCATGGCAGTCTATCGGCCTGTGAACACGGGCGGGCGCTTTTCACGAAAGTGGGCAACGCCTTCTTTGAAATCCTCGGATGCCAGGCTCTCGAGAATTTCGCGGTCGGCCCATTGCGAGGCTTCGGCCAAGGTTTGCGAGAGGCCGTGGTAGATCTGGCGTTTCATGACTCGCACGGAGCGAGGGCTGGAAAGAGTGACCAGATCGCGGACGTATTGGCGCACGGCGTCGGTGAAAGTTTCGGGCGGAAAGACTTGGTTGACGAGGCCAATGCGGAGAGCCTCAGCGGCGTCGATGGTGCGGGCGGAGAAAAGCAGATCGATGGCGTGGGGCAAGCCGATTAGGCGGGGGAGCATCCAGGCGATGCCATATTCGGCGATGAGGCCGCGGCGCGCGAAGGTGGTGCTGAATTTGGCGGTGTCGGATGCGAAACGCAGATCGCAGTAGAGCGTGAGAATGAAGCCAAGGCCGACTGCAGGGCCGTTGATGGCGGCGATGACGGGCTTGGATAGTGCAGGAAAATAGGAATATTTTTGTGCGAAATCGCCGGCGTTGCTAGGAGTTTGGGGCACTCGGCCCGCCGCGCCGTGTTCAGCGAGGTCTTTGAGGAGCGCCATATCGGCGCCGGCGCAGAAACCGCGGCCTTCGCCGGTCACGATGATGGCGCGCACACCTTCGTCTTGGTCTGCTTCGAGCATGGCTGAACGAACTTCCTGTTCCATAATCTCGGTCCAGGCGTTCAGTTTGTCAGGGCGGTTGAGCGTGATCGTGGCAATCGCATCGGCGATTTCAAACTTGGTTTCCAAGCGGTGCATAGTGCGGTGATTGTATCGAGACGGCGTTCAGGCATACTGTTCCGCCAAGCGGGCGGCGGTTCGTGCGAGTGAGTTCACACGCTCATGGAAATTTTCGAAGCGTTTATCAGTTGTTTGGCCACGCCGGAAACGGTAATAGATTTGTTGCAGGATCACGGCCAGTTTGAAAACGCCAAGCACTTCGTAGTAGCCAATGTTTCGAAGGTCGCGCCCGCTTAGCTCGGCGTAGCGGTTGATGAACTGTTCGCGGGTGTGCCAGCCGGTTTCTAAGCTAATAACCGGGGGCGTTAGCCAGTAGCATAAGCTCAGCCCCACATCGGCGAGCGGGTCGCCCACGGTTGTCATCTCCCAATCCAAGACAGCTTCCATTCGATCGAAGTCATGAAAAGGCAGCATAATATTGTCGAGCTTATAGTCGTTGTGCACCAGCGTTGGATTACCGGACGCCGGACGCTGCGCGCGCAACCAGCGAATCACGCCGTCCATAATCTCGAGTTCGTTGGTTTGAGCCATTTGCCAGCGCGCAGCCCAACCCTCCACTTGGCGCTCGAGAAAACCGGCGGGCTTACCTAGGGAGATCAAACCAGTCTGGACAACATCAATAGCGTGCAGCCGCACCAGACCTTCTATGAACGCTTCGCTAATGCGACGCGGGTCGTCAGGTGTCAGCGAGAGTTCGGCAGGAACCGATTCGCGCAATACCAAGCCATGACGCCGCTCCATCAAGAAAAAGACAGCGCCTGTGACGGCTGTGTCTTCACATAAATGGAAAACACGCGGCGCTTCCGGGAAGTGTGGATGGACCGCCGCCAGAATGCGATATTCGCGTGCCATGTCGTGGGCTTTCGGCGGAACCGGGCCCAAAGGTCCGCGGCGCAAGACGTATTCGTGGGTTCCGGCGCGCAGCAAGTACGTTAAATTGGAATGCCCTTTCGGGAATTGGGTCACGGCGATACCGGACTCCGCTCCTGCTACTTTTCCGCGAAGATAGGAAGAAAGCGCTTCTATATCCAGCTCTTCGCCGCCGCGGACTGGTTCGGTGTCGGCCGGCACGTCGATCACCAGGCCGTTTGGCCGCCGTCCACAACCAAGATGTGGCCAGTGATGAAATCGGAAGCGGCAGAGGCCAAGAAGACGGCTGCGCCTTTCAAATCATTCTCCCCGCCGAAGCGGTCGAGCGGAATTCTTCGGCGCAAGGCTTCCCGGTTGCGCTCTATTACGGCTCCAGACATGTTCGTGGGAAACCAGCCAGGGGCGATGGCGTTGACGTAAATGTTGTGGGCAGCCCATTTGCATGCCAGGTCTTTGGTGAAAGCAATGAGGGCGCCTTTGCTGGCCTGATAGCCGATGGCTTGAAACTCGGCTGGCGAGCCGCGCAAACCGGCGACCGAAGCAATGTTAATGATCTTGCCGCGCTTTTGTGGCAACATTACTTTACCCACTGCCTGGCAGAAGAGGAACGCGCCGGTCATGTTTGTGTCCATCACTTTGTTCCACTGCTCGAGCTTCATTTCTTCGATGGGAGCGCCCCACGAAGTGCCCGCGTTGTTGATCAGGATATCGATACGTCCAAAGAGCGCAGCGGTCTCATCCACCACGGTCTGAATGCTTTCAGGTTTCTTGACGTCGCAGGCTAACGAGAGAACCTCGGCCCCCGATTTTCGCAGCTCGCCAGCGGCCAGGTCACAGCGCTCTTTGTTGCGCGCGCAGAGAACCAGCTTGGCGCCGGCTTCGGACAGCGCTTCGGCCATCTGTCTGCCCAAGCCCGTGGCACCCCCGGTGACGATGGCCACATTAGCTGTCAGGTCGAACAATTCTCTTATGTGCATCCCGCGCGGAGACCATTCTATCGGGTGGGAGTTGGAGGTCACGTCCCGCGTCTTGCGCATGAAGAAGCGACGGCAAGCGACGATAGTTAGCCGCGTCGAGTATGATGAAGAAGTCCCGCTAAATTGCCACCACATGACCAGTCCCTCGGTCAAGATGGCTCACGACTCGCCGCAGGCCCCGAGAACGTTGCTTCTGAGGCTCAAAAGCGAGACCCGCGATGTACATGAGAGCCTGGAGCGAGATTTGAATCTCCTCCGCCCCGATCTGACTCTGGAACGATACCGGAGTATCGTGGAGTTGTTTTACGGTTTCTATCAACCGTGGGAGCACGCCATCAAGCCCTTACTGGCCGAACATTTACCGGAATTTGCGCAGGCTCGCAGCAAAATTCCAAAATTATTGGAAGATCTGACTTACTTAGGCAGCATACCGGCAAAGCTGCCCCGCTGCAACGCGCTGCCGGATTGCTTAAAATGGCCCAACCTCCTGGGAGGCTTGTATGTAACAGAGGGTGCAACCCTCGGAGGGCAAGTGATCTCGCGGCAGCTGGAGCAAATACTGGGCTTGTCCGCGCGGCGCGGCGCCGCTTTTTTTTCCAGTTATGGTATCCGGGTGGGGCCAATGTGGCGCTCGTTCTGCGCCACGCTGCAAGCGCAAACACCTGCCGACAAAGAAGACATAGTGGTGGAAGCGGCAAGGCAGACCTTTGTCTCCATGCATAAGTGGCTATGCAGTTGAGCGCTATGCTACCTGAATGGCGAGCATCGTCGTGGTCGGCAGCTTGAACATGGATCTGGTGGCAGTGGCGCCGCGCATTCCCGTCGCAGGTGAAACCATCACCGGCAGCAACTTCTTCACCACGCCCGGAGGCAAGGGCGCCAATCAAGCCTATGCGGCGGCAAAATTGGGCGGTGCAACGGCCATGCTGGGGCGCGTGGGCGAAGACGATTTCGGACGTGCCATACGTGGCAATCTGGCGAGCGTGGGCTGCGATGTGACGGGTGTGCGGACGGTCGCGGGTCCTAGCGGTGTCGCGCTTATCTTCGTGGCTGAGAACGGCGCCAACTGCATTGTCATCGCACCTGGGGCGAATCATAAGGTTGCCCCTGGAGGCATTGAGACGGATGGGAGTTTGTTCGAAGGTTGCCAAGTGACCCTCTTGCAACTCGAGATCCCCATCGAGGCAGTAACCGCTTCCGCGTTATACGCCAAGAAGCGCGGGGCAAGAGTTATTCTCGATCCGGCGCCAGCGCCCAGCTGCGAATTACCGTCGGAGCTGCTCAGAGCGGTAGACATTCTGACTCCCAACGAAAGCGAAGCGGCGATGCTGGTTGGGCTTGCTCCCGGTCCCTTGACAGTGAACCAGGCGGGAGAAATTGCCCGGACGTTGCAGGCGAAGGGCCCGCGTACGATAATTGTGAAGCTCGGCGAGCAGGGATGCCTCTTGAATGATGGCGAGAGGCAGCAACTGATTCGCGCCCCGAAAGTGAAGGCCGTCGACACTACAGCGGCGGGTGACGTCTTCAACGCCGCGTTGGCAGTGGCGTTGAGTGAAGGGCAGGATCTTCCAGCAGCGTGCGAATTCGCCGTGACAGCTGGAGCAGTTTCGGTAACGCGCATGGGTGCGCAGAGTAGTGCACCTGATCGTTCAAGCGTGGAAAGCCAGTTGGCAGCCGAGAACGATTAATACCAACAACAGCCCTACCCGTAACGGCTTCTGGGCAACGCGTCCGGCTAGAGTGGCGCCCGTGAGCGCGCCGGCAATACCTCCTACCACAAGCTTGAGAAGCAAAGGAGCGTCGTAATTGCCCGCGCCGACTTGAATGAGGCTGCCGATAGCCGATAGTCCCAGCCCGAAACAGAGATCCGTTCCGATCACTTCGGCAGCACTCAGAGGTGTGAGTCCGAGCAGAACCAGCGAGCCGAGCGCGCCGGCACCCGCCGAGGAGAATCCCACCTCCGCGCCAATCGGTGCGGCAATCCAAGGCAACCAGCGAGAGTGATCGCGAGTCGTGGGGCGCGCCGATGGGAGGAATACACGATATAAGTGCAGAATGGCTGTGCTGACAATCAGCGTACCGAGGACAATATACAGCACTTTCGTATAGGGACCATTCTTCAACCGGTCGAGAGCGAGTGAGCCAATCAAAACTCCCGGGACGCCGCCCGCAAAGAGGAAGCCCAGAATGCGAAAGTTCACTTGCCGGCGAAAAGCGTAGGAGGGTACCGAGACAGTCTTAACAATGGCCCCAAACGCCAGCGCAGTTCCCACAGCCGTAGGAGGTGAGACATGCAGCAGTAGCACCAGAAGCGGCGTCGTCATACTGCCAGCCCCCACCCCAGTTAAGGAGATCGCCAGCGCGATGATGAATCCTAATACAACTTCCATCAATGACCTTCAGCAATGTGTATGCCGCATTCGAGTTTGCGGCCGGCCCAACGTCCCGAACGTGCGTTGCCGGGGTCGGCGGGCAACGCGGTGCAAGGCTCGCAACCAATGCTGGTATAACCGGCCTGATATAGCGGCAGCAGCGGTATGTCTTGCTGCTTGGCGAACTCCCAAACGTCTTTGTCCGACCACTCAGCCAGCAGACTCACTTTGGACAGCTTCTTGCCCGTCGGCAGAGGAAAGGTATCGAAAACTTGCAAGTCCGCGCGCGTGGGAGATTGCACCCGGCGCAAGCCAGTGAACCAGACGTCGTAGTTCTGCAACGCCTTAAAGAGCGGCCCGACCTTGCGGAACTTACAACACTGATCGGGTTGCGTCTGATATAAGGTTCCGAATTGCGCTTCCTGCTCGGCCACCGTATGTTCCGGCATCACGTTGACTAAGTTCAACCCGTAGCGGGCGGTCATAGCGTCGCGATACGCATAGACTTCGGCGAAGTGGTAGCCCGTTTCAAGAAAAAGAACGGGTACGTCGGGAAGGCGTTCGCGAACCAGATGGAGCGCCACCATGTCCTCAGACTGAAAGCTGCAAGTGAGGCATACGGAAGTGTGTCCGGCTAAGGCTTCGCTGACGGCAGCGCGGGCGGCATCGGTCTTGGTAAAGGTGGCGTTCATTTAGATCTCAAAATCTGCGTCGGTTGTGCTGGCAAAAGGCGCAACGCGCAGTCGGCTCAGCATATGGCGCAAAGCCTCCAGGGCTTCCGGGTCTTCCATGGCTAGAGGCTCACCGGAAGCACCCGGCTTGGTGGAGAAACCCTGCTCGGAGGTAAGCACCAGTGCGCCATCCTTCACTTGCCATGATATTCCTGCCAGAGGAGCCAAGCTTCCCGTTTCGGCAGCGCCCGTGATCATGCCCGCCGCAACAGTGGCATTCGTCGCCGGATCAATCAGAATGAAGCTGCCGGTGATGCGGTTTTCCGTGTAGCAATCAAAGCAAAGCAGGCGCGCCGTCTCAAGAGTGACTTGGCCAATCGCGTTCATCTCCAAAGTGTGGACGTCATCCTGCTCCAGCGTGTTGATGTTCAGCCGGTAATCGATTTGGCGGAGAACGGCCCAATCCTGCCGCGAGGCGTGCTTGATGCGATAACGTTTGCCAATTTCGGCCGGCTTCTCGTTGAGCCAAACCAGCATCGATTTGACGCCGTGAGACTTCAGTGGCAGGGGATGGGAGGAAACAATGAAATCTCCGCGACTAAGGTCGATCTCCTGGGAGAGAGTCAGCGTGACGGATTGACCTGCGGAGGCGTAATCCTGATTGCCATCAAACGTAACGATAGCTTCGATCGTGGTTTCACGGCCGGAAGGAAGAATAGTGACCGCGTCGCCTGGTCGCACACTGCCCGAAGCGATCGTTCCGGCATAGCCGCGAAATTCATGACTCGGCCGGACAACGCGTTGCACCGGAAAACGGAAGGCGGAGGTTTGAACGCGGCCTCCTACCGGCACAATTTCCAGATACTCCAATAAGCTGGGCCCCGTGAACCAAGGCATGTGACAGCTGCGACTGACAATGTTATCGCCCGCTAACGCACTCACTGGGACAAAGTATGGCTCGATCGCCGGAAAGCGCTCAAGAATGGCGCGAAAATCTTTTTCAATGGCGGTGAAAACGTTTTCGTCATAGCCCACCAGATCCATTTTGTTAACGGCGATGACCACGCGCTCGATACCCAATAATCCCGCTATATAAGAGTGGCGGCGCGACTGTGCGAGAACACCCTTACGGGCGTCCACCAGAACGATAGCTAGTTCCGCAGTGGATGCGCCCGTGACCATATTGCGTGTGTATTGCTCGTGGCCGGGCGTATCGGCGATGATGAACTTGCGGCGCGGCGTAGCGAAATAGCGATACGCCACATCGATGGTAATGCCCTGTTCGCGCTCTGCTCGCAGCCCGTCCGTCAGCAGCGAGAAATCAATGGCGCCGGCATTGCGGCCAACCGAGGCCTTTGTGGCGGATTCGAGCTGGTCGTCATAGATACTGCGCGAGTCGTAAAGCAGCCGGCCGATGAGCGTTGATTTGCCATCATCGACGCTGCCGGCGGTGGTAAAGCGCAGCAGGTCTTTGCTCTTTTCCAGTTCGAGAAAGGCAGAGAATGACTCACTGGGGGCGAGCAGGCTGGCCACTAGAAATAGCCTTCCTGCTTCTTTATTTCCATGGAGCCGTCTTGATCGTGATCGATAACGCGATTCTGGCGTTCTGACAGTCTCATCGTGACCAATTCCTCGATGATACGCGGAACGGTATCGGCCTCGGAACGGATCGCGCCGGTGCAGGGGCTGCAACCCAGCGAGCGCATGCGGCAAGTGACAAGTTTAGGCTCTTCGCCAGGAAGGCGGGGCACAAAACGTTGTTCGACAGGAAGCAGTGAATCGCCTCGCACCAGCATCAACCGAGGCTTGGCAAAGTAGAGCGGGACGATCGGAATGTTCTCAGCGTGAATGTATTGCCAAACGTCCAATTCGGTCCAATTGGAGAGCGGGAAAACGCGCAGGCTCTCGCCGGGATGAATGCGCGTGTTAAAAATGTTCCACAGCTCGGGTCGTTGGTTGCGTGGGTCCCACTGGCCGCGCTGGTCGCGAAAAGAAAAGACGCGTTCTTTGGCGCGCGAGCGTTCTTCGTCGCGGCGCGCGCCGCCGATTGCTGCGTCGAAACCGCCTTGGCGTAAGCCATCGAGCAGAGCGGTGGTTTTGAGCGCGCCGCAACAGCGCTGCGTCCCCCATTGGAACGGATTGGCGCCCTCATTCAGCGCGGCGCGGTTGGTATGGACGATCAGATTGAGGCCCAGTTCCGCCGTATAACGATCCCGGAAGTCGATCATTTCCTTGAACTTATAGCCGGTATCGATATGTAGAAGGGGAAAGGGAACCGGGCCTGGGAAAAACGCTTTTTGCGCCAGGCGCAGCAGGACCGACGAGTCCTTGCCAATGGAATAGAGCAGCACGGGGCGCTGGCATTCGGCGATGACTTCGCGCATAACATGAATGCTTTCCGCTTCGAGTTGCTGAAGGTGACTGCGGGCCGTCATTAGGGGAAGGATAACATCATTCCTACTACGTAGATGAGGAATGGGTGGTAACGATTCAGTCTTCACGCCGCCGATTGGGATAACCTCAAACTATGATCAGCGTGAGCGCCCTTCAAGCCCGCGAGCAACTCGACCGTCTCAGATCAGTGCGCAACGGTAGAACGAGAAATTTACCTGATATCCTTTTTGAGCCGATCTAGACGCTGACCGTTGCATAATCTTTAATCCAATCGCGTGTACCGAACGATCTGCACTTCAGGCTGGCAATCTCAGCGGCGTAAAGAAGCGACTCAGACAATTTTGCTCCGGCGCAATATCGGTAGCAAAACGCTCCATGAAATACATCACCCGCGCCGGAAGTGTCAACCACCTTCGTTTCGGGTATCGGAAGGGTCGAAACGAGACTACCATCCCAAAAATGGATCGCCTCTGCTCCTCGCGTGATAGCTCCTCTCCTCACGCCAAGATCGCGCAAATATTCTATAACCTGCTCTTCGGATGCGGTGCCGGGGGCTCGGAAGTCCTGAGAACAAATCGCAACGTCTACGGATTTGAGCAGGCGCTCCGTTCCCTGCTTCCAACTGCCTCCATCGAGAACGGTCGTCATACCAAGTTGGTTCGCACGGGCCGACGCCACGCAAGCCGCATCCATAAGATGGCCATCAACGAGGAGAATCTGCGCACTCGCAGCGTCGATAAGGGAAGAATCGAAAGGAGCAATCGGTAAGCGGGCCGCATTCGCGGAAACGACGGCGCGTTCGCCAGTATTACTATTCACGAAAATAGAGGAAAGACTGGGTTCAAGCGCACTACCTGCCAACAGATCGAGTATTCGGACACCGCAGCCCGCCAAATCGTCCCTGATGGCGTCCGCTAAGGAATGGCAACCTATAATAGTGGCAAGAGTGGCGCTGCCGCCCAGGACAGAAAAAGTCGCAGCCGCATTTGAGGCTGGGCCACCCGCGTACAACTCTTGTCGTTTAGCGACAGTCTTTGAATTTCGGGCCGGCATTCCCTCAACGCTATAAACGATATCCAGAGTCGCTAAACCGATAAACAAACCGCTCAGGTTACTATCCGGCACGTGCTCTCCTCGGTAACTATAATCAGAGTATCTCAAAGAACACACCGGCTATAAAAGCCTAGGAGGAGGAGAGCTTGAACCCACCAGTATGGCCAGCTATATTTTTCTCTGCCGTAGCGGCAACCGGCTCTTGTGTTGCGGCATACCTCAATCTGCTAGTAGCAAAACAGAACCTCCGTGCTACGAAGCAACTAAAGCAGCTTGACGTCTTTCAGAAAGTTGCCGATCGGTTGGAAAATCCGGAGAATCGGGCTGCCCGACGGGAAGCCAGAAGGCTGCGGGATGCTGGAATGACTGCGGAAGAGGTGATCGCCAATGAGAGTGCCCGAAAATGCGTTGATCAAGTTTGCCGCGATTTCGACCTGGTCGGGTTGCTGGACAATGCAGGTGTAATCGACCGAGCACTCGTCGATCGGTTTTATGCCGTGCCGTTCATCGACCTGTACGATCCTTTCTTGAAGAAGTATATCGACCGGTTGCGCTTAGTTGAGGGCGAGAATCGCGGTAGAACTCACTTTTGGGAAGTCGACCAGCTATACGACCGAGTCAAGAATGTAGTGCATCCTTCGAAGAGAACCCCAAGTGTATGGCCCGATGATCCGCGTTCCGGCGGGTGATGGGAGCAAATTTGGCGCTCGCGAACGAATGCTCAGGTCCTCCGCGTCACACACTCAAATGCGCCTGCACCACTTCGTCCGTCAACTCCCCGATCACCCCCGCTGCCACCCGCCGCCCTTTATCCAGAATGCAGAACTCGCTCGCCACACGTCGCGCAAACGGAAGTTTCTGCTCCACCAGCAGCACGGTCAGCCCTTCATCTTTATTCAGTCTCAAAATAATATCGCCAATTTCATGCACAATATTCGGCTGAATCCCTTCCGTCGGCTCATCCAGAATCAGCAGCTTCGGTTCCAGCACCAAAGCGCGACCGATAGCGAGTTGTTGTTGCTGTCCGCCGGAAAGGTCGCCGCCCCGCCGGTTCATCATCTGCTTGAGCACCGGAAACAGTTCGAAGATCCGCGGCGGAATTGAACGCGGTCCGTTCTTGCGCACACCCAGGCCGATTCGCAGATTTTCCTCCACCGTCAAATGCGAAAAAATCTCCCGCCCTTGCGGCACATAGCCAATGCCCAGCTTGGCGCGTTGCTCGGCGGGGCACTTCAGCAACTCCGTCCCTTCGAATCTGATGCCGCCCGAGCTGACTCCCTGCAGACCCATCACGCACTTTAGGAGCGTCGTCTTCCCCATGCCGTTGCGGCCCATCAGGCACATGCGCGACCCTGCTGTGACGGCCAGATCCACATCCCACAACGTGTGGCTGCCGCCGTAAAACTGGTTAAGGCCGGTGATTGTCAGCACGCTCACACTCCCAGATAAACTTCGATCACGCGCGGGTCCCTTTGCACTTTGTCCATATCGCCCTCGGCAATGACGCGTCCCTCGTGCAACACCGTGACGCGCTGCGCAATGGATCGAACAAACGACATATCATGCTCGACAACCACCACCGAATGCTCACCCGCCAGCGAGCGCAGCAGTTCGGCCGTGCGCTCAATCTCCTGTGGCGTCATGCCGGCCACCGGCTCGTCCACCAGCAGCAACTCCGGGTTCTGCATCAAGAGAATGCCAATTTCGAGCCACTGTTTCTGGCCATGCGCGAGGATTCTAGCCGTTGAAAAACGCTGCGCCGAAAGGCCGATGATCTCCAGGACTTCGTCAATTCTCTCGCGTTGCGCTGGCGTAATTCGGGCGCGCAGCGTTTTCAGAAAGGAACGCGTGCCCGCCAACGCCAGTTCAAGATTTTCAAAGACCGTCAAGCGCTCGAACACAGTCGGTTTCTGGAACTTCCGCCCGATGCCGACCGACACGATTTCAGCCTCCGAGAGCCTGAGCAGATCGATGCCGTCGCCAAAGCGCGCCGTGCCTGAATCGGGCCGTGTCTTGCCGGTGATGACATCCATCATGGTCGTTTTGCCGGCGCCGTTCGGGCCGATGATGCAGAGCAGTTCTCCGGGATCGACTTTGAGTGTAAGCTTATTCAGGGCCTTAAAGCCGTCGAAGCTGACGGTCAGATCCTCCAGCGAGAGTCGCTTGTCGCGAACGCTCATTTGTCCTTAGTCCGTGCCTGCACAAGGCCAACAATCCCGCGCGGCAGAAACAGTGTTACTAATACAAATAGCGCACCCAGCGCAAACAGCCACACCTCTGGAAACGCACCGGTGAGATAGGTCTTAGCGTAGTTCACCAGCACCGCGCCGGCAATGGCACCATATAGGGTGCCGCGCCCTCCAACTGCCACCCAGATCACCGCTTCGATCGAATTGATGGGCGCGAACTCGCTGGGATTAATGATGCCGATCTGCGGAACGTAGAGTGCGCCCGCGATACCAGCGACCACCGCTGAAAACACGAAGATCCATACCTTGAACGATTCGACCGGATAGCCGAGGAAGCGCGTCCGGCTTTCGGCATCGCGAATGGCATGCATCACTCGCCCGGCTCGCGATTCAACAATGGCACGGCAGGCCAGGTAGCTAGCCGCGAGTAAGGCGGCGGTGACCACCAGCAACACCACGTGAGTGCTGTCGGAATGTAGGTCGAAACCCAGTATGTCTTTAAAATCGGTGAATCCGTTATTGCCGCCGAACCCCATGTCGTTGCGAAAAAACGCTAGCATCAAAGCGTAGGTCAGCGCTTGGGTGATGATCGAAAAATACACGCCGGTGACGCGCGATCGAAAGGCAAACCAGCCGAACACGAAGGCCAACAAGCCCGGCGCCACCACCATCATCGCCAGCGCAAAGGGGAAGTGGTTGAAGCCGTGCCAAAACCAGGGAAGAGACTTCCAATTCAGAAACACCATGAAGTCGGGCAGGATAGGATCGCCATACACACCCCTGGAGCCGATTTGTCGCATGAGGTACATGCCCATGGCGTAGCCGCCAAGCGCAAAAAAAGCCGCGTGCCCCAGACTCAAGATGCCACAATATCCCCAGATCAGATCGATGGCCAGCGCCAGCATTCCGTAACACAGGTACTTGCCAATGAGGGTGATCCCGAATACCGAGAGGTGAGCCGCGGAGGACGCGGGCACAAGTTGGTTAAAGACGGGCACTCCGATGGCCACTAAACCGAGCACAGCGAGGAGCCAGGTGCCGCCGCGATCCCCGGTCGCGCTCGGATACCAAAGAGTGACTCCTTCTCGCTTATTCTCCACTACTTATCCTCCGACGCTCGGCCGGCTGGCGGGAACAGTCCGCGCGGCCGGATCTGAATGAAAAGAATGAGTGCGACAAGAACGAAAATCTTTGCCAGTACCGCTCCGGCGTAGGGCTCAAGCAGCTTGTTGAAGATGCCCATCGACATGCCACCTATGAGCGATCCCCATAGGTTCCCGACACCGCCAAACACCACCACCAGGAATGAGTCGATAATATAAGCCTGGCCTAGATTTGGACCAACGTTTGTCAACTGACTGAGCGCGACGCCCGCCACTCCGGCGATACCCGATCCAAGCCCAAACGTCATGGCATCCACCCATTCCGTGCGGATACCCATCGCCTTGGCCATGGCTCGATTCTGCGAAACCGCCCGAATGTCCAGACCGATTCGAGTGCGCCTCAACACCAGCATGACAACGGCGAACACGATCAACGTGAAGATCACGATGTAGAGGCGGTTGTAGGTAATAGCGAGCGCGTCGTTCAGCCGTAACGAGCCACTCATCCAGTCGGGTGTCACCACCGACCGGTTGAGCGCCGAGAAAATCGACCGCACCGATTGCTGCAGGATGAGACTCACGCCAAATGTTGCGAGCAGCGTCTCTAACGGCCTCCCATAAAGAAAGCGGATAATGGTTCGCTCCATGAGAACGCCCGTCAACCCGGCAACGATAAATGCCGCTGGAATCGCCGCCAGGATGGAGATGCCGATATGTCCGGGCATCGCCACCTGCACCAGATAGGTCGTGTAGGCGCCCAGCATCATCAATTCCCCATGAGCCATATTAATGACTCCCATGACACCAAAGGTAATCGCCAGCCCCATCGCGATCAGAACCAGCACTGAGCCGAGGCTCAGCCCAAAAAATAACGTTTCGATGCCCGAATAGAAGGCGCGCGAACGGTCTATGCTTGCCACTGCGGCGGCCGCGGCGCGGCGCACCTGCTCATTACTCTCAACGAAGCTGCCGTCAGGAGATTTGTCGAGCAAAAGCGCCAGTCTGTTCCGCACATCCTGACTGACACTGTCTTTGAGCGTAGCGATCGCCTGCAGTCGCGCCTTGCTGTCTGTGCCATCCAGCGCGGCGAGCGCTAAGCCCGTAGCGATCTCTTTTTTGACGCTTGAATCCTTCTCCACGGCCATCTGATGGCGCAACAACGCCACCGTCGGCTCATCCAGCGATTGCATCATCTCTCGCACCGCATCCAGGCGCACCGACGCATCCGGGCTCGCTAACCCAAAGTGCGCCAGAGCCATCCTGAGAACCCTCCTCAAACCATTGTTTGTGCCAATTTGAGTCAGTTGATCCGCAGGGGTCGATCCGCCAGCCTTCAGCGTCAGCGGGTCGATCAAACTCAGCGGATCTTCGCCCGCTGTCTTGACGATAAAGACTTTCTGATCGCTATTGCGGAAATAGAGTCGGTCTTCCAGCAGCGCTGTAAGTACTGCGCGCACACTCGGGTGACCGCTTTGGCTCAACCGTTCGACAATGTTCTCCTTGTCCGAGTAGCTCGCCTCCCGTAACTCACCGAGAGTCGATAGGAAGCTTGCATCGTTGGGAGATTGAGCAGTATGCCGGCAAGACGGCCCAAAGGGCGAGCAGCGGCAAGAACCACTGCCCGCCCCGCAAGAGCCGTTTCATTACTTGTAGTTCTGTCCTGAACACTTTTTGGTGACCTTATTGTAATTTCCACAGTTTAGCGTCACCCAATCCGCTTCGATGTCCTTGCTCCCCGGCAGATAGTCCGACCAGGCGTCGCCCGGTACTTCGCCTGCCGATTTCCAAACTACGTTGAACTGTCCATCCGCCTTCACCTCGCCGATGTAAACGGGTTTAGTGATGTGATGATTCGGCAACACCTTGGCGACACCGCCCGTGAGGTTCGGCGTCTCCATGCCAGGAAGCGCTGCGATCACCTTCGCTGTATCGGTGGTCTTGACTTTTCTGCACTGCCTTCACCCACAGATTGAAGCCGATGTAGCTCGCTTCCATCGGATCGTTGGTTGTCCGTTTCGGGTTCTTGATGAAAGCATGCCACTGAGCTATGAACGCTTTGTTCGCTGGCGTGTTGATGCTTTCAAAATAATTCCACGCCGCCAGTTCGCCAACCAACGGTTTCGTGTCAACACCCGATAGCTCCTCTTCACCAACGGAGAAGGCCACTACCGGAATGTCCTCCGCCGAAATCTTCTGGTTGCCCAGTTCTTTGTAGAAGGGCACATTGGCGTCTCCGTTGATGGTAGAGACCACCGCTGTCTTCTTTCCCGCCGAGCCGAACTTCTTGATGGCCGCCACGCGCGTCTGCCAGTCGGAGTTACCGAAGGGCGTATAGTTAATCGAGATATCTTCGGGCTTGACGCCTTTCAACTTCAGGTAAGCCTCAAGAATCTTATTCGTCGTGCGTGGGTAAACGTAATCCGTCCCCTCCAGCACCCAGCGCTTCACGCCCACTTCCTTCATCAGGTAATCCACTGCGGGGATGGCCTGTTGGTTCGGCGCCGCGCCGGTGTAGATAACGTTCTTGGACGATTCCTCGCCTTCATACTGAACCGGGTAAAAGAGCAAGCCATTGTCCTTCTCGAAAACCGGCAGCACTGATTTTCTGGAAACCGATGTCCAGCAACCAAATACCACCGCTACCTTGTCCTTTTCCAGCAACTGCGCCGCCTTTTCCGCGAAGAGCGGCCAGTTAGACGCCGGATCGACAACGACCGCCTCCAGTTTCTTGCCCAGCAATCCGCCCTTTTTGTTCTGGGCGTCAATCATCATTAATATGGTGTCCTTCAGCGTGGTTTCGCTAATGGCCATCGTCCCTGAAAGCGAATGCAGCACACCCACCTTGATGGTGTCTTGCGCCGCCGCGCCTCTTGGGAATACAAGCCCGGCCATCAACAGACAACCGGTCATAAAACCTGATTTGAATTTCATAAATTAACCCCCTTAGTGAACTCCTTCGTTTCGAGTTTGCGGAACTGCGCCTTACATCTGAATCTGCAGGCCCACTCCCGCCTGCCAGAAATTGGGCTCCACTTTGTTGAATCTCGTGTCTTTGTAAAAAGTCATCACGCGCGCCTTGAATTGCTTGATTACGTAATCGAAGTTGACTTCTGTAGTCTTCTGGTCGAAAGCCGGATTTGGAGTTAGCCCTTGGGTAAAGTCGGCCTTAGCATACTTGCCGAGAATTTCGAACTTACCTTTCAATTTACCTATGGGAACTAACTTCGGAAAGATATAGCTTGCCAACCCATACGCCCCCTGGCTTTCGGCATACAGCGCCTCGTAACCGCCCAGTCTGTTGTAATCGGCGTATTCGCTTTCGATCGTAAACACACCCGCGTTGGGTAATTTCTTTTCGAGAAGGAAATCGATGGTTGACGCAACACGCCCGGCTTGAATCTGCGTCGCTCCGCCGAGCGCCAGCAGGTTCTTGTCGCCGTAGTAGGTCCCGTTCAGGTAGTAGCCGTCCTCCGGGTCCCAAAAATCAATCTGGACGCGTGCGGCCTCAAGGAGTTTACGATTCCCTGTCGCCGATCCTCCGTCGAAAACCCCCGCCGAGATTTTCACCTTCTTGGCAAAAGTACCCCAGTAGGCGATACCGTTATCGCGGCCTTGGAACACCGCCGGATATCCATCTTGGACGCCATCTGTATAAACGGCCCACTCGTTCGAGTAGAAAGGGCCGTATAGATTTGCGCGATCACTCGGCGGCAGGAAACGGCCCACCCAGAAGTTGACTTGCGGCGAAAACTCAAATTGCGCCACCGCGTCCAATATTTCAATCTTGTTGGTGACGCTGTCGTAGTCCGTATTGAACATGAATTTGATGTTGTCGGTGACAGGTCCGTTCACGTATAGACGGAGGTGGTTGAGCTCGAACTGGTTGGTATCGGGGGCGCCATCTGTGTTGGTATGGTCGAAACTGGCTTGCAATCCCGCCCCCACCGTAACGGGACCCAAGGTAAGCTGGGCGCGCGATGACCCCGCCAGCGCAAAAAGTCCGAATACGAAAAGCAATACGCGGGCACACTGTGGCCCTGTCGACGCCCCTTCATTGCGGACACATCTTCTAGCCATGAGTAAATATCTCCTCTGGGCGCACGAAGCACCTGTGATGAATCTGGTTTGTCTTACAAATGAGCCAGCTGGGTCTCCCGCTGCGGATTTGGTCGTTCTAAATCGGCGGGAAGAAGCTAGGTCGTGGTGCTTCCTTCAAACTGGGAATAATACTCAGCGTGGAATAGTGGTGACCTTCAACCGTACTAAAAAAAATTGGTTAGTGTCCAATAAATTATTTCGATCCAGTTACAAAATAAAATTGTGTAGTCAAGTCGCGAACACCAAGCCGGCATCGGCAGCGTAGCTTCCCTTTTGGTCGAAACGATACACTACACTCCAGGACCAAGTCATGTTCACCGCCACCGCCAATTTAATTCTCCCCAGCACCACCACCGGCTCCTTCCCGCGCCCTCGCTGGTTCGACGTCAGCATGTGGGGCCGTCCGCTCGACACCTGCATGCTCGATATCCGCTTCCGCGAAAAATTTCAGGATGCGCTCGCTGTGGTCATCAGCGATCAAGAGCGAGCCGGCCTCGACATTGTCACGCACGGCGATTTCCACCTGGATGAGGACATGGCCGGCCGCGCCTGGCACCACTACCCTTTGCAGCGCTGGGCCGGTTTCGAAGGCGATTATCTGCAGCCTGAGGAAACCACTGCCCCCTGGCTCCACTATCCGCCCGGCACTCTGCTCAATGAGATCTACACAGGTTGGCGCTGGCCGCATGTCACTGGCAAAATCGAGCACCGCGCTCTGGATTACCCAAAGCTATGGCGTCTCGCACAAGCCAAGACTCCGAAACCAGTCAAATTCGGCACCTGCTGCTCACAGGTGATGGCGCTCTTTCTCGACATTCACACGCCCGCCTACAAAGACAAGCGCCAGGTGATCTGGGACATGGCCGAGGCTATGAACAAAGAGCTGCTGGCCCTGCGCGATGGCGGTTGCCGCTGCATCCAGATTGAAGAGCCCACGTTCCACTTCATGGCCAACACCTACGGCAAAGATCACGAAGAAGTGAAGTTTATGATCGATGCCTTCAATCGCGAAGTACAGGGCCTGGACGACGTAGAACTCTGGATTCACACCTGCTGGGGTAATCCCAACATGCAGCGCGTCATGGAAAACACCAGCTACGCGAACTCCATCGAAATTTATCTGGAGCGCTGCCGTGGCGATGTCTGGACTCTCGAAATGAAAGATCGCAATCAGCAGGATCTGGAGCTATTCGAATCCTTCAAGCACGATCTCAAAAAGAAAATCTGCATCGGCGCCGTCAGCCATCGCACGTTGCAGGCCGATCGCCCCGAAGAAGTAGCCGGCGAAATTCGCAAAGCCCTCAAATACATTCCGGTCGAGAAACTCGTCGTTTCGAGCGATTGCGGCTTCGGCCGCCAAGGCTGTAATCGCGATATCGCCTTCTACAAAGCCAGCGCCATCGCGCAGGGCTGTAACATCGTGCGCGCCGAACTGGGGTTCCCGGTTCAACCCGTTCCCGCTACCGATCCCAAGTTGCAAATCGATGTGATCGCGGGCCGCAAATAACCCTCTACGCCACATAAGAGCTGAGGTAAGAGGAAAGGCGTGCGGTTTTGCTGAAAAGTGACCATCGGGGACGAGATCACGGTTGTTACCCTGGCGGCTCTCAGTACCGCACTCCAACGACCTATCGAACCTAGAGAGGGGCGGCCATCTCCCGAAGGAGAAAATCCGCCACATCGCCGGCATGGACCTTCTTGAATCCGCCCGGGAAGACGAGTGAAGTTTCGTAGCTCCTGCGTTCTGGCCAGTCGGCAAAATAGTTGCATCCCGCAAGCGTCCAATCCAGGTTTGAAGCTTGTAGGACGCGCAGACCTCCATCGTGGTCCCGCACTGCGCCTCCGACCGGAGTGTGCCGCAAAACCGTGGTGAACAGTTCGCCAGCCCTGGTTTCCGCGGCATCTCAGCCGAGCCGGAAGCGCCTATGAAGCGCCTTAGCCCGAGCGCGGTCATCCCTGCCACAATTTTGCCGAAGCTCTCTGGAATCGCGGTGTGCCCGTCCTGACCGTCAGAGTTACTATAGGTTCTCTTGGACGAATCGAGGACTGAGGTGCACATCGAGTTGTATCAGGGGCAAGTCGCCTACTACCTCGAAGCTGTGGATCTCGCCAGCCTTGATGACAAAGATGTCCCCAGCCACTCCCTCGAATACCTTGCCATTGACCGTCCACACTCCACGACCTTCACGGATGAATTGGATCCCATCATACGGGTGTCGATGTGGCCCCGGCCCTGAGCTGGGTTTGCCCTGGAATAGGAACACAGAAACGTCGATATCTCCATGGTCCGCTCCTACAAACTGATGCAAACTACCTACAAAGGGCAGATCGTCATGACGCACGCAATGCATTGCCCATGCTCACCAAGTTTGGATGAGCCAATCATCCGGACGCTTCAGAATCACTACTCTTCGAGCACAGACAGTAGGAGCACGCATCCACCACTGCTCCACACCGCGTATTTTCCGTTCGGAGGTGTGTAAAGGTAGTCGCCGGCCGTTAAGTGATCGTTGCCAAAATCGACCGCACCTTGCCTCCCGGAAATCGCACCACCAATCGTGCTTCCAAACCGGAGAAAGACTCCGGCAGCGCTGTATGTGCATTGTCCTGGATTCAAACCTCCTCCGGCGCCGCCTGCGCGACGGAAGCTGCCGCCAGAATCGACAACACTGTCCGTCGATTCTGCATGCCCCATGCTAACTGGAGAAAGGATCACTGTAGTGATCCATTTCCATAAGATGGAGTGGTCCAATTGGCAGCAAAATCCCAACGTGCAGACCTCATGTTCGGCGCCTCCGTTGCCTCCGCGAATGCTACGGTGCGCGCCTCGCCACGCTCGATGAAGGCATCAATGTCCATCTTGCCGGAACTGTGACTTTGCCGAAATGGATTTCCGCGCGAATCTTCAACACGGAAACTGTCGTTGAGCTGAACTCCACTTCCAAGCGATGAATACGACATTGACGAGGGCGCTTATCTAGCGCCTATAGCTCCTACGCTCCCTGCACTTTTCGGTCTTTGCCCTGCCAAAATGAATCGCGAATCTCGCGCTTCAGAATTTTGCCCGTGCCGGTCTTCGGCAACTGCTGTTCTGAAAAGTGAATTAGCCGCGGCAGCTTGAATTTCGCCAGCCGTCGTTCCAGGAACGCCAGCAATTCTTCGCTGCTCAATTGGTGGCCGGGATTCAACACCACGGTCGCCATCGGAATCTCGCCCCATTTCGGATCGGGCGCCGCCACGACTGCGCATTCGAACACCGACGGGTGCGCGAAAATCGCCTTCTCTACTTCAATAGAAGAAATATTTTCGCCGCCGCTGATGATGATGTCCTTCTTGCGGTCCACGATGTGAAGGTATGTTTCTTCATCCCAAACCGCCATGTCTCCCGTATGGAACCAGTCGCCGCTCATCACCGCGTCGGTGGCCTTCGGTTCCTTGAAATAACCATCCATCACGTTGTCGGACCGCACCACGATCTCGCCCATCGTCTCGCCATCGCGCGGCACATCTCTCATCTCACCATCCACCACTCTCACTTCCACGCCCACGCCCGGCCATCCCGCCATGGCGCTATGAAAAATGCGGTCCTGGTTGTCTTTATAACTCACTGTGCTCTTGGCGCGGGAGGTGGACACCATGGGGCTCGTTTCAGTCAGTCCGTAACCCACCACCACTTGGCATTTGAACGTTTTCTCCATGCGCTCCATCAACTCGGGCGACGAAGCCGCACCTCCCAGCAGGATTTCCTTCATGCTCGAGGTATCGAACTTGCCCAAATCCGGCGAGTGCAGCAGAGCGTTCGCCATCACGGGCACCAGACCCATGTGTGTCGCGCGCTCTTCCTCAATCAACCGCAGCACGAACGAAGGCTCGAACCGGCGCACCATCACCTGCTTACGGCCAACCATGGTGGAGAACTGCGCAGCCCCCCAGCCGTTCGCGTGAAACAAAGGAATGGTGTGTAGGTCGACATCCGCGTCATCGCGGAAGGAATTCGCCAGAATGCCCAACGCATGCAGATAAAGAGTTCGGTGCGAAAGCGTCACACCTTTAGGCGTACCCGTGCTGCCGCTGGTATAGAAGAGTTCCGCAATCTCATTCTCATCGAACTTGGTCCAATCCGGCCGTTTGCCGCGCCCCTTCAGCAACAAGTCTTCATAAGTCAGATTTGCCTGCGGGATCGGTCCACCAATCGCGACGTAATCCTTTATAGCTGGGCAAGCGTCACGAAACGCGCTCGCCAACGGTGCAAACTCATTCTCGAAAATCAGCACCCGCGCGCCGGAGTGATTCAAAATTTGCGTCAGTTCGGCCGGTGTCAGGCGCACGTTCAGTGGCATGAAGATGGCTCGCATCAGTGCCGGGCCATAGTAACCTTCCAGCAGCTGATGGTTGTTGAAGCTCAGGTAAGCCACGCGGTCGCCGGATGTCACGCCCAGCGCCAACAAGCCGGCGGCCAGCCGTTCACAACGCTCCCCGAACTGCGCGTAAGTAAAGCGCTTATCGCCCGATACCACGCCCTCTTTCTTGCCGTACAAATCTACGCCCCGGTAAAGGCAGCGAATGGGAGTGAGCGGAAGATGCATGTTTTAATCCAAGCTAACGGCGCGCCTAATGCGCCGTCGTTAATATTTCCTCAAAACGCGCGCGCAACTCTGCTGGTAGCGGAATGGCGCGCTGCGACCGGCGATCCATACAGACCATCACAATCGCCCCGCTGGCCGCCACCTCGCCCTCCTTCAGAACTTTGAATTCGAACCGCAGTGACGACGAACCGAGCTTTGTCAAGCATACTTCAACGGCAATCCAATCGTCATGCAGCAACGCCAGGCGGATATCGCACTCGGCGTGAACACGCGGAAAGTTGAAACTGCCGCGCGTATAACTTATATCGAACGAGCGGAACAATTCCGTTTCGGCTGCTTCAAAGAAGCGAAACAGCGCCGTGTAGTGAATGCGGCCGCTGGCGTCGGTATCGGCGAAGCGGATGCGAGTTTCATAGCGAAACGGCTCAGGCATCTTAGGACCAGGATGCAACAGCGCTCTTCTTGAGCCGAGTCGCTTGGCTGCCGAGTTCAGGACGTCGACGCTTTCGAGACCTTCATCCCATCCGGCGAGGCAGCGATCCACGCATGGGCGAGACGACCTAACCGAACCACCAGCAAAACAAATCAATAGTGGGGCGGGCCTCCTAGCCTGCATCCTGGCCTGCGGCTGACCTCCCGGTCAGCCTCCGCCGGGCATGAGAATTTTCGCCAATCTCATCCACCTTTCTTGAGAATGATTGGCGTAGAAACTCGTGAGGGGAAAGCGGCGGTTCGCCGCTTTCCCGCGCCCCTGGTCGACCTGCGTGTCGTCGATTTCAGCACGCCGCCCGAGCATGTGGGATCGGTACAGCGTGGCTTGTTGCAGCACGCGTCTCTTTTGTCCTGCCCGCGTTGCGGCGGTAAGCTTGATTTTTTTCTTGACGTTCTCGAATGCAAATGGTGTGGTGGCGAATATCGCTGCGAGGCGGGCATACCTCGCCTTTTCTTCCCTCACGATGTCTTCTACGGTCCGCGTGATGTTACCCACGCCGTCAAAGATTTCTATGAAACCAATCCGTTTCCGGCCTACGATGACATTGATTCTCGCGACAAGCTCTGCGAAAAGTCGCTGGCCTCGCCGTTGGGTCGCCTGCTCGATGAAAACCTCCCCTCGAATGCGCTCATTCTCGACGCCGGCTGCGGCACTGGCCATCTCACGAATTTTCTGGCTCTTCGAAAAGATCGCCACGCGATTGGCGTCGACATTTCGTTAAATTCATTGCAAATGGCCAAAAAGTTTAAAGACCGCTGCGCGATTCACAATGCCGGATTCCTCCAAATGAATCTTTTTCGTCCGCCCTTTCGCGCCGGCGTTTTCGATGTCGTGATTGCCAACAACGTGCTCCACCACACTAGCGATCCGCTGCGCGGTTTTCGCGCCTTGGCGGCTTTACTCAAGCCCGATGGCTTATTTGTGTTGAGCCTTTACAATCCGTTTGGCCGGGTGGGCAACCATTTGCGCCGCTCGTTTTACCGCCTCTCCAAAAATCGTCTTGCTTTTCTGCGCTGGCGAAACGAAAATCAGCGCGGCCGCTTTATCCAGCGCTACCAGCAGCCGTGGGAAAGCCGACACTTCATCGGCGAAATCGTCCAGCACTGGTTTGGCGCCCACGAATTTGAGTTTCTTTATAGCTCGCCCAGAATTGGTTCGCAAGTCTTGAGCGGCGGCGATGATATCCGCTACGCTCGTTGGCCAGGTGACCGCGGCATGCGCTTCCAAACCGAATTCGGGATGTTACTGCGGGGCCTGCTCGACGATGGTTTGTTTGTGATAATTGGCCGCAATAAGCGGCAACCTAAACGCATCGAAGCAGCCGAACAGGCGGCAGCGGCGGTCGCCTAAAACCGCAACTTCGTCGAGACTCCGGCAGGTAGATGCACCGCCCGAAGACCCTCCGTTCCACGAGCGCTGACATGCAGATCCTGCGCCCTGTCCGCACGCAGCATAGCCGTTGTCACAACACCGTTCTTCCATTCCATATCCACCGTCAACCCTCCTTTGGCTCGCAGCCCTGTCACGCGACCTTCTTTCCACGCAGATGGCAGGGCCGGAAGCAGCGCCAGATGCCCGTTGCGGCCATCGATTAACATGCGCGCGATGCCGGCGGTTGCTCCCAAATTTCCGTCAATTTGAAAGATCTCCGGCGGATGCAGATCGAACAAATTCGGCCATGTCGATTTGCTGAACAACACCCGCAAGCTATCTTCCGCCTTATCGGCTTCACCGAAAGTAGCCCAAAGACAAACCACCCAAGCCCGGCTCCAGCCCGTACCGCCGCCACCGTTGGCCAAGCGCCGTTCGAGTGAGACGCGCGCCGCTTGGTAAAGATCGGGCGTCGTTGGGTTGATTTCCCCGCTCGGATAAACGCCAAACAAATGCGAAAGGTGGCGATGACCGGGTTCCACTTCTTCGTAGTCTTCGCGCCATTCTTGCAACTGGCCAAAATGCCCCACTTGCAGCGGAATGAGCCTCTTCAAAGCGTTGCTTAGTTCGCCTTGCAACTTCTCGTCTACCGTAAGCGTCTTCGCCCCCTCAATAACGCGGCGGAAGAGCGCGGTCGTGATCTCCACATCCATGGTGGGTGAAACATCGAGCGACGCTTTCTGGTGGTCCGCCGTGTAGTATTGGTTCTCGGGCGAGAGCGAGGGCCCACTCACCAGATGTCCTTTACCGTCGTCAAACAAGTTCTTCAAAAGAAATACCGCGGCGTTCCGCATTAAAGGATAAGCCCGCTCGCGCAGATACTGCACATCGCCCGAATATTCGTAGTGCTCCCATAAACTCAACGTCAACCATGCCGCGCCCATCGGCCAAACGCCATACGGCACTCCGTCAATCGGCTCCGTATCAGCCCAAATTTCGGTGTTGTGATGCGCCACGAAGCCTTCCGTCGCGTACATCTCGCGCGCTGTTCGCTCTCCATTCGTTTGCAGGCGAACCAGCAGATTGTAGAGTGCATCCACTGTCTCGCCAAGATTCGCTGCCTCCGCCGGCCAGTAGTTCATCTCAGTGTTGATGTTGATCGTATACTTGCTTCCCCACGGTGGATCGAACTTGTCGTTCCATTTGCCTTGTAAATTGGCGGGCATGGAATCTTCGCGGCTGCTCGATTGCAAAAGATAGCGGCCATAGGCGAAGTAAAGAGCGGCCAACGCGCGGTCATCTCCACCCTCCGCCGCTTTGCGAAGAAGCTCATCGGTAGAAACCGTGCTCGCCGAGTCGTCACCAAGCCACAAGGAAACACGGCCGGCCATTTTGCGAAAATCCGCTTTGTGGCGCGCCAGCAAATCGCCATAAGAGCGGCTGCTCGCCTCATGCAAAAGTTGTCGGCAGCGTTCGCCCGGATCTGCGCCCCATACATTCGTCGCCGCGGTGATAATCAGCGTTGCTTCCTTGGCGTTGCTGACTTTGAGAACACCTGCTTCCGCAGGCGCCATCTCACCATCCGTCGAAAGGTGAACCGCGCCCACGAACGTCGCTCCTTCCTTTGGCTCGTCCGCGTAAGTCTTCGGCGGCAGGGCGCTTCCGCTGAGCACAATGGTGTTAGGCATGGCCGCCTCGAATGACGCGTGGCCGTCCATCGCGCGCGTGAATGAGACGCGGAATTGCAAGGCACCGGCTTGACTCGCCTGAAGGTGAAGAACAATGGCGTGGTCGGGATAAGAAGCGAAAACTTCTCTTGTATAGCGCACGCCACTCGCTTCGAAACCAACCGTCGCGACACCATCATAAAGATCCAGCGCACGCCGATAGTTTTGCATCAACGCAGCATCCACTCCATCGAAATGCAGGCGTAGATTTCCTAGAGGCTCATAGGGTGGCTGCCGTAGCGGAATGGCCAGCATGTCTGCTTTGGCCAACTCCTGCGCCTCTTTCACCTTGCCTTCGAGCAACAGCCGGCGAATGACAGGTACATTCGCTCGCGCACCTGGGTTCACGCGGTCCATCGCTTTGCCCGCGAAGATACTCTCTTCATTGAGCTGGATCTGTTCATCGACCGTGCCGCCGTACACCATGCCGGCCAATCGGCCATTGCCGATCGGCAAAGCTTGGCTCCAGTCAGTTGCGGGTGTTTTGTACCAAAGCTGGGGAGATTCCGCCGCGCTAGCTGCGAGACAAACGCTCAGGCTCAGAACGAATTGACAAAGTTTCACCTGCCCAGTTTACTCATTGATGGGCCTACCCTATTTCAAGCCCCGCTGCTGGCAGCATAACCTCAAGCGACGCCCCTCCCTGCGGCCGGTTCGCCGCCGTTATAGTGCCCCCCAGTTGCGTCACTATGCCTTCCGCCACGGTCAAGCCCAATCCCGTGCCGCGCGCGTCGAGCCGCGTGGTCACGAAAGCCTCAAACACTTTCGGCAACACATTAGCAGGAATGCCCGGCCCATTGTCCATGACTGTGCAGACCACCCAGCTCTGATTTCCGCGCTGCGTCAGACGCGATTCTACACAAATCTCGCCGCCCACCGGCGCGGCCATCAGCGCGTTGCGCAGCAGGTTCACAAACACCTGCACAAGCCGATCCGCATTGCCAATCACCGCGTCATTCGCTCTGGCGTCATTCTTGAAGTTCACCGCCGACGCCTTCTCATCAATAGCCACCAGGTTCCAACTCTCGTCAATCAAATCGCGCAGCACCAGCGGCTCCGTGCTTTCTTTGCGCACTCTGGCGAAATCAACCAGGCCTTCGCTAATTTTGCGCAATCTTTGCGTCACCCTCAGCATGCGGGCAAGCCGTTCCAATGTCGGCCCGTCGTGCCGTGTTTCGAGCAGCTTTTCAATCGAACCTTGCAGCACCGCGAGCGGTGTGTTCAGTTCATGCGCCACGCTGGTGCTCAACAAGCCCAGACTCACCAGCCTGTCCTGCTCCTCCAGTTTCTTCAGCGCGTTCTCCAGGTCGTCTTCCTGGCGTCGCAATTGGCCGACTGTGGCGTTCCGCGAACGCATGATGTAGCCGATTTCGTCGTCGAGAATAAAACGGTCGTCGATCATCTCATGCTCGCGGTCGCCCGTCTGCGTCGCCTCATCCGCCTTCAACATCAGCGTTAACGGCTGGTAGACGTATTGCGGCATGATGACGAATTCCATCACCACGATGGACAACAAATAGAGGGTAACCAACACGGCGAATACCCGAATGCGCGCCTGCCGCAACGCGCTATCGTAAAATTCGTGCGAAAGACGAACCCGCCGGTATTGCCCATCCACCGCAGCAGTGCGAAACAACGTGTCCTGCCCCTCCTGCCAAGTCCCCTCCGCATGCTCGCGCAAATACCGCTGACCGTCCTCACTCAAGCCCGTTTCGGCGGCTGACCCTTGCTGATATTCGTAGCCGCCGAACTCATGCGTCTCCGGGCCCTGGCTCATGGGTAATTCAGCCGCGAAAATCTGCGAAACCTCCCGCAAATCCCGCTGTTTTGCCGCCTCAATGTGACTGGAAAACACCGGGATCACCGAAAGGTAAACCGACACCGCCAACACCAGGAAGAAAAAATTATGCAAAAACGCCAGCTTGTGGCGCACCCGCAGCTTGCCAAACGTCCGAAAGGCAAAGTTGGGCGGATTAACGGGTGCCTTATGCACCGAAAGGGAGCGGCTGCGTGGCGCCGAAGCGTAGTGCTCTTCAGACGCGCAAAGGGCACGTTCGTGCCGCGAAACAAAGTCAGGCATGCGCGCGGCCCCAATGTGTCCGTCTGGCGCGTGTTCCCTAAAACCGGGGCGCGAGTTCTTCTCTGCGCTCAATCTCTTGCTCCTTATATTGCAGCTGATACAGCTTCCAGTAAATATCGCGCCGCGCCAGCAGCTCCTGATGTGTCCCCATCTCGCGCAATTGCGCTTTGTGCATCACCAAAATGCGGTCGGCGCGTTGAATGGTCGACAAGCGGTGTGCGATCACCAGTGACGTGCGGTTCTCAACCAACCTACTCAGCGCTTCGCGCACGCGCAATTCCGTTTCCGTATCTACGCTTGAGGTGGCTTCGTCCAGAATCAAAATGCGTGCATCATGAGCCAGCGCGCGCGCGAAGCTGATCAACTGCTTCTGCCCGGTCGATAGCCCTTGCCCTCGTTCTCTCACTGGCGTAGCGAACTGCTCGGGCATTTGCTCGACAAAATCCAGCAAGTTGACGCGGTTTGCGGCGTCCCGCACCGCTTCGTCTGTAATGCCGGCCGTCCCAAGCCGGATATTGCTGGCTATCGTTCCGGTAAATAAATAAGGGTCTTGCAGAACCACGCCAAAATGCTGCCGTAAGTCAATGAGATCGAACGCCTTAATGTCGATTCCGCCAATGCGAATCGCCCCGCGCTGCACATCGTAAAAACGCAGCAGCAGATTCGTCAGCGTGGTCTTGCCTGCCCCCGTGTGGCCCACAATGGCCACTGTCTCGCCCGCAGCCACGTGAAAGCTCACATCCTTGAGCACCCACTCTTCGCCGTTATAGGCAAACCATACTTGATCGAACTCCACAGCCACCGGGCCGGCGGGAAACGGCGTGGGTTTCAACGGCGCCACGATGGCTGGCCGCGTATCCAACAGCTTGAAAATCCTTTCCGACGCGGCCATCGCGCTTTGCAGGATGTTGTACTTCTCGCTCAGATCCTGAATCGGGCGGAAGAATCGCAGCCCATATTGGAAGAACGCCACCAGCACACCCAAGGACAGCGCCCCTTGGCGGATGCGAAAGCCGCCATAGGCGAGCACCAGCGCCAGCGCCAGCATTCCCAAAAACTCCACCACCGGATAAAACCAGCCATAGGCGATCACCGAATCCTTAAACGCCAGCATGTGATCGCGATTAATGCTCTCAAACTCTGCAGCGCTCTTCCGCTCGCGATTGAAAAGCTGCAAAACCGCAATACCGGCCACATGTTCTTGCATGTAGGCGTTTATCTTCGCGATGGCCACGCGAATGCGCCGGAAGCTTTGCGCCGCAGTCTGCCGGAACCTCATTGTCACTAGCACTACTAGCGGCAACACGGCCAGCATGATTGCCGTCAACCCTGGGCTTAGGCTGAACATCACTGCGACGATGAACGAGAGTGCCAACAGATCGCCGACAATGGTCACCAACCCGGAGGCGAACAAATCGTTCAACACGTCCACGTCGCTTGTTACTCGTGTGACCAATCGTCCCACCGGATTGCGGTCGAAATACGCCACGTCCAGGGTCTGCAAATGTGTCATCAACTCGCGCCGCAGATCGAACATGGCTCTCTGGCCGGTCCATTGCATCAAGTAGGTCTGGCCGAAATCGAAGACAAAGCCGAACACCACGATTGCTAAATAAAGAGTGGCCAGTTGCGTCAGCCCAGCCATGGGGTCCTTCGACAACCAGGCGTTCAGCGCCGGAATGATGGATTGCCCATGCCCCGAAGGCACCAAATAGCGATCCACCGCCAGCTTCGTAATCAGCGGTCCTATACTCTGTAGAAGAGAATCGATAACCAGCAAAGCCAGCGACGCGGCCACAATCCGCCAGTAAGGCTTCAGATACTGGAGAAGCCTCTTCATTAACCGCGAATCGTACGCCTTACCGAGTGCTTCTTCTTCCAATCGTTTCTTTCTCTCTGCTAACCATCAGACTAACGTAAGCCTTTCATGAATGGACTCATCCTGATCGATAAGCCGGCCGGCTGCACCAGCCACGACGTGGTGAACCGCTGGCGCAAGCTAGCCGCGACAAAACGCACCGGGCACCTGGGCACTCTCGACCCCATGGCCACCGGCTTGCTCCTGCTCGTCACCGGCGCAGCCACTCGGCTCGCTCAGTTCTATGGCAAATCTGAGAAGACTTATCTGGCCGAAATCACCCTCGGCAAAGTTTCCAATAGTTACGATGCCGAAGGCGAGGTTATCGAGTCAGTCAATCCCGTTCCCGGCTCCGAAACGATTCTGGCCGCTCTCGATGAATTCCGCGGCCGCTTCCTGCAGACGCCGCCGCCGGTCTCCGCCAAGAAAATCGGTGGTGTACCAGCCTACAAACTCGCTCGGAAAAATGTGGCCGTCGATCTCAAGCCTGTTGAGGTCGAAGTCAAACAGCTCCAAGTGCAGAGTCTCACTGGGAACAAGCTGTTGATTCTGGTTACCTGTAGCGCCGGTACTTACATCCGTTCCATCGCGCACGATCTTGGGCAGCGTCTTGGCTGTGGCGCGCTGTTAAGCTGTTTGCGCCGCATTCGATCCGGTGAATACTCGGTTGAGCAAGCGAGATCGCTTGACCAGCTCACCGCGCTAGCCGTCGCCGGACGTCTGACTGAAGCCCTTATTCCCATGGCCAATATGCTGCCCGAAATACCGTCCGAACATTTCGATTTATTAATCGAAACGCACATCCGCCAAGGACGAGAGTTCCGAACTTCGCCTTTTATTGTTCCTCCTGGCGCCCCATTTGTGAGGGCGTTGTCGCGTTCCGGCGAACTCATTGCCATGGGCCAGTTAAAAATTCCTAATTTGTATCATCCAACTGCGGTTTTCTGAGTTCGGCAGAGACGCTTCATCGTCAACTGTGCTAAACAAGGGAAATCGGCATGATAAAGATTCGGTTGACGGTGGTGGTGCTTTTTTCTGCCGCGCTGGTTTGTAGCGCTTTTCCGCACCCACTGCAAACCCCAACAACTGAACCAACCACACCACAGGCCCCGCCCGCAGCTCGGCCGCAATTTTTTGCAGGCACCGTAGTGGAATTGGACGCGAACCACATCAAAATAACGCGTACGCTGGTTGGCCGTCCTACGGAGAGCCGCAGTTTCGCTATTAATCCCTCGACCAAGATGAACAAGGCCGCTATCAAGCTGCACAACCGCGTGACCGTCCGCTATAAGCACCTGAACGATGGCGATGTGGCGCTTGAAATTCAACCGCGGCCGGTGATCACGCGGACACCAAAGAGCTAAGCTGCTCAACTCTTCGTTAGCTGTAATTCCGCCACGCGCCTCCGCCGCTGCGCCCATCCTGGCTTCACTTCCTGCCGCGCACGTCCAATGGCCAGCGCATCGGGCGCCACGTTTGCGGTAATCACTGACCCCGCCGCCGTATATGCTCCGTCGCCAATCGTCAGCGGCGCCACCAGCGTCGAATTGCTTCCCACAAACGCACCTTCGCCAATCGTAGTCTGGTGCTTCTTTTGGCCGTCGTAGTTGCAGGTGATGGTCCCGGCGCCGATATTCGCGTTCGCGCCTACCGCCGTATCGCCCAAATACGTCAAATGGCTGGCCTTCGAACCGCGCCCTAGTTTCGTCTTCTTCAACTCCACAAAGTTGCCGACGTACGAGCCTTCGTCGGCATCGGCATTCATGCGCAACCGCGAAAATGGTCCCACTGAAGCTTTCGCTCGGATGGTGGATGCTTCGGCCACGACATAAGGCAGAATGGTCGCGTTGTCACCGATCTCGCAACTCTTCAAGACCGAACCTGTGCCAATCCGGCAACCTGTGCCAATGCGCGTATGGCCGCGCAGTTGCACGTTGGCCTCGATCACCGAATCCGCTTCCACGCTGACATGCACATCGATCGTCACGCTCTCCGGGTTCTCAATCGTTACGCCCTGCAGCATCAGCTCGCGCGCTTTTCGCGCCCGCAAAATTTTGTCCGCTGCCGCCAATTCGACGCGCGTGTTAATGCCCAGCAGTTCACTCTCATCCGCGACGAGCAACGGCGCTACCGGCCGCCCATGCCGCGCCAGGATCTCAATCATGTCGGTTAGGTAGTATTCGTTGGCCGCCTTGTTCGGCTTGATCTCGGCAATGTGGCTCCAAAATAATCTAGCGTCAAAACAATAAAGGCCTGGATTGATTTCTTGGATCTTGAGCTGTTCGGCATTGGCTGCTTTCTGTTCCACAATCGCCTTCACCAAGCCGCGCTCATCTCGCACGATGCGCCCATAGCCCGTCGGGTCGGCCAGTTTTGTCGTGACAATCGAACCACCTGTCTCGGCGCGGCCACTCTGCGTGCTCTCCACTAAGCGGATTAACGTTTCAGGACGCAGCAGCGGCCCATCGCCATTCAGGATCAGCAACAGGCCGCCTGCGGTTTCAGCCTCGCCGCGCGCGCATAACACCGCGTGGCCGGTGCCGTGCTGTTCCGTTTGCGCAGCGAAACGGATCCCGGGCTCTGTCACGCTGGTCCGCACATCGGCGGCTTGATGACCGATTACCGCGACAATCCGTTCCGAAGGCGCCACGTGCAACGCCGCGCGTATGATGTGGTTCAGCAGGGTATCGCCGCCAGCCTCGTGCAGAACCTTCGCCTTCTTTGAGAGCATGCGTGTCCCCAGCCCGGCGGCCAGAATCACGACGGTTACATTTGTCTTCATTTCACTCATCCAAGAAACACGCGCCAGACGGGCGCGCTGTCAAGCGCTCCGTCCTAATGTCAGCGGGAGTTCCTCCCTGTTTGGCGGAGCGCCGCGACGCCCTTTGCAATTAAACGTTGCGAGCCGATCGCTTGCTTGCGCACCTGGTACGCGCGCGAACGGCTGGCTAAATCCAGCACCACGGCGGCCAGCGCGCCAGAATCGTGGCGGATCTTATCCTGCGCAATTCCCATGTCCGACACCAAATCCGCTGTGACGATCTTCAATCCCAGTTTATCGAGCGCTTCCATATCGTTCTCTACCGGCTTCACCTTCACGCGTGCATACTTGCGCCTGAGCGCGGGGGCAATTGGCGCGGTATTCAACACGACGCAATCGATCAGTTTTCGCCGGGCGTGCGCTTGCAGCGCTTTCACATGTTCCGACGCCGTGAAGTTGATCGTCTCGCCCGGCTGCCACATGAGATTTACGAAATACACCTTCATGGCGGGCGATTTCTCAATCGCTTCCGCGATTCCTTTGACCAGGATATTCGGCACCACGCTGGTATAGAGCGATCCGGGCCCAAGCGTAATCAGATCGGCTTTAGCCAACGCGTCCAGCGTATCGCCCAGCGGGTCGCAATGAGCCGGATGCAGCCGGATTTTGCGGATGGGCTGGCGGCTCTTGCTAATCTTGCTTTCACCGCGCACCACGCTGCCGTCTTCCAACACCGCCTCAAGCGTTACATTGGCCGCGGTTGCCGGGAAGATGCGGCCGCGAATGGCCAGAATTTCGGAAGAGAGCTTCACCGCCTGCGCAAAGTCGCCCGTAATTTGGTGCATGGCGGTTAGAAAGAGATTTCCGAAGCTATGCCCCTTCAAGCCGCGGCCGCCGACAAACCGGTAACGAAACAACTGCGACAACAAATGTTCATCTTCGGACAGCGCTGTCATGCAGTTGCGAATGTCCCCGGGCGGTAGGATATCGAAATCTCGCCGCAGCCGTCCCGAGCTCCCGCCATCGTCAGAAACCGTAACCACTGCGGTAATATCGAGCACAGGCGCGCTGCTGTCGGCCTGCTTTTGCATTCCCGGCGCAAACTTTTTAATGCCTGAGAGCAGCGTGGAAAGCCCGGTGCCCCCGCCGATCGAAACGATCCGCAAGGGCGCTCGCAAAAGCGTCCGCTGGCTCACCGAGACGCGGGTTAAGCCGGCCATAGAAAGAAGCGCAACAGGCGCGATTGACAGCGCGGCCGTTTTGCGCGAGCTTTTCCTAAGTTGGTTCTCATCCTCGCCAAAACAGACCGCACCGCAGGGACAGCAGCGTCAACGGCGCTTCTTCGGCTTCTCTTTTTCGTCTTCTTCGTAAACCGCGACCGAATCCAGATCTTCATCCAGATCTTCTGCCTCGAAGACCTGCCCGCAGTCCAGGCATCGGACGTACTCGATACCGTCCCGCCGGTACAGAAACTCGGTTCGCTCGTGCTGACAACCCTGCATAGCGAAATAACACCTATTCTAGACTGCGCGCCATAACTGTCAAGTAGCCAATCGTACTTTTCTTCTGGTAACCGCCGATAGACAGGTTGGCTCCCTCATCGCATCGGCCCTCTGTACAATTCGAAATGAGCCCCGGCTCCGCTCGTGGAACTTCCTCGTCCTTTCACTATCGATCCCCGAACTCCCGAGGCTGTTCAAGCGATCGCTGCACTTCCCGAATCGCGCGGAGTCTACTTATTCTCGCTGCCAGGGCTTCCGCCCCACCTCGGCTCGTGCCTCAACCTCAGACGCAGGCTTACACGCCTACTCGTTCCATCCTATACCGCGCTAGGGTCGGGATTCGCCCGACATTTTCAAAAAGTGACAGTCGTATCGTGTTGGCCGGCGGGCTCTCGTTTGGAAGTGTCGCTGCTGACGTATCTACTTACCCGCGAACATTTCCCCGCCGACTACCTAAAACGTCTGCGGCTGCGGCTGCCCTGGTTCCTAGCTTTGACCACACACGATCCTTTTCCTCGCCTTGAGATTGTGAACCGGCCCACGCGCCGGCACAGCGCAGCCTATGGTCCGTTCTTGAGCCGGGAATCTGCGCAGCGCTACGAACAGGAGTTGTCGGGCCTATTTCAGATCCGGCGCTGTACGGAAGCGCTGATACCCGCTCCTACCCATCCAGGTTGCATCTACGGCGAAATGAATCAGTGCTTGCGTCCCTGCCAGTGCGCCGTCAGCGAGGATGAATACGCGGCCGAAGTAGTGCGGCTGAGCGAGTTTCTCGCCACGAATGGCAAAACGACCAGCGCGGCTTTGGCGACCGCCCGCGAACGCGCTTCCGCTGAGCTGGATTTCGAACTAGCTGCTCAATTGCACAAACGCATGGAAAAGGTAACGGCCGCCGGCGCCTGCCGCGATAGCGTCATCGCTCCTCATTCCGCATTCAACGGTGTGGCGCTGGCTCGCGGCGTGGCCGATGGAGAGTGCCGGCTGTGGCCTATGCTGCAGGGTTATTGGCAAAAGCCCATGATCGTGCAATTTTCCACTTTCGAGCCGGGCGCTCGTTCGCTCGATCGCGAACTTCGCGAGACGCTGGCTCACTCACTCGCTGCAGCGCCACTCGAAACCGGCAATCGCATCGAGCATCTGGCCCTCTTTTCGCGCTGGTATTACTCTTCCTGGCGCGATGGCCACTGGTTCCCGTTCCATAAAATCGAAGACCTGAACTACCGCCGTCTTGTCCGCGAAATCTCCAATCTCACGCGCTCCAGTTCGGTGTCAAAGACCTCAATTCCCTAATTCTCCGAATGCCCAACGAACCCCGTGTTAGTTTGGTCGCATGGCGGAACATGAAGTAGAAGAACACGTCCATCACGCTCATGAACCCTTCGACAAACTGGTGGCCGGCACCATGGCGACCATTGCCGCTTTGCTAGCCATCGTCTCGGTTTTGGGCTCGCACTTCACGACGGAAAATCTCCTGCGCCAGCAGCAAAGCTCCGATCAATGGGCCTTTTATCAGGCCAAGAATATTCGCCGTTACGTGGCGGGGGCGACTTCGGATCTGCTAACGCAAGCGAAGGCCGACCCAAAGTCGCTCCAGAAGTACGGCCAAGACTCCGAGCGCTATGAAAAGGACATGGACTCCATTAAAGAAAAAGCGGAAGCGCTGGAAAAGCAGAGCGAATCAGCCGGTGAGCGGGCTGAAAGCTTTCATATGGGCGAAGTTTTTCTCGAAATCGGTATCGTTTTGTCGTCACTCGCGATATTGACCAAGCAAAAGAGCTTTTTTTACGGGGGCGGCGTTGCTTCCGCCATCGGTCTGGTGCTCGCGATCCGCGCTTATTTGATGCATTAGCCGAACGTTTGGACAGGCTGACCGGGAGGTCCGCCCCACAACGGCGACGGCCTCAGTTTACGCCCATAATATGCGGCGCTGCTTCTGCCAACTGCTCCAAACTTTTCTCGGGCAGTGAAACCGCAAAATGCAGCGCTGCGCCGGAGCTCTCGAGCTTCATCCCATCAAGAGCGGTCGCTAGGATGCTCGCTCGCGGGTCGTTCTGCCGCTGCATCTGGATCATACTCGCAAAGAAGCGAATCACGTCCGAGAGCGATGTGGCATCTTGCGCCGACCTGGTCACCGCGTCGAACGTAGTCTCAATCACTGCCCCAAGTTTCACACCGCCGCTCGATTGCAGCACGCCCTGCAAAGCCTTGGCTTGCGGTGCGCCGTCTGTTGCCATGTGATCGGCCAGAAAGCTTCCGCCCACCAGCGAAACGTACCAGGCATCATTATTGCTGCCAATGGCAGTGATCTTGCTCTGCAGAGCGGGATCAAGCGTGGTCGGCATGGCGCGACTATCGATCACCTGCTTCAGCGTGGCGAGATCCGCCATTACCGCAACGCCCGCCTCCGGAAAACCGATCGCGGTCTGCTGTTGACCTTTGTCGTGGTTATGCACGATTATTTCGAAGCCTCGGTAGGTCACGCTTGTAGCGCCCTTGCTGGTGGCCAGCGTCTTGATCCGGTCGGCATCGAAATTGCCTCGCGCCAGAATCGCAAAAGATGAGGCTTTTCCCGCCGCCCCCGGACCGCTCGTCGCGAACACAATTGTTTGCAAGTCGCGCCGTGGATCAAAGCCGGTCTGATCCACCATCTCTTGAAAGTGTGCATCCTCGTTCTGCGCTTTGCTCAGCAGGTACTGCCCAAAATCGGAGTTTCGCGCCTGGCTTACATCCAGGCTCCCGATAATCCTCGCCTCCGCCGGCACCATCGATAACAGACCGGTATCGACGCTGGCTAACGCCGAAAGAACTCCGGCGAAGAAAAAAACTGGGATTAAGACAGAAGTGCGCATAATTCTCCTAGCCAATACAACGTTTCGAGCGTGTTAAAGTTCCCCACAATCCTATTATTCGCACGAACTCGCGCAAAACCGGCGCGGTGTCAAGCGCGCCACCCGAAATGATAGAGTCCCTTTACTTGTTTGGCGGCGCTCAGCCGCGCCCTTTGCGCTCTCCATACAGATCCGCGAGTTTGTTGCGGCGCGCCTGTTTGGCGGCGCGATTCAACACCAGCGTGATCGCGCCAAAGCCGAGGCACGCCGGTATTGCTAAAACCGGTTGCAGTCGATGCGGCCCCGCAAGCAGCCTCGCAAAGCCGAGCGCCATGGCCGCCGTGGCGGATATTCCCGCAATATTCAACGTCTCAGCAAACGCATCCAGCAGGAACAAGAGGAGTGCCACCGTCAACACCCCCAGGCCCAGTGGCGTTGGGGACGCGCGCCACAACCAGTAACCACCGACTAGGGCTGCGCCCAGTCCCGCAACGCTCGGCCACACGCGCGCAGGCCAAATCAATTCGCCATAGACACCCAGAAAGCCTGCGGCAAAGAAACAGAATGCGGTGTTCGGACCCATCTGCCGTTAGCGTCCGACGGCCATTTCGGCCCGTAGCGGGAGCGCGAACCAGAAGGTCGCACCGCGCGCGCCGGCGTTGTTGAACATACCGATCTGGCCGCCCATCAATTCCACCAACTGCCTGCTGATGGTTAACCCCAGCCCGGTTCCGCCGAAACGCCGACGGTTCGTCCCATCCGCTTGGAAGAACGCTTCAAAGATCCGGCCGCGTAAGGTTTCATCCACTCCGATGCCGGAATCAATGACATCGCAGCGTATCCTAGATCCGTCTGTACTGGTGGTCAGCACGATTCGCACGCCGCCCGTCGCGGTAAATTTAACTGCATTCGCAATTAGATTGGTTAAAATCTGACGGAATCGCACGCTATCGCCTTCGATCACCGCCGGCACTCGCGAATCAATCTCGTAAGTCAAGGTGAGACCCTTCGTACTCGCCCGCAAGCTCAGCATCTTAACCACCGACCGTAAGCTCTCAGCCGGATCGAATCGCCGGTAATCCATCGCTACCCGGCCCGCTCCAATCTGCGACAAGTCGAGGAGATCGTTAATAATCGTGAGCAAATCGTTGGCGCATTGGCTGATGGCGTCGGCGTATTCCCGCTGATCGGGCGTAAGCTCGGTGGTTTTCATGAGGTTGATCATGCCCATGATGCCATTCAGCGGCGTTCGTAATTCATGCGAAGTATTGGCGAGAAATTGCTCTTTTAGTTGAGTTGCCTCGCGCGCCAAATGCAAAGCGTTGCTCAACTCCTCGTTTTTGGCATGCAACTCGCGCGCCGAATCGCGTAGTTTTTGGTCGGCGACCTTCCGCTCGGTAACGTCGCGCCCGATCCCTTGAATGGCTACCGCGTGCCCTCGCCGGTAAATCACCCGCGTATTCACTTCCAGAAACCGTACGCCGCCCGATTTAGAAAGCATGCGCAGCTCAAAATGCTGGGTTGCGCTTCCGCCCAGATGGGCTCGAATACTATCCTGGTTAAAACGCCTCGACTCGGGCGCGATCAGTTCTTCGATGCCTCGGCCCAAGACTTCAGCGCGCGCATAGCCAGTCAGACTTTCGGCCGCCCGGTTGATAGCCATCAACCGTCCCTTTCAGGTCGTGCAGAAAAATGACATCGTTGGCATTTTCAAACAGCTCACGAAAGCGCTCTTCATTGGCCCTGACCGCTTCTTCGGCCGTTCGCCGCGTGGTCTCATCCTGAATCTGCATGATGCGCGCTTCGCGGCCCCGAATGGCAAAGCTGGAAAACACCATGCTTACTACAAATTCTTTACCAGCTGCACCCCGGTGCAGAAATGGCCCCAGCGTATTGTGCTGCTTGCGGAGTTCGCTTTCGAGGCCGTTCCGCGACCGCTCGCCGGCTTCAAACGAAAACAGGTCCAGCAGATTCATCTCGCACATCTGTTTTCGCGTGTAGCCGTACAACTCCACGGCATTTTTGTTGGCTTCCAGAATGCGCAAATCGTCCTGCGCAAAAATTACTGCGGGATTTGGGTTGCCGTAAAATACGCCCTCGTACGCCCTTACCTGTGCGCGTAATTCGGCTATCGTAGCTTCTAACTCAGCCACTTTTTCCGCGTCCGCTCCAACCGATCCATTTAAGGCTTCGATTGCCAACGCGTCGCTACTCGATACTTCCGCTGCCATTCGTCTGATCACCGTAGCCCCTGTTTGGCAGACAACTTCAGTTATTGATTTACTCTATCAGCCATTCTGGCAACGTGGGAATAGAACCGTAGTTCCGGTTCGTTCGTTTACTCCTGCAACCTCATTGTCACCTTACTCCGGTCAGAACATTTTGGTTTATTTTTGTTTTCACGATTTATTCACACTCCGCAAATGCCAAAGCAACACATTTCAGTGACAGTGGAATCAAAGGCGAAACAAAATGATTGTTACAGCGAAAAACTCGTTCCAGTTCTTTTGGCAATCCCCCACTATCCCGGAAGGTTTTCGCTCCGGGGTCTCGCTCCATAGCCACACGATGTACTCCGAGGAAAGCCTTGCTATGGTGCCCCAATACACCTCTAAGGTGCCTTACTTAGGCGAAGCCATCCGCCGCCAGGAACTGGAATACCATCGCAAAAAACTGCGGCGTTTCAGCTTCGGCGACGCGTTCTGGACTCCTCCGCTCGCCCCACGCCAGGCTTACCGGCTGGAAGAAAAGCAAATTCAACGAAAATTTAAGCTCCCGGCCCTGATCTCTCTGACTGACCACGACGACATTCGCGCCGGCGCCAATCTGCGCGTGATTGAGCGCTTCAAAAACGTGCCCATCTCAACCGAATGGACGATTCCTTTCGCCGACACCTTCTTCCACTTGGGCGTCCACAACATGCCATCCGCCGATGCGGCGGGCCTGATGCGCCAGTTTGAGGCATTTACCGCCAATCCAGATCTGACGCAGCTGGGCGATCTGCTGGCGAGGCTCGACGCGAACCCCGACGTGTTACTGGTCCTGAATCATCCCCTTTGGGACGAAAAGGGTATCGGCGGCGATCGCCATTACGCGGCTCTAAAGAACCTGCTAGCCGGCTATGGTCAGTTCTTCCATGCGTTCGAACTGAATGGCCTGCGCTCCTGGCACGAAAATAAGCAAGTCATTGCGATGGGCAAGGAATTGAATGTCCCGGTGGTTTCCGGCGGCGACCGGCATGGCCGGGAACCCAATGCGATTCTGAACCTTTCGCATGCCGCGACCTTCCCCGAATTCGTCCACGAAATCCGCCGCGAACGCATGAGCCACGTGGTTTTCATGCCGCAGTATCACGAACCTCTCAAGATGCGCGTACTGCAAACCATGGTGGATGTGGTTCGCGATTATCCTGAAAATTTCGCGGGGCGCCGCACTTGGGCCGACCGGGTGTTTTACCGCGACCCTCTAACAAAAATTGCCGTTCCCCTCGCCAGTCTTTGGAACGACGGTGGTCCCGGCATTGTCAAGCAGTTCATAGCAGCCATGCGGCTGCTGGAATGGACGCCGTTTCGTTCGGCCTTACGGGTGGCGTTGCATGATCGTTCGGCTGTTTGGTCCGATCAGGAGGCTGCTATTTGAGCACCTATGCGCGCGTGGCCTTTTTGCCGGACACCTTCTCCGAGGTGAACGGCGTTGCTCACACCGCCCGCCATCTAGAGGCGTTTGCGCGCCGCCGCCAGATTCCTTTTCTAAGCGTTCATGGCGGTCCAAAAACCGAGCGGACCAGCGACGGAGCGGTTTCCATTCTGCAACTGAAGCGTAGTCCGGCGCGCATCGCCTTGGACGCCAATCTCGATTACGACCTGCTGCTCATGCGCTACGCCAAGCGCGTGCTCGCCGAAGTGCGCGAGTTCGGCGCGCAACTGATTCACATCACCGGTCCGGGCGATATGGGAGCGGTGGGCGCTTACGTTTCCTGGAAGCTCAGACTGCCGCTGGTCATTTCCTGGCACACCAGCTTGCACGAATACGCCGGCGCGCGTCTTGAGAGGTTGTTGAGTTTTACCGGCAGACAACGCAGCAAGCAGGCCGGTGACTGTGCCGAAAACCTCTGCATCCAGATTCTTCGCTGGTTCTACCGTCGCGCGGTTCTCACCATGGCGCCCAATCAGGAGCTAATTGACCTGACGCATTCTCTGACCGGCCGGCCGGCTTATCTGATGCGCCGCGGCGTCGATACACAACTTTTCAACCCGGGGCGCCGCCATCGATCCGGCAACGGCTTCCGCATTGGCTATGTGGGCCGACTTACACCCGAAAAGAACGTGCGCTTTCTGGCAGAACTCAGCACGGCCTTGCAAGCAAAGGGTCACACGCATTTCGAGTTTGTGATCGTGGGCGAGGGCAGCGAGGAACGTTGGCTGCGCGCTCATGTCCCCAACGCCACCTTCACTGGTGTTTTGCGCGGCGAGGCGCTCGCCGAAGCATACGCCAACATGGATCTATTTGCCTTTCCCTCCTACACAGACACATTCGGTAACGTCATTCTCGAGGCCTTAGCTTCCGGCGTACCGGCCGTTGTAACCAGCGGCGGCGGCCCGAAGCTTCTTGTTGAGCCGGGTGTGACTGGTTATGTCGCCGGCAATGCGGCCGAATTTGCCGTCGCCGTTGAAAAAATCCTGACGGACCCAACCCTTCATGCGAACATGCGCGCGGCCGCGATTCTGTATGCGGCGCATCAGTCTTGGGATGCCGTCTTCGAGTCCGTTTTCCATATTTACGCCGAGGGCATCCAACTTTACGCTGCCGCGCATCCCGCTTTGGCCTCTGCGGGAACTTGTGAACGCGGGACGCGCTTTCAAGCACCCTGACCGCCAAGCATAACTACGAATTTAGGCGATCTGCCCGTCGTGGCGTCAGTACGGTTGCTGGTCTCTCCATCGTAAGCGTCTCCTTCTCCGAGGTACTCGCTCAGTCTCACGCTAAACTAATCCGAAATGCTTCCGCACTCAAAAATGGGGAAGAGTGAGCCCCTGCCCTTCTGCACTATGCGCCGTGGTCATGCGACTGCCATTATCTGCTCCAACCGCCAACCGCTCACGTATGATCGGTTGGCGGAACAGATCGAAAGCACGGGCCGCGCACTCCGCGCCGCCGGTTTTGTCCGCGCTGACCGGGTGGCCCTCTCGCTGCCCAATGGGCCGGAGGCCGCCACGGCCTTCCTCTCCATCGCCGGCGCTTGCGTATGCGCGCCGCTCAACCCCGCTTATCGGGCCGCCGAGCTTGACTTCTATCTCCGCGACCTGCGCCCCAAGGCAATCGCCGTCGCGGATGAAGGGCCTGCGACCGAAGTGGCCTCGCGCCTCGGGATCCAAATCATTCGCGTAGCCAGCAAAGCCAGCGATGCCGCCGGCGAGTTTCGTTTGGAAGGCTTGAGCGAGACTGTTCCTGGCGAATTCACTCCCGCTGATCCTGCTGACATCGCCTTGCTACTGCATACCTCCGGGACTACCTCCCGCCCCAAGCTGGTCCCGTTGACCTGGGGCAACCTCGGCTGGTCCGCCGCCAGTATCTCGGACGCTCTCGCCTTGAATCCGACAGACTGCAGTCTCAACGTCATGCCGTTGTTTCACATTCATGGCCTCGTCGGAGTGATACTGTCTTCCCTGTCTCGCGGCGCCAGTGTGGTTTGTACTCCGGGGTTTCTCGCCACAAACTTCTTCGACTGGCTGGATATCTTCGCTCCAACATGGTATAGCGCTGTTCCTACCATTCACCAGACCGTGTTGGCGCAGGCGCGCTTTCACACCGAAAGGTTAAGCCGACTTCGCCTCCGATTCATTCGGTCTTCATCGGCCGCGCTACCGGTGCGTGTCCTTGAAGAACTAGAGTCTACCTTCGGCGTACCAGTCATCGAAGCGTATGGAATGACCGAAGCTGCCCACCAGATGGCTAGCAATCCACTGCCTCCCGGCATCCGCAAACCGGGCTCTGTGGGCAGGGCGGCTGGCCCTGAAATCTCCGTCCGCAGCGAGGCTGGCGAGCCCGTTGCCGCAAGCACGCCAGGCCGTATTCACATCGCAGGGCCAAATGTAACTCCTGGATATCTGGACAATCCCAACGCCAACCGGGAGTCTTTCGTCGACGGCTGGTTCTTCACTGGCGATCTGGGATGGCTGGATGAGGACGGTTACCTTTTCCTGAGCGGACGTAGTAAGGAGATTATCAATCGGGGCGGTGAAAAGATTTCCCCCCGCGAGGTGGATGAAGTTCTCATGCGGCACCCTTCGGTCCAACAATGCCTCGCTTTCGCCTTGCCAGATTCCAAGCTGGGCGAAGAGGTGGGAGCAGTTGTGGTGGTCAATCCTGGCTCGACGCCAGATGAAGGCGCCATCCAGTCATTTGCGTCGCAGTTCGTGGCCGATTTCAAAGTACCGCGCCGCATCTTTTTTTTGGACGAGATTCCCAAAGGCGCGACGGGCAAGCCACAGCGGATCGGACTGGCCGCGCGCCTTGGCATCAGCGATGATTCCTGGAAGCGGGCCGAGGTATCGGCGACGCCCGCCGACTCAGCGGTTGTCGGCCGAGTGTCCTCTATGATGGCCGACGTCCTGCGAATCAGGACCGCTGACCCGGAGACGAACTTCTTCGATGCCGGGGGCGATTCGCTGTTGGGCGCTCAGCTTCTCGCCCGCCTTGCCAACGAATTCCAGCGCACGTTCACGCTGGTCGATCTCTTTCAAGCTCCCACACCCGCCGCGCTGGCCGGCCGCTTGTCTAATGACTTCGGCCCGCGCAGCGCCGATGTGTTGAAACTCGGCCCTGATCACGGGCTTGAAACCGTGCTTTCTTTTGGCCAGATGCGTCTCTGGTTCCTCGATGCATATGAGGGCGGCAGCCTGGCCTATATTCGTCCGTACCTGATCGAAATTCTCGGCGAGATTGACCCTGATAGCGTGCGCGCCGCGTTGATCCGGATTATCGAGCGGCACGAACCGCTACGCACGCAGATTCAAAACAACGAGGGGCACCCACGGCCTGTCGTGCGCCCGCCCGGACCGTTACCGCTGGAACTCCGCGACTGGCGCGGAGCCGCCGCCGATGATTCTGCAGTTCTAGAAGCCTGCCGCGAGGACGCGAGCCGCCCATTTCGCCTCGATTCCGACCTCCTATTGCGGGCCACGCTGCATCGCCTTGAAGACCGCCGGTGGTGGTTGTTGGCTGTGACGCATCATGTCGCTAGCGACGGATGGTCAGCCGGCATTCTCGTCCGCGAACTGGGCGCGCTGCTGCGGGGTGAGACGCTCGCTGCCGGCCCACTGCCCGTTAAGTATTCCGATTTTGCCCGATGGCAGGAGAGAGTCCTCTCGGGCGAACACCTGGAACAGCTCCTTAGCTATTGGCGCGGGCAATTGGCCGATGCCCCAGCGCTACTCGATCTGCCACTCGACTTTCCGCGGCCCGCTCTGCAGACTTTTCACGGGAAGGTTGTTTCCAGGAAGCTGACGCGCCACCTCACGTCCAGCCTCCGCGAGCTTTCCCGTGAGTGTGGAGTAACCCTTTTCATGACCTTGCTCGCCGCATGGCAAGGTTTGTTGGCGCGCTTTTGCAGCTCGACCGATATTTGCGTGGGGGTTCCCGTAGCAGGCAGAACCCGCTTGGAATGGGAACCCCTGATCGGCCTCTTTATGAACACGCTGGCCCTGCGAAGCAAGCTGGATGGCGATCCCACCTTTCGCGAAATCCTTGATCGGGTTCGGGAAACTTGTTTGCAGGCTTGGAGCCACGAGGAACTCCCGTTTGAGAAATTGGTTGAGTCCCTCAGCCCGGAGCGCAGTCTCGCGTATACGCCTTTGTTCCAGGTCCTATTTCAATTAAGGAACTTTCCGAAGTCTGCTCAGGAGACTGAACATCCTTCTGTGCGGCAGCTGGATTTCGAGCTTGAAACCGCGCCTACTGACCTCAACCTGGAGATCAGCGAAAGCAAGCACGGTTTAGAATGCCGACTCATCTACAACACTGCCCTCTTCCTGGAAAGCTCAGTTTTGCAGATGCTTGAGTGTTTCGAAGTGCTCTTGCAGGGCGCCGCCGAAGCACCCGCTGCACGGCTCTCCGAATTGCCTTTGTTGACTGCCAACGAGCGCAGGCAATTACTAGTTGACTGGAACGCAACGGAGGTCCCGTATCCTCGGGGCCTATGCATTCACCAACTCTTCGAGCAGCAAGCGGCACGCACGCCCGAGGCGCTAGCGGTAGTGTTTGGCGATGAGCAACTAACATACGGGGAGTTGAACCGCCGGGCCAACCAGTTGGCACATTATCTAGCCGGTCTGGGAGTGAAACCGGAAGATATGGTGAGCATTTGTGTGGAGCGTTCGCTGGAGATGGTGGTAGGACTATTGGGGATTTTGAAGTCGGGCGCAGCCTATGTACCTCTTGATCCGGCCGATCCCAGGGACCGGTTGGACTTCATTTTGAAAGATACGAGAGCCACGATCGTCCTGACTCAAACCAAGCTTCGAGTGACAATTCCAAAGGACTCAAGAGTTGTCTGTCTGGAGGCGGACTGGCAGCGGATGGCAGGTTCGGAGGATAGGAATCCGAATTTGAACTCCCGTGCGGGGAACTTGGCCTACGTGATGTATACCTCCGGGTCCACCGGGAGACCGAAGGGGGTCGAGATTCCCCATCGTGGGGTCGTGCGACTACTCTGCGGATCAGACTACGTCAGCTTGACGGCTGATGAAGTTCTCCTTCAGTTGGCGCCGCTCGCTTTCGATGCCTCTACCTTTGAGATTTGGGGGGCTCTGCTGCACGGTGGTGTGCTAGTTTTGATGCCGCCGGAGCAGCCCACGCTGGAGGGTATTGGACGCGCGATTCGCGACTACAAGGTAACCACTTTGTGGCTGACCGCCGGATTGTTCCACGCGATGGTGAACGAGAGGACTGCGGAACTAAAATCCCTTCGGCAACTGCTAACTGGGGGCGACGTGTTGTCGCCTGCGCTTGTCCGCGGAGCTTTTCAGCAACTGGGTGACTGCCGATTGATTAACGGCTATGGGCCCACCGAAAGCACTACGTTCGCTTGTTGCCATGCGGTGTGCCGGGAGACCCACTGGGAGCGATCGGTCCCCATCGGCCGGCCGATCGCGAACACCCAAATTTACATTTTGGACGCACATCTTCAGCCAGTTCCAGTGGGGGTAGTGGGCGAGCTTTGCATCGGCGGAGACGGCCTTGCACGTGGCTATCTCAACCGCCCGGACCTGACGGCCGAGAAGTTCATCGCTCATCCCTTCAGCGCTGAACCCGGGGCGCGCATTTACCGAACCGGCGATCTCGCGCGCTATCTGCCGGACGGCAATATCGAGTTTCTCGGGCGGATGGATCAACAGGTTAAAATTCGCGGACACCGCGTCGAGTTGGAGGAGATCGAATCCACCCTGCAGCAACACGAGCGAGTTTCGCAGTGTGTGGTCTCCGTTCAGGAAGATTCGGTGGGCGAAAAGCTGCTTGTGGCGTGGCTCGTACCAGGAGATCCGCACGGCGCGCCGGCAATTGGCGGAATACGGGAATTCCTAAGGCATAAGCTGCCGGAGTTTATGGTGCCGACGATCTTCGAAATCCTCCCGAATCTACCTCTGACTCCAAACGGTAAGATCGACCGTAAAGCTCTGCCCGCGCTTGATCTGACGCTGCTGAGGCCTGTTTTGGAGCAGCAGTTTGTTCAGGCGCGCACGACCTCAGAGTTACAACTTACGCAGATCTGGACGCGGATTCTCAATGTCTCAAGTATTGGTGTACGCGACAACTTTTTTGACCTGGGCGGTCATTCGTTACTGGCCGTCCGACTGGTTAGCGAGATTCACCAATCGCTCCATTACAGCTTCCCCCTCGCCGTCTTTTTCCAAAACCCGACTATTGAGGCGATGGCGAGAGTTATCGAGAAAAAGAAGAGCGCCGGTTCGCAGGGTGAAGTGATCGCTTTCCAGCCAGGCAAATCTCCGGGAAGCGTGTTCTTCCTGGACGCTGAAAGCGGGATGTGCCGCCTGGCACAACTTCTGGATGGCGGCCCAGCATTGTTTGGCACGTTTATTCCGGTATCCCTGGCCGCTCTTAAGGCCAGAGTCCTTCCCGCGTTGGAAGAAGTGGCGGCCGCGCATGTAGCCCTAATTCTTAGCCAGCAACCTTGTGGTCCCTGCGTGCTCGCAGGCTATTCCTCCTGGGGGCGGCTTGCCTTCGAGGTGGGCCACCAATTGGAAAGGAAGGGCCACCGTGTGGAGATGATACTGTTGTTCGATTCGTGGGCCATTCGGCCGATTTGGTGGGACCGACTACGAACGCTAACGTTCGCGGGCGCGTTTGCAAGCCTGAGAGCGCGGTATGGTCGACTTCGCGGGAGATCGCTGGGAAGGACGGACAAAGTGGAGCTGCCAAACCAAACTTTCGTGCCAATCGCTGAATTGCCGCCATACCTTTTCATGAGGTTCGTATCCAAAGCCTACGAGGGCAATCTCCATCCATTGGATAGCCGCGCGGTTCTGTTTCGCGCCGAGGACTGCCGCTACAGCCGCCGTGAAATCTGGGGCAAAATGGGGTGGGACGATCTGTTCACTCGCGGGCTGGATATTGTCGACGTGCCGGGTCACCATGGGTCCATGCTGAAATCCCCTAACTTGGCAATACTCGCACAGCGGGTCCAGAAATGCCTCGATCAAATCGGGACGTGTTGCACTGCACCCCTCTGCTGAGACAACGAAACTAGGGACAGGTTACCGTTGGCTGGGTTGTTGTTTACCACCGCCTGATTTTGGACCAAACTAGCATTAACCGGCAAAGCGGAGGCAGGCTTGCCCGTCCGCGTTGAGTTCACTGAAATTTTGAGGGTGGACAAATTTCGCGGGGGTCGTTAAGCACTCCTAACCCGGCCATATTCGCTCGTCAGCGGCTTGCCCTCTGTTATCCTCACGAGTGCATGGCCGGGGTTGTTCTTGACGGAAAGAAAGTAAGCCAAAACATTTTCGCGGAGCTCAAACCGCGGATCAAAGATCTAACGAAGAGACTGCGCCGCCCTCCGGCACTCGCCGTCATTCTCATCGGCGACAATCCCGCCTCCCAAATTTACGTTCGCAACAAAATCAAGGCGTGCGAGGAATTGGGCATTCGCAGTGTAGAGCTGAAACCACCCGGCAACATTTCCACCGACGATCTTTTTCAAGCCGCCGAGCCCATCATCAAGGACAAAACCATCGACGCCATTCTCGTGCAAATGCCCTTGCCGCCGCAACTGCGCGCGGAGGAAGTCATCCCTTATATCGTCGATCCTTTTCGCGATGTGGATGGCTTCGGTATCCACAGCCTGGGCTGTCTCGTCGTGAACCGGTTTGCTCCGCGCGCCTGCACTCCCGCCGGCATCATGCAATTGCTGCAACGCTCGAAAATCCCCATTGCCGGCAAACACGCTGTGGTGGTGGGCCGCAGCGATATTGTGGGTAAGCCTATGGCGCTCATGCTGCTGCACGAGAATGCCACCGTCACCATCTGCCATTCGAAAACGCGCAACCTTGCTGAAGAATGCAGTCGCGCCGATATCCTGGTTGCGGCCATGGGCAAAGCCGCTGTCATCACTCGCGATTACATCAAACCGGGCGCAGTCGTTATCGATGTGGGCATGAATCGTATCCATGACCCGGCTCAAGTGCAGGCGCTCTTCGGCCACGATCCGGCGCGCCTGGCCGCGTTTGAAAAGAACGGCTCGGTTCTGGTAGGCGATGTCGATCCGCTGGCGATGCGGGAACTGAGTTCCGCTTATACACCCGTGCCGGGCGGCGTCGGACCTCTCACCATCGCCATGCTGATGGTGAACACCGTCGATTTAGCCGAGATGCACTGACTCCATGCTCAAAGTCGGCCTCACCGGCGGTTATGCCACCGGCAAAACGTTCGTCGCCTATGAGTTTGAGCGCTTGGGTTGTCACCTCATCTTCGCCGACCAACTGGGCCACGCGACTCTTCAGCCGGGCGGCGCCGCCTATGGCCCGGCAGTGGAACGGTTCGGGCGCGAAATTCTTCTAGCCGACCTCACTATCGATCGCAAGAAGCTGGCGTCTATTGTCTTTAATGCGCCGGAAGAGTTGGCTGAGCTTAATGCCATTGTGCATCCGGCGGTCTTTCAACTCGAGCAGCAAATGCTGGCAGATTTCGCCAGCCGCGACCCGCACGGTATAGCCATGATCGAAGCCGCTATCCTGATAGAAACGGGCCGTTATGCCGAATGTGACAAAGTGATTTTGACCGCTTGCGATCAGGAGACGCAAATCGTCCGCGGCATGAAGCGCGATGGCCTTACGCGGGAGGCAGTGCTCGCTCGGCTCGATAAGCAGCTAGCGCTCGAGGAAAAGAAACGTTACGCCGACTTCGTCATTGATACCGGCGGAAGTAAAGAAGAAACTGTGAAACAGGTTGAAACTGTTTTCGAGGCATTGCAGCCGCTGGCGGAGGCCGCCGCCCGTTGAAACTCCGTATTCTGCTTTGGAGTATGTTGTTCAGCGCCACGCTCTTCTGGCTGACGGCGCGTGCCGATTGGAGTCTGCGCAGTTTGACCGCCCCGTTCTTGCGAAGTGCCTTACAGTGGTCGGAACCGTCCGCTGTCCACAGCGCCGGGCTGACACCGGAAGAGCAGAACAGCATCGATATCTACAAGACTGGCCAGCCCGCTACTGTGTACATCACCAGTACCACGGTCCGGCGGGATTTCTTTTATCAACCCGTTGCATCGCAAAGTCTCGGCTCCGGTTTTCTCATCAACGACGAGGGTTTCATCCTCACCAACTTCCATGTGATTTCCGGCAGCAGCAAAATCCAGGTGACCCTTTCCGACCAAAGCCAGTACTACGCTACCGCGCTTGATACCGACCGCTCCGACGACCTCGCGCTGATCAAAATCGCCCTTAAGAAGAGAGCGCAATTCCTCAAGCTGGGCGACTCCGACCGCATTCAAGTGGGTCAAAAAGTTCTGGCCATCGGCAACCCGTTTGGGTTGGAAGGCACGCTCACGGTGGGTGTGGTGAGTTCTATCGGGCGCGCTATTGAGGGCGAAAATGAGCAACGGATGGAAGGTATGATCCAAACCGACGCGGCGATTAACGGCGGCAACAGCGGCGGCCCTTTGCTCGATTCCAGCGGCAGCGTGATCGGGATCAACACTGCCATTCTGGGCCGGACGAACATTGGTATTGGCTTTGCGCTGCCCATTAACCGCGCGAAAGCGCTGCTTGACGATTACAAAGCGGGACGTGTCACTGAGCGTCCCAAAGTAGGCATAACAACCGAATACGTCGCCGGCGATCTGGCCGAGGCGCTCGGCCTTCCCCGCCGCGGCGGCTTACTTGTGCAACAACTCTTCCGCGGAACGTCGGAGGAAGCCGCCGGCATTCGCCCGGCCAACCAGATCGTCGCGATCGGTAATGTCGAACTAGGGATTGGGGGGGACCTGATTGTAGCGATTGACGGCAAAGCGGTGGACCGCGAAGACGCACTGGTACGCGCCATTTCGCAGAGGCGGGTAGGCGACACGATCAGCCTGACTATCTATCGAAATGGCGCAGCGCTGAATATTCCGGTAAAGCTTATGCGGCCGCCGCCGGATCTGGGTTAATTAGGTGGCGCGGCGGCTCAAGAATTCGGGCGGGATGCAATGAGAGTTCCGATGGCGCCAACCAGGTCTGCAATGCGCTTGTCAGTGTTCTCCCACAGCTGATCAAGGCGTCTCCGCTCGCGCTCGGCGTCCTCCCGGTCCACTTCCCGTGCCGCTGCAAACTTCTCCATTTTGTCCTGCATCAACACTTGCCAAGTCATCAACGTTTTGAACTCGGCATCGTGATGGTCTACCATCAAATGGAATTTCTCAGTGAGCTGATTCAAGCGCTGAGTCGTGGTTTCCAGATTGGCTTCGATTCGCTCAAGCCTTCCGGTTCCGTTTGTTTCGCCCATAGGGTTCCTTCCGATTGTCGCAAGCCGCCGCTCACGATTGCTGCATAATGCGCCGGATATACATCAAATTCCGTCGCATATCCGCCTCTAACGTTTGCGGATGTCCGTCCGTTTCAAGATTGGCGTAGCCTGAGAAGCCAATATCGCGAATGGTATGCATGACTGGACCAAACTCGATTTTTCCCTCTCCCAAATAGTTCGGATTGTCTTTCAAATGGAATTGGCAGATGCGGTCTTTGCCCAGCCAGCGAATCTCTTTGATAATGTCAAAACCGGCTTCCGTCGAATTGCCGACATCATAATAAACGAGCACGTTCTTCGAACGCGCGCGCTCAATCATGCGCCAGTTGTCCTGGGCGGAGATGGTGTCTTCAATGCCGAGAATGACGCCGGCTTTTTCGGCTTCGGGCGCCAGGTCGCGCAGGGCATCGCCGGTGTAATCCATCTCGGCCTGATTGGTGAGCGCCCAGCGGCCAAAGAACGGCACGAGGAGCACCTTGGTGTGAAGTTCTTTGGTGAGGCGAATGGAATCGACAACCCATTTTGGGGCAAGCTTATCGCTCTTGAGACCATTGTCATGGAGGCGGTCGACGCAGGTGCCTTCAATGGGGATGCCATATTGCTTGGAAAGCTGCAGATAGCGCGCGATGACTTCGGGATTGTCGACGGGCATTTTGTCGTCGACCAGTTTGCGGCCGAACGAAATTTGTACGCCCTCAAAGCCCAGTTGCGCGGCTAACGGCACAGCTTGCGGATCGGCGCCGAGGTTCAGATTCCAATCGGTGACGCCGATGCGCAGTTTTTCGCGCGAGGCGAAAGCCTGGCGCGTGGCAAGAGCGGCGGAGGCTAGAGCGTTTAAGCAATGGCGGCGGGTGATTGACGTCATCAAGCGCTATCGTACACCGGAAATGGCATCATGAATAACCGAAGCAACCAGTTCCGGGCGTTCCAGTTGCAGCCAGTGTCCCGTCCCTTCTACTTGCAGGTGGCGGGCGTTTTGGCTGGTGGCGACCCACGCGGCGCGCTCGGCTAATTCGTTGATCGTCGCGTTGGCGGCCGACAAGATGGTGAGCGGTATTTCAGCAGGCAGCGGCATCTTTAAGGCTTGCCGCGCGCTGGCGGGTAGACATTCGAGATAGGCCGCCAGCGCCGTGAAAGAACGGGCGCGGCTCCAATGCGCGGCGATGATGGGATGCGTCTCAGGCGGGAGTTTGCGGATTTCTGCGATCAGTCGCTCGATGACGCTATTTCCCTGCCCGGCCGAAGCGCGCGCCACCAGCTTTGGAAATTTTGTGCCGCCGGCGACCAGCAGCGATAGCGCGGCGCGTACAATACCTAAACGGGCGAGCCACGTCCCGCGGCGGGCCAGCCGTGCACCGGCATTGAGGCGGCGCAGCTCTTGCGCGCTCGCTTGAGCCCAGCCCGTTTGGGTCACCGGATCGACCATGACCAGCGCGGCAGTTCGCGCCGGATAGGTGTGAGCGAACGCTTGGATGAGCAGGCACCCGAAGGAATGCCCCACCAGAATATAGGGCGCGGTCAGCTTCGCGGCTTCAAGAACCTCAGCGAGTTCAGCAACCATGTTCGTCACAGTGCGCGGCGTGAGCAAACCCGCACTCCAGCCGAGTCCGGCCCGATCATAACTGACCGCGTGAGCAAATTCGGCAACCAACGGCTGCACCGGCGACCAACTTAGGCAGCTTCCCGCGATGCCCGCCTCAAAAACGACGGTTGGCGCGGAGTGGTCTCCCTGGGAGTAAACGTGCAGGCTAGGGCCGCTAGCAAGTTGGATACAACGGCCCGGCGGCGGATAACGTGCCACGGCAGCTAATCTGCAATCATGGCTTCGCCGGGAAGAATAGGCCGCGTGCGCGGCAACAAACCGAGAAATGACAGCACGCCAAACGCCAGCAGCGACAGCGCAAACGCGCACAGTTTAACGATGTCCGTTAAATGGTTCTTCGGCAGAGTTTTCCATAGAATCAGCAATACGGTTTGGGAAAAGGTGACAGACCAAACCGCGCCATAAAAATAACGGCGTTCCATGCCTTCGCCTTTGGTAGACCGACCGACTCGCGGCAGCATTCCGAAGATCCCAAGCCCCAAAATGAGGCCGAGCCAGACAAAGTAGTATCTCGAATAAACCTGTTTCATGTGCCACCGCCCAGTGACCACGGCATCCACCGAGCCGATTAAATTGAGCAGCGCGAAGTTCAGCAACGCATTCCAGGCGAACGTGTAACATACGCGACGATAAAGCGGATTCGGCTTGTCTTCCGAGAAGAAGAGAATGTAAGGTCGCCGTTCGACGCCGGGTAATTGCCCGTACATACCTGCGATGCCGGTGCAGCCAATAACAACCAGCAACCAATACCAGTGGCGGAGACTGCCGCCATGCGCAAACAGGTCGAACGTGAGTGGGCCCGGAGCAAGAAAAAAAACCCAAATCCAGATCGGCCAATGGGCGACACGATACCAGAATTTGTTGCGCTCACGAATCTTTCGCCCGGCAGCGAACTCTACTTTTAGCGCATAAGCCATTGCTCTGTCGTTGATGGTACTACGATGGGTTTCATGTGTTAATATACCTTGACAAGTATATGCTATGTGGAGTATATCAAGAAAGTGGAGTCTGTGTTCGAAATCATTGCGGAGCCGAACCGCCGCGCGATATTGAGCCTGCTGGTCTTGTCACAACAGTCGGTGGGAGAGATCGAGCGCCAGCTTCGTATGCCGCAGCCGACCGTGTCAAAGCACCTGCGAGTGCTGCGCGACGCCGGTTTCGTCGAATCCACGGTGGACGCACAACGCCGTCTCTATCGGCTGAAACCAGAACCACTGCGCGAGGTGGATGCCTGGCTGGCGCCGTTCCGCCGCTTCTGGTCCGCTCATGTCGATGCTCTCGAACGCCACCTCGACCGCATGGATCAAGCAACACCAAAGGAAAGGAAGACAAGGAAAAAACGTCGCGGCCCAAACCGCGAACGCGATAAAGGAGAAACAAAATGAAAATCAAATTGACCAGCATATACGTGGACGACCAGGACAAGGCCCTGCGCTTCTATACGGAGGTACTGGGTTTTGTCAAGAAGACCGATTTCAGTCAGGGCCCATTTCGCTGGCTGACGGTAGCCTCGCCCGAGGAGCAGGACGGCACGGAGCTGCAACTGGCGCTGAACGATAACCCCGCAGCCAAAGCTTATCAGCAGGCGATGTCTCAACAGGGCCAGCCCGCAGCCATGTTCTTCACCGACGACGTTAAGGGCGACTACGAGCGGATCAAAGCACGCGGCGCCGAGTTCGCGATGCCGCTTACCGATGTTGGTTACGCGACTATCGCGAAGCTGAACGATAGCTGCGGCAACCTCATTCAGCTCAACCAGCTGAAACGTTATTAGGGCGAGTGTTCGGCAGGATGCGGCGGAGCGCGGCGAACAGTGGAGGAAACGTTGTCTCAGGAATACATTGAGATCCGCGGTGCGCGCGAGAATAATCTCAAGAACATTTCGCTGCGCATCCCAAAGCGCAAAATCACGATCTTCACAGGTGTATCAGGCTCCGGCAAGTCGTCGATCGTCTTCGACACCCTCGCGACGGAGGCACAACGCCAGATGAACGAGAATTTCAGCATGTTCATCCGCACGTTCCTGCCGCGCTACTCTCAACCGGACGCGGATGCCATCGAAAACCTGAGCATGCCCATCGTCGTCGACCAGAAACGGCTTGGCGGCGGGTCCCATTCGACGATGGGCACTGTTACCGACATCTATCCGGTGCTGCGCCGCTTATATTCCCACGTCGGTAAACCGCATGTTGGACATGCCAACGTTTTTTCGTTCAACGACCCCAAAGGCATGTGCCCAAACTGCAACGGCCTCGGCCGCAAATTGGGCGTGGACCTCGATCTGTTCGTCGATAAATCCAAGACACTGAACGAAGGCGCGATCCTGTTCCATGAATATGCCGTCGATAGCTGGGGCTGGAACTTCCTCGGGCAATCGAAACTCTTCGACATGGACAAGAAGCTTTCCAAGTTCAGCGAAAAGGAAATGGAGCTGCTTTTATACAGCAAACCCTATAAGGTCAAAACAAAAGTTGGAGGGAAGGCCTTCAATTTAACGTGCGAAGGCATCATCAGCAGATTTACCGCCAAGTACATCACGCGCGATCTGAAAACGATGTCTGAGCGCACGCAAAAGGCTGTGACCCCTTACATCACCATGGCGCCGTGCACGGTGTGCAAAGGCGCGCGCTTAAGTCAAGACGTGCTGAAATGCAAGATCAATGGATACAACATCGCGGAAATGGCTTCGATGGAAGTTGGGCAGTTGATCGGCGTCATTAAGGCGGTCAAGGAACCCACCGTTGCACCGATTCTCAAAACCCTTATCCAGCGATTGCAATATCTGGTGGACATCGGCCTTGAATACCTCACCCTCAACCGTGAAACGGATACTCTGTCCGGCGGCGAATCGCAGCGCGTGAAGATCGTCAAACACCTGAGCAGCAGCCTGGTGGATGTGATGTATGTGTTTGACGAGCCTAGTGTGGGGCTGCACCCGCGCGATGTGCATCGCCTGAACGAACTGCTGCAACAATTGCGCGACCGGGGGAATACCGTTCTGGTTGTGGAGCATGACCCGGACGTTATCAAGGTGGCCGATCATATTGTGGATGTGGGTCCGCACGCGGGCAGTCAGGGCGGCCAGATCGTCTATGAGGGGCCGCTGACGAATCTATTAACAGCCAATACTTTGACCGGCCAGTATATGAAACAATCCGTTTCCATCAAACGTGATTTTCGTTCGCCGACCGGCCAATTTCCGGTGAAGAACGCGAAGGCCAATAATCTAAAAAACGTCAGCGTGGACATCCCGAAGGGTGTGCTCACCGCCATTACCGGCGTGGCCGGCTCGGGAAAAAGCTCATTAATCCATCAGACCTTTTTGCGCCAGCAGCCGGAAGCGATCGTGATCGACCAATCTCCTGTGGGTATTTCGAGCCGCTCCAACCCCGGCACGTACACCGGCATCATGGACGACGTGCGCAAGGCATTCGCGGCTGCGAACAAAGTGAGCCCTTCCCTGTTCAGCTTCAATTCGGAAGGCGCGTGCGAGAACTGCCAGGGACTGGGCGTCATCTACACGGAGATACCCGCGATGGGCGAGGTCAAATCGCCCTGTGAGATCTGCGAAGGCAAACGATTTAAAGATGAAGTGCTGGCTTACAAATTAAACGGCAAATCGATCAACGATGTGCTCGGAATGACTGTGAAGCAGGCGCTCGAATTCTTCACGATCGCCAAGATCACGAATAAGCTGCAGGCCATGAGCGACGTGGGCCTACATTATTTGACCCTCGGTCAGCCATTGAGTACGCTATCCGGCGGCGAATGCCAGCGCATCAAACTAGCGAGTGAATTGCACAAACAGGGCAGCATTTATGTGCTTGACGAGCCCACAACCGGTTTACACATGTCAGATCTCAGTCACCTGCTCGAGATCATGAACCGGCTCGTCGATGCCGGCAACACAGTAATTGTGATCGAGCATAATATCAGGGTGATCAAGAACGCGGATTGGATCATCGACATGGGGCCCGAAGGCGGCAGCAAGGGCGGACAGGTGATGTTCGAAGGCACTCCGAGGCAGTTGCTCACGGCGAAACGCTCCCTCACGAGCGAGTATCTGAAGGATTAGGGTTAACAATGCCCCGCTCGGGTTCGTCTCCTAAATGGAGACCGGTGAGCAGATAGTTCTTCACGTAATCCATCACGGCGTCGGCCAGCGGCGTTAGCGTTTGGTTGAAGCCGGCGGAACGCAGCTTGCCAATATCGGCGCTAGTGAAGTATTGATATTTGGAGCGCATGTAATCCGGCATATCGACGAACTTGATGTTCGGTTCGCGTCCCAGCGCCGCAAAAATCGGTTTGACCAGCGCGAGCCAAGTGTTCGGCTCACCTGAGCCGAGGTTGAAGAGCCCGCCGCCTGGTACCTTCTCGGCAAGATATACTGTGGCAGCCGCGGCGTCTTTGACGTAAAAGAAATCGCGCATCTGGCCGCCGTCGGCATACTCGGGCTTGTAGCTCTTGAATAGCGACACGGCGCCCGTTTGCTGAATCTGATGAAACGCCTTATAGACAACGCTGCGCATATCGCCTTTGTGGTGCTCGTTGGGGCCGAAGACGTTGAAGTATTTCAGACCGGTGATTTGATCCAGAAAGCCGGCCCGCTCGGCATAACAATCGAATAGATGTTTGGAGTAGCCGTACATGTTGAGCGGACGCAGAGTGGAAAGCGCCGTAGTTTCGGGCAGGCTTTCGGCCACAGCGCCATAGGTGGCGGCGGATGAGGCGTAGACAAAGCGGCGCTTGCCGTTGAGTGCGAACTGAGCTAAGGTCTTGGTGAACTCAAAGTTATTGCGGATAAGATAGGCGGCATCGGTTTCGGTTGTGGACGAGCAAGCGCCCATATGATAGATGGTCGTGACGTCCTTGAATTGATCCAGCCGGGCGGGAAGCGTGTCGCCTTCGAGATAATCGGCAAACTTGAGAGGCGTTAGGTTTTTCCACTTTTCGTCTTTACCCAGGAGGTCGGCGACCACAATGTTGGTTGCGCCTTGCCGGTTCAACTCCCAGATGAGGGCGCTGCCAATCAGGCCAGCGCCGCCGGTGACAAGAATTCTGCCGTTCTGCATCAGGACTTGGTCACGATCATCATGGGCACCTTTATTTTATGGCGCACAGCGTTGATGGTGGTTCCAAAGATGAGGTCTTTTATCCCACTGTGCCCATGGGAGGACATGACAATGAGGTCGGGCGCCAAGTCATGCACGGCGGCGACGATTTCATGCGCCGGTCTGTTGCCATGCCGCACCACCACTTCCACTCCGACACTTTGCTCGCGTAACGCTTGTTCGATGCGAGTCAGATACGCTTGGCCTTCGGTGATTTCAGCGGTGGACGCGAGCGATCCGAACATTTGGCTGGTAACGCCTTCCTCCACATGCAGCAAAATGATTTTGGCGTCGTGCATGCGAGCCAAGGCGAGGGCGTTATTAATAGCTTCCTGATCGGCTTCGCTGTGGTCGAGCGGGACCAGGATGCGGGTATACGCGGCGCTGCGCAAGATTGGGGTGGCGTCGTGCTCGAGATTGACCGAAATGTGTTCGGGTGGGGTGGGAATGTGCCTTTGCGCTTTAAACCAAGGCCAACCGATGACAATGGCTAACAAGGCGAGGAACCCCAATCCACCCAAAAACCCTGCGGCGAACAGAGGAATGCGGTAGGGTCCGGCTACGGCGAGCCATTGGCGCATTTGATCCCACAGCAGCCAGGTATTCAACGCCAGAATGAAGACCGCGCAGGCTCCCGCTCCGACCTTCAGCCATAAGCCGTTGGCGAATTCGCCCATACGCCGGTGGTCACTTGTGAAGTAAACCAAGGGAATTACGGCGAACGGCAGTTGCAGGCTTAATACAACCTGGCTTAATAACATGAGCTGGAAAGTGGCGGCGTCACCGGCAAAATAGATGGTCAGTCCGGCAGGAATAATCGCCAGGCCGCGCGTAATGGCCCGCCTAAGCCAAGGCTGCATGCGAAGACGCAAAAAGCCTTCCATGACAATTTGTCCAGCCATGGTGCCGGTAAGAGTAGACGATTGGCCGGAACACAAGAGCGCCGCGCCAAAGAGGACGCTGGCGAGCGTAGTGCCGAGTAGGGGCGCGAGAAGTTGATGGGCCTGTTGGATCTCCGTCACAATAATGTGGTGCTTAAAGAAGACGGCGGCCGACATCACGAGAATGGCGGCGTTCACGAACAGCGCGCCATTGAGCGCCAGCGCGGAATCGAACAGATTGAAGCGGCAAGCGGTGCGCTTTTCGGCAGGGGTTTCACCAATGCGGCGCGTCTGCACCAACGCCGAATGCAGATACAGATTATGCGGCATGACCGTAGCGCCGAAGATGGCCACAGCGATATAGATGCTGCCGGCGTTCAGGCGGGGAATTAAGCCCGTGGCTACTTCATGCATCTCGGGGCGCGCCAGCAGAATTTCAAAGGCAAAGCAACCGGCGATGGTGGCAATCAGCACCAGCACAAAGGCTTCAATCACGCGGATGCCCAGCCGGCTGAACCAGAGAACCAGCAGCGTATCGGCTGCCGTTACCGCAACGCCCACGAGCAAGGGCAGATGGAAAAGCAAATTGAGACCAATGGCAGCGCCCAGCACTTCGGCCAGATCGCATGCCACAATCGCGAACTCGCACAGCAGCCACAGAACGAAGGAAACCGCGCGTGGATACTCGTCGCGGCACGCTTGTGCCAAGTCGCGGCGACTCACGATGCCTAGGCGCGAACTGAGCGTCTGGAGCAGCAGCGCCATCAGATTGGAAACCACCAGAACCCACAAGAGGCGATAGCCGAATTTGGCGCCGCCTTCCAGATCGGTGGCCCAATTGCCGGGATCCATGTAGCCAACGCTGACTAAATAAGCGGGTCCGGCGAAGGAAAGAAGACGTTTCCAAAAGGTCGCATGCGCCGTGCCGACGCTCTCGTGTACTTCCGGGAGCGAATGGTCCCGAGTCTCCACACTCTCATTGCGCGCCATGGACTTTGTCTCTTAAGTATGGCATTGCGTTTGGCGAGCCATTATAATGAGTTCGCGCCTAACTCATGTCCACGACCATCGATCAATATCGCGACGCCAAGTCTCACTATTTGAAGCTGCGCGCCGAAGCCAAGAAAGATCTGCTGCGCCGTTTTCAGGAACTCGCCAATGAACTCCTGCTGATCCAACGCGAGCTGATGGAGGATTTCGGCCATAAGGTGAGTCTGCCCGCCAAGGGAAAGAAGCCGAAGAAAAGCGCGGTGGCCGCGGCTGTGCAGACGATTTCGAAACAAGCTCCGGCCAAGGTGGAGGCCATTTCGCCCAAAGAGATTGCCATTCAGAAGCAATTGGAAAAGAGCCGGAAGAAGCTAGCTGAAACGCAGGCGGCGGGCAAGCCGACGAAGGCGGTAGAAGATAGAATCTACGAACTGGAAGACGAATTGCGGCTGGCGCAGGCTAAGTGACCGCCGGCATTCGTTTTTCCATGCGTACGATAGGCAAAGCAAGGCCGTCACCCAGCGGCACGGCTAAATTTCCCAACACAGTGTAGCCGCGTGCGCGGTAGAGCGGCACGCCGGTGAGGGTGGCGCCCATTTCGAAGCGCGTGAAACCGGCAGCCAGAGCGGCCTGTTCACAGGCTTCGAGAATCAGTGTGCCTATGCCGCGGCGGGCCCAATTTGGATGCACAAAGAAGGCGCGGATTTTGGCGGCATCTTTCGTTGGATCGAGCAGGGAATCTTCGCGCGCGATCCAAACATCGCCGCCATATAGCGTTTTGCGTTTGCTCCAACCGCCGCAGCCGACGACTGTGCCGTTGGCAGTTTCGGCGATCAGATAAGTGCCGTCGGCAATGAGCTGGCTGTCGACTCCAAAGACTTTGCGCAGCGCGGCATCGATTTGTGCGGGAGTGTAGTCGGCGGTTTGGAGACCACGGACGGAAGCATCGATGAGATCGCGCAAGACTGCGATGTCGTATTCTTTCGCGATGCGGATGGAGAAATGTTCGCGGTTCACGCCTTCAACGGCCACACGACCTTTTCACTTTTTCGCATGGCTAAGTTGGCTAGGTGTCCGGCTCGCGCGGCCGATACTCCTGTCTCAACCGGCGCGTTCGGCTCTTTTCGGCTGCGCACGCAATCGAAAAAGTTCCCGACGTGGGTAATGGTGCCGTCTTCGGCGCTACGCTCCTTTAACAGCGGGTTTTCCTTGGCGTGTTCGCGATAGATTTCGAAACCTCCGCGGTCGAGCTTCAGCGTTCCGTGCGTGCCACGGAATTCTAAGCCGCCATCGTCTATGGAGGACACCATGGTCCCTTCATAGGCGACTTCGAAGTCGCCGTAGCGCAAAATGGCCTGCACGGTGTCGGGGCAATCCCACTTATCGAAGAAGTATTTGTCGCCCATGGCTTGCGTTAGCCTGGGCGCGTCATCTTTCATGGCCCAGTGAACAACATCGATCCAGTGGGTGAACAAGTCGGTGAAGGCGCCCCCGCCGAAATTCCAGAACCAGCGCCAATTGCGGTATTTCTCTTCGTCAAAAGGCTGGTCGGGCGCACCGTCCAGCCAGCGTTTCCAATCGAGCAGTTGCACGTCGATGTGCTTGGCGGGCGGGCGGCCTTGATAGTTCTGATACCAGAAGGTGCGCACGCGGGTAATGCGGCCAATGCTGCCGCTTTGGATTAAATCCACGGCGTCGGCGAAGTGCGGCCAACTGCGCTGCTGCATGCCGCATTGGACGACGCGTTTGGAATCGCGCACGGCTTTGATCAAGGTGTCGCCCTGTTCGAGCGTATGCGTGACGGGCTTTTCCAGATACACGTCTTTGCCGGCGGCTACGGCATCACAGGCCATGCGCACATGCCAGTGGTCGGGCGCGGCGATGGCCACCGCGTCAATATCCTTTTTGTCGAGCAGTTCATGATAATCCAGATGAGTGCTCGCCATGTCGCCCGAGCGGGTGCGTATCGCTTCACGGCGCGGCTCGTACACGTCGCAACCGGCGACCAATTCGAAGCCGCCGTTGGCATCGGCCGAATCAAGAATGTTGCGCATGCGGCCACCGCAACCGATGGCGCCGAGACGGATGGAATCATTGGCGCCGAGCGCGCGAGTCGCCGACAGGGCGGTCAGACCGCTGGCGACTAGAAAACTGCGTCGATTGGTTTTCATAGGGGGTGAAGTTGGTATCGTATCTCAATTGGCGCATAGAGTGCGATCGGAATTGTACGGCCAGCAGAACGATTTGAAAAAACGAACCCAACGGCGGAGGCATCTGCTTTCGGGCTGTCGCCGGGTTTCGAGGCTGGCACGCAATTTACGATACGAAGCCAAATCGGCCGGCGAGCCGATTTGAAAAAACAAACCCAGGCGGGCGTGTGCTTTCGGGTGGTCGGGTTTCGAGACTGGCCGCAATTTACGATACGAAGCCAAATCGGGCCGGCGGCCCGATTTGAAAAAACGAACCCAAGGGGGGCGGCATGTGCTTTCGGGTGTCGCCGGGTTTCGAGGCTGGCACGCAATTTACGATACGAAGCCAAATCGGGCCGGCGAGCAGATTGAAAAAACGAACCCAACGGCGGGGCATGTGCGTTCGGGTTGTCGCCGGGTTTCGAGGCTGGCACGCAATTTACGATACGAACCCAAATCGGGCGAGCGCGTTGATTTGAAAAAATGAACCCAACGGCGGAGCATGTACTTTCGGGTTTGTCGCTGGGTTTCGAGGCTGGCAGGCAATTTACGATACGAAGCCAAATCGGGCGAGCGCGTTGATTTGAAAAAATGAACCCAACGGCGGGCTAGCCGCCACGCCGTTAGGAACAAGTTAGGCTCGTTCTGATTGCGTTCTCGACGCCAATCTATATTCGGTTTTCAAGGATCGAAGCCGGGGGATTCCGGGCTTGGCGGAGGAGGCGTGATCCGGCATTTACATGGAAGACGCCTGAAGACAACCGCCTTCAACTGGTTTGAATTTAGCGCGAGGGCGGTTCGTCTGGATCGTTAAAGCCGGAGTCGAACGAGGCAAGCTGTGTATTTTCAGCGGGTTAGTGGCTTGAAAATAAATGGTGAATCGTTGTGACCGTGGCTTGGATGCCCTTTAGGCCGTTGCTTGTGGTTGCGAGCTGGGGTCGCTGACGCTCCCTGGCTCCGTTTCGATATTGCGGCACCGCTCCTCGTTCGAAAGTGCCCCCTTGAAGGATTTCACCATCGCAGTTCGTCGACGTGTCTTTTAGTGATCGGTGGGCAACTCGTTTCGGGAGTCGCGGCGACAATCTAGCCCCACATCCCATTGTTTCTGTCGCAAAGGGGCACGGGTTTGGATGATTTTCACGCTCTCATCATGGGACAGACATACGGGACACTGCAGGCTCTGATTTCATTGG
>CAVXRP010000033.1:0-325037 GCA_963764105.1 Bryobacterales bacterium
GCTGACCCTGGCCGAGATTCAACGCCAAGTCTTGGATAAGGACAGCCTGCTGCTGGAGTATTCGCTTGGCGAGGAAGCGAGTTTCCTGTTTGCAGTGAGTCAAAATTCAATCACCGGCTACCCTCTTCCGCGGCGCGCTGAGATAGAAGCAATGGCGAGGGGGGCTTACCAGGCGTTGACTGCGCGCAACCGGCACATTGCGAACGAAACCTTTCAGCAAAGAAACGCGCGCATCGTCCAAACCGACTCCGACTATCCCAAGCTCGCGGCGCATTTGAGCCAATTGATCCTGGCGCCGGCCGTCGCCGAACTGGGCGCCAAGCGCCTGCTGATTGTGGCCGATGGCGACCTGTTGCAGATACCCTTCGGCGTTCTGGCCGACCCGGCGGAAAGGAACGCTCAACCGCTGCTGGTGAATCACGAAATTGTGAGTCTGCCCTCCGCATCGGTCATTGCCGTTGAGCGCCTCGAGTGGGCCAAACGAAAGGCCGCCGCCAAACAGCTCGCACTCTTCGCCGATCCGGTGTTCGAACAGAATGACGAACGCGTCACAGCCGTGGCGAGACCGAAAGCCGTCAACGTCTCCGGCGTGTCCCTTGATCGCGCCATCACTGAGGCTGCCATTGGCGGCGACCGCTCGAAAATTTACCGTCTACCGTTTTCGCGCAGCGAGGCGGACGCCATTGTCGCCTTCACCCGGCGCGACGATTCCCTGACAGCACTGGATTTCGCTGCGAGTAAGAGCGTTGCCATGGGAGAAGATTTGGGCCGTTACCGGATTGTGCATTTTGCCACCCACGCGTTGCTGAACAATGACCACCCCGAACTCTCTGGCATTGTGCTCTCCTTGGTCGACCGGCGAGGGCGCAGTATTGACGGTTTCCTGCGTTTAAATGAGATTTACAACTTAAATCTGTCGGCCGATCTGGTGGTGTTGAGCGCGTGTGAAACCGGCCTCGGCAAACAGATCAAGGAGGAAGGACTGATCGGCCTTGCGCGCGGCTTCATGGCTGCCGGTGCCCAGCGCGTCGTCAGTAGTCTTTGGAAAGTCGACGACGAAGCCACCGCCGAATTAATGGGCCGGTTTTACGAAAGGATACTCAAAGAAGGTGAACGCGTGCCCGCCGCGCTGCGCCACGCGCAGTTGGAAATGAGCCAGCAAAACCGCTGGCGCGGAGCGTATTTTTGGGCGGGTTTTCAGCTGGCGGGTGAGTGGAAGTAGGGCGTTGGTGGGGTCGAGGGCCGGAGGCTGACCAGGAGGTCAGCCGCAGACCGGGAGGTCCGCCCCACGAAGGCGAGGCTCATGAGGGCTTCGTTATCTTCTAAAACATGGACCTCACGCCGGAAGGTTTCGACATGCTGCTGGCTCGCCTGGATGCGAACCGCGATGAAGCCGGCAGAAAGTATGTCGAGCTCCTGCGTAAGTTGGCTCGCTTCCTCGGCTATTGGGGCTGTAGCGCTCCGCCCGATCAGGCCGACGATGCCCTCGCTAGGACCGCGGCGAAAATCCAGGCAGGCGAGCCCATCGAAAATCTGCAGCGCTACACGCTCGGCGTCGCGCACTTGGTTTACAAGGAAAGCGTGCGGGACGAGGTGAACCAGCGGGACGCCATAAAAGAGAGACCGTCCGAGGCGAAGCTAGACCAAGGCGACGAAGAACGGCGTGCGCGCTGCTATGGTCGATGCTTGCGAGCATTGCCTTCGGCCGACCAGGATCTCATCATCAAGTACTATCGGGGGCGGAGAGCGCCCAACCGCGAGAAATTGGCCCACCAAATGGGTATATCGTTGAATTTGTTGCGTGTGAGCGCGTTTCGCATCCGCCAGAAGCTAAGCCGTTGCCTGGAGGAATGCCTGGAAAAGCATGCGGAGCTGTAATAAATGCCGATTTTCCTCACTAACAAGTACATGGGAGCGTGCGCCAGGTGAAGAGCAAGCCGCCCGACGACGCGCTGCTGACTCGATACCTATTGGGAGAGCTGCCGGAAGACGAGTGCCGCCGCATTGAGCAGGATTGCCTAGCTGACGATCAACTCTTTGAACGGTTAGAAGCCATCGAAGCCGAACTTACCGACGATTACGTGCGCGGCGTTTTGGCTGGGCCCCAGCGCCGGCAGTTTGAGCAGCGCGTGCTCACTCGCGCACAGCGTCCCAAGCTACAGTTAGCCGAACTCATCACCGGCTACGGGCGTCCGCAGTGGTCCCTGTTGTTGCGCGTTTCTGCCATGGCGGCCAGTCTGGCGCTCGCCCTAGGCCTTGGCCTTGGCTGGTTTTTCTTGAAACGTTCGTCTCCCCAGCCCGCTCAACCGCGGGTTTCGAGGAGCATCCAACCGGTGGCTCCATCGCCACCGCCACAGCCAGCGGCGAGCTTACCCGGCGCCGTTCCGTCACCGGCGATCGCTACGTTCCTGCTCACGCCAGGCGGTGTGAGAGGAGACGGCCATGCAAACGAGATCAGCCTTCCCGCCGGCGCCACGCAAGTGCGGTTCAGAATGGACCTACCGGTGAACGAGTACAAGACGTATGAGGCATCGTTGAACAGGGTGGAGGGCGAATCGCTGTTCGTTCAGAAAGGTGTCAAGCCGCGCGCAGCGAAGAACGGGGTAACACTTTTTGTCGTGATACCGGCAGGCACTTTGCCCACCGGTGCGTCGATATTGACGCTCCGAGGCGTAGCTGAAACCGGCGGGCCGCAAGTGCTGGCCAAATACGTCATCCAGCGGGGCGCAAAGTAACGGGCCGCCTCTTCTTGGAGGATGCCATCCTGCCCCGCGAAGAAACGAATCCCGCCCTTAGCGCTCAGCCGCTAGTTTCCTCCAGTTCAAATCGTCAAAATATTTATTTCTCTTTAGAATCATCAACTTACCGTAAAAATTCCAGCGCCGCCTAACGTCCCCATTCCATACTCGTGGTCGGAAAGCCATTTTTATGACCAAACTTCGCGCCTCCGACACCACCGCCCTCACCCTCCGTGCGGCCACTCCCAAATCTTCAAAACCCGCGCGGGAAAAACTCCACACGCAAACCCCGGAAAAAGCCTTACCTTCCCGCCGCTCGGCTCTATTATTTATACGCGGGACGCAAACCTTCCAAACCGCCCCTTTTTTCCCGTTCAAAAACCTCATTTCCTGCCGCCAGTCGACACCCAGGATCTTCCTACCCACTCCCCCGCCCCAACCCTTCCGAAAACCCACCCGGCACGCTAAAGTATTAAGTGAACCCTTCCAAATGTGCGGCATCGCAGGCTTCTTTTCAGCAGATCGTGTCGTAAATCGCGATCTCGTTCGCTCCATGACGGATCGCATCGCTCACCGCGGTCCCGACGATAGTGGCGTCTTTTGTGACGAATTCGTTGCTCTCGGCTTTCGCCGCTTGAGCATCATCGATCTCGCCCACGGCCACCAGCCCATGCCTAACGAAGATGGCCGCCTGCAGATTATCTACAACGGCGAAATTTTTAACCACGCCGATTTGCGGCCCGCTCTCGAAGCCGCTGGGCACGTCTATCGCACCCGCTGCGACACCGAAACCATCCTCCACGCTTACGAGCAATACGGCGAAGACTGCGTCAGTCGTTTCCGCGGCATGTTCGCCTTCGCCATCTGGGATAAGCAGGCCCGCACTCTCTTTTGCGCTCGCGATCGCTTAGGCATCAAGCCGTTTTACTACTGGACCGACGGCGTCACCTTCGTGTTCGGCAGCGAAATCAAAGCGCTGCTCGTTCACCCCATCGTGCGCGCGCAATTCGACGACGAAGGCTTGGCCGAATATCTCGCGTTCGGCTATCTGAGCGGCGAACAAACCATGTTCCGCGGCATTCGCAAACTCATGCCCGGTCATACCTTGAAGGTCGAGTTGTCGCCCTCCCACCAACTGGTCCTGTCACACAACGAATATTGGGATGTACCGGCGCCCGCTGCCAACGCTCCCGCCCGTGACGATCAGTCTTGGATTACTGAATGCCGGCAGCGCGTCGAAGAAACCGTCCGCATGCGCCTCATGAGCGATGTCCCGCTTGGCATGTTTCTCAGCGGCGGCATTGATTCCAGTACCATCGCCGCCCTCATGAAGCGCATGGTGTCCGGCCAGAAGATCAAAACATTTTCAGTCGGTTACGCCGAGTCCGAATATAGCGAACTCGGCTACGCCCGCGAACTGGCCGCCGAAATCAATACCGATCATCACGAAGTCTTGATCGGCATGGAAGAGTTTTTCAACAAACTCCCCTCCCTGATCTGGCATGAGGACGAACCCATTGTTTGGCCCTCCAGCGTCTCGCTGTATTTCGTTTCTAAGCTCGCCTCGCAGGAAGTCAAAGTCGTCCTCACCGGCGAAGGCGCCGACGAATTGTTCGCCGGCTACGGGCGCTATCAGTATTACGCCATGAACAAACGCTACGCGCGGATCTATGGCAACGTTCCCGAGTTCATCCGTAAACCCATTCGCAATCTCATCGCAAGCTCCAATTTGTTGCCCGCCGATCTCCGCCGCAAAGCGCAGCATACCTTCCTGGGGCGCGAACTTACCATCGAATCCCTGTATCTCGATAACTTTTATTCGGCGTTCTCAGCCGATGAACAACAGGGCCTGGCAAAGCACCCCAACAGAGCGGGCAGTGCTTATGCCGAGTACCTGCATTACCGCCACCAGCGCGATACTGCCGATCCGTTGACGCGTTTGCTCTACGCCGATCAGAAAACTTATCTCGTCGAATTGCTCATGAAGCAGGATCAGATGAGCATGGCTTGCTCCATCGAAAGCCGCGTCCCCTTCCTCGATCACCCGCTCGTCGAGTTTGCCGCGCAAGTGCCCGCCCATCTCAAAATCCGCGAAGGCAAAGGCAAGTACATTCTGCGCAAGGCCGTCGAAGATCTACTCCCGCAAGCGACCCTCACCCGCAAGAAAATGGGCTTCCCCACCCCGCTGAAAAATTGGCTGCTTGATGCCCGCGCCAATCCCCTTTACGCCAAATTACTCGAGCCGCAGGGCTTCATCTCCTCCTATCTCGACATGAGTCGCGTGAAGACTCTGATCGAACAACACCGCAGCCACAAGATCGATGCCACCGATCGTATTTGGCGCCTCCTCAATCTGCAGTATTGGGGCGAAATCTTTCTCTCGGGACGCGGCGAATGGCAAGATCTCCCAGCCAGCGCCCACAGGCTCTCCACCCGCCCATGACCGCGCGAAAAAAGGGGACACTCCGGGCTTCCTACCGCACTGCCGCCCAGCGAATTCCAGAGGCGTGTCCCCTTTTTCGCCGCCGTCCAACCTAACCCATGCTGTTCAACTCCTTTGAATTCCTCATCTTCCTTCCGGTGGTGCTGGCCATCTATTACCTGCTCCCGCACAAGGCCCAAAACCGTTTTCTCCTCATATCCAGTTGCGTCTTCTACGGCAGTTGGGATTGGCGTTTCCTGTTCCCCCTACTCACCTCCACGAGCATCGATTACTACTGCGCCAAACGCATGGAGCAGCAGATCCTCGCCGGTGAACCTAAAGAGGATCGTAAGAAGTGGCTTGCCCTCAGTGTCATCACTAATCTTGCTCTCCTCGGTTTCTTCAAATACTTCAACTTCTTCGCCGATAATCTCCATCACCTGTTGCAAGTTTTCGGTCTCGATGTCTCCGTCTGGACCCTCCGCGTCATCCTGCCTATCGGCATCTCCTTCTACACCTTCCAAGCCCTCAGCTATACCATCGACGTGTACCGCGGCGAGATCCACGCCACCGATAGCTTCTTCGACTTCCTCCTCTGTGTCCTCTACTTCCCCCACTTAGTCGCCGGACCCATCCAGCGCGCGAACAGCCTGCTCCCGCAAGTCACTTACCCTCGGTCGGTAACTTGGGAGAAGATCGTCAACGGCCTCCATCTGATCTTCTGGGGATTCTTCAAAAAGGTTTTCATTGCCGACAATCTCTCAACCATCGTCAGTCAACTCTTCGACCCGCATCACACGCCCGATGGCTGGCATACGCTCATGGGTGTCTATGCGTTCGCCGTCCAAATCTACTGCGATTTCTCCGGCTATACCGATATCGCGCGCGGCGTCGCTCGCTTAATGGGCTTTGAGTTCATGCTGAATTTCAACCTGCCTTATTTCGCCGCCAACCCTTCCGATTTCTGGCGCCGCTGGCACATCAGTCTGTCCACCTGGCTGCGCGATTACCTTTACATTTCACTTGGAGGCAACCGCGGCGGCGAGGCCAAAACCAACCGCAATTTGCTGCTCACCATGGTCATCGGTGGCTTCTGGCATGGCGCAGCTTGGAACTTCATTCTGTGGGGCTTCTATCATGGCGCTTTACTCATCGTCCACCGTTACCTAAAGCCGTTCCTCGACAAAGTGTTCGCGTGGCCCGGCCGAATCGGCCAAGCATTATCATTCACGTTTGTCGTGGTCGTCTTCTTCCATTTCACCTGCTACGGATGGCTACTCTTCCGCGCCGCCTCTTTCGCGCAGATCGCTTCCATGACCGCATCCTTCTTCGGCCCTTGGCAAGTGGATTGGAACCTCGCTCGCCAAATCGCGCTCTACAGCTCCCCTTTGGTTGTGGTGCAATTGATCCAGTTTGGCTCCGGCAAGCTTGAGTTTCTATCGTTCCGTTGGATCCCAGCTGAAGCTCGAGTGGCGGCCTATTCCGTCATGTCGTATTTCGTCTTGTTCCGCGGTGGCGCACCGCAATCGTTCATCTATTTTCAGTTCTAACGCATGCTAAAGAAGGCCTTCCGAATCGCGCTCTGCTGCGTCATCGCCGTAGTAACGCTGGAATGCTGCGCTCGGTTAGACGATTGGATTTCCTATGGCGCCTCGCCCTTCGGCTTGTACGATCATTCGCTGCTCGAAGCGTTCGATCAAATCGGCCAACATGGCCGGCCCTACGGGCGCTATCTGAAATGGCACTTGAACAGCCTCGGCTTTCGCGGTCCGGAATTAGATCCATCCGCGGTCCGCGTTCTCTGCGTAGGTTCCTCCGAGACGTTCGGCCAGTATGAAAGCGATGGCCATGAGTGGCCGCGCGAGTTGGAGCGTTTGCTCAACCAACACGCGCCCGCCGGAAGCCACTACCAATTCGTCAACACCGGATTCTCGGGTGAAACGTTTCCCACTTCCCTGCTTCGCCTGCCGGCTCGCTTGCAGACCATCAAACCGAAAATCGTTCTCCTATACCCGGCCTTAGCGCACTATCTAACCCCGTCCGCGCCCTTCTCTGGAAACGCTCCCGTTCAACCCAGGTTTCGCTGGCGCATGCAAGGCCGCTTAGAGAACACGCTCAAAACCGCCATGCCCCTGTGGCTGCAAACCTGGCTGCGGCAGCGCGATATCAACAGTGCGCAAGGAACCGCACCCCAATGGGATAACATGCCCTTGGAATTTCAGCACGCGTTTTGTAAGGATCTCGAGAAAGCAATTCAGCTCATCCGCCAATCGGGCGCCGAACCCGTGTTGATCACCCATGCCAATCGCTTTAAAGACCACGTTGCCCCGAGCGAACGATTTATGCTCGTTTCCTGGCAGCGCTTCTATCCTATGCTGCGCGAAGACGCATTCCTCAAGATGGAAGTATCCATGAATGACATCATGCGGCAAGTGGCCAAACAACACGGCGTACTTTTGATCGATGCGGCCGAAGCCATGCCAAGTGGCCCCCAGTATTTCGGCGACTTCGTACATTTCACCGATAAAGGCTCCGCCGCCTTCTCGCAGATCGTGGCGGATAAGCTAACGCCGATGCTTTATTCGTCTTCCGCTTCAGTCTCCGGCAGCAACAGCCTCAAGCCCGCTGCCAAGCCCAGCCAGAAATAGATGACTGAGTTGTAAGCTTCCCCCAGAAAGAAGATAAACGCGCCAGTGCTTGCCAACGAAAGCAGCAGCCCGCGTGCGAGTTGGTAAAGTTCAGCGTCGGGCGTCGCGCCCTTCGGCGCGCTTTGCCGCAACACCAAAATGACATTCTGCAATGAGAACCCAAGCAGCAGGAAAAACAGCAAGATTCCCGGAATGCCCGTTTCCGAAGAGATCTGCGTATATGTATTATGCGGGCCGAGTGCCGCCCATTCCACGCCTTGGGATCTGCCCTCCTCTACCACGGTTTCGGCAAAGTTGCCGGGGCCGACACCGAAGATCGGATTGTCCAACGTCAGAGCGACACCCGTTTCGAGCAGCGTTCCTCGCGCGCTCGCCGAGTCTTTATCGGCGCCGCTGCGCTCTGTTTGCGCGCCGCCCAGCCTGCTCCGCAAAGCGTTTGGCACAAAGGCGACTAGAATCACAAACGCCACCGCCGCAACGCCGGCAATCACAATGCGGCTAGTTAGAGAGGACAGAAAAAACAGCACCACCAGCACGGCCCCGATAGCCACAACGCTCGCTCGCGAACCGGTTCGTATCAGCATGACCAGCGGCAGGGCCATGGCCAGCAAACCGAGCAACCGGACGCGAAGCGGCCTGCGCGCCACCACCGTCCAGATGATTGGCATCATAGCCAGCAGCGACATGGCGTAATAGTTCGGATCGGCATCAGGACCCGAGCGTAGCTCCAGCCGCCCGTAGCTTTGTTTACTCCAAACGAGTCCCAGTCCTGCCACGACCAAACCGCCAACCGCAAGGGTTCGGAACATCTTTTCGAAATCGGCGGCCCGCGTCAACAAGCCCGCGGCGGCAAACAGCACAGCGCCCTCGAAAATTTTCTGCATCAGCCTTTCTTTTCCCGCGTGCGGAGCCAGCAACCAAGTCACCAGCACCCACAGGACGAAGATAGGCAGGACCTTGCCGGCAGGCGTTTTCCAAAAAGCAAAAACCCTGCGCGTAGCTAAAAGCGAGACTGCCACCAAAGCGAGTAATACGACGGGTATCTTGTAGCTATTGCCCGCGACGTCGAGGACACGGCTGGTCAATAGAAATACATATAGGAGAAAAACAGCAATGGCAATCGGCCGGCCCTGTTTATCAAGCAAGATCCAGCTCGATCTGATCGACATAACACCAGCCCCAATTCTCGCCCGGCTGGAAAGATTTCATGATGGGGTGTTTGGTGTGATGGAAATGCTTGGTCGCGTGCTTATTCTTCGACGAATCGCAGCAGCCAACATGGCCGCATTCCAGGCACAAGCGGAGATGAACCCACATGTCCCCGCTTTTCAGGCATTCCTCGCAGCCTTCCGGCGTGCGCGGTTTTACGTTGTGTATGTGGTCAAGATGCGTACAGGAATTCATTTCTTTATCCTCCAACTTTCGATTCAGGATAAACGAGCCGGTGCCTATTAGCATCCTCTGGCATGGTTGCGCGGTTCGCCCGCAAGGGCGCAACCGCTCTGCTTGACCCGCTGCGGATAACGGGAGTCATCTCCCGAGACCTCCCCTCAGCCCGCCCGTACGCAAATGCAAGAGAGTAGTACGGCGGAAAGCGGCAGATTTCACATAAATGTAAGAAAAGTGCGAGAAGCTGGTAAGACTTGGACTACTCCAGGAGCACTGTTAAGCTAGCGGATACGACTTTAAGGCGCAACAATGGGACTCCAACTAGCGGCAGCTTTGCCTCAAAATAAGCTTGACGTGGAAATGAAACATGGCAAGTGGCTGGCAGCGCAGGTCCGGGCGAACCGCGAATTTTCGGTGTCAGCGGCACTGCGTGGCAAGGGGTATGAGACGTTCGTACCCGCGTACGTCAGTATCCGTGAGTGGAGCGACCGTAAAAAAGCGACTGAATTGCCTTTGATTGCGGGCTATGTTTTCTTGCGGACGGCGCTGGATGGCGCTCCGGCGCTGGTTGTTTCAACGCCGGGCGTGATGAGAATGGTGGGGTTTGGTGGACGTGTCGCTTCTATCGACGACGGCGAGCTTGAACGGGTTAGAAAGGTTGCGAATTCGTCGTTGCGAACGGAGCCCTGGCCTTACCTAAAACAGAATTCGCAAGTAAGGATTACGCGCGGATCGCTCGCCGGCATCTCGGGAACGGTGCTGAAGGTAAGTGACAGGACTGTGCTGGTAGTCTCAATCGATATGCTGCAGCGTTCTGTGGCCGTTCACATCGATCGTTCCTGGGTCGAGCCCGCCGAGAAGGAGCGGGGCCTACTGCACAAATGAAATTTCGCCTAATTTTCTTGATTGTTTGTTTTTCTTTATCGATTCCAAACGGGGCGACGGCGGCCCAGAAGTATGCCGCGCCGCCGCCCGAGTTTTTTCAGTCCAACCCGGCAAGTAAAGCGGTGGTCATCGGCGCGGGCGACGTGCTGCTCGTCAGGTTTTACCTTGACCCGGAACTGAATAAAACGGTGAAGGTCCGTGAGGACGGAAAAATATCGCTGGATTTATTTCAAGGGATTACAGCGGCGGGAAAGACTCCAGAGGAACTGCAAAAAGATTTAGTGGAGATGTATTCGAAGGAATTTACAAAGCCGGAGATCACGGTTGACATTGACTCCCGAGGAAACAACTCGGCCTATGTTACCGGCGAGGTCCTACAGCCCGGCGCGAAAGAATTACACGGGAAGACGACCGTTGCCATGGTGCTCGCTATGAGTCAGGTCAACCAGCGGAGCGGCAGCACAAAATCGGTGTACATTATGCGTCTGGCAGAAGGGGGAAAATATCGGGTTTATAAGCTTGACGCTTCTTTCCCGGGAGGCTCCGCACGAGACATCGAAGTTGCGCCGGGCGATGTTCTCTTCGTGCCTCGCAAAGGCATCGTCAAGGCGGACGATTTCATCGAGCAGTACTTTCGACAACTTCTGCCCGCCACGCCCAGTGCGGGCGCGAGCGTGGTATTCACGCCGGGCAGTGCGGTGTACAACACGGCAACTAGTGGACACTAGCGGTCCATTTTTTCTATAAAGCATGAAACTCACACTTCGCGACGTTTTGAATTTGCTGTTCCGATATTCCCGCGCCTTGGTAACCTTCTGGGCGGTGATTTTAATCGCTTCGCTGGTGTTCTATTCGCAAACGCAAAAGGTCTACGAATCGAAGGCGAAGATTCTGATTTCGCTGGGAACCGAGGCGCTTGGAAAGGCCGGTTATCTCAGCAATCGAAATCTGCAATTGCAACAGCGAGAGGAGGAGATTCACAACGAGCAGCAGATAATGAAGAGCAATGAAGTGATGTTGATTGCAGCGAAGTGGATTCTCGGAGAATCGACAGCCGGTTTGCCCTCGACCGTTCCAGACTGGCGGGTGAAGGAAGCGAAGCGCTTTCTGACAGGCGTGGAACCTCCGTCGACCCTGCTGCTGCGCCTGGTGAAAACGGCTGCGGAAGAAATCGGAAAGATTGCTGGGCCCGCGCCGAAAAACGCCGGGCAATTGGATAACAACATCGCGCGCGAGCTATCGGACGGTCTTTCCGTTAAACTGATTTACGATTCGGACTCTCTTGACGTCAGTTATACTGCGCGCGATCCGCGGGTAGCGCAAACGCTTTTGCAGTTGCTGATTGCCGCTTACCTGGAACATCACATCGCAGTTTTCCAGAGCAACCAGGAGGCCGACCTCCTCAAAGCTCAGCTTGAGAGCTCACTTGGTAAGTACCACGACCGACTCGGCGAATTTTCTTCATTTATGAACGCGCATGGGGTTTATAACGACGATTCCCAAGTGAATGTGCTTTTGGAACGCCGCGAGAAGCTTAAGCAAGAATTAAATGAAGTAAGCGCTAGCGCGGACGCGGTGGCGGCACAGTTAGCCTCTCTCAAAGGCATTGAACAATCGCTACAACAGTTCGAGCGTTACAGTACGACGGAGGCTCGCAATAAACAACGAGACACCCTGCTGGCCAAAATCGACGATGCCGCGCTAGAGGAGCAAACGCTGTTAGCCCGTCACCCGAAGGGAAGCCGTGCTTACGAAGAACAGCAGTCCAAGTTAAGCGAGCTTCGGCATCTGCTGGAAGCAGAACCGGCGCAGGTAGTGGAACAGACAGAGCAGCGCAGGAGTAAGGCCTCCGAAACAGTCGAGTCGGCTATTATCAACTTCTCCACCACGCAGCGCGGAGACCAGATTCGCATCGCACGATTGCAGGACGACCTGAAAACTTTGGATGACCAGATAAGCGATTATGCAACGAATCTAAAAGGATTCAATTCGCTAAGGCTCAATCTCTCGTTCGCCAAGCAGGAATCAGAGCAGTTGGCCCAGGTTTATATGGAAAGCCGTCTGAAGACGCTTACGTCTCAGAATGCGATTACCGATATTTCCGTCATCGACATACCCACATGGGACCCCGAACCGGCCAGTCCCAAGAAGAAAATCGCGATTGCGGCTACGCTCTTGTTATTGTTAATGGGAAGTTTCGCGGTTTTGTTGGCTTGCGGTAGCTTAGATACCACAATGGCAGACCCTGGCACGGTTGAAGTACAACTTGGGCTTCCAGTAGCCGGATCCATACCGCTGATTCGGGGAGGAACTACCGTCAAAGATTTTCGCGACTTGTTTACTTTGGAAAATCAGCGAGAGTTTGCCAGAATTTACCAATCGATGAGAGACCGTGGAGCGGAAGGTAAGATCATTTTGCTTGCGGAGTCGAATGCGAAAGAGGGAGCGAGCCTTCTTGGTTACGGTTTGGCGAGGTTTTTGAGCCTCTATGCGCGCGAGAAGACCATTTTCATCGACGGAACTACGCACCCGATAACCGAGTCTGCGAATCTCAGTCACGGACCTGCGGCAAATGAATCCGCCGTTCTGGCTTGGCCCGGCGCGGAACAGGGTGCGGCCTATGACAATGGCAGCGACGCGGCATCGGTGCTCTCAAAGCTAAAAACGGAGTTCTCTTACGTGGTTGTGGCCGTCGGCGCAGCGAAGGATGCGACGGACTTGCTCACGATAAGCGGGATCGTGTCAGCGGTACTCTTCGTAGTCGAGGCGGGCAAGACGCGGCGTTGGGCAGCTCGGTACAACCTGGACCTGCTGCAGCGCTACGGATTCCAGGACATCCGCTTGATTTTGAATAAGCGCAAATTCTACATTCCCGGTTGGTTGATGAGGTTTGTGTGAGGAAGAAGTTCCTGCACATTTGCAGGAAGCTTCGCTTCCGCTTCAGCGGACTCTATACCTGGCTGCTGCGAAGCAGCTTCAAAAGCTGCGGAGCGGATGTCCGAATTGACTTTCCTGTTCGCCTGGAGCAGCCCGAATCAATCACGCTGGGCGCGGGCACGATTATTTACCCTAGGACGTGGCTCAATGTTGTGTCGGAGTGGGCCGGCGTGAAGTATGGCGGAGAGATTTGGATTGGAGATCGAGTGATGATAGGTTACGGTGTCCAGATCTCCGCGGCAGAATCGATTGTCATCGAGGATGACGTGGCGCTGAGTCCAGGTGTAGTGATTGTGGATCACCTCCACGATCATCGCCATTTGGGTCTGCCGATTTTCAAGGCGCCTCTATCCAAGCCTTCACCGGTTCGCATTGGAAGAGGATCTTTTCTGGGAGCGCATTGCGTAATTGGTCCAGGCGTTCAGGTTGGCGAACACGCGGTCGTGGCAGCGAATGCCGTGGTAGTGAATGACGTGCCCTCCTATGCGGTTGCCATGGGCAATCCAGCGCGCGCGATTCGTTTTCACAAGCCGGACGCCAATGAGTTAGCGGTTGAAGAAACAACGGGAGTTGAGCGTGGCTGATCTGCCTGCCGTAACCGAGCCGTCCGTTGTCGAAGGAACCGACGCTGTCAGCGTCCGGCGAGGGAGCAGTCTGTTCTCGAACAGCCTTGCAATGGGGGCTGCTAATCTTCTCAGCCGGGGGCTTGGTTATGTCTATATCGTTCTGATGGCGCGCCGTCTGGACGCGCGGTATTTAGGGGCATACGCTATTTTCGCCACCGCAGCCATGGCCGTGGATCTGGTTTCGAACCTCGGACTTGATAAGATACTCATTCGCGAAATTGCCAGCAGCCCGGTTAGTGATGGCAAGGGATATTTCTGGGCAGCGCTTCCCATCCGCTTTCTAATGGCTTTGGCGGCGGCGGCAGGCGCCTGGATCTTACTCCAGCTGTTCTTCAAAAATTTGTTGTTAGTGAGCCCATTCAGCAGTGCATCGTTTCTAGCCGCGATCTTCCCGATTGTCGCAGCCAGGAACTGTGAAGCGTTTCTGACTGCTCATGAGCGCCTTTTACCCGTCGCGGTTGCGCAGTTGAGCGAAAGGGTGGTGATTTTCGGCGCGGTGCTTTTGCTTATTTCCGGAAAGATTAGCTTTGGTGGTTTGCTGTGCTTCGCACCCTTGGCCTCGGCGGTTCGGCTGGCGATAGTCGGTTCATCCACCGTGAAGCTCTGGGTACACGGTATTGCCTCCAAACGTCCCAATGTGCGCCGATTGATGCGGCAGGCGAGCGAGCTGTTTTCCGTGGAAATTCTGGCGTTGGTTTACTTCAGGTCCGACGTGTTTTTGGTTGCCAAGATGGGCGGCTTGCGTGCGACAGGTGTTTATCAGATTACATATAAGATCTTCGATTGTTGTCTATCTTTGTTCAGCGGCTTTATTCTGGCAGCTTTCCCCCGCCTCGTTCGCGACAGGAGCCGCAGATCTTTGAAGACGATGTTGGCAGCGGGCACAGGAGTGCTTGCCGTACCCGTGGCAGGCGTTATTGCCGGTCGGCATTTGATTCTGAGTATATTGGGGCCTGAGTATGTCTCCGGTTCGACGTCGCTGATCTGGTTGATGCTGACAGTTCCGCTGGTATACATCACCACGACTTTGGCAAATGTGGCCATTGTAGCCGGCCGGGTGAAGATCCTGATGGTCCTGGCAGGTCTCTTGATCTTTACGAACGTAAGTCTGAATTTGATCCTGATTCCCCGCTGGTCATTCAATGGCGCGGCGTTTTCCACGTTCGCATGCGAACTTCTGAGCGCTGCTGTGTTGGGACCATTCATGCTAAAGGCGATAGCGGGATCTGCGGAATACTAAGTGGCAAACGTAGCAGTTTTACAACGAAAGCAGTTCGTTTTACCGTTGTCGTTGGCGTTCTGGGCGATGCTAGCGGTGCTGCTGGGAGTGGTGTTCACACTAACCGGTCTTTCCGGGATCTTCGGATTTGCGGCGCTCGCTGGGCTGATTGTGTTTGGCGCGGCGGCGGCGAAATTCCCCGCGCCGGTGATGAGTATGGCGATTTGTTGCCTCGGTTTGGTTCCTTTTAATTGGGGATTGCGATCGGCTCTCATGCCAAAATTATTCGGCGATGAGGTGCTGCTGCTGCTTTATCTGGCGGCGTTTCCTTTCCTATATCTCTTTACAAAGAGATCATGGCAAACCGGGTTCGGCGGCCTTTATACGGTGCTTGCCGTTCTGCTGGGCACACAGGCGATTTCTTTCGTAGTTGGATCGGACCCGGTAGCTGCTAGAAATTTTGTGGAAACATGTGTGCTGGGGGCGCTTCTGCTGGTTTTGTTCCTGCAGGAGGGATCGCAGACCGACGTAGAGGTAGTTGGAAAGTTTGTCTCGGGGCTGACAGTCACGATTGCGGCGCTCAGCATCCTGGAGCGGATCTTCCAGTGGAACCCGCTGCTGGAGCATACCAGAGACATTCTGTATCTTTCGCCAGGAATAGCGCGCATCACGGAAGGTGTTTACCGGCCATATGCCACGTTCTTTCACCCTTCGGAGACTGGGACGTTTATGGCCCTCGGAGTGCCGTTTGTCGCCCGCTCGTGGATTCAACACCGATCATTGGCATCCTTGCTGGGACTCACCATTCTGGCTGGGGGATTCTTTGTAAATGGTACGCGCGGGGTGTGGGTTGGCATTGCGTTCGCCGCCTTCTTGCAGCTAAAAAACGCCTGGTTGTTGCTGTCGGCGGCATTTCCGGTGGCAGCTTTGGGAGGCTGGATCGGCTACGTCGCGTTTCAACACAGCCCGTTTATGCAGCGCGTCACGGATCCCGAAGATCTTTACAGCAGATTGGAAATGTGGAACATAGCCCGGAAGATCTTCATTGCAAACCCCTGGATCGGGGTGGGGCATATGCAATTTGGCGCGGTGTATCTCGATTTTGTGCAAGACTTGAGCAACTTAGCTCAATTTAACATCTCGAGAGTATATGTGGCCGACAACATGTTCGTAACCACCGTCGCGGAGCACGGATTTTTGGGTCTTGCCAGCTTAGTGGGATTTCTTGTGTTTGCCGGCGTTCTGCTGAGAAGAGTCCGGCGAGCGCTTTCACGCTCCGGTTTCGACAGCCAGGCGATGTTCGTCCGCTGTTGCGAACTGGCGCTTATTATCTATGTGGTGAGCGGTTGCTTCGCCGATGTTCAGCAGTTCACAAAAGCTACAAAATTAGTGTTCATTTTGGTAGGGTTGGGGCTGGCTACAGGAGCTCGCTACGGCGTCTCGGGTGGTGGCCAGAAGGCGGATGCCGGTAAAACAGCATGGACGACTGGGCAATTGCAGGAAGCGTAGCGATGCTGGATTTCTGGAGATGGAGATAGGACTCACCCTGCTGTTTTGAGTACGTTCGCGAGACTTGCCAGGCGGACGTATTTTGATAACGATGCCTCTTATGCATAGAGTGGTTGTAACTGGGTTAGGTGTTTTGGCGCCCAATGGCCATGGAGTTGAAGCCTTTGAACGCGCATTGCGTAACGGAATTTCGGGCATCCGCTACATACCGAAAATGAAGGAACTGAATTTCGGCTGTCAGGTAGCCGGAGTTCCGCAAAATGTGCCTGAAATAGGGGCGCAATATTTCCCCTCAGCTTTGCTTAGCAGGATGAACGAGCACACCATCATGGCGGCCATCGCCGCGGTGGATTGTTGGCGTGATGCCGGTTTTGAGGTTCCGGATGAGAAGTCAAGCGAGGTGGATGCCGATACAGGTCTGATACTTGGTACCGTGATGGCCGCTCCGGAACTGGCCGACGTCTTCATACCTCTGGTAAATGGCGGGAACACTCGCCGCCTGGGCAGCAGCATGGGCGAGCGCATGATGTGCAGCAGCGCCGCAGCGACCGTTTCGGGCCTGCTTGCCTTAGCCGGCGAGGTTAGCATGAACAGCAACGCGGGAGCGACCGGAGCGCAGTCCGTCATCGACGGGTGGCAGAAGATTCGGTCGGGCAGCATCAAGCGGATGTTGGTAGGAGCTTCGGAGGGCTCGTCTTATTACAGTTGGGCACCGCTCGATGCTCTGCGCATATTGGCTCGCGATTCCAATGACGCGCCGGAGAAGGCATCGCGGCCCATGAGTGCCTCGGCAAGGGCGTTCGTTCCTGGCTCCGCTGCGGGGATGATTCTGTTGGAGTCGCTCGATAGCGCGCTGGCCCGCAACGCGACGATCTACGCTGAGATTCTTGCGGGGTTTCAGAATTGCGGCGGCCAAAGAAACGGTGGGACGATGACGCTTGCGAACCCGAGCATGGCCCAAATGTGCATTAAAAAGTGCCTGTGCCTTGCGGGTGTGAAAGCGCAAGAAATTGATGCCATCAGCGGACACCTGACGGGGACAACCGGCGATGTGCGGGAAGTAAAGAACTGGCTGGCGGCTTTGGGAACGTCAGGTCAGGATTTCCCACTGATCAACTCCGCGATGTCGCTGATTGGACATTCACTGGGCGCCGCAGGAACGATCTCTTCTATTGCATCCATCCTGCAGTTGCACAAAGGTTTTGTACACGGATCTCTGAACTGCGAGGACTTGCATCCTGAGCTGGCGCCGATCGCGGCCAGTGTGCCGCATCGGACTGTTGAGCGTGACATTCGCGTAGTCGCCAAGACTGCGTTCGGTTTCGGCGACGTGAACGCTTGCGTGGTCTATCGTAAATGGATACCTTAACTGGCCCGGAGCTCCTCCGACAGATGCCCCAGCAAGAGCCATTCCGCTATGTTGACGAGGTGCTGGAGGCGGACGAGCGGCACATTGTATGCCGTTATACCTTTCCCCCTGACGCGGAATTTTATCGCGGCCATTTCCCGGGAAAACCGGTCACTCCGGGTGTGATTTTGTTGGAATCGATGGCGCAGTCGGCGCTCGTGCTTCACAGCATCTATCTCCTTCTGAAGGAAGGAGGGTCAATCAATGAATACCGTACGCTGCTGACTGACGCCCAAGTGGAATGGCACAGCGCTGTCTCGCCCGGCGAGACAGTGACGATCAGCGCTGAGTTGCTCGCTTGGCGGCGAACACGCATCCGCTCCAGGGTCGAGCTGAAAAGCGCCGATGGGCGATTGGGCGCGTCCGGCCTGCTCGGCGGAATCGGAGTGAGACTGTGAGGCGGGTCGTTATCACGGGAATGGGCGTCATAGCGCCGAACGGTATAGGTCTTGAAGCTTTTAAGCATGCACTGAAAAACGGCGTCTCGGGTATCCGCTTTCATCAGCATCTGCGGGACTTGAATCTCTCGTGCCAAGTCGCCGGTTATCCGACGGTGGCCGCATCGCTGATCGAATCGCGATTCACGCTGGAACAAAGGCGCAATATCAATTCCGTAATGACTTACGGGGCTCTTGCCGCGATGGAATGCTGGGAGGATGCGGGTTTTTCTTTGAGTACGGAGGAAACAGCTTGGGAGACAGGGACGGTGTTCGGAACCGGCCTGGGCGGCACTGACACACTGGCCGACCGTCTGGCGCCGTTAACTCGTGAAGGGCAGTCAAGACGCATGGGTAGCTCCGTTCCGGAACAAGTGATGTGTAGTGGTGTGAGCGCGTTTATCGGCGGAATTCTGGGTTTGGGCAATCGTGTCTCTACGAATAGTAGTGCCTGTGCGACCGGGACCGAGGCGGTGGTGGAATGCTACCGCCACATTCGGTCCGGTTTCGCGGAACGCATGATCGCAGGCAGTAGCGAATGCGATTCGCCATATGTCGTCTCGGGCTTCGACGCCATGCGCGTGACCGCACGCAAAGGCAACGACTCGCCGGAGCGCGCCTCGCGGCCGCTAAGTGCGTCTGCTAGCGGATTCGTGCCCGGCGCTGGTGCGGGAGCGCTCATGTTGGAGAGCCTTGAAAGCGCGCAGGCGCGGGGCGCACGGATTTACGCCGAAATCGCAGGCGCTCAAGTAAATTGCGGCGGACAGCGCAACGGGGGTTCGATCACCGCGGGTAATGCCGAAGGCGTCCGCCAGTGTATCCGCGCTACCGTCGCGGAGTCCGGCTTGCTGGCGGATCGCGATATCGATTACATTAACGGCCATCTCACCGCGACCGGTGGCGATGCCAAAGAGATTGAGAATCTTCTGGAAGGACTTCGCCTGCCACCCGAAAAGCTGCCCTGGATCAACTCGACGAAATCAATGATCGGACACACTCTTGGCGCGGCTGGGGCGATCGAATGTGTGGCCACCGTTCTTCAGCTCGACGGAGGCTTCGTCCACCCGTCGTTGAACTGTGACGATGTGCATCCGCGCATCGCGGCAATTGCCGGAAGCATTCCTCATGAAACTCTGGAGAAGCCGCTACGCGCGGCGCTCAAAACCAGCTTCGGCTTTGGCGACGTGAACGCCTGCGTCATTTTTAGGGCGCCTAATGAAAATTCATTTAAAGGAGAAAAACATGGAACGTGAGCAAGTGAAGGCGGAGTTTTTAGCGATGATTCAGCCCTTTGTGAGAAATCTCAAGGCAGATCAGATCGACGATAAAACACAGCTTGTCGACGATCTCAATGTGAACAGCGCGCGACTCGTCGACATCATACTGGAAATTGAGGACCGCTTCTCGATCAGGATCGACGACGAAGAAACGGAGGCTTTGAAGACGGTTGGAGGCGCAATCGATTTGATTGTGTCGAAGACAAAGAAAGCCGCCGCCTAGTAGCTGATTCCCGGCCGATGCGCCACGAACAGCGCGCGCCGAGTTTGCGCTCTTGCGAGGGTCTTATCACAAAGATGGATGTGTCGATTATCTACGTCAACTGGAACTGCGCGGATGAGATTCTAGCCTCTGTTTCTTCCGTAAGGAAGTGGACCCAGAACCTTCGTTACGAAGTGATTGTGGTTGATAACATGTCGCCGGAGGGAACCGGCGGGTTGGAATTCGATTCCGGAATTCGGCTGATTCGAAGCGCTCGAAACGGGGGATTCGGCGCCGGCTGCAATTTAGGAGCGCAGTGTGCCACGGGCAGGTACTTCCTTTTCTTGAACCCCGATACACGCTTTCTCAATGACGTTCTCAGCGAATTGACTAATTTTCTGGAGACTCATTCGTCTGTTGCCATCGTCGGACCGCTGGTAGTGGATGAGGACAACCGGTTACTATTCGAAGCAGGGAGAGCGCTGCCGACGCTTTCTAATGAGTTCCTGCAGCACAGCACGCTGGCATTCCGCTTTCCGAAATTCGCCTGGACCTCGCAACCTTATCTCCAGCATTGGGATCATCTTTCGACGCGCGAAGTAGAAGCGGTATTGGGCGCCTGCATGCTGATGCGAGCGGAATTGTTTCGTGAAATCGGCGGCTTTGATGAGACGTTCTTTCTCTACGGCGAAGAATTGGATCTTTGCCACCGGCTGCGAAAAGCCGGCTATCGGATCTGGTATCTGCATAGCGCTCGCCTGATGCACAAAGAACGGCAAAGTACGTTGCAACTGTTTGGGTCGGTCGGGCAGATTGTACTGCAGAACATGCGCAGCCAACACTACTACTTTCAAAAACACTTCGGCCCCAGTACCGCTTTCGTCTGGCGTTCCATGATAGCCGGCCTTTATCTGCTGCGCTATCTTCTACGCCGCAACCAGCTTCATCTTGAATACTTCAGATGGGCGATCACGGCCTGATTAGATTTATGTTTAGCCTAGTGATTCCGACGCACAATCGGGCGCCCATTTTGAAGCGGGCGTTGGCTCATCTGTTGAAGTTGGAAGGGATCGAGGATTGCGAAATCATCGTGATCAACGACGGTTCAACCGACGATACAGCGGCGGTGCTAGAGGAATTTCGGCAAGCGGCGCCTAACATGCTGCGGGTGTTAACGCAATCGAATGGCGGCCCTGCTTGCGCTCGGAACCGCGGGGTTGAGGCCGCGAAATATGAGCGGATCTTGTTTGTCGATGACGATGTATTCCCACGTCCAGGGCTGCTCCAGAGTCATCGGCTACTGCTTGAGGCGGGGTATACAGGATCGCAAGGCCTGCTGCTTTGGCACGAAGATATCAAGATCACTCCGCTGATTCGATATATCGATTCCCGAGGAGCGCAATTCGCTTTCGACCGCGTGAAGGATGCCGGTCACCTCGATTTTGCCCAAGTATACACCGCCAATTTTGCGGTCCTTCGGAGTGCGGTACTTGAGGCCGGGGGATTTGATGAAGAGTTCTTCAACAAAAAGCTGGGGTTCAGCGCTTTCGAGGATACGATTCTTGGATACAACCTCGTACGGAATGGAGCGAAACTGTGCCTTAATAGAGAGGCGATCGCCGATCATCTGCACGATACGACCGAAGATGGTTACTTGTATCGGGAGTATAAGGTCGGTTATGCTATCGGACTCTTGAGGGAGAAGTACCCACCCATCGCGAGTTCTCTCGGGCTACAGCAAAAAGATTTCCTACCTCAGTCTCAAGCGCATATGCTGCGACTGTTAAACGGGACGCGCATTTTGAGGCAGGCATTGGGATACTCTCTCAGCATGCGTCTGCGCAACCGCGAGGCTTTCTACCGGGGCTTTCTGCAATTCAAGCGCGAGCGCGCCAGCCGGCAAATACCGCCAAAACAATGAAGCCGCCCAGGTTTTCGTTCATCGTAGTCACTTACAACAGCGAGGAGACGATTGAACCGTGTCTCAGTTCGATCGCCGTTTGGACAGCCGGCTTTTATGAAATCGTTGTGGTCGATAATTCTCCCACCGCTGAGACACTCGCCGCAGTGCGGCGCTTCATGGCTTCGCGTCCCGCAGTGGCCGTCCGAGTGGTTAAGCCGCAGGAAAATGTTGGCTTTAGCCGGGCATGCAATCTGGGTGCGCGCGAGGCCTCGGGAGAGTTTCTTTTCTTTCTAAATCCCGACACTCAACTTATGAATGACGCTGGCAATTTGCTGGCTCTCTCTCTTGAGCAGCATCCGCGCGCCTTGGCAGCTGGCCCTGCGATCTTGGATCCGTCCGGCCGCACGACACGAACCTGTAGGAATTTACCCAACATGGGTCGCATCCTGCTCGATGCAACCGGGCTCGATCAATGGTGTGGCGCTTACAAGCTGACGCGGTTCAGTCATGACGTTCCTAAACGCGTCGAGCAGATTATGGGGGCGGCCATTCTGGTCCGGCGCCCGGTTTATGAGCGGCTTGGCGGCATGGATGAGCAATTCTTCGTGTACTTCGAAGAGGTGGATTTTTGCAAACGCTTGCGGGAGTCCGGCGGCGAGATTTGGTTCTGGCCGGAGGCGCGGGTTCAACACTTGGGAGGCTGCTCCTGCGAAGCCGATTCCGTCCGTGCGCGTATGATTTTCGTTCTTCGCGAGAGCCGGAAGAAATATTTCACAAAGCACTTCGGTGCTTTCGGCGGCCTGGCTCTGGAAGTTTTGAACCGCTTCGAAGGGCTGGAGAAATCGGTTGTGCTTACTGCGTTATGGCTTTTGCTGCGCCGGCGCATTCATCGCGAGAAGGCCTATGGGTTTTGGTCCGTCGCAACGGGCGTTGCCCCGCGAGCTTGAAAAACGATCATGTTTAGGGTTCTAGCGTTCAGCGTCAAACCGCGTGAATCTGCCGATTGTCGATACCGGATCCTACAGTATCGCGAATGGGCGGAACGAGAAGGAATCCGCATCGATCATCGCAGCCTCATGGGGTCTCGCTACTTCCGCTGGCAAACGACGAATGTGAACTTGCCGCTCCGCTTGTTGCTTTACCCATACCTATGGGCAGTTAGGTTCTGGCAGGTGTTGTTCCTCGCACCAAAATACGATGCCGTTTGGCTATCGAGGGAGATGGCGCCGCTGGGTCCTCCCATTCTGGAGTGGTTGCTTCTGCGACGCTGCAAACGCCTCATATACGATGTGGACGACGCTCTTCACATTCCTGATCCCGCAGGCTCACGTCTCATCCCGAGGATGCTGCGCGACCATACTAAATTCGGCCGCCTGGCGGCATCCTATACGATGGTGGTCTGCGGGAATAACTATCTAGCGGAGTACTATCGCCGCCATTCGGCGAATGTGCAAATCATTCCAACTGTAGTGGATTCCAACCGGTACGCCCGTGTGTTGCCGGTCTCTTCAGAAATCACCAGAATCGGCTGGATTGGCACACCTCTCAATAAACATCACCTCGAATCTTTGTACCCAGCACTTTTGGCTTTGGCGCGTGAACGGCGCTTCGAAGTGGTAATCGTCGGCCTGAATGAAGCGCTCCGATGGGACCTCCCAGGCATGCGCTACATGGAATGGAATTTACAGGATGAGTTGAGTTTTTTTGCACACTTTGATATCGGGGTTATGCCGCTCGAAGACTCGCCGTTCGCCCGCGGCAAATGCGCGTTTAAGTTGATTCAGTATATGGCCGCCGGCTTGCCTGTCGTCGCCTCTCCGGTAGGCCCGAACTGCGAATTGGTGGCGCCCGGCCGAAACGGCTATCTCGCAAGTTCACAGGACGACTGGCAGTCCATGTTGCGGCTGCTGATTGACGACCCGCTGCTTAGACGGCGCATGGGGGAGAGTGGCCGCGATCTAGTGCGCCGCTCCTATTCTGTCAGTGCAGTGTGGCCACGTTACTCCGCGATCCTGACAGGAGTGAGGCGCGACGAATCGGTATGGGTAGCGTGATTCGTCTTTTTTGCCGGTTCGTGCAGTTTTAGGGGTCGCATCTGGCTAAGTTACTCGCAATTCTGAGCGGAGCACAATGAGAGGAATCAGCTTGCGTATTCTAATTCTCCTTCTCTTATCCACCGGTTTGGTGACTCGGATGCTGGCACAAGCCACGCCGCCGTTCCACTTAGGCGTGGATGCCGACAATTGGAGCGGCGAGATACAAAACAAGAACTTTGGGGAGAGTTTGCGGCGGATGAACATAGACTTCATCTCCTGGCATATTCAGCCCGAGGAGGAGGCCGATCCGGAACGTCTCCATGAGATTGTTCAGTTCTGCCGCAAACATCAATGGGCTTATTTGTTCAACAACGAGATTGTCAATTACCGGCCAGATGACAGCCATTTCAAGCACACTGACGGCACTTACCGTTATGATTTGGCAGAGCGAACGTTAGCGGAATTAAAAGACGATCCCTTGTTTCTCGGCGTAGTCTACGACGAAGCTGATCTGATGCAAGCGGGGTTAGGAGTGGTTGTCGACAAGGGCAAAACGACGATTCGACCTTACTTTGTAGACACTCGAACGCTATCGGCTTCTCAAGCCTTCCTGGCGGTCGCCGCAAAAGTGACGGAACTGGCGCAGCGGTATGAGGCTTATGGTAAAAGGCTGATCTTCGAAATGACGTTCCCCGACTACCCGTTTGCCTACGCGCGAGGCGGCGCACTGCTAGCGCCAAAGCTGCTCAAGGAAAACTTTAACGACTTGATGTACGCAGTTTACCGGGGCGCTGCTCTGGAGTATCACTCAAAGGAGTTGTGGACCTGCGTTGACCTTTGGTTTCGCGACAAATTCCCGTTATGGGGAAAATATGAACCTGGCTATCATACTCCGGACCAATTACTTAACGCTCTTCAGTACGCATATACGGCTGGATTCGACTATGCTTATATCGAGCGGATTCAGGGATTGGTGACTCAGAGCTATGAGCTAAACCCATATGGCGAGAAGGTGATCGAATTTCAACACTGGCGCGAGACACACAAGCACGGCGATTGGCGGACTGCGCCCATCGACTACTACATTAAGCGATTCCCCGACGGTTACTGGGGCCAGGATTATTCAACATTCATTCCGGATCACCCATACGGCTCATGGGCCGCCAATCCATACCGCGAGCAAGATAAGGCGTGGTTTCATACGCTGCACGATTTATCTCACGGCGCCATTCCGGCCGATGCCGACACCTGGAATGCGACGCAGAGTCCAGATTTCAGTAAACGCCCCTATCAAAGTTATGCCGGACTTCCGCCGATGGTCGTGTTCGATCAGTATGGCGTGGTACCGCCAAGTGCCAAGGCGACTGTTCTGGATTTTTCCTCTAACGCTGCCAATAATCACTGAGCGGCAACGCTCACAGTATATCCCCTAGAGATGAAAATATGTCCACTCACTACCGTGGTACTGGAATGGTTCAACCTCATGTTCACCACTTGCGATTCGGCGGAAAGCGCGAGCGATCGGGCTGCTGGGAAATCTCCGTTCTGGGGGCCTCGATGCAACTTAAGATTTTGTCTGTTCGTATGCAGATTGTTACGCTCGGACTTCTAGGGCTCTGGCATGGTCAGCTTTTCGCCGGAGCTCTATGGAACGGAACTTTTGAAAGTGGTGCATCAGCGCCGTGGATCGTTTCTCAAGGTACGGCAGCCGTGGGGACGACGGCGCACTCGGGCAATTATGGATTGACGATGGGGCCCAATGCAGCGGGAACGATTGTTTATCACCAAGTATCCGGCTTGGCCTCTGGTCAGACCTACCTCGTTTCAGCTTGGGTGAAAGCCTCTAGCGCGAACAACGGAGGAGTGGAACTAATGGTTACGGGCGCGGGAGGTGCTGCCGGATCACCGACCGCTCCAACAACCGCTTGGCAACTCATCACACAGACATACACGGTTGGGGCAAACGGATTGCTCACAGTCGACCTGGAACAGCTTCCGTCTTCCTCGAGCCTCACCACTTATTGGGACGATATTGGAATTGTGGCGATTCCTCCCGGCAACGGAGGGTTTGAAGCTGGTTCTTTGGCTCCTTGGATAGCCTCTCAAGGCTCCGCCACCGTGGCACCAACTGCGCACTCCGGCAATTATGGACTCGGCATGGGACCCGGCACTGCGGAAACAATCGTTTATCAGCAGCTATCCGGCATGATTTCCGGCCAGACCTATCTCGTTTCGGCTTGGGTGAAAGCGTCTAGCGCGGGCAACGGAGGAGCGGAACTGGTCGTTGCCAGCGCCAACGGCACTCTCGCCACGCAGATCACTCCCACTACTAACTGGCAGCAAATCAGTCGATCTTATGTGGCCGGAGCGGACGAATCGATCACGATCTACCTCGCGCAACTGGCCTCTTCTTCGGCCGTAACCGTTTATTGGGATGATGTGGCCGTGTCCAGTTCTGGAACCGGAACGCCGGGTCCTAATGTACTCACCTATCACAATGACCAAGCACGAACCGGCCAGAACACCAACGAAGTGATGCTCACAACGGCAACTGTTGCCCCAAATACTTTCGGCAAGCTGTTTACGCGGTCAGTGGATGGCTTCGTACTCGCACAACCCCTCTACGTTACAGGCCAGTTCGTACAAGGAAGCGGCTTCCATAATGTGATTGTGGGCGCCACTGAAGAAGAGAGCGTCTATCTGTTTGATGCCGACAGTAATCAGGGTGCGAATGCGAACGCGCTTTGGCATATTAAGCTCATCGATAGCGCCCATGGAGGTCAAGCAGGAGAGACATCGGCGCCTAGCGGAAAATGTTCTTTCGGACCGCCCAACGAAGCGGTTACCAGCACTCCGGTGATCGATCCAAACTCGGCAGTGTTGTATGTCGAGGCAAAATCTTCTTTAAACGGAAATGTCATCCACCGGCTTCATGCCATCGATATGACCACGGGTGCGGAGGAACCTGGCTGGCCGATTATAATTGCCGGAACGGTTGCCGGCGCCGGCGATGGTTCGGTGAATGGCAAATTGGCGTTCAACCCGAATGTGGAACTAAGCCGTCCAGGGCTGCTGTTATCGGGCGGTGGCGTTTACGTCGCTTTTGCCTCAAATGGTTGTGATGCCGACTATGGGGATGTTTATCACGGATGGCTGTTCCGATTCGATGCGGCGACGGGCGCTAGCACCGTCATCTCAGTAACGCCCAATGGACACCTTGATGCGAGCGGCGCACCTGCGGCAGGAGGTATCTGGATGTCCGGCGCAGCACCTGCGGCTGATGCGGCCGGAAACGTCTTCTTAGCTACCGCCAACGGAACATTCGAGACGACCCTTAACTCCGTCGGCATGCCCGCGCAAAGCGATTTTTCCGATAGCATCCTCAAGATTGCTCCGGGAACTCAACTAACTGTCAACGATTACTTTACGCCGATTGATCAGGCATCTCTCGACGATGCGGATACCGATCTAGGCTCAGGAGGTGTCTTGTTGCTGCCCGATCAAACCGGACCCTATACGCACCTTCTCGTGCAGGCCGGGAAAGAGGGGACGATTCGACTGATCAACCGCGACCAGATGATGCATTACTGCGGAACCTGTTCAGCCGATCCGGTCGTGCAAGAACTTCCGCAAGCTCTACCCAACGTCGAACTCGGGATGGCCGCCTACTGGAATGGACACATCTACTTTGGCAATAATCAAGACTACATTCGTGCCTTTTCGATAAATGCTGGTGTGCTCAGCACCTCTCCGACGGCCCTGTCAACGGACACGCTACCAAGCTCATATGGAGCAACGCCTTCTGTGTCTTCCGCCGGGGTGAATAGTGGCGTCGTTTGGGGCATCCAGGCTTGGAACGGACCGCCCGACGGCAATGCCGTGCTGAAAGCTTGGGATGCAATCAGTCTCAATAACCTGTACAACAGCAACAACCAATTCGGCACGGACGATCCTGGCGGCTATGTGGAATTTACCGTTCCCACTGTGGCGCATGGCAAAGTATATGTGGCGACGAAAAGTAATATCATCGTCTATGGACTGCTCGCGAGCCCACGGTCGTCCATTGTCTCGAACGGGACCTTTGAAAGCGGGACCTTTAGTCCGCCTTGGAACACTTATATCCCAAGCGGTGGAACGGGAAGTATAACGGTAGCCGCGCAAGCGGCACTATCGGGGAATTATGGGCTTGAGGAAGGTCCTAACTCGAGCGACGAGGTTGCTTACCAGACCGTGACCGGTTTGACACCAGGGCAAAGCTATGTGGTCTCGGCGTGGGTGATGCTAGGGTCCGGTACCGCCGGAAAGGTTTTTCTATATGCCGACGACACGACAGGCGCCAACGCCTGCGTGACTCCTCAAATCACGCCCGCAACAAATTGGCAGCAAATGAGCTGCGTATATACAGTGACGAGTAATCAGGCGATGAACGTCCACCTGGTGGAAAACGCCGGTTCGTTCACCTCTTATTGGGACAACGTGACAGCGACGCTCGTGCCTCCCGTGAACGGCGGTTTTGAGAGTGGAACCTTCAGTCAACCGTGGACCACTTTCATCCCTGCTGGGGGGACGGGGAGCATTAGCGTAAGCACGGCGGCGGCGCATTCGGGAAGCTATGGGCTGCTCGAAGGACCAAACTCGAGCGATGAGGTTGCTTACCAGACTGTAAATGGGCTGACTCCAGGGCAAAATTATCTAGCTTCGGCATGGGTCCGCTTGGCGTCGGGTACAGCCGGGACGGCGTATCTCTACGCGGACGACACAACGGGCGCAAATGCGTGCGCCAGCCCATTGCTTACGCCCCCGCTAGCTTGGCAGCAGATCAGCTGCGTATATACCGCCACGAGCAATCAAGCAACAAACATTCACCTGGTTGAAACATCGGGCGCATTTAGCACCTATTGGGATGACGTGGCGCTTACGCCGGTGCCACCCGTGAATGGGGGTTTTGAGAGTGGCAGTTTCAGCGCTCCGTGGAATACCTATATCCCCACTGGTGGCGTTGGGAGTTTCGGCGTGAGTACAGTGGCCGCACATTCAGGCAGTTATGGGCTTGTGCAGGGCCCGAACACAGGCGATGAGGCCGCTTATGAGGCGGTTTACGGACTTTCCCCGGGGCAGAACTACCTAATATCCGCCTGGGTCATGCTGGGATCCGGCAGCCCTGGAACGGCCTTTCTATTCGCGAGCGATACTCTGAGTGGAGCTGCGTGTGGCACTGCTCTCATCACACCCACTGCGCAATGGCAGCAAGTAAACTGCGTGTACACGGCAACGAGCAACCAGGCCGTTGTTGTTTACCTGGTCGAAAACGCGGGCTCCTTCAGCACCTATTGGGACGACGTGACCGTTATCCCTTTGCCGCCCGTGAACGGAGGTTTTGAGACTGGGACCTTCAGCCAACCATGGAGCGCGTTCATCCCCACAGGCGGAACAGGCAGTATCTCCGTGAGCACCGCAGCCGCCCATTCGGGAACCTATGGGCTGGCGGAGGGTGCAAACTCAAATAATGAGCACGCTACTCAAACGGTGCGCGGGCTCATTCCGGGCCAGAGCTACATAGCGTCGGCATGGGTCAAACTTGGATCGGGCACCACCGGGACAGTATACCTGTACGCCGACGATACGACGGGGGCCAATGTATGCAGCACAACTCCGATCTCCCCTTCAACCAGTTGGCGGCAGATCGGTTGTACCTTCCTCGCGACTGCTACCGAGGCGATGGATATTCGTTTAGTGGAAACCGCAGGTTCCCTCACTTCCTATTGGGATGATGTAACGGTTGGGGGACCCATGACGACCATCATCTGGCAGAATTTTGCACCGGCCAATGTGTGGATCAACTTTCTTGGCAATAAATGGTAGAGAAACGCTTTAATTCCGCCCCACTCACACTCGGGCTCGAATCACCAAATCCATTCGCGTCATAGCACCTTTTCTTACATCAAACTAATCGCGCGCTGCTTCTTAAAACTCCGCACGGCTCGTAAATAGCCGGACTTATCTTATGTCCTCTAACGTGCTTCATCATTCTATTGATGTCTTAAACTTGCGCCGGCTAAAGGTTGCAATTTTCGAGGAGGCCTGCGCCGGCGGTTCAGGTCGCCACGTGGCGGACTTAGCGTCCAACCTGGCTGCCGCGGGACACGATGTTCATTTACTCTATTCATCGGCACACATAGACAGTCGCTTCCGGGAAGGTCTTGCCGATTTCAATAGATTGGGAGGCCGTTCCAAGCCATTCAACAAACTGCGCCACAAGGTTCATCCTTCCGACATCGGGGCGGTAATAGACGTTCGAACTTACCTGGTCAGGCATGGTCCTTTCGACATTTTTCACTGTCACAGCACCAAAGCTGGCCTGGTGGGCCGCTTAGCAGCCTTCGGACTGGGAATTCCAACCATCTATACGCCTCACGCTTTCCTCACTATGTCGCCAGTCTGCGATCCCATATCGTTTAGGGGCGCCTATCTCATCGAACGGACTCTCTCTAGAACGACCGATGTCTTCATTTGTGTTTCCGAAGAAGAAAAGGATCATGCCCAATCGCTAGGTATTTCGCGCGATAAGATTCGGGTGATTCCAAATGGAATCCCCGTTTGGAATGCGCACGAGTCTAAATCTCTGCGCGCCCATGTACGCCGGGAACTGTCTCTCTCCGAAACTGATATTTGTATTGGAACGGTCGGCCGTCTTGTGCACCAAAAAGCTTCCCAGGTTCTGATTGAGGCGTTCGGCATCGCGGCGCCGCAGATCGGTAACCATGTCAAACTCGTCGTGGTGGGCGCCGGCCCAATGTTAGCGAGGCTCGAAGCACTTGCGAAAAGCCTGTCCGTGCGGAATAACATTTACTTCGCGGGCGAGCTCCCAGGATTGCGGACGATGGCCGCTTTTGACATATTTGCGCTATCGAGTTGCTACGAGGGCCATCCCTACACCTTCATCGAAGCCCTTTCTATGGGGCTTCCTATTGTGACCACCGCGATAGGAGGCGCCAAAATGTCAGTGATGCATAACGCCAACGGCTTTGTGTCTCCCATCGGCGATGCCAAGGCCATGGCCGGCAACTTGGTGAAGCTGGCCAACTCGCCCGGGCTACGCGAAGAGATGTCCCGCGCTTCATTCAAAATCGCCGCCGAATTTAGCCTCGAAAATATGCTGCGTCGAACAAGTGAGGCTTACGAAAGTACGATGCAAACCCGCAGTTACTTAGCTCAAACGGCAGGCGCTGGACGCTGACCGTGCCAGTGCACCTCTTCTTTTACTTTTTTCCAGGGGCTTCCACTTCAAAGAGCACGGGGTATATCGACGAGCCAATAGGAACGACGCGGTATCCTGCCTTAATTAAATCCCAAGGCAGCGGTGCGGGATTGATGCCTCGGTATGTATCGCTCGGGTGGACAGCGAGGACAAAGCGCTTTTGCGACGCCATGAACTCATCAAATCCAATGATATGGAGCTGCGTGCGATGGCGTAGAGCGGTTAAAGTCAGCGAACCTGTATCGGTACCACTGTAGCGTAAGTCCAAGTCATGGCTGAGGGGAAAGACGAGACGCTCGCGGATCCGGCTTTCTGCATAGTAGGACAACTCCATGAACACGAGACCTTCGGCGATGACAATAGGCTCCTTGCCATCAGGTAATGATGCCAGCGCCTCGCGCTCCACTTCACCCCACTTGAGTGGTTGTCTCTCCCGCAGATGCCGTAGATCGGTCACCTCTCCGAAACCGGCTATGGCCACTAACAGGCCTACCAAGCTTACACCCACGATGGCTTGCCTCCGCGCGGCCCGGAACAAAAGCGCCGCTACCAGAACCGCGAAGCTGGGCACTGCCCAGAGAACATACCTCGGTACGAACGCATGCGTTGTGTATTTTGATATAGCGACTACGCAGATTGGCATCAGCGAAAACGCACCAGTGGCTAGCCACTCAGGTGGAGTGATATTGGTCTGTGTCACCCTCTCATCGTCGAACGTTGCCGCAACGGCCGCCAGCACGCCCACAGGCAGCACGCACCTCATCAGTATTGGCCGAAAGTAAGCATCATAGGTTTCTGGAATCTTGCTCCATACGGCCGGTGACCAAAAATGCTTCTGAAATGGCGCGCTGGCCGCAATTAACGGGTAGTGTAGACCAAGCACAACAAAGACCGGCGCCATTGCGGCTAGGACACCCCAGTCCAGCTTCCCGGACTTTCTCCAGCGCATCATTTCCGCTAGAAACAACGGAACCAGGAAGAACACCGAATAGTAATGCATCGCGGTCATAAGAGCAAGGCTCAGAGCAAGTAGTGGAAGGGCTACGTTTCTGCGTCGACCGTCAACAGAGGACTGCCAGCAAAGCAGAGCCGCTGCGGCGCACCCTAGCACAACACCGTAGCAGCGGCCCTCAACTGAGTACGGCTGGCAGGCCTGGCACACCAGCAAAGCGGCGCCCATCGAATACGCGGCCGGCAATCGACGCCGGCAGAAGGCTAGCAGGCATAGGATCATGCCGCAGTAGCCAAGCGTCGACGGCAATCGAACGGCTAACTCCTCGCTTCTCACCAACGGCAAAATCGCACGCACAATCATGGCGTAAAGCGGCGGTGCGCCATCGCAGCCTTCTATCGTCGCTTTCACCATCTCGGCTGGCCCCCTCTGCTGCGAGACAATGAGCGTCAATTGCTCGTCGGCCCACGTCGGAGTTCGGACATCCTTTATAACCGCGTCAGCGAAGAATAGCGCCACAAACAGGACCGACCAAAGCCAGAATTGCTTGTCCAACGCCGCATTGATCTGGTCAGGTATCTGCCGGAAGGAGGCCTGGTCGGCGATCAACCGCCATTCGCCCTGTATATGTGAAGCACTCATGCAACCTCTTTATAGTCCCTGCGGCTTTACGATGCCTCTTCAATCATAAATCGAGGGAAGCCTAAGATGCATAACTGATCTCGGCGCACGCCCCTGCGGCGACGTCGATCAATTACCTACTCATTTCCTTGAGTTGATTGCTGATCCAGTCGAAGGTCACGTCAATAGGTGTGTGTGCGGCCTGCGGCGGAAGGGCGGCTTCGATGCGCTTTCGAACGTCCGCTGGAACAGGCGATTTTTCCGCCGAGTATTGATTCCGCAGCGGAATCTTGAGCTTCGGCAGATAATCCACCGGATCGAGCCCCGCTACACATTTGAGGAAATCCGCCTTTAAATAGGTAGGCCGTTCGGCCTCCGGAATGATGGTCGATTGCGCCAGCCATTCCGGCCAGTCGCCCCAGGTGTCTTCTAAGTCCAGCACTTTGATCCGCGGGTCAACCGAAGCAGTTAGGATGGCCACCGCTGCGCCGGAACCGTTGCCGTAGACGCCGATCCGGCTCGTGTCGATATCCTTGCGCGTCTCCAGATAGTTGATCACCATCTGCACATCATGGGCCGACTCCGCCAGGGCTTCTTGCAAATCGCTCACAAACCACTCAGTCGCACCGCGGCCCCGAAAGCGGTAGCCGCTAATCGCGGTTGAAAATCCCACTGCGGCCACGCCGTTCTTTACTAGGTAGGCACACACTTTATCATTCAAAAATCGGTCGGTGTTCGTGGTGTAGTTATAAAGATATAAAACCACCGGCGGCTTAACTGCAACTGTCGGCGGCTTAGCCGCAACCTTAGGAGTCACGATAAACACATCCACCGGATCATTCGGCCGCCATTGCAGCCGCAGCATCTCAGTGGTGAAGCCCGGCTGCTGCTTGATGCCACCCACCAAGGGTTGCGCCGCTTGCAATTCAGCGCCTTTCAATGAGAGCGTTGACCAGCTTTCGGTTCTAGCTATTGATTTGGTGGGATCAGGCAGGACTTGCGCGCGGACTGGGCCGGCTAGGATTAACATTGCCAAGAAAATAACAACCGTTCCGGGAAATTTCATGTATAGTTTAGTTCCTCAAATTAAAGATGAGGCAGACTCGCTCGAAAGCAAGTCCGCCTCAAGAGACAACTTAAGAAGGAGAATCTTTTGCCGGATTCTTTAGTTGCGGCAGTTCAGAATTGGCGGGTTGGGACCACCGTTGGCGGGCTTCAATTCCACGCAACCAGCCACATCGCCGCCCGTTTCCTGGGTATAAGGGGCTGCGGTGGGAAGGCCGTCGTTGGGAGTGCCCGTCGGGTAGGTCACACCTACCGGCGAGAAGTGCGAGCGATAGCCGATGAAACCGGGATCGGTCACCGGAGCGCTGGCACCCGGGCAGGTCACGGTAACGGGGTTGAAGGGTACGAAGTCAGGGACATCGCACACGATGTATTGCTGAATCCCGGTCGCCAAAGCGGCAAGGTTCGTGATGGCTGGGGTATTCGCATCGGCCACAGCGCGGAGGACCGAGAACTGCTGGTATGCGCCATTCCGGATGTTGGGGAAACTGAGGACGCCCGCAGGAAGCGGGCAAGGCTTGGTGCAGGTCGGAAGCAGACCGCCACCCGGGAAATCGGGAGCACCGCCACCCGGATTGTACGCTACATTGTACGAGCCGCTGGGGTTAATCGGGTCGATTCCCGCAAGCACGCCGTTCACCTTGTTTTCGCCGTATGTGAGGTAGGCGTAGTCGGCAGCAACCTTCGGGGCGGTGGGGCTAGCAAGTGGCGAAACGTTGCCGTAGCTGAAGAAGGTGTAGCCGATCGAATCGGGGACATTGTAGACGCCAGAGTTGTTGCTCGCCTTGCCTACCACTTCGCCGGTACCAATCGCGCGCAGCCGGTTGCCTTGGGGCAGACCGAAGAAGTAGGGATTGCCGGGAGCCCCATTTAACAGCCCGTTATAACCTGCCGGGAACGGCGGCGTCAAGCCGCAGTTTTGGAGCGGCGCAGGATTCGCGCTGCCATACAGACCACCCAGCGGATTGTTGGTGCCGCCGGCAGGTGCGGCCGGGTTGACCTCCTGCAGGCCGATGTACCAGAAACTAACTGAACCGACCACCAGGGCTTCCTGGGAGAAGTAGAGGCCCGCTGTCGGCGGTGGACCCTGCACGAATATGTTGAATTCGGCCGTATTCATGGTTCCAGACATCGGCTCACGAAGTATTGGGTTCACCGCGACGTTAATCCCATTATTCAAACCGAAGGCGTTGGTGTTGCAGTTCGCACCGGAGAACAACTCCTCAGCGCTGGTTGGGGTGTTAAGTCCCGTAAAGGTTGCGCCGCCGCCTGCGCCTAAGCCATTCGGGTTGGACTTATTGGCGATAAAAATCACTGGCGCGACGCCGAGCGGAATCGTGCCGAAGGCAGGAATCGCGTTGCCCGTAATCGGATCGGTACCGGTGATATTAAAGTCAACCGGCAAGGCGCTCGAGCCGGTGTTGAAGGCGGTCAGGATCGGCTGGCCCACGTGCGCCACCGCGCCCGGTGCATAGCCGAGGCAACCCACACCCGCTGGTCCAGTACCGCCTCCTAATGGCGACGTTGGAGGCCCGGTGAGGTTGGGAGTGCCGGTGCAGTTGACGCGCTGTTCAGCGAATTCGGCGTCGGCCGGGAGGACATCGGTGAAGGCGGCGGTGAATTGGCTGCCTTGAATCGCGGTTTCGACGGCAGTGGGAACGCTGGTGGCATCAGTGCCCCACAGCGAGGCCGAGATCGAATTACTTGGAGCGGTAAGGCCGCCCCCGGGAACGTTCAGTGTGGTGCGAGGCTGCGCGAAATAGGCGCGGTTTCCCACAATCGAATCCACCGATAGGTAATACCACACTTGCGTCTGCGCCGCATTCCAAATAACCGACAGATTTCCCGTCTGATTTGCGATTCCCGCCTCACGCGTATCGACGATTTGGCCTCCGTTTGAGAGCGTATAATGCCCTGCTCCGGCGCCCGCTAGATTGTACGCGGCGATCGAAGCGCTTTCGAACTGCGCAGACGAACCCACGCCGCCTACCATCACAGTCGCGGCCGCGACCACTGAGGTGCTGGCAGAAGCGGGTATCGCTGCTGCTGCCACTCCAATTAAGCTTATTGTTTTGATGATGTTCATTTTTTCCTGTGTCCTGAATTTCCGAGCTTTCCTATCTACCTTCACTTTTGGCTCTGCGCGTCGCTGCAGAGCGGAGTTCGCCAATGAGGATTGCCCCTGCCGTTAGCAGGGCAGAGCATCCAAGGGTTTGCCATTTCGAAGAGGCGAGCGTATTCCTCTCCGCCATGTAGTATCTGCTGGAATAAACACGGCGGGGTGAGAGTCTTGTGACTATTCGATGTAAATCTTTTGGTGTTCTCGCACTGGGTACTGCAACCTTGGTACCTGGTAGCGCACTTTGGAGCAAATTGCTCCTAACTCGCAGCTATTTATCGCGTCCCGCGATTTTACGAATCTGCAATGTGAGCAACCATCTTGCAATGCTTTAGAGAGCCGCACATATCGAAAGCTATGGCTTTGAAACTCCAAATAACGAGGGTTTACTGAGATATTCGAACCATCACTTGCGAACGACATAAGTAGTGGAAGCGGGAAAACAATAATGCGACACTGCCAAATCATCGAACGCGCTTCAACATCTGCCAGGAAGCGTCTGCCAACTGGTGATCGTAAATCGCTGGGAACAAGCAGAATACCCCTCTTGAAATTGCGTTAGGTTGTTTGTTTCACCGCCGTCGTGCCTCAACCATTTTTCCATCCGTCGGAAAACGGAAGGGATGTAACAGCGCTTTTTTTCGCCGCCATTCTTTCTCCCTTGTTCATTATTCCTTCATTTCTTTCTTTGGCCTCAGCAACGATTTCAGCCTTGAGCGGATGCATGCTGTCAACGCAAGTCGAATTTTATCCCGGCTTTTTCATCGCACCGTAACAGGAATTGGGTTATAGATAGAAGGGTTTAGTCGTAACGGGGATAAGAGGGTATTTACCCTAGACTTCTTAGGCGGCTTGCAATTTCTCTCGGAGCTGATAAATTTGCGTTTCCTTTTCGGTGTAGCCGTAGCTTTGTTTTTGCTGTTAAACACTGCAACTTCCGGCTGGTCCCAAGCCACTGTCTCACTGGCCACAGGGGTTCGCGGTTCTGTCACAGATTCCACCGGCGGCATCATACCCGGCGCCACCGTTAAACTCCTGAGCGACGTCGCACCAACGCAGGAGCAAACAACAGACGGTGAGGGTAAATACTCGTTCACCGGACTGCACCCTGGAACTTACCATGTAACTGTCAGCTACAACGGACTTAGAGATTTCACCGGCACCGACATCGTACTGATCTCGGGACAGGTGGCAACGCAAGATGTCACACTGCAGCTCGCTTCAGCTCCGACCACGGCCGTTGAAGTCGTCGGCAATGTGCCTCACGTCGAAGTGGCGGAGCCCTCTGTTTACAACACCCTCAGCCCAAAAGAGATCACCGGCCTTCAACTGAATGGCCGCAACTTCATTCAGTTAATTGCCTTGACCCCGGGCGTAAGCAATCAAACCGGCCAGGATGAAGCCAAAGTGGGTGCGCAAGGAAGCGCCGCCTATAGCGTCAACGGCGGCCGCGTTGAATACAACAGTTTCAATCTCGACGGTACCGACCTCTTAAATGTCGGCTTCAACGGCTCAATCAATACGCTGATCGTCTATCCGAGCCTCGACGCAATCGGCGAGTTGAAGATTTTGACCTCCAACTATGGGGCTCAGTATGGACGTACCGCTTCCGGTACTGTGCTGGTCAACACAAAATCAGGCACTGCGGAGTATCATGGCGACGTTTACGCGTTTGTCCGCAACGAGGGACTAAACGCGCGTAACTTTTTTGACGAGACCAAAAGCGCGCCCTTGTACCGCCGCTACGATGGCGGACTCACCTGGGGCGGTCCGCTTACCATCCCGCACGTCTACAACAAGAACAAAGATAAGACCTTCTTCTTTATCTCGGAAGAGTACCGCAACGAGCAGACGCCCTATGAGTTCAACCAGGGCGTGCCTTCTGTGGCGGAGCGCAACGGGAATTTTAGCGATGTGTGTCCGCCCGGGCATGGCGGCTCTTATTTTTCCCCAAACCAATATCCTGATTGTCCCGGCCGGCTGCCGTCGAGTGGCAGCAACGCGCCGCCCGGTGATCTTCAAGCGCTTGCCGGCAACAAAATCCCGGCTGGCACTGCGAGCATTTACAACCAGGTTATCCTCAGCCAGAACGCGCAAGCCATCCTGGGTTCGGGCTTAATTCCTCTGCCGAACTCCACCACCGGATGCAACTCGAGTATCAATTCCTGCTACGTGCAGACCGTCTCCGAGCCAACCCACTGGCGCCAGGAGCTAGGCCGCATTGATCATTACTTCGATGAAAAAACCCGCGCCACCTTTCGCTACATCCACGACGCCTGGAGTACGGTCACGGCAACTCCGCAATTTGGAATTGTGACCAATAGCTTTCCGACCATTCAGAACAATTTCACTGGACCCGGAACCAGCATGCTGGGCCGCTTCAGCCAGACACTCTCCCCTACTTTGCTGAACGAAGTGTTTCTCAGCTATGCGAATTCTACAATTTGGCTGACCGACCGCAATGGCCAGAACGGGTCCACCTTCCTGGCGCCGGCGTCCCTCAGCGCGCCTTGTACTTTGGCTGTCACAAATCTCTCCGGCGATTGCCCGCTCGGCTCCATCTTTAGCAATGGCTCTGCGAAGTTGCCTGGTCTGCAGTTTGTCGGCGGTCCCGCTTACGGCGGTGGATTCTCCGTCGATCCAGCCTACATGCCCTGGTATCACAAAAACCCGGTTTACACGTTCGGCGATACCATGAGCAAGCAGTGGGGCCAGCATTTCTTTCAATTTGGCGGAGAGTTTACTCTCTATTATCGAACGCAAACAAACTCCGTGAATGGCGCGGCCACCGGCGACACGCAGGGTTTGTTCAAGCTCGCCGGGGGTAATGTCAACACTCCAAGTGGGACCATCGTCGGCAATTCGTTCTTCGATTTCCTGATTCAAAGCGCGGCCATTAACAACCCGGCCAGCACTACGCCTTCCGCCTATATCTTGGGAGGCGGCGGGATTGAGAGTTACCAGCAGGACAGCGCGCAGAGCATTTACCGCCAGCGTTATCAGATTGGCGAGCCCTTTCTTCAGGACGACTGGAAAATAACGCCGCGACTGACACTGAATCTCGGACTGCGCTTGAGTCTGTTCGGCCGCTTCCATGAACTGAACGACGACGTCTATAACTGGGAATCTTCCGCTTATAATCCACTGCTGGCGTCGCAGGTAACCATCAGCGGCAACGTCTTGTACTACACCAACGATCTGAATCTTTCGAACGGCGGCCAGCAAGTCCCGGTAACTTACAATCCCTCCAGTCCCGCTGCGCAATTGACAAACGGACTCGTACGTTGTGGTTACAATGGCGTGCCGGCAAGCTGCATGAGTAGTCATTTGCTGAATCCCGCTCCGCGCGCAGGCTTCGCCTGGGATCCATTTGGCAGTGGCAAGACCTCCATCCGCGGCGGCTATGGCATCTTCTTCGAACACGGCACGGGCAGCGAAGACAATACCGGATCGCTGGAGGGGAGTGCCCCGCTGGTGCTCAGCGCCACCGTGAACAACCCGCTGGGTCTACCCTGCGTCGGCGGTGGGCCGCCCGCATGCCAAACCCTTTCCTCTTTTGTCCCACCCGGACAAATCACCGCCGTCCCGCTCGACGTCACCAGCATCCAGACCAAGACTCAGTGGCCCTACGTACAGCAATGGAGCTTTAGCATGCAGCGCGAGCTGCCGCAACATGCCATTGCTAGTTTCGCCTATGTCGGTAGTAAAGGAACCCATTTAACCGCGGAACGGCAGATTAACTCGTTGGCCGGCGTGCCGGCTTCGGAGAATCCCTTTTCACCCGGCGAGCCGCTGATTTTCAGCAGCCTTCCGAACGGCGATTTCCAACTGGGTAATGGAACCCTCGTGCCGCCGGGAAGCCCCGCGTACAACAACCTGACCGTCGCGTACAGCGAAATTAGCGGCAAATCGAACGTCGATGCTTCCCGTCCCTACCTCGGTATCGGGCGTATTTTTGCCATCGATAATCTTGCAAACTCCTCTTATAACGCCTTCCAGAGCACCTTCAAGCGCACCAGCGGACCTTTGACTCTGGGCGTATCCTACACTTACAGTCACTCGCTCGATTCCTCCTCCGATCGCTTCGCTCCCATTCCAGACGCCTTTAATCTCCACAACAACTGGGCAAGTTCCAACTTCGACCAGCGGCATTTGCTGAACATCACTTATATCTACGATATTCCGACGCCCAAAGCGTTCGCTGGTTCGGATTGGCGCTATGTGTTCGGAGGTTGGCAATGGTCGGGAATCACCGTCTTTCAGTCAGGCATTCCGTTTAGCGTTATCAACCAGCCGACCACTTCACCTTTCATCGCCGATAATGCTGGCGTCGGCAATGACTTGATTGGCACTTCGATTCAATCCTATCCGGATGTAGTCGGCACTCGCGGCAGCGCTCCTCCCGCCGCCGGCAACAATGCGCAGAGCTTTGGGCCACTACTCTACAATCCCGGCATCTTCGCTCCGCCCACGGGCCTCACCTTTGGCGATGCGGGCCGCAACTACCTAAACAATCCCTTCCGCATCAACGCGGATCTGTCGATTTTCAAAAACTTCAAAATGGGCGAGCATCAAACTCTGGAACTCCGCGGTGAGGCGTTCAACGTGGCGAACAATACCCAATTTGAAATCTATAATCCGGCCAAAGGCAACCAGCCGAACAACACTCTTACCTGTTACGGTGAGAACGCTGCGGGGCAGTACACAGCGGGCGCTGCCGGGTGTTTGGTCGGCAACTCTTTCTTGCGGCCGATTGACGCGCACCGCGCGCGGACGCTACAGATCGCTGTTAAGTATGTGTTTTAGACGCGGACGAATCGATTCGCGGAGGATTCTTGGGGAACAGCGTCGCGCCGCGCTAACGAGTGTTCATCGGCGCGGGCAGCGCGGTACGCAGCCATTACCGCAAGAGAGTGGTCGTACCGTATCTAGGAAAACGCGTGCATAGAAGAGGGCATCATGTCTGTTCTTAAGTCAAATTTACGCTTGGCCATCAGTTGGCTCTTAATCGGAGCCTTGAGCTTAGTTATTCCCGCGACTGCCGCGCCACCTCCCGGAACATTGGCTACCACTGAATCCGTCGCCGCCCCTACGATATCCCTGCTGCCTCTTGATCTGGCGCAAATCGCCGCACTCCCCCGGGGCGCGCAGCAGCCCACCAATCCACCTACCGCTAGTGGTGCCACCGCACCTCCGAAGCACCATATTTCGAAGTGGGTTTGGGTCGCAATTGTGGCCGGTGTCGGAGTGGGCGCGGGTGCCGGCATCATTGCCGGAAATAAACAATCGGCCAGAGTCACGGCTGTTTCACCCACTGCCACCGTGGGCGCCGGCGGCACCGTGACAGCGGGACCTCCTTAGAGACATGCTGCCCGCCTTCACTACCGCACACACCAAACGAGGCAATATCGCATGAATAAAACAAGCACCGTTCTGCTCACTCTGACTTTCACTGCTGGCCTCGCATCTTCACAAGGGCCGACCGGAATTCGATCCGCAGCCTCAGCTGACTCACAATTAACCTCAGGTAGCAATCCCGCTCGCCACATGGAGGCCGCGCGTCCGCTCTTGGGCTATCTCACCGATAGCTCAAACGTCCTCTATTCCGTCGTCGGAACGGCAGCCAATCCACTATGGGGTGAACCACTAGTGCTCCCCAGCGGGACTGCGGCCGTGTTTCTGCCGCCCCGCCAGGAGTATGCGCTGCTCGCGTCAGACGCCGGTCTGTCCGTCGCTCGCCTGAGCCGTAGCGCGATTTACCCAGGCGCAGTGATTCCACAAGCTATGTCCCAACCGGCTCAAGTCGCGTTCAGCCCGTCCGGTGACGCGGTGGCGTTGTTCTCCAGTGTCGAAAGTCGCATTCAAGTCTTGACCCATGTAGCGGCTGAGTCCCAGGTACATTGGAGCGTGCCGCTTGCCAATCCTCGCGAACTGCTGCGGTTCACCGTCTCCGATGATGGCGAACTCGTGGTGGCGGCGTTTCGAGACCAGCTAACCTGGTACTCCCTGCAAGGTGCGGCGTGGCGCCAGTTGCCGGCCAATTATCAGCCCGATGCTTGGACCTTTTTACCGGCTTCCCACGATCTGGTGCTCAGCGACCGCGCACAAAAGGCCATTGTCATCCTGTCTCAGGTGGAGCGAGCACCCATCGCAGCGCGTGTGCTGTCTAGCGGTGCAATCGACGCCAACCTGCTATCGCCGAACAAGCAGGGCAGCCAGTTGCTGGCCGTCGGAGCGGAAACGTCCGATGCCTGGTCAATTGATTTGCTGACTGGCGTCATTGCGCCCGTGCCGGTCAAGCGCGCCGTTGATTGCCTCACCCTGCTGCGCGATGGGCAGACCTTCTTAATTTCCACGAAAGACTCGCCGGTGGCGGTAAAGCTCAGCGGCGCTGCGCAGTCCGCGGCAACAAACATTTCTCATTAAAGGCTTTGAAGTTTTCAATGCGCTCTTCTAAAACGATGGTTCGCCTCTTTGTGTTGTTGAGTCTATTTGCCGCCGCTGCGTTCGGTCAGACCCCACTCACCTGGCTGCCTTCTCCGGCAGGCTGCGTCTCTCCGGTACAAACCCCGACTCTGTGTTTTCCCTACCAAGCGCTCACTGTGGGCCAAGCCCTCTCCTCCACCTACTTCGGCGGCCTTGTCTCGGGCGGAACGGGAGCGGGAACCTATACCTTTTCTTTCGCACCAGCGTCGCCGGTTCCCGGCCTAAATCTCAACACTCCCGGAACCTCAGACGGAGCCTTAAGTGGAGTGCCGACCACGCAAGGCACGTTCCAGTTCACAGCCACTGTAACCGATCAGTCTTCCCCCCCGCAAACCGCCTCGCAGATGTTCACGTTTGTCGTCAAAACGCTGCCGTTGCAAATTTTGCCCGCGCCGTCGAACCTCAGTGGCGGGACAGTCAACAGGAGCTATAGCGATGTATACGCCCAGGGCGGAATACCTCCTTACACCTGGACCGTCAAATACGGCACTCTCGGTGCGCCCGCTTCCGGCCTCGCCCTTACCACATCCACCACCGGGCAGAACGCGAGCGGAGTCCCACAATACGCCATCACGGGAACACCATCGGTTCCTGGAACTCATTCTTTTACTTTGCAGGTGACAGACAGCAGCCCGACGCCTCAGACGGTTTACTCCGAGCCCTACGCCTTGCGGGTCATCAACCCAGTGCAGTATCAAGCCGCGTCAGGATCGAGCCCGACATCGGTTACCCCCGTGAACGGGGCTGTTTGGTTTTCGCAGCCTGGCATCAACAGCGTCGAGAGCATCAACACCGGCGGCACATTTGGCCCCGAGATCAACCTGAAAACTTTGTTGGCCTCGTCCTTAGGATTCACGCCCGCGCCGGACCTGGTGACGGGCGGGCCGGACAATTATCTCTGGGTTACAGACACCACACAGAATTACATTTATCGCGCCAAGCCGGACGGCACATCGACCACGGCGGTCAAACTACTGTCCGCTACGATTCCAATAGCGCCCGCTGGCATTACACCCGGTAATGCGAGCGACTTAAACGTTTGGTTTACCGGTACCGCTTATTCGCAGGGAGTAAACCTGGGATTCATCGGGCGAGTGAGCGCCGACGGAAATAACACAGTAACTCTTGCTCAACTTCCTTCAGCCGTCTTCAACCCAAGTAGCATTGTGCAAGATCCCGCAGATAGCAACCATCTTTGGTTTCTGGCTGAGGCAGGGTCAGGCGACGTCGTGATCGGCCGCATGACCAACGGACCGAACGGAACGGCTCCCACGCTCGACAATCCAACCGGATGCGCAGGCCGCGATCCGAGCTTCCCTGTGTGTATCATCCGAAACCCTTCCGGAAAATATGTTACGCCTGTTTCGGGCCCGCTAGGAGGACCAATCATTGCAGTCGGGGCGGATGGCAACATCTGGTTCGCTACGAGCGATGGCATAGCCAGCATTACCACAGACGGACAAACCATTTCGTGGGCCACAGGGACGACGCCTGGTTTCAATGCCACCTCGTTAGCTTTGGGGTCGGACCAGGCGATCTGGTACGTGCAAGGGACGAACGAGATCGGACGCATCTCTACGTCCGGGCAAAATACCACATTCGTCGCTAACCCATCGTCCATCTCTCCGCTTTCTGTCAACCTCTCGGGGATTACCTCAGGGCCTGACGGCGCACTGTGGGCGGCAGACAGAGGAAACAGTGCCATTTACCAGGTCTTCCCAAGCTTGGCTTTTAATTGCACGGGCCCCCAGTTTTTTGAACCGAATCAGAGCGCCAGCACCTCCTGCGCCGTGGTTGGTGGTAAGCCGCCGTACACTTACAGCGTCAACGGGTCGGTCTTGCCCCTGGGCACATCGGTCACCACCACCCAGGGCGTTACCGTAGCGCTAGCCACCAACGGAGTGCTGTCAATTTCTGGAACGCCGACAACGACTGGCTCCCTCGCAATTAGCGCCACTGATAGTGCTGCCACACCTCAGCAAGCCGTTCAGATCTTCCCCATACAGGTACCACCCGTAATTCAGCTTGATTGCAGTGGTTATGCGCCGACCGCCACAGCCGGACAGACCTATTCCTTTTCTTGCACGACCGCTAACGGCGTTCCTCCGTACACCTACACAGTGTCGCCTGGCCTGCCTGCCGGACTGACGGGTACGCCAACTGCGCCGTCCTCCGGCAGCGCTCTCTACGGATACAGCGTGAGCGGTACACTCAGTCCGGCGCTTTATGGGGCCGTCACCCTCACGATCACAGCGACTGATAACAACCTCCCGCCTGACTCTTCAACGCCCCAAACAATTACGATTCAGGTCACGCCTATCCCTCTCTCGCTCTCTTGCAATCCGAATGCGCAGGCGGTCATCGGAAAGCCATTCCAGCAAACGTGCTTTGGCTTTCGCGGGACCCCTCCTTACACCTTCACAGCTACTGCTCTGCCTGCCGGCTTAAACATCAATGCGAGCGGCCTGATCAGCGGAACGCCCACCATGCTCGGTCAGTCCCCGGTGAGCGTTGTTGTGACAGACAATGCAGGGCAGATGGTCACCCAAACAGTCAATCTATCGGTCATCAACCCCAAGCTCGCTTTAGTCTGTGATTTTTCCGCTCAGGCCACAGTCGGACGGCCCTACTTAACCACTTGCCAAACTTACGGCGGCACCCCTCCTTACTCCTACTCGGGAACTCTCCCGCCCAACCTCTCAATCAACTCGATCGCGCAAGTATCCGGCACGCCGACAACCGCAGGCGCCTCCTCTTTTACCGTAAACGTGACCGACTCAACCGGGCTGACGGCACAACAAACTGTAAACCTCTTTGTTTACCCAACGGCGCTCACCATCTTAACCACCACGCTGCCGGTTCCAAGCCCACCGCTGCCCTATTTCGTGCAGCCCTTAGTGGACGGAGGAACGCCGCCCTATTCGTTTGCTATCCTGCCCGGCGGCGCGCTGCCCGGCGGCGTGAGTCTCAGTAAGTCCGGGACAATCTCCTCCACCGGAACCGTAACGTCCGGTGCTTATAGCTTCACTTTGCAGGTGACCGACTCAAAAAACGACGTGGCGACTCAGGCCTACTCTGGAACGGTGGCCGCAACCTCGCTCGTGCAGGATTTCGCTTCCTATGCCTTGCCCAGCCCTGGTGGCGGTAACGGAATTACCGTCGGGTCGGACGGAGCCTTATGGTTTACTGCCCTCAATCAGCCGGGCGGAGACTTGATTGGACGCATAACCACGGCCGGCGCGATCACTTCCACGCCCGCGGCGAATCCGCTGACGATGAACAACTTTCCTGAACTACCCACCGGCGGCGATATTGTAACCGGTCCTGACGGCGAACTTTGGATTGCCCAACGAGACGGCAATGCGGTGGGCGAAGTAGCACTTGATTTTTCCTCTCAACTGACTTACCTCCCAACAACAGCGAATTCTGCACCAGGTCACATCACGGCTGCGCCGGACGGCGCGCTTTGGTTTACCGAAACGGCCGCTAGTAAAATCGCACACGTAGATGCCGGCGGTAACCTGGTGGAACTGGCCACCCCAACGCCTTCCAGTCTCCCCTACGGGATCGCTGTCGGTCCCGATAACTCAATCTGGTTTACGGAACCGGGCGCCAATAAAATCGGCTATGTAACTGAGGATGGAAAGACCTCCACAGATTTTACGATTCCCACTGCCAACAGCTTGCCGACCAGCATCATTCTGGGGCCCGACAATGCCTTCTGGTTCACGGAATTCGGAGCCAAAAAGATTGGCCGATTCGATCCCACCACCAAAGTGTTCCAGGAAGTCTCCGTCTCCTCTGGTCCGCTCGCCATTACTGTAGGCCCCGATGACGCGCTTTACTTCACGGAGAACGCTGGCAACATTATCGGCCGCATCACCCTCGGCGGCACGCTGATTGAACTCCCCATTGCAGACGCGGCCAGCGGTCCCACGGGAATCGTCGCTGGACCGGACGGCGCGATTTGGTTCATGGAGAGTAATCTGTCCAAGGTTGGGCGTCTGAGCTTTATTTTTGCCCCCACTGTGAGTTGCACTCTGCCGGCATCTCCGCAGCTAGCCGGTTCCGCTTTCTCAGGCACTTGCACAGCTTCAAATGGAACCCCGCCCTATACGTTCAGCGCAACGGGTCTCCCGCCGGGTGTGAGTCTGGATTCAAGCACCGGTATACTCTCGGGAACTCTGACCATCGCTGGGTATTTTAACTTTACAGTTACCGTGACAGATAGTTCAACGCCCATCGAAATGGGCCATGAGGCGCTCGCTTTTACCGTGACTCCGCTGCCACTGAGTCTGTCGTGCAACACGCCAACGGCCCGCCTCTATACACCTTATGTGGGTGCCTCCCAGGCCCCATATGGCTGCACCGCCATGAACGGGACGCCCTTGGACACGAACGGAACATTCTCGTACACGTATGCCCTCACCGGCGGAACGCTGCCTCCCGGACTTTCGTTCGATGCGACCACCGGCAATATCTCCGGTACTCCGACGACCCTCGGCAGTTACCCATTCACCGTTACCGTCACTGACTCCAGCACTCCTCCCATGACAGCTATGCAGACGATCACGCTGTCCGTCGCGTATGGTGTCATCACCAGTAAAGGAACACCGCTCTTTACGCTCAGCACTTCACCGCTTTCCGTCGCGCCTGGTTCAAACGCTCCCGGCCTCACCCTTTCTGTCAATCAAACGCTACTAGAAGCTGTCACTGGCTCGGCGGTTCTGACCTTTACGGTGGACCCCGCCCTTGTCGGTGCTGGCCAGAATACCCCCGCGCATTACATGGATCCGGCACTGCAATTTGTCGATGCCAGCGGCAACCCTCTCGGCATAACGTACAACTTTAGCTTTCAGCCCACCACCACAAGCATTACCTTGCCGGCCATTTATCCTGGCACCGTTCTGGGAACCGTGAATGTTACCATCAACGCTTCCGGTCTACTGCAGACTGGAACTTCTTTCCCTGTCTCGGGCGGTACGCCCGTGATCGAACCGGGCAGCGTCGAATTCACCAACATCTCCGCCAGCGGTTTTGACGTGGAATTCGTAGCCATGGCGCCAACCCGTTCGGCAAAGGCCGCCACCATCACGTTCAATCCCTCTTCGGGCGATCAGATTGCGGGAGAAACTACCTTCGTCTTCGATGTCTCCAGCATCTCGAACACCTGGTTCTCTAGCGCCGCAGGCTTGCAGTATGGGGGCCGCTACTCCCTGACTTTCTCGTTCGTATTCAACGGGTCGATCAATGCCATTGGGTCGGCGACAGTCAGCTTAGACAGCTCTCAGTCGGTGACCGGCAATCGCTAATCGACCTAGCTAGACTAGTCTCCCGTCTCACCGAATTCTTTTCAATCTTGGACTAATCTCGAATCTGAGCCGAAGCGTCAGCGACCTTGTTTGCCAGCATGTCTGGCAACGTCCCGACTCGCGCTAGTTGTCAAGTCTTAACCGAGCCGGCACACTAGCTAGCGCTCAGCCCTCATGGCCGTATGCCACAAGTCGTTCACAACAAAAGTTTGCGATTTTTTATTTGCCATCTTTTGAATATCTTGCCCTACAAAAATTTATTTTCCAGTTCGCCCGAATTCTAAGCTGGGGGCGTGACGGCGTTCCGCGCCTTCACCAAAGGAATCTGACACTTATGAACTCTATTTCGGCAACCAATCCGCACCCCAAAACCTTCCCCGCCGTATCCCATACCAGGGGAATTTTTTTCGTCTCTCCCCCTTACTTTAATAGGCGTAAAAAAATCACCACGGCCAGCCCGAAATTCCGCCGCAATGACCCGCGTCAGGAATTCAGTCGAGGTAGCGTCTTTCACTGACGACGGAAGGATAGACAGCCGATATGTCACACATGAGCACTTGCACAGCGAGTTGTCAAAAATATTGTGTGATTTTAAGTTGTTCACCGGAAGCCGAATGCGCCCAGTCGCACGCCGCCACCGGCGAACCCTGCCGTCAAACCTATTTCGTGTTCGCAGCCAGCAGCAAAGACGCCGTCGAAGAGGCGTTTTGCCGAAACCTGGAGTACTGCCCCGGCCGCCCTGGCATTTGCGAAGTCCGCACCGAAGTCGGCGTCGTCGATGAGAACTTGGTCGACTAAGTAGCGTCCCAGTTTATCCGCCACCCTAACAGGCTGCCAGCCAACCTTTCCAATCGGATACATAGTAAAACGGCAAGAGCTTGGTCAGACGGTACGATGACGTTAGCTACACTAAAGATGCCCCCGCGCCGTTGAGCGCAATGTGCTCGTAGAAGACAGTCCAATCCCTGTTGATCCGATTTGCCGGCGCTGAAAGAAAACGCCGGCTCTTGGCTCCCCATGTTATCCCAGCCATTTGGAAGGTATGCAAAAGATCGTAGACGTTACCGAATTAATTTTGAGAGACGCGCACCAAAGCCTCATGGCCACTCGCATGGCGCTGGAAGATATGGTGCCGGCCTGCCAGGACATCGATCGGGCCGGCTTTTGGTCGGTCGAGTGCTGGGGCGGCGCCACTTATGACGCCTGCATTCGTTTCCTCAATGAAGATCCCTGGGAACGGCTGCGCACTTTCCGGAAGCTCATGCCCAACAGCCGGCTACAAATGTTGCTGCGCGGCCAGAATCTTCTCGGCTATCGCCACTATGAAGACAGTGTGGTCGATCGCTTCGTTGACAAGTCTGCCGAAAACGGCATGGACGTCTTCCGCGTATTCGACGCTCTGAACGACATTCGCAACTTACAGCGCGCCATTGCGGCCGTCAAACGCACCGGCAAACACGCGCAGGGGACCATCTGCTACACCATTAGTCCGCTGCACGATACTGCCAGCTTCGTCGACATGGCACAACGGCTCTTAGATCTGGGTTGCGAATCCATTTGCATCAAGGATATGGCGGCTTTGCTCAAGCCGCAGCCCGCTTACGACATTGTCAAAGGTATCAAAGAGGCATGCGGCGAAAAGACGCGCGTCCACGTCCATGTACACGCTACTACTGGCGTCACCATGGTCAGCCTGATGAAAGCCATTGAGGCGGGAGCCGATTGTGTCGATACGGCGATTAGCTCGATGAGCCTCGGGCCCGGTCACAATCCCACAGAAAGTCTGGTTGAGATGCTCGAAGGCACCGGCTATACCACCAATCTCGACATGGACCGCCTGCTGAAAATCAAAGATCATTTCAGCAAGATCTTTCCGCGCTACGCGGAATTCGCGTCTAACATCACCGGCGTTGACACTGACATCTTTAAGAGTCAAATTCCCGGCGGCATGATCTCGAATATGGAGAGTCAGCTCAAACAACAAGGTGCGGCCGATAGGCTCAAAGAGGTGTTGGCCGAGGTTCCGCTGGTGCGCAAAGACGCCGGTTACCCACCGCTTGTCACGCCTTCCAGCCAGATTGTCGGATCGCAGGCCGTGTTCAATGTCATGATGGGCCGCTACAAGGTTCTCACCGGCGAATTCTCCGATCTTATGCTCGGCTATTATGGCAAGACAATTGGCCCGCGCAACCCTGAAATCGTAGCCCTGGCTGGCGAAAAATCGAAAAAACCTGTCATCGAATGCCGTCCAGCCGATCTTCTCAAGCCGGAATGGGAAGAGCTGCGCGCCGCCGCGCTGGCGCTCAAGGGCTGTAATGGGACAGATGAGGATGTCCTCACCTACGCCATGTTTCCTCAAGTAGCTCCCAAGTTCTTCGCCACGCGCGAGCAAGGGCCGAAGAATCTGGGCAAAGATCCTAAACTCGCCGCTAGCCCAGCCGCAGCAGCCCCGTCCACTGCCAGCACGCTCAGCGCCCCTATCACGTATAAGGTTGAACTCAACGGCAAAGCCCACAAGGTGACGGTTTCGCCCACATAACGGACTCATTTATGGTCACAGCGACGAAAATACAAGAGAAAATCGACGACCTTCGGCGACGCCGCGAAAGGATTGCGCTGGGCGGCGGCTTAGACAAGCAGGAAAAGCAGCGCAAATCCGGCAAGCTGACCGCGCGCGAACGCATAGATGCGCTGGCAGACCCCGGCACGTTTCAAGAGGTCGGCCAATTTGCCGAACACCGCGCCACACAATTCGGCATGGCTGGTAAAGAGATGCCCGCCGAAGGTGTGGTAACGGGCGCGGCCACCGTGGCTGGCCGCCTCATTCACTTGGCCAGCCAGGATTTCACCGTCGCCGGCGGCTCGGCCGGTGAAGTTCACTCGCTGAAAGTCGCTGAGATTATGGCCCAGTCGCTCAAGACTGGTTCACCTTTCGTCTTCATCAACGATTCCGGCGGTGCCCGTGTTCAAGAAGGCATCGATTCGCTTTCCGGTTATGGCAAGGTCTTTTATGCCAACGTGATGCTCTCCGGAGCCGTTCCGCAGATTTCTCTCATCTGCGGACCCTGCGCAGGTGGCGCTGCTTACAGCCCCGCGCTCACCGATTTCATCATTCAGACCCGCCAGGCCCAAATGTTCATCACCGGACCGCAAGTGATCAAGCAGGTTACCGGCGAAATTGTTACCGCAGAGGCGCTCGGTGGCGCGGATGCGCACATGGCCATCTCCGGCGTGATCCACTTTATTGCCGAAGACGACCGGCACGCCACTGCTATCTGCCAGCAGCTTCTCAGCTATCTGCCATCCAACAACCTGGAAGATGCGCCGGAGACGGAAGGCGACCGCACGGTAGATGCCGACGATTCTTTGAACGATATCGTGCCGGTAGACGGCAAGCAGCCTTACGACGTTCGCCATGTCATCGCCAAACTGGTGGATTTTGGCAATTTCCTCGAAGTGCAGGAAGGCTACGCCCGCAACATCGTCATCGGCTTTGCCCGCATCACCGGCCATTCCGTCGGCATCATTGCCAATCAACCCAACGTTCAAGCGGGCGTACTGGATATCAATGCCGCCGATAAGGCTTCGCGGTTCATCCGTTTTTGCAACGCGTTCAATATCCCTTTGATCACGTTTGTCGACGTTCCCGGTTTCCTGCCGGGCGTGCAGCAGGAGCAAGGCGGCATCATCCGCCACGGCGCCAAGATGCTGTTCGCTTACTCTGCCGCCACTGTGCCCAAAATCACCGTCATTCTGCGCAAATGCTACGGTGGCGCGTACCTGGCGATGTGCGGCAAGGATCTAGGCGCAGATCGTGTTTTTGCGTGGCCGCTGGCCGAGATTGCCGTCATGGGTCCTGAAGGCGCCGTCGAGATTGTGTTCCGCAAAGAGCTCGATCAAGCTGCCGACAAGGCTGCCAAGCGCCTCGAGTTGATTGCGAAATACCGGGACGCTTTTGCCACGCCCTACGCGGCGGCGGGGCGCCGCTTGATCGACGATGTGATCGAGCCTTCGCAAACCCGCAAGGCGTTAGCGCAATCGCTCGAATATCTGCACACCAAGCGCGAGCTGCGGCCAGGCAAAAAGCACGGCCTGATGCCCATGTAGCTGAAGGAGAATCTAGATGCTTGAGGCGACGAACGTTATCGATCTCTCCGCCGAGCTGGCGGAACTGCGCGCTGAACTGCAGTCGCTCTCAGCCCGCCTGGCGCGCCTTGAATCCGTGCGGCCTCCCATGGAAGCGGTCAAGCAGCCGACTCTTCCGCAACCAAGCGCCGCGCCAGTGGTCGCGGAAGCGATATCAGAGGACATCATGTTGGTCCTTTCCGCTGCCGTAGCGGCGTTCCTGGGCGAACGCGCCCACATTCGCCAAGTCCGTATCGTTCGCTCTCCCGGTTGGTCGAACGTCGGGCGCGTTTCCATTCAGGCTTCTCATATCTTAAACAAATAGGCATTCTCAAAAAGTGAAACTGAAAATCACCGTCGACAACAAAACGTACGAAGTGGATGTGGAGGCGGCCGAGCCGGAAGCAGTGCTTCCGCCGCGCGGCTACGTTGTGCAGCCGGCAATGATCCGTGTTCCCGCTATGGCTAGCCCTCCATCCGCCGCCTATTCCGTCGCTCCCGGTGCGCCCGTCAACGAAGAAAAGGTATGCCGCAGCCCTATTAATGGCGTCGTGATCAAAGTCCTCGCTCAGCCTGGTCAGAGCATTCAGCCGGGAGATATTCTGCTCGTCCTCGAAGCCATGAAGATGGAAACCAACATCACTGCCCCCATCAGCGGCAAAGTCGCTACCGTGAACGTGAACGTGGGCGACGGTGTGCAAGGGGGCCAAGTGGTGGCGGAGTTTGAATAATGGAAATTTTGAGACAAGTTCCCGGATTTCTCTATGTGGATCATCTCGCCATCGCCGTCAAGCGCGGCGAACTGGAGCAGCAAGTGAGCGCCTATAAGACGCTGGGCTTTTCTGAAATACACCGGGAAGACGTACTGGGTTCCGATCAGGTCCGCGAAGTTCTTTTGCAAATCGGCGACGGCCCGAACCTGCTGCAATTATTGGAGCCGCTCACCGCCGAATCGCCCGTTGCCAAGCAACTGGAAAAGAGTGGTGGCCGCGGCGGCTTCGCGCACGTGGCGTTCCGCGTCGCTGACATCCAACAGGCGTTCGATTATATGCAAGCCAACGGCTTCAAAATCATCGATCCAGCCCCGCGCAGTGGATCGCGCGGAACTAAGGTCTTCTTCGTTCACCCAAAAACCACGGAACAGGCGGCTTTCGGCTATTTAATGGAAGTTGTTCAGGAAGGCAGGCAGGGCCATGGCGGATAACGCAGCCGGTACCGAACTTCTTCACCTGTCGGCGGATTTCGCCGCCGTTTCAACCGCCGATTGGGAAGCCCTCATTCGCAAAGATCTCAAGGGCGCCGATTATCATAAGAAACTGGTTTGGCGCAGCGAAGAAGGCATCGCCGTCCAGCCCTATTATCGTCAGGAAGCGCTCGAACCTCTCGGCGATCTCGCGCAGCTTGCTCCCGGCCAGTTCCCCTTCACCCGCGGCAGCGGACAACTGGAGCGGCAAGCGCAGTCTTTCATTCCTCCGCCCACTGCGATTCGCGCCGACTGGCTGCATGAAGCCGGCGCCAACGCCGCCCAAGAGCTGGCCTTTGCGTTGGCCCAAGCGGTCGAGAAATTGGCCCTTGCTGTCGAATCCGGCGAAACCGTAGATGCCGCCGCCAGCGCTACGATTTTCGTCTATGCCGTCGGCTCCAACTACTTTCTGGAAATCGCCAAATTCCGCGCCGCGCGCTCTATTTGGGCCAACGCCGTGGCTGCTTTCGAGCCCGTCGATCTCGCCTGTGCCATCGCGCACATTCACGCCCGCACCGCCCGCTTCAACAAGAGCGTTCTCGACCCCTACACCAATCTGTTGCGCGTTACCACCGAGGGTATGGCGGCGCTACTAGGCGGCTGCGATTCCCTTACCGTTGAGCCTTTTGGATTCGACCCTCACCTGGCGAATAATGTTCCGCGCATACTTTGTGAGGAAGCGCGTCTGACCCAGGTGGCCGATCCCGCCGGCGGCTGCTACTATCTCGAAACTCTCAGCGACGCGCTGGCGCAACAAGCCTGGAAGTTGTTCCAGGAAGTCGACGCCGCAGGAGGATGGTCCGCCGCAATCGAGAACGGCCTGGTTGATCGGACCTTGGCGGCGTCACGCGCTGAGCAGGCCAAGGCGATCGCATTTCGCCGCCTTACCCTGCTCGGCGTCAATCAGTTTCCCGATGCCCGCGAAAACGAGGCTACGGTTGAACCGCCGCCGCCGCTCGAGTCCGACCCCTTCCCGCAAATCAGACTGGCCCAACCTTTTGAAGCCATCCGCCGCCGCACTGCTGAACACGCCAATAAAACGGGGCGCACCCCTTTAGTTCTGCTACTCAAACGCGGCGACCTGAAAATGAAGACGGCGCGCGCTAATTTCAGTCTCAATTTCTTCGGTTGTGCCGGCTTTAACGTCGCCGAATCGGAAGACTACCTGGACAGCAATGCCGATTTAATTGTGCTGTGTAGTTCCGACAACGAATATTTGCTCCTCGCCCAGGAAGTCTGCGCGGCTGTGAAAGTGCCCGTCGTGGTGGCCGGCAACCCTAAAGATCAGGTTGCGCAATTGCAAGCTTTGGGAGTGCAAGGTTTCGTGCATATCGGCTCCGATGCCGTCGAAGTTCTAACCGCCTGGCAGGATCGCTTAGGAGTTGCGCCATGAAATCCGACGTAAAAGTGAAACCTGACTTTAGCAAGGTCGATTACCGCCCGCGCCGGCATAGTCCACCGCCGCAGTCCTCCGAAGATCGCACCTCGACGTGGGCTACGCCGGAACAAATTTCGCTCAAGCGCTATTACACCGCCGAAGACCTTTACGGGATGGAACACCTCGAATACGCCGCTGGGATTCCTCCGTTTCTGAGGGGACCGTACAGCACCATGTATGCGCTGCAACCGTGGACCATCCGCCAGTACGCCGGCTTCTCCACAGCCGAAGAATCGAACGCCTTCTATCGCCGCAATCTGGCGGCGGGCCAGAAAGGTCTCTCCGTCGCCTTCGATCTCGCCACCCACCGCGGCTACGATTCCGACAACGCACGCGTCACGGGCGATGTCGGCAAAGCGGGCGTGGCCATCGATTCGGTAGAGGACATGAAAATCCTCTTCAACCAGATTCCGCTCGACCAGATGTCAGTTTCCATGACTATGAATGGCGCGGTTCTGCCCATCATGGCGTTCTACATCGTGGCCGCCGAAGAACAAGGCTTTCAGCCGGAGCAATTGAGCGGCACCATTCAGAACGACATTCTCAAAGAATTCATGGTGCGCAACACCTACATCTATCCGCCCGCTCCCTCCATGCGCATTGTGGGCGATATCTTTCGCTACTGCTCGCAAAAGATGCCGAAATTCAACTGCATCTCCATCAGCGGATATCACATGCAGGAAGCCGGTGCGACTGCCGATATCGAACTGGGATACACCCTCGCCGACGGCCTCGAATACGTGCGCACCGGCCTCGCCGCCGGGCTGAGCATCGACGATTTCGCGCCGCGGCTGAGTTTTTTTTGGGGCATCGGCATGAACCATTTCATGGAGATCGCCAAATTGCGGGCGGCCCGTGTGCTGTGGGCCAAGCTCATCAAAGGCTTCCACCCGAAGAACGCCAAATCTATGGTGCTGCGCGCGCACTGCCAGACTTCCGGCTGGAGCCTTACCGCGCAAGACCCTTTCAACAACATCGCGCGCACCTGCGTTGAGGCGCTGGCTGCCGTACTGGGCCACACTCAATCCCTGCACACCAACGCGCTAGATGAAGCCATCGCGCTACCTACCGATTTCTCCGCCCGCATCGCCCGCAATACGCAAATCTATTTGCAGCAGGAAACCGGCATTACGCGATTGGTTGATCCATGGGCGGGCAGCTTCTATGTCGAGAGCCTGACGCACGACCTCATGCATCGCGCCTGGCATCATATTCAGGAAGTGGAAAGCCTGGGCGGTATGACCAAGGCCATCGAAACCGGCGTGCCTAAAATGCGCATCGAAGAAGCCGCCGCTCGCCGCCAGGCGCATATCGATTCAGGCAGCGAGACCATTGTCGGCGTCAATAAGTACCGCGCTGCCAAAGAAGAGCGCATCAACACTCTGGAAGTTGATAATGGCGCAGTGCGCGAAACTCAGCTGAAGCGGCTGGCGGAAACCCGCGCCGGACGCAATCAGCGGGCCGTCAATAGCGCTCTGAATGCGCTGACCAATGCAGCCAGCAACAGCGCTGAGAACTTACTCGAACTCGCCGTCAACGCCGCCCGCGTGCGCGCCACACTAGGCGAGATCTCGGACGCTCTGGAAGCGGTCTTCGGTAGATACAAAGCGCTAAATCGTACTATTTCAGGTGTGTACTCAGCCGAAAGCCAGAATGATCCCGAGTTCCTGAAGGCCGTTAAGATGGCGAATGATTTTGCCCGGACGGAAGGGCGCCGGCCGCGCATTCTGGTTGCCAAAATGGGCCAGGACGGCCACGACCGCGGCGCCAAGGTGATCGCTACCGCCTTCGCCGACCTGGGATTCGACGTCGATGTTGGTCCATTGTTCCAAACGCCGCGCGAGGCCGCGCGGATGGCCGTCGAGAACGACGTGCATGTCCTAGGAATATCGAGCCTGGCGGGCGGACATAAAACCCTGGTCCCAGAAGTGATCCGCGAGCTGGAAATTATGGGCCGTAAAGACATTCTGGTTTTTGTCGGCGGCGTTATTCCGCCCCAGGATTACGATTTTCTTTACGCCGCAGGCGTATGTGGCGTCTTCGGGCCAGGCAGTGTTATTGCGCTTTGCGCACAATCCATTCTCACCGTATTGAGCCAGCCCAGTGGTGCAAGAACTAAGTAGCGCGCGCGGCAGCCGCCTCGGCAAGCAGCAGTATGTCGAGGGTATTGTCGGCGGCAATCGTGTCATCCTGGCGCAAGCCATAACCCTTATCGAAAGTGAGTTGCTCGCCGATGGCCGCCTGGCGGCGGAAGTCCTCGACGCTGTTCTGCCCGAAACGGGCAAGGGGCAGCGGGTCGGCATTACGGGTGTGCCGGGCGCGGGCAAGAGCACTTTGATCGACGCGCTCGGGATGCATCTAGTGCGCGACCGCGGCCAAAAGGTTGCTGTCCTCACGGTCGATCCTTCGAGCCCGATTTCACACGGCAGTATTCTGGGCGACAAGACCCGCATGGAGCGTCTCGCGCTTGAAGAAAATGCCTTCATCCGGCCCTCTCCGGCGCGCGGCCATTTGGGTGGCGTGTCGCGGCACACTCGCGAAACCATGCTGCTCTGCGAAGCGGCCGGCTACCAGAACGTGCTGGTTGAAACCGTCGGGGTCGGGCAATCGGAAACCGCCGTCCGTTCCATGACGGATTTCTTCCTGCTCATTACGCTGGCTGGCGCCGGCGATGAGCTGCAGGGCATCAAGCGCGGCATCATCGAGATGATTGACGGCTTGGCCGTCAACAAGGCCGACGGCGACAATGTGGCCAAAGCAGAGCGCGCCCGCGCCGAATTGGCCAACGCTCTGCATTTGTTTCCGGGCAGGCCTGACGGTTGGTCTCCGCGGGTAACCACTATATCCGCGCTCACCGGAAAAGGGATCGCGGAGCTGTGGGATACCATTCTGCAGCATCGCGTCCAGCTTGAGGCGACTGGCTTCTTTGCGCAACGCCGCAAATTCCAGGCGCTCGACTGGATGCACCAATTGATCGCCTTAGGTTTGGAAGATCTTTTTAAGCACGATCGCCAAATCGTGGACCGCCTGCCCAGCGTTGAGCACGACGTGGCAGAGGGTCGCATGAGCGCGTTTGCCGCCGCGCAACAACTCCTCGCATTTTTCAGGAAAAAGGAGCATTAGATCGTGGCTCAGCCCTTCAGCATATTGTCCCCGGAAGAAGCCGCTGCGCTCATCCAAAACGGCGAGAACATCGGCTTCAGCGGATTCACGCCGGCAGGCTCGGCCAAAGCGATTCCGCTGGCGCTGGCGGCTCGCGCACAAGCGGAACACGCGGCCGGCCGTCCTTTTCAAGTCGGCGTGCTGAGCGGCGCTTCCACTGGCCGTTCACTCGATGGCGCCCTGGCTAAAGCCAAAGCCATTAGTTTTCGGACGCCTTATCAATCCGATCCGACGCTGCGCGCGCAAATTAATGCAGGCACCACGCGCTTTGTGGACATGCATCTTTCCATGCTCCCGCAAATGGTGCGCTACGGTTTCCTCGGTAAGATCCATTGGGCCGTGGTCGAAGTGGCCGATATCATGCGCGCCGGCGGAATCGTGCTAAGCACCTCGGTGGGCGCCAGCCCAACCTATCTTGAGAGCGCCGATAAGGTTTTGCTCGAGTTGAACAGCAAACAATCTCCGGCCCTGCTCGGCATGCACGATATCTTCCAACCGGAAGATCCGCCCACCCGGCGCGAGCTACCCATTTTCACCGTCCGCGACCGGGTGGGTTCTCCTATCGTGATCATTCCGCCTTCCAAGATCGCCGGCGTTGTGTTTACCGACCTGGAGGATGAGTGTGGCTCATTCGATAAAGTCAGTCCGATTACCGAGAAAATTGGCGCCCATGTTGCCAGCTTTCTGGTATCTGAGATAAGCGCCGGCCGCATTCCAGCGCAGTTTCTGCCGGTCCAATCGGGCGTTGGTAACATCGCCAATTCGGTGCTGTCCGCGCTGGGCGCGAACCCCGGCATACCGCCGTTTGAAATGTACACGGAAGTGCTGCAGGACGGCGTCATTCCTCTGCTCGAGAGCGGCCGCTGCCAGTTTGCCTCCTCTTGCGCGCTGACGTTGAGCCCTGAAGTGTCGCGGCACTTTATGCAGAATCTCGAATTCTTCCGGTCGCGTGTGATCCTCCGGCCGCAGGAGATCTCGAACCACCCGGAGATTGTGCGCCGCTTAGGCATCATCTCCATGAACACTGCCTGCGAGATTGACCTGTCCGGCAACGTTAACTCCACCCACGTTCTCGGCCGCCAGATGATGAATGGAATCGGCGGCTCTGGCGATTTCACGCGCAATGCTTACCTATCGATCTTCAGTTGCCCATCCACCCAGAAAGGCGGGAAAATCTCAACCATTGTTCCGCTGGTTTCGCATGTTGACCACAGTGAACACTCGGTACAGATCGTTATCACCGAGCACGGCATCGCCGACCTTCGCTGCCAGGATCCGCATGAACGCGCGCTTCTGCTGATTACCAATTGCGCTCACCCCGAATATCGCGATCAATTGTTTGCCTATCTGGATCTGGTCAAGCAGGGCCACACACCCTCTTCCCTTTCGCTCGGCTACGCGATGCATCGCAATTTTGAAAGAACGGGCGACATGCGAGCGGTCAATTGGGCCGAATGGCGCTTGCCGGAACCGGTCGGAGCGTAAGCGCATTTCAATCCCGCCGTGACGCTGGCCGACGCTTCGCGAGGCGGTCGTCGTGGCGGCAGTACCGGCATACATCGAAGCGCAGTTCGCAGGAGCTTTCGCGGGCGTCGCATCAGCTCATCTGATGTTTGGCGAAGCGATATTCAGCGCGTCTCGCTCCGAACAGAGCGCAACGACACAAGTTAGAGTCCGAACCGCGCGTTGACCAAAGTGCCGGTCGGAGATGGAATCAATTCACTTCCAGGTGGTCCTTATCAGGCAGCGGCGGAAACACAGCGTGCGGCTCAGTCTGATACCAGAACGCCACCGAAGACATGTCGTCCTGCAATGGCAGATAGCGCCCACCGCTGCGCCAGCCCAGATCCTGCATGGTCACTTTCAGGTCGCTGTCAAACCGGATCGGGTCGGCGATGTGCCATCGATAGAGACCGAATCTCTGCTGCGATTTGTACAACCCATCCGGCTTAATCACCTGAATCAGTCCGCTATAGGGCGAGGTGAACTCTTCGTACTGCTTCTTCTCCTGATTTTCGAAATTGTACGAACCGCAGAAATAGTCTTCCGTGCCGGTCCCGTTGATGGTTGGAAAGTCCTTGTCGCCATCCAGGTAGAATTTGATTTCTCCTTCGCCCCACCAGCCATCGTTGTGGACGCCATAGGCAAGATAGGTGCCCACATATTGCCCTTTGCCTTTTACGCCATCGAGGATCGTGTACACGTCCTTGTAGGGAAGCGGATTCACCCGGCGGAACTGCGCGTGGAAGTACGCGGCGTCTTTCGGTACTTCGGTCTGGGTATAGTCAATCTGGTAGTAGACCACCATGTCCCGGTCATCCAAGTTTTCCATGGTGATCTTCGCATGTTTCCGGAACGGCATCGGCCAGTAAGAATTAAACGCGCTACCCGGGTTGACGCACACCGCCAGCGACTGCACTTTGGCGTACACTCCCCAGCCCATGGTGAAGAAGTCGCCCACCGGCACTTCGATGGACGGGTCTTTCTCGCCGTCCCAATACATTCTCAGAATTGCATACCGCCAGGTTCCAGTGGGCGTCATCCAGATGTGCTGGATGGCTCCCTGTCCGTCTATGTCGGCAAGAACAAATGTCTGCTTCGATTTGATGATGATGGACGGGCTGATCTTCCAGCCTCGTCCGAGTTCGCGAGCCGGACTCTCGCCCGTTCCTTTCGTCGCCATTCCCCCCTGACCTTTGGCTCCTGTGACGTTCTCCGGGCTGACGGAGAACGTCTTTGCGTTCGAAAGCCTATAGAGACTGCTCAGGTCGCCGGTCAGGCCGTAAGGAGCGTCCTGCCCCATCAGCGCCAGGCTGGCAATCGCCAGCGACGCAACGATCCATGAATGTTTCAACATCATTGTGAACTTGTCCTTTCCGAGAATGAGCGCACTAGTGACCAGCAAACGTTCCGCAGGCACTTGCCGTCCAGGAACTGTCCTTCGAATGCAGGGCTTGCTGGATCAATAAACCAGTCTACTGACTAGAAAAGCCGGCGGCGCTGGTTAGTGGGATAGCAAAGCTAACACCTCTCGCAGCCAGACTACACGGCGGATTCAAATTGACGAGGCGGAACGGACAGACGCTTCTTAACATGGCAGCGTTCGAATATCGTCAGGCTCAGGAAATCCAGCGTGTTTTGCCGAACATGCGGTTTGATATCTGTTTCTGGGGGAGTCTGGAGCGATTCTGCTTGGGTTTCCCGATACCACCCAAGACGCTGATCTCTATGTGGACAGGCAGCGCGAGAATTGCAACTCGCTCATACCTGCCCTCCATGAGCTTGGTTTTGAACTGAAGGGAACTGAGGACGAAGAGATCCGTCGCGGCAAGAATTTTATTCAGCTCAAGACCGGTCCCTTCGACCTTGATTTGATCTTCGCTCCGGATGGCATCGAGAGGTTCGAAGAAGCGTGGGCGCGCCGAATTGATGTTCAAGGTTTTCCGGTTTGTCACCCGGATGACGTTATTGCGAACAAGCGGGCGGCGAACCGGCAGAAGGGCAAAGAGTCGTTAGGCCGTCTTGAGGCCTTCCGTGAATACTGGCGGACTAAGCAGAGCTAGATCGTATTCGCCCGCTATGGTGTTGTGCACTGACACGACACACGGACTCTTTTAAGAAACACGCGCAAGACGGTCGCGGTGTCAAAGCGGCCACCGAAAGAACTGCGGAATGTTTCTCTTCATTTGGCAGCGCGCAACCGCGCCCCTTGCGCTTCGAAGCAATTCAAACAAACCCAGTGAGTTGGCGGAAGCTAATGGGAGTCGGAGACGGATCGTCTTCGCAGAATCTGGTGTAGTGTTGCACAGAGGATTCAGAGGAATGTCGGAAATATCGGCCAACAAAATCAATAACTTTAACCGTGGCTACGTCCGACCGAGGCACGGCTGTTGGGGTCGAAATTTAAATCCGCGGCGCGTGGCGCCACGGAGGCCAACAAGTTCTGCCTCGACGTCGAACCAATTGGTTATTGCGCCGAACACCTAGCTTCCGGTCACAAGCTCTACAGTTGGTAGCATCAATCGAATTCCAGCGGTGTCCGCCTCATTCGGATCGATAAAGGCATGCGTCCGATCGAGAACCAGCCTCGCCCGGTCCAAATCCGCAAAGTCCACTGCGGCGGTATACCGCTGGGCAAAGTCTAGCGTGCGAATGATCGCTCCCGTGATTCGGTTTTGCGAAAGAGCCTTCAACGCGGCCAGATAATTGTTTCGGAATACTGTTGGCACAATGATGCGACTCTCTGCGGTGGCAACCAGTTCGGCATTCATCATGATTCGTGCGACGCGGCCGTTGCCGTCGGCAAACGGGTGAACTTCCGAGACGAGGAACATCATGAAGATCGCACGGTGCAGAGGGCATGTTAGCCCGCGGTAGATTTCGAAACCCTTCGTAAGAGTACCCTCGACGAGGTCAGGAGCAAGAAATAGGGTCCCGCCTGCCCGGTTCAGTTCGATCTTGAACTTCCCAGGCCCTTTGGCCGGTCGTCCTTCCAAGATTTGGGAATGACGGCCCTTCAACAGTAGGATAAGTTCCGCAGCGCTTTTCGGGCAACGGGACATCTCACGCTGGTCGGAAACTACCTTCCAGGTCCCAAGCACGTCGTGCGCGTCTTCAGGACGGGCTGTCGGGATGTGTCCTTTGAACACGATGTCGGCCGCCTCATTTACGGCGAACTCGGTGCCTTCGATGAAATTGGAGAAGTAGGCTTCGAAGAACGGCAATGCCGGCCCATCTGTTCGCCGGGCCGGACGGGTAACCGGCGCCGTGCTGGCCAGCTCGGCAAAGAGTTGCTGGAATATTTCGAGCCGCTGCGGATCATAAGGCTCGCCCGCTGCGCGCGCGATCGCGAGAGGCGATTCGAGTCGCGTTTCCCGGGTGCCCAACAGGGAACCGATCAGATTATCGAGGCGTTCGAACTCCTCGCTCATGCTCAATTGATCAGCAATCAGTCGGGCATCGTCGCGGAGGCGATGCAACGCTGGGTCTCCGCTATGACGGAGGATTTCATCTAAGGGTCCCTCGATCTCTCGGCGTGAGAGTGTGCGGGCGACACCGGAGCGCGCACGCGACGGCCGCATGTTCTCAAGGAACGCCCGGGCAGGTGAAGCGAGACGGAGACTGCCAATAAAGGACCTGTCAGTCTCCAATGGACGCGGCCCTCTCCTCGGACGTAACGTCACTCCGGGTAGCGCAATATTGCGCTTGTGATCGGCGATAAGGAAGACTGAACCGTCGACGGCGGGCCGGTTTTCCAGAGCTGTGCGGTCCGCAATGAGTGCGCCGGGCAAATAAGACTCCACCAGCGGCCAAAGATTTCGCAACACCAGCTTCTCCGGTTTTTCCGCGAGATTGCGGGTATACAGCCGGGACCCGATTTTTCTTAGGCGGCCCAACTTTGCCTCGCGAGAGACGGCGGAGGCGAGATCGACGGTCGAGACGAAGACCTCAGGCATGTTTGAGAAATCGGGCATTTAGAGGATGGCCGTATGCCATTCTAGCAACTTTTTGGGGTATAACAGCGTACTCGCTGTATTTGTTGGGGTTTAACGATTTGCCGCTGCGCTTCCGTTTGCAACCATTATTGAACTCTTCACTGGTACGAGACCGATTCAACGAGGTAAGTTAAACGAAACAAAAGACTTGGCGGAAGCTAATGGGAGTCGGACCCACCCGCGACACAAGGTGCCGCACTCCGGTTTTGAAGACCGGGCCCTGCACCGGCAGAGTCTAGCTTCCGACTGAGATTGTAGCGTCTTTCTCTTGATTGAACAGCACCGCGCTCATGGCGAAACGCAGTTCTTCAATTCCCGCTCCGGTTACGCTTGAGATGGCGAAGAATGGCGATCCATGTTCGCGGGCCTTGGCACGGACGGCTTCAATGCGCGCCGGGTCTTGGCATGCGTCAATCTTGCTGGCCAAAACAATCATCGGTTTCGTGAGCAGCGTGTCGCTGAATTCGTGCAATTCAGCAAGAATAACGTCGAAATCGTGCGCCGGGTCCCGTCCGCTAAATTCGGATACATCCACTAAGTGCACGAGCAATTTAGTGCGCTCCACGTGGCGGAGAAACTGAATGCCCAAGCCGTGACCTTCGTGCGCGCCTTCAATCAAGCCGGGAATATCGGCCATAACAAATGTATGATCGCCCGCTTGCACCACGCCCAAATTCGGCTCGAGCGTGGTAAACGGGTAGTCGGCAATCTTGGGCCGGGCTGCGGACAGGCGCGAGATCAAGGTCGATTTGCCGGCGTTCGGAAATCCTACCAAGCCCACATCGGCCAGCAGCTTCAATTCGAGTTTCAACTTGAGAAGCTCGCCCGGTTTTCCCTCTTCGTGTTCAGTGGGCGCTTGGTGAGTTGAAGTCGCGAAACGCGCATTTCCCCTTCCGCCTCGACCGCCTTTGGCCGCAATCCAGCGAGCATCCGAAGAAGCGAAATCAAAAAGCTGCTCACCAGTTCCGGCGTCATACACGACCGTCCCCACCGGCACAGGAACTTCCACATCGGGACCGTCTTTGCCGGTTCGGTTGCTTCCTTCGCCGTGTTTCCCGCGCTCGGCTGTGTGCTCCGGATTGAAGCGAAAATGCAGCAGCGTGTTGTGATGCGTACTGGCTTTGAGGATTACGTTGCCGCCATGCCCGCCGTCGCCTCCGCTGGGACCACCGCGCGGCACAAACTTCTCGCGCCGAAACGCAAGACAGCCGTTGCCGCCATCGCCGGCTTTCACAGTAATGACTACTTCATCAATGAACAAGGGAACTCCAGGGAGCGGCCCCGGAATGTGGGATCAATTTTGGGCCGCGACGATATTGACGAACTTGCCCATGCGTCCACGGTCGCGAAACTCCACCGTGCCCGGAACCGTGGCGAAAAGCGTATCGTCTTTGCCTAAGCCGACGTTCTTGCCGGGTTTGTAGCGCGTGCCACGCTGGCGCACGATGATGGAACCGCCAGTAACGAACTCGCCCGAAAAAACTTTGATACCGAGCCGCTGCGAGTTGGAATCGCGCCCGTTTTTTGAACTGCCTAAGCCTTTTTTATGTGCCATTACGCCAAAATCTCCTCTACTGCGACACGCGTGTAATTCTGCCGATGGCCGATCGTTTTCTTGTACTGCTTCTTGCGCTTGAACTTGAAGACAATCACTTTATCGCCACGGCCATGCGCCGCAATTTTGCCACGCACGCGCACGGATTTCAGCGCGTCGCCGAGCACCAATTCATTCGCTTCGTTGGAGAGCGCCAGAATACGATCGAATTCGACCGCCGCGCCGACATCGCCGGCGATGGTATCCACTTCGATGGTTTGTCCAGGCATCACGCGATACTGCTTGCCGCCTGTCTCAATCACTGCATACATAACTTTGCCTAAATGCCTTTTGTTGGTTTACTTTTCCAGAGGACCTTCAAGGAAAGCGCGGCCCAAAGTGCTGAGACACGAACGGCCGCTAGCTGGAATACAACCCTCTCATTATACATAACTTGAGTTTCTGAAGACTGGCACCCTGCGCTGCTACAATTGCCGGAAACCACCTTCTGAATCGAGGTTTGGATGCACAAGCTCGTTCTCTTGATCGCTGTTACTGAAATCGCTCTTGCGCAGAAGCGTCCCATTGAGTTAAAGGACTATTACAAATTGGAATGGGTGTCGGCGCCGGCGATGTCTCCCGACGGGCAGAAAGTCGCGTACGTAAAGACACGGATCGTGGAAGCGGAGAACACCAGGCAGAACGAGGTTTGGGTGTCGACTGCCGCGCGGACGTTCAGGTTGAGCGGCGCAGCGGCGAACGCTACTAAGCCGCGGTGGAGTGCGGATGGGAAGCTGCTCGCGTTTGATGTAGCCGGGGGCGCACCCTGGTTTGTGCGAATGGATGGTGGGGACTCGAAGCCGTATCAAATCAGAGGGGTCGAAGGTTCACCAGTGTTCAGCCCGGACGGAAAATGGATCGCGTACACGAAGAAAGTCACACCCAGCAAAGTCGAAAAAAGGCAGGTGTCGGAGTTCGATACGTTGATCGACGAGCGCTTTAAGGGGCGTATGTACGACTGGATGAATTTCCGCTTTGACGGGCGCGGCTATCTGGCCGATCCAAGGAACCCGAACGCCACGCCGCCGCTGGAACTCTTCGTGGTGGCGGCGAACGGCGGCGAGCCGCGCCAGATCACGCATGTCGGGGTGGATGTACTGACTCCGTCGTGGCGCCCGGATAGCCAGGCTCTGGCGTTCACGGCAGACCTGCACCTGCGCGATGAATACGCCTATGAGCGCGCGGATTTATGGAGTGTAACGCTCCAAGGGCAGACGCGAATGCTTACGCAGGATGACGGGTGGCATCATCAGGCACCGGCCTGGTCGCCCGATGGCGAATACATCGCTGTGCTGCGCGAAGAAGGCTTGAAGCGCGTCATTGCGTCGAAATGGAAGCACGGCAGCCCCATCCATTTGGTTTTGGTGCCCGCTCGCGGCCATGGCGGCGAAGAACCGCGGAATCTGACGGCTGGTTGGGACAACGTGCCCAGTGCGCCGCAGTGGAGCGTTGACGGGAAATCCATCTACTTTGAAAGCGAAGTGAAGGGCACGGAGCATTTGTTCCGCGTTGCCGTTGCGGACTCAAGAATTGAGCAGGTGACGCAAGGTGATCGTGTCCTCCCGCAAGTGAGCATCGCGGGCAACCGCATGGCGTACACAAGTTCGACAACCGATCGACCGGTGGAGGTGTATACCGCATCGCTGCCGGCGGCTGGCGGGTTCGCGGTGGGTGAGCGAAAAGTCAGCAGCGTGAGCGACGTGCTTTTGGCAACCTCGCAGTTGGGCAAGGTGGAGCGAATCCACTACGACAGCAAGGACGGAACGCCGATTGATGGTTGGGTGGTGCTCCCGCCAGGTTACGAACAGGGACGAAGCAATTACCCCATGGTGCTGACGATTCATGGCGGACCGCACGCGGCCTACACCAGTGCGTTCGCATTCAAGGAGCAGCTATTAGCGGCAGCGGGCTACATAGTGCTGTATACGAATCCGCGCGGATCAACCGGCTACGGCGAGAAGTTCCGCTGGGGAACCTGGGGCGGCTGGGGTGAGCGCGATTATGAGGATGTGATGGCGGGCGTCGATTATGTTCTGAAGCATTACCGCGTGGACCCGCGAAGGTTGGGCGTGACCGGGTATTCGTATGGCGGGTTTCTGACCAACTGGATCATTGGACACACCACGCGCTTTGCCGCCGCGGTGGTGGGCGCGGGCCCGTCCGATTGGATCAGTAACTACGGAACGGGCGATATTCCGCGGACTAAGGAAACGGAATTTCTGGGAACTCCCTGGGAGGAGAACGCGCGGACGGTGATGCTGGCGCATTCGCCAGTGCTCTTCGCGGATAAGATTCAAACACCGACTCTCTTCGTGCATGGTGAGGCGGACGAGCGGGTGCCGATTGCGCAAGGCGAGGAGATGTATACGGCGCTGAAGAAGCGGCGTGTGCCGGCGAAGTTTGTTCGCTATCCAGGTGAATATCACGGCGGCTGGAGTCCTTGGGATGTGGTCCACAGCGATCGGGAGGAGTTGCTCTGGTGGCGCCAATATCTCGGCAAGAATGAACCAGCCCACACGCAGGCTGGACAGTAGCGCCTAATCCGCTCGCAGCGCCACCGTCGGATTGATGCGTGCCGCACGCTGTGCCGGCAAGAATCCCGCCAACCCAGCCACGGCGGCCAGCACCACAAGCATGCCTACAAACGTCACCGGGTCACGCGGCGGAACGCCGAATAGTAAACTTTTCAACCCTTGCGTGAGCAGGGCCGACGCCAAAGTTCCGAGCAGCAAGCCGATGCCCGCCAGTCCGAGCGTCTGCATCAGAATGCTCCTTTGCAAAACGCCGGGCGTGGCGCCGAGAGCCATGCGGATGCCAATTTCCTGCGTGCGCTGCCCCACGGAATACGAAATCACCGCGTAGATACCCAGCGAGGCTAACAAGAGCGCAAAACCAGCAAAGCCAGACAGCAGCATAACGATGAACCGGCGGGGCGACGCGGCTTGATCCACTATTTCCTGCAGCGGGCGGAATTGTTCGCGCGGCAAGCGGGAATCGACTTCGAGGAGTGCCGCTCGCACAGCGCTGTTCAATTCCGGCAGGCTCAGTCGTGAGCGCACCACTAGTTGCATCGACCCGTAGTCTCTGGTCTGGCGCATCGCATAATACATCTCCGCGCCACTTGGTTGTTCGATGCCCAAATGATGCACATCGCGCACTACTCCCACCACGTGTATATCTTCTTTATCGCCCACCATCAAGCGGCCAATCGGATCTTGCCCGGGCCACAGGTTGCGCGCCAGCGTCTCATTGATGAGGATGACCTTGTTTCCGGCCGGAGTATCCCGTTCATCGAAATCGCGGCCTGCTTTCAGCGAAATCCCCATGGCTTTCAAGTAACCATCCGACACAATATGCACAAAGGCTGTGGGATAGTTATCTCGGGTGTAAACCACTCCCTTGGCCGCCGCGCCCCACGTACGGTTGCTGCCGAGCGGTAAGGAATCAATAATGCCGGCCGCTTCCACGCCTGGAATCTCACGCACGCTGCGCAGCGCTTCATTCAAATAGCTGTTCGCCTTTTCCTGGGTGGCCATGTAGACGCTCGGATCGATCCGCATGGCTGCCGAGCGCACCGGCTGGAAACCCAGGTCGACATCGAGCACGCGCAGAAAGCTATGCAGCAGCAACCCTGTCCCCACGATCAGCACAGCGGCGAAGGCGATCTCTGACACCACTAGCGTCCCGCGAACCCAGGCGTGGCGCTTTGAACCGGTTGAACTGCGCGACTGTTCCTTCATAGCATCGCTGACTTTTATCTTCGGCACTTGCAACGCTGGCAGCACACCAAAGAGCGCGCCGGTGAACAAAGCCAACAGCAGGGTGAACATTAATGCCGCGGGATCGACCCGCACTTCGGTCAGCAGCGGGATATTGAAGGAAGTCAACCGCGAAAGCAGATTTGTTCCTAAGAGTGCAAATCCAACACCGAGCGTTGCACCCCATAACGAGAGCAGCAGGCTCTCTGTAAGAATCTGTTCCACCAACCGGCCGCGGCCGGCGCCTAAAGCGCTGCGAATGGCAAGTTCCTTTTGCCGTGCTGTGCTACGCGCTAGCAGGAGGTTCGAAAGATTAGCGCAGACAATGAGCATGACCGCACCCACCGCGAATCCCAAAACCAGCAGCGCCGGGCGCAGTTTGCCGCTAACATGATCCGTGAGCAAGGTCAACAGCGGCTGCACTGAGTTTTTGTTTGGGTTTTCCGCTGAGATATGGCTACCCAGCACAGTGGCTTCGGCTTGCGCGCCGGCTAACGTCACTCCCGGTTTCAGTCGGGCGACAACGGCAATCGTATTGCCCCAGCTTGTCGGTCTCCGGCGTCAGCGGGAAGGGTAAATACACGTCCATGTGCGTTCCCGGCGCGAAGACTGATCCGAAATCAAAGGTCTTTGGCAGCACGCCCACAATGGTCACCGGATCGTTATTAAGGGTGACGGCGCGGCCCACGATGCCTGGGTCGGAGGCGAAGCGCCGCTCCCACAGACCATGGCTCAACAGCACCGCTTTAGTGCCATTCCATTTGCATTCATCGGTGGAGAAGTTACGGCCAAGCTGTGGCTGGATGCCCAATAGCGGAAAGAAATTTTGCGAGACGGGTAGCGCGTTGAGCCGTTCCGATTCGCCGTTCACGGTGAGCTGGCTATCGCCTACTCCATAGAAAGCAAAATAAGCGGCCATGTCTGAAAAAGAGTGATTGCGCTCTTTGAGGGCCAGAAAAGGAAGCACTTGCAGTGTTTGCGCCGAAAGGCCTTCCTCGGGTTTTGAATTCGCCAGCCACACCAGGTTTGCCGGATCGCGAAAAGGCAGCGGACGGACCAGCATCGTTCGCAAAACGCTAAAGACGGTAGTACTGGCGCCGATTCCGAGCGCGATGATCAAAATCGCAAAGAGGCTAAAGCCTGGGTCGCGCCGCATCATGCGCAGCGCGTATCGCAAGTCTTGCGTCAGATGCTCGAGAAAAACAAACGAGCGCGTTTCGCGATGTAGTTCTTTGGCGGATTCGACACCGCCGAAACGAATTAAGGCGCGGCGGCGTGCTTCGGCGGGAGACATGCCGGCCGCAATGTTCTCGTCAATCGCAAACGCCAGATGCGCTTTCATTTCAGCGTCTAAATCGTTTTCGCGATCCGATTTCTTGAAGAACGCGGCGAACCGCTCTATAAATTCACGCACCATGACCAACCACCTTTTCAATTCCCAAGACGCGCGACATCACTTTCGAAAGACGCTGCCAATACGCCAGATCGTTGGCTAGTTGCTTGCTTCCGGAACGGGTGATGGAATAGAATTTCGCTTTTCGATTGTTATCGGAAGAACCCCACTCAGCGGAGATCCAACCGCGCTGCTGAAGACGAACAAGCGAGGCATAGATGGTGCCCTGGTTTAATAACACTTCTTCCCCGCTGACCTGTTCGATTCGTCTGGCGATGCCATAACCATGCTGGGATCCGAGTACGGCGAGAGTCTGCAGCACCATCACGTCAAGCGTGCCTTGTAAAAGGTCTAACTTTGAATCGGCCAAAAGATCTCCTGTGCTAATACCACAGAAGTGTAGCACATTTATCTGTGGCCATGCCACAGGGATGTTAACGCGGGGCGCGCAGCGATTCGTAAGCCAGCAGAAGCCAACCGGCAATAAAGGCGATTCCGCCAAACGGCGTGATAGCCCCCAAAATGCGTGTGCCTGATATGGCAAGCGCGTAGAGGCTGCCGGAGAAAAGCAAAATACCGATGGCTAACAGCCAAGCCGCGCGGATTCCGCCGGCAGCGCTGACGAGGCCTGCGCGGGCGAGCAGCGAAATGAGAAGAATGCCGAGTGCGTGGATGAAGTGATAGAACACAGCCTTTTCATAAACGGAGAGCGAATATGCGTCAAGTCGGCCTTTCAAAGCGTGTGCGCCAAATGCGCCCATGGCCACGGCTAATGCCAGAAAAATCGCGCCGATCGCTGTCCAGTTCATGAATCCATTTGTAGCAAGTTACCTTAGAACAAGATGCCGGTTGCCTCCCCTACAAAACAGAAAACGTTCTTTGTGGTACTGGCGGCGATTAGCTTCTGTCATTTGTTGAACGACATGGTGCAATCGCTGATTGTGGCGATTTATCCCAACCTGCAGAAATCTTTGCATTTAAATTTGGCGCAGTTCGGCTTGATCAGTTTGACTTATCAGGTCACAGCGTCGCTGTTGCAGCCATTTGTCGGCATATATACGGATAAACATCCGCAGCCGTATTCGCTGCCGGTGGGCATGGGCTTTACGCTTTCGGGCATGATCGTCCTGTCGCGCGCGGCGAGCTTCGAGATGCTGTTGATCGGCGGAGCGCTGGTGGGCGTGGGTTCCTCAATCTTTCATCCGGAATCGTCACGAATTGCGCGCGTGGCATCCGGCGGCCAGCATGGATTGGCGCAGTCTTTATTTCAAGTGGGCGGCAACGGCGGTTCGTCGTTAGGTCCGCTGTTGGCGGCGTTGGTGGTTACGCCCTATGGACAAGGGAGCGTAGCATGGTTCGCGCCGGCGGCGCTGTTGGGAATCGTGATCATGCTGCGGATTGGCCACTGGTACAAAAGCCATATCGCGCGCAAGGAGACAGCGGGCATGCATGAACATGAAGCGCTCGGACAACATCAGCCGCAAGACCGTCTGGATTTCTATGTCGGTGCTGGTGGGCCTGATGTTTTCAAAGTTCTTTTATTTGGCGAGCCTTTCGAATTACTACACGTTTTATCTAATCAAGAAGTTCAACGTTTCGGTGGCCAGTTCGCAGCGGCATCTATTTCTGTTTCTGCTTTCTGCGGCCGTGGGAACGATTATCGGCGGCCCGATTGGCGACCGTTTCGGGCGGCGGCTGGTGATTTGGTTTTCAATTCTGGGCGTGCTGCCGTTTACCTTGCTGCTGCCCCACTTGAATCTCTTTTGGACCACGGTGATGACGCGTACCCATCGGATTGATTCTCGCATCGGCTTTTTCGGCGATCGTGGTTTTCGCGCAGGATTTGGTGCCAGGCCGGGTGGGTATGGTGTCGGGAATTTTCTTCGGCTTGGCGTTCGGCCTCGGCGGCGTGGGAGCGGCGGCGCTGGGATGGTTGGCCGACCACACGGGGATCGAATATGTCTACCAACTGTGCGCGTATTTGCCGGCCATCGGCTTGCTGACGTGGCTTTTGCCAGACGTAAAAAAACTGGCTAGCGGCGAGCGTCCTGGACTGGTTCCTTCCACCACAACTCGCTAGCAAGTTCGGCGAGCGTTTGCGTGGGATAGGTATTGCGCGGGTTCCAAAGCAGCCATCCTTCGGCGCCCGCGTCTTCAGCGGCTTTTATTTGTTGACGCAGTTGCGTTTTGCCGAACTGCCGGTGATCGAACGCATAGTCGGCGAACGCTTGTAACCAGGGTCGAAAAACGATGCCGGACAAACCAGTGCGCTCTTTGGCCTTTTCAAGCGAAGCGTGAACGATGCGGTAAGGATCGTCCAGCGGATTGCGCAGCCCTGGAATCCCATAGCGGAAACCCGAAGGATAGAGCATGAGCGAGATGTAATCCACAACCTTGTCAACATCGGTAAGGTCTTGCCCAATGCCGGTGTCATTAGGGTTCCAAGCGACGTAACCGAAAATATCGGCCGAGAGAAAAACGTTGTATGGATTGAGCGCTTTCTCGTGCCGCGGCAAGGAAGCCGGAAATGGCTTCGCGGCGGTTTGCCTCATTGCTCACTTTTGAGAATTGCAGACCTGGGTGATCGGGGAACCGGGTGTAATCGAATTCCACCTCATCGAATCCGGCTTTGGCGGCTACGACGGCGATTTGGATGTTGTAATCCCAGACGGTTTGGTTGAACGGATCGGTCCAGTGAAGGTGTTCGTTATCGGCAAAGAGATTGCCGTCGGCCATTTTGACAGCTAAGTCGGGCTGCGCCGAGGCAAGGGGACTGTCTTTAAATGTGACGATGCGGGCGATGGCGTAAAGCCCGCGCTTATGCAGGCCCGCGATGAGGCCGGGTGCGTCCGGGATGGTAATGATGCGATTGGCGCCGGCTTTGACGACCAACGGAATGGTGGTTCGAAAGGCGACTCGGCCCAGGTCGCCTTTCACGTCGATCACGACGGCGTTTAAGTGCGCCTTGGCAGCAGTTTCGAAAATGGCCGCCCGCATAGTTTGCGACGAAACGGCCCAGAAGGACATGTAAAGACCCCGCACTCGCAAGGGCGGCAACGGCACACGCATCCCGTCCTCGGCAGGAACGGATAGGCGACCGTAGCCGCGGGCACGCAGCTGAATGGATGCCTCCGCAGTATTGAGTTGAAACTCGCCTTTTTCATCTGTTTTGACGATTTCCGCGCCCGCGTTGACCCAAGCTTCCGGAATAGGCGATTGGGTGGCGGCATCGATGACAGTTCCGTGGATCAGGCGGGGGGCCGTCTGGCAAAACGCCACAAGACAAGAAAACGCGATGGTTGTGAGGAGGCGCATGGACTACATAAATAAGTGGCAATTAGAGAGGAAAGTTCTAGCAAATTGCGAGTGCTCAGGTGTGAGCGCTCACCAAGCGGCCCAAACCGCCCTTCACGCGCAATCCGTCGGTGCGTTGCGCGAAATAGCGGCTATTGATTTGTTCTGCGCCTAGGTCTTCGATGCGTCGAAAGCCGAATTGGCTCAGCAGTTCACTCAGTTTGTGGGGTTCGAAAAATAATCGGAAGGGCTCGCCAGCCGCTGCGACGCGTTTCGAGAGAGCGTCGAGCGCCACCCGCTCGAGGAAATTGAGCGAAGAGCGGGCAACAGTATAATCGAAAACGACACCCGTTTGCGGCTGGATGGCAGCGATGAACGCCAAGGTGTTTTTGAACGCAACCTCAGTGAGATAAGGCGTTACGCCGAGCCAGGAAAAGAAGGCGCTTTGGTGGACGTGGAATCCGGCGGATTCGAGCGCCTCAGGAAGTTGCTGGCGTTCAAAATCCACAGCTACGAAAGTGGATTCGCTGGAAAGCTGGATACTCGCCTCTTCGAGCAGCTGCCGCTTCCATGCCTGAGTCGCCGGGTGATCGACTTCAAAGACTCGCAGGCCCGCGTCAGCGAAGATATTGCGGCAAGAGAACGTGTCAAGCCCAGCGCCGAGCACGACATACTGCTTTACACCGCGCGCCACCGCCTTTGCCAACTCATCCTCGGCATAGCGGCTGCGAACGGCGACGAACGCACGCAAGGAGCGTGAAAAGGAGTTTCCACTCCGGGCGCTTTCAGCAGCCAATTCGGCAGGGCCGCGCGAGCCAAGGATCTTGATCGCGAAAGGGTCGTCAAGAACGGTGGGGCGATCGATTATCTGATGGGCGGCGCGCCGCAACGCAACTCGGAAGGCGGTGCGACTAGGCTGGTACGTCTCCATCTAGGGAAGCGTGAAATATTGATAGATCGTCTTCCAACTGAACTCCTGCCCAGGCTCAATTGAGATAGCGATGTACGGCTCCATAGCGAGCACGCTGCGGATAGACCACAGAGACTCGCTAGACAGAGGCCGATCCGCCTGAAGGCTCATACCCGCGCCGACAGCGCGATTTTCGATGCGGATTTGATGATCCGCCGTTTTATCGCTAAAGCCCTCGATTGTCATGGAGACTCTGTCCTGATCCTTAAGAGTCTTCAAATAGACGATTTTGTTGCCTTGCATTGCCGCGAAATCGTTGGCGGGCGGTTGCGATGAGTGAATTTGAAACGGCACGGAGATGGTGACACCCGGGCCGGGCGGCTGCCGATCGAGGACAAGAAAGTTGTGATTGTAGACGGTAGTTTGAATGGCGCGAGTGCCGGTGTTCTTAAGCGTGTGTAGCAGCGCCATCTCCGGCTTACCGCTGGTCAGTTGCACTGTCTTCGTGTAGACGTAACTATAGCCGGAGGACGGGTCTTTGAGAGTCTGCTTGAATTCAATGGAATCGGGCTTCTTTTTGATCTCCCATTTGCCGGCATCTTCGATCTCGTATAAGTGGAAGTTATCGTAGGTCGTGGCAGCGAAGGGTTTGCGAAGCGCTCCCACGCCGATCTTGATGAACGTCTTGCCGGGCTGCGCGCTATCCCAACCGAGAGGGCCGAACTCATCTACAGGGCCGGTGATGGCACTGCATGGTCCAGCGATGATGTCGTCACCTTGGTAAACGAAATCGTGAACGGCGGGATCGGTCTTGCTAAACCAAGGGCCATAGTAATCATGGCCTTTGAACTGCAGGCTGTGAATGACGCCCGACCTATCAAAACGCGTACCCTGATAGAAGCCGCGCTTTACGTCGGGCAAATATATTTTCACGGTAAGCTGGCCGTTGGAGAGTGTTGCGCTCGGAGAGTCGGGCATGGCGAACGGGGTCAGGAAAGCAAGTAGAGTGGCAAGCATTATGAATGCTCGCAGCCTATCAGATACTCTTCCAAGGCAGTGTGGCCGCAGTGCCTTGCCCAACCGAGCGGCGTGCCGTGATACACCGTGTCTTGCATATCGAGACGAGCGCCGCGTTCGAGAAGCAACCGCACCACGTCATAGTGGCCGTAAATGACGGCTTGATGCAAAGGCGTGGAGTGGCCGTGAAAACCCGGCGGATTATAACGGTTCGGATCTTCACGGGCGTCGAGAAGCAGACGGACAATCTCGAGATGACCGTGCTGTGCGGCAAGCGCCAGTGCGCGATGGCGATCTTCGGAGGTGGAGGTTGGGAGCAAGTGGGTCACGGCGGATAAGCGCCCCAGGCCTGCGGCAGCGGCGAGATTATCGGTATCGGCCCCGCGCCTCGCCAGCGTTTCCGCAGCCCCGCGATAGCCATGAGCCAGCGCGGTCATGAGGGGCGATGCGCCACTTCCCTTGCCATCGATGGCGGCGCCGAAATCGAGCAGCGTTTCCACTAAAGCCTCTTGCACGCGCGCTTGCGCCGGAGGAGCGCTCGAAACGAGCATATTCATAGTAGTTTGTTGGCTCCCATACATCGTGGCCAGGGCATCCACTTCGGCGCCGGCGCTCAGAAGCAGCTTAGCCATATCAACGGCGTTGCTGGGTGACTTTTGCCGCTCATCCTCTACTCCGTTGGCAGCCAGGTAGTGAAGAAGAGTGGCTTGATGCGGGCGGACCGAGCGGGCGCGGACGAGTTCGGGGGATTGGCGGATCAGGTGCGTGAGAGTGGCGAGGTCGCCCGAAACCAGCGCGTCGGCGGCAAGTTCGAAATTTGCGTCCACTCAAGAAGCTTATCCAATTGCAGCTATACTTTCTTGCATGAAAACATGTGGCCCGGCGGTATTTCTGTTGCTGATTTTCTGGCCGTTGCACGCGGCGGAACGCGCTCGCGACCTGGGCGTACCGCTGGAAGGGACACCCGGCCTGTGGAACGCCATTACTGACGTGGCGGGAGTGGAGGTGGGTTATCAAACGCTGGTGTCCGGAGACGGCAGCGCGGCTGTCCGGACCGGAGTGACAGCCGTGTGGCCGCGCGGTAAAGATTCGACAGCACCGGCCTTTGGCGGTTGGTTCTCACTCAACGGCAACGGCGAAATGACGGGCACGACCTGGTTAGAAGAGAGTGGGTTGCTGGCCGGTCCCGTGATGATTACCAATACACACAGCGTGGGCACGGTGCGCGACGCGTTCATCAAGTGGCAAGTTGCGCGCACACGCAAGATTGGAACTGGAGTGGACGACTGGTCGTTACCTATTGTGGCGGAAACGTGGGACGGGTTTTTGAACGACATCAACGGCTTTCACGTAACGGATGCGGACACGGTAGCCGCGCTCGATAGCGCGAAGAGCGGACCGGTTCAAGAAGGCAATGTGGGCGGCGGAACCGGCATGGTTTGTTATGGCTTCAAAGGTGGAACAGGCACATCGTCACGTAAGTATGGACCTTATACAGTAGGCGTGCTGGTGCAGTGCAATTGCGGGCGGCGCGCGCAGCTGCGCATTGCCGGCGTGCCAGTAGGACAAGAGATTCCGGATGGAGTTCCTTATGCGAAGAACGGCGCTTTTCGCGATGCGGACGTGGGGTCGATCATCATTGTCGTGGCCACCGATGCCCCGCTTATCCCGCAACAGTTGAAGCGTCTGGCGCGGCGAGCGTCTTTAGGACTGGCACGGACGGGCTCTATTTCGGGCAATGGCTCGGGCGATCTTTTCGTTGCGTTCTCAACGGCGAACCCGCAGGCCGGCGACGCGAAGGGCTTGGTGAATCTAACGATGCTTCCCAACGACCAGATGAACGCCACGTTTGAGGCAACTGTACAAGCAACCGAAGAAGCGATTATCAACGCCATGCTGGGCGCGCAAACGACAATCGGTTATCAGGACCACAAAGTGATCGCGCTGCCGCACGACCGGCTTCAACAGGTGCTTCGAAAATATGGGAGATGAAATCTGGCGATGTTTGCGCGCGTCGATATGCTACTACTACTGAAAGAGGTTTTATGAAAAATCTACTCGCGATGTTCATTTTGTTGGCCGGAACGGTTCTCCTGGTCCCGTTTAGCACGGCCAAGAGCGCTGATAATCCTGCTACGGTGGCCGGCAAATGGCACTTTATCCTGGATACCGAAGGCGGAGACCGCATTTTTGATCCTGTTTTCCAACAAGACGGTGAGCAAGTCACCGGCAAGTGGGGCAATGGCGACGTGAAGGGCACTTTCACCGAGGGCAAACTACTGAATCTGGAGTTTCCTGTAAACTCGGAGGAAGCGGGTCCGGGAACGTTGAAGATCAAGGGTGAGTTGGCGGACGATGCGCTTTCCGGGAGTTGGAGCTTCAACGATTATTCGGGAACGTTCAAGGCGACTAGGGTGAAGGATTAGGCTGACCGGGAGGTCAGCCCCATAACTACGAGACCCGTGGGAACTCTTTACAGCGGGGCTTTGAAGCGCAGCAGGGCTTGTCCCAGCTGAATTTGATCTCCCGAGATGAGAATGGTGCCGCGTGTGTTGCGATGGACGGCTATGGCAAAACCATCGCGGATGATGTAGGTTCCGCAGTTCGCCTCGCCTTTGTAAATGCGATCGTTCACTAAGCGGCATTCACCGTTCTCCTGCGAACGGAGGATATGGGCGTGCTCGCGCGACACACTGCGGCTGATTTCGTCTTCCTCGCTAAAAGCTACATCGTTGCGGCGCGCCAGTCCGGAGCCCTCGCGATAAACCTCAACGGTCCGGCCAATGTTTACGCGAGGCCTATCGATGGAGAGTTCGTTAGGTTTGGCGGTGCCGGCTTCGACAGTCACTTGCGCGGGGGAGCGGATTTCTACGACAGACTGGACCGCCGGTTTCTCAGTGACGAGAGTATCGACGGTGAGCCACTGCTGGTTGGGTTCCGGGAGAGTGGGAGTGGTGGTGATTTCGACGTAGAGATCGTCCGGAAAGCGGTAGTTCGAGCGCGTTAAGCCACTATGTAACTCTTCGCCGAGGTACTTAGCCAGAAAGTCACCGCGAAAGACACTGGCTTGGTCGTCGGGGACGCCTAACAAGTGAATGCGCACCAGGTTATAAGGGAACACGTTGCGCCCGCTGGCGCGATGACTCTTGGCTTTGACAGCGTCGAGCACAGCGATACGAATTTCGGCCAATTCCGGCGCATCCTGGGCGATTTTATGGGTGCCGAACGGGGCTTCAAAGATGGCGCGTCCGAGTCTTTCAATTATGTTTGACACTGGCATTTGAGTTTACCTCGGAAGCGACGGGGGCGAGCAAGTTGAGCGAGCCGGCCGCTTCCACCAACTCACGGGCGATGGGTGCGGCAAATTTGGCGCCATAGCCGCCGTGTTCCACAACTACGGCAAAGGCAAGGCGCTGCGCCGGCGGCGCGCTATAGGGAGTAAAGCCGGCAAACCAGGAGTGCGGCTCGCCTTCATCTAACTGCGCGGTGCCGGTTTTGCCCGCTACTTCGAACTTGATGCCGGCCATGGATGAGCGTGCGGTGCCATTGGTAACGACGGAGCGCATGGCGCGCTGCAAGAAGGCTGCGGAATCGGCTTGAAGAATCTCGTGAGGAGCGGAGGTTCGGGAATTGCTAGGGTCAGTCACCCAGCGGCCTTCCGGCATCTGGCCGCCGGCGGCAATGGTGGCGGCAACACGAGCCATCTTGAATGGGCTGGAAACTACGGTTCCCTGGCCGTAGGAAGCAAATGGCAGCGCCTCTTTCACCTTCGCGACGGAACCAGTTTGAATGCCGAGCATGCCCGCCGTGTCATGCAAGGCTTGCGGACCCACCGCGAACACGCCCAGCTGGGCGAAATAAGCATTGCACGAGACAGTGATGGCGTTGGCCATGTTGAGAGCGCCGTGAGCATGATCTCCAATGTCGTCACGAATGGGCCGTCGCCAACCGGGAATGATGGTGCCGACGCGGCCATCGCCCAGACCGGTGCACTTATACACGTTCTCAGTGGCTTTGGGGCTGAGGCGTAACGCGGCGATCGCCGTGACTAGCTTGAATGTGGAACCGGGAGGATATTCACCATAGCGGGCGCGGTCGAGGAGTTCGTCGTCGGTCGCGGGACCATTGGCGGGAGGTTCGGGATAACTGGCTAAAGCGAGAACATCGCCGGTTTGGGAGTTCATCACAACGAGCGCTCCTTTCTTGCCGGAGGGTTGAAGGCGCTGGCGAAGAATCTCACTGGCTTTGAGTTGAAGACGGATGTCGATGGTGGAGTGAACATCGCGGTCGCGATTGAGCAGCGCTTGTAAAGCGGGATTGCCGCGCTGGTGCCGGATGCGCACAAACGGAGCGAGGTCCTGGTAATCGGTGTAGCCCTGCAAACGCGGGTTAGAATCGTGTTCGATCAGCGAAGAGTTGGTGGCATGGAATTTTTCACCGGTGCGCAAATCGCCGAGCAAGTGAGCGGTATCGGAGCCGAATGGATAGAGACGGCTATCCAAGCGAGCTAGCGAATCGATGGAGACGCCGAGCTTTTGGTAATCGTCGCGGCGCTTTTCCAACTCGGGCCAGGAACTGGTGGCGAGCAGAACGCCATTGCGGTCATAAATGTTGCCGCGCGGAATTTCGGCGGCGAGCAGGTTGAGACGCGGATTGTGCTGCGGACGTTTGACGCCATCGAGTGTATAGACAAAGGTATCTTTGGCGAGAAGTTCGCGGTCGTGAAAGACCTCGATATAGGTGGCGCGGCCCAACAGCAGTAACGCGGCAACGGCAAACGACCAGCTCACGATGCGCACTGGCATACGGAACGCTGGTTCGAGACTTTGCTCGGGAGTGGTGGCAGCGCGCGGCTGCACGGACTGATTCGAGATCCCGAGCAGCACGGCGAAGATGAGAAAGTTCGACAGCATGGCGGTGTTGCCTGAACTCAGGAAGGGTGAGACGACGCCCGAGAGTGGAATGGCGCCGAGCGCTCCACCCGAGATGAGCAGCATTTCGAAAGCGATGAGCGAGCCGAGCCCTACTCCCAAGAATGTAGCGTATTCATCGGGCGCTTTGAGGGCGATGCGAAACGCGGCGGAAATCAAAATGGTGAAAAGGAGACAAATGCAGATGACGCCGGGGAGACCCCACTCCTCCGCGATAGAGGCGAGGACCAAGTCTGTGTGGCCGGCGGGAATCAGGCTGGGATCACCCCAACCGGGACCAGAACCGATCGGGCCGCCAGTCGCAAACGCCCATAAGGAGTGAGCGAGTTGATCCCCACCGTGGACGTCGTTATTCCAAGGCGAAAGCCACATGGCGACACGCTCGACCACGGTGTGAGGTGCGCCGAAGTGGACGCCGAGCATGACTCCAATGATGAGAGCGGCGATACCGATGAGAGGTAGGCCGGCGCGGCCACGCGCGACGGCGAAGAGAGTCATGAATACAAAGCCCATAACGAGTGCCGGACCCATGTCTTTCAGCACAAAGAACATTGCCAGAGCTACACTCACACCGAGCATGACCGGGAGAGTGTGATCAAGGCGCGGGATCTCGATCCAGCGCATGGAACGAGGCACAAAGGTTTTTTGGCGCAGGTCGCGCAGGCGTTCCCAGTTAGCGGCAAAGTAGCCGGCCAGGAAAAGGACGATGAGAATTTTGATCAGTTCTACCGGCTGGAACGGCCCCAGATTGACTTTGGCATCGCTGCCGGTGGGACCGGAACCCATCACTAACAGGGCGCCAAATAAAGCGACTGCGGCGAACAGCGGGGTGTAAATCCAGCGAGAGAAAACGCGATATTGAAAGGCGCGCAACAGCGGCAGCAGCAGAACAATGCAGCCGACCACGCAGCCCCAGGCGAACTTGCGGAATTCGAGTGTGTCGCGAAGGGGGTCACGCAGACTGACCATGAGAATGAAGCCCATGCCACTGAGCAGGAACACGGCCGGCAGAATAGTGGGATCTCCGCGAAAGCGCCGGATGCGCCAGAGAAGGTGCACCAGCCAGAAGGCGACTAAGTAGGCAGAGGCCCAAATGACACAGGTCCGCAAGAACTCCTTGGGAGTGCGAACTACCAGAAAAGGTTTGACTTTAGATACGGGAAAAAGCGAGATGCTGGTGGGAGGTGTCTTCAGGTGCTCCGTCTCTCTCTCCCAAATGGAGCGGGCGCGCGAATCGTTCAGCGTATCGGCTTTGTGGAGCCGGATGCGGGAAAGCGATCCAGCGTTTGGAAGCGGGCGGTTCTGCTGTAGAAACGTCCAAACCCGCTCAGCCGCATAGGCGCGTTCGCCCGGATCGTTGAAGACTAAGAGAACCTTGGAAATCTCGTCGGCGCTTTTGGCCGAGTTTACATTCACCAGATCGCCTGCGTCCAGGTTTTGTTGGAGCGCCGGAAAATCCTGCGTCTTGGCTGTGTAGACAAGCAGGAAGCCACACGCGACCAGAACGGTTGCGCCCAGCAACGGCCAGAACTCACGTTTGCGCTCAGGAGCGCCAGTCTTGCCTTCCAGATTGAGGCGGCTGGCAACGGCGGAATCCCAACTCTTGGTGACGGCCATTTATTTGTTGCCCGATTCAAGGGACGCTTGTTCCAACTTGATTTGTTCCAGTTGCTCAAGATTCGTGCTGACGTTGGAGAAACCGACCAGCGGCTCATAGAGTTTGCGGGCGTTTTCAATATCGGTGTCGCACATCTGAAGCCAGCGCTCGGCTTCATCTTTATTCTTTGACGCGGCGCGGCGCGCGTGCGCGAGTTCGTATTGGGAACGGAACAGATAACCATCTGCCCGCTGCGCCTGCTCACGCGGACCCAGATGGAAGCCTAATTGTTGAGCCTGTTGAAATTCAGCATCCGCCTCGCCAATGTTGTGGGAGACGTAGAGGTAGAGATAGGCGAGACCGAGGTGGGGATCGGCTAAACGAGGCAGATAGGAGGCGGCCTGGCGAAAATTATCGATGCTTAGGTAGACCTTGGGAGGCCGCGGATTTTGAATCAGGTTGAAGTAGCCTTCGGAGAGGGCCAACTTACCTTTGATTTTGGTGTCAGTGGGATCAATCTGCAGCGCGTGGCGCAGGCACTTGCGAGCGAGCGCCCAATCAAAATCTCTAGGACGGGTACTGGCGCTGGTGCGATAGCCATCGATGATGGTGTCGGCGGCGCTGGTCAGATTGCTGCGGAAACGTCCTTCCGCCAGGTTGAGCGGTGAGAGTATGCCCATGAATTGCGTGCGGGTCTTCAGTTCCTGATAGAGAGTCCAATCGGAATCGATGAGCCCAGAGCCATCGTGGGCATAATCACGCACAGTGCGCAGGGGCGCCAATTCGTTATAAACGCGCCAATAATAAATCGTCGGAACGAATGCCATTAAGCCAGCCAAAACGCCGGCAATCAGAGCGAAGGCAAGGTTGGTGGAGCCGGGCTGCATGAAGCGCCAGCGATGTGGCCGCTTGACGGCGACGGGCAGCACGGCGTGCAACTGTGCGGTGGTGAGGCGGGTAGGATTGTTGCGGGCTTTAGGCTGGTTCAGCTCGACGCGAACGGTGGGATGGGCATTGGGTACGGGAAGGGCTTTGGAAATTGTGGCGGCTTGGACCGCTTTATCAACCGTGGCGTTCGATTCCCATGAGATACGGTCGCGCGCGGCAATCACCGGCTGATCGGCCAGATAAGCGCGCAGATCTTTTTCGAACTCTTCAGCGGAGCGGTAGCGGAGCTCCAGATCACCGGCCAGAGCCTTGGCAACAATCGCCTTTAGGGGAGGGGGGCAATCGTCCGGCAAAGCGCGCGGCGGGCGTTTGGATTGAATGATGTTTTCCAGCTGGCGGGTATCTTGGGCTTGGTACGGAGGAGTACCCGCCAGCATTTCAAAGAGCGTGACACCCAGCGCCCAAAGATCGGCATTGACATCGACTTGACCTTTGCTTAAACGTTCGGGCGAGCAATAGCTCGGGCTGCCCATGTTATGGCGGGTTAGATTTTGGGTAGCGGAGATGTTCTTGGAGATACCGAAATCCAGCAGACGCAAATCGTCTTTCAGGCCGATTTGAATGTTTGAAGGTTTGATATCGCCATGGATGACGGCGGTTCGGCGGCCGGCATAATCGGTGACGAAGGAATGCAGAGTGCGGAGTTGGCTGCAGATTTCGGCGGCGTAGCGGGCAGCGCGGCGCGGATCAAGACGACGGCTGGTTTGCAGGATTTCGGCGAGGCTCTTGCCCTCGCAATATTCCATGGCGACGAAAAAGTAGTTGCCCAGATCGCCGCAATCGAGAATGGCTAAGATACGCGGGTCGAGTTGATGAAGCTGTTTCTGGATTTGCGCGCCGCGCGTTTCCGCTTCAATGGCAAGACGGGTAAATTCGTCTTTGGACTGTTCGATCCGTTTGAGGACGATTTTCTGGTTGGTCCAAACGTCGCGCGCCAAGTATACATCCGTCATGCTGCGGCTCAGCTTGCGGATGATCTCGTATTTTCCAAACTTCTCGGCTGGCGCGGTAGGGCTTTCCATGGCTTAGACTTCGCTGAGTGGATGGGATGCGGTGTTCGGCTTCGTGACGGGTTTCGGAGCCGGGGCGCGCGGTTTCGCGGCTGGTTTGGCGCCTGTTGCATCGACGGTATTGCGAGCACGAATCTCCTCGTCTAGCGCCAGCGGGAATATAGCGGGCAAACCGTTTTGCAGAATCTCGTTGTGCAGCAGTGTAGGCTGCGCGTCATTGTCAATTTCAATGCCGGCTTTTAGAGCGCCAGGGACGCGTCCATTCTCGGCAATGCGATTTCCCACGAAACGGGGAGAACTTCCTGCGTGCACGACAACGCCCGGGCCGGAGTTGGCATGAAAGCTGCTGTCCAGAATGAGCGGGTGAGAATCACCATCGATACGCAGGCCGGCATCGAGCGCGCCGGAGATTTCAATGTCTTCCGCTTCGATGGAGGAATCGGCGATTAAGAGGCCAATGCGCAACGGATGTGTTTCGTCGCCGGTGAGATGCAAGCCCTTGATACGGCCTTCCTTGACGCCACGGGCCACGATGGCAACGCCCGTGTCATTGACGGCAGCTGGATCAGAGCGCACGATAACGTGGTGCGACGACTGAGCGACAATGCTCACGCGATCTTTGAGCAGCAATGGCCCAAGATAATCGCCCGGCGGAACAACGATGGTGTCGCCCGGAAGGGCAGAGGCGAGAGCTTTCTCGATGCCAAGGGAATCGGCGGCATCTACCGGAATCTCTTTCGGAATGTGAGGAACAACGGGCGCGACGACGGCTGGCTTAGGCTGGTCGCCGATAAAGTTTGAGAAGCGCCAAAGGGCGAAGCCGCCGATGAGCATGCCGGCGAATACCAGCAGAAGGTTGCGCAGGAGACCGCGCGAGCTTTTTACGTCAGAGCGCATGCGAGTGGTGCCATGACGGGAACGGCCATCGCTTAGGCTGGCGGACTCGGTGCCCAGGAACTCCGGACCCGGGACAAAGATCACGCTAATGTTGTCGCGGCCGCCGGCAGCGTTGGCGGCTTCTACTAGCAGTTGGGCGATGCGGGTGGCGTCACCATCGTAGCGCTCGATGATTTGAATCATCTCGGATGATTTGACTAAGTCGCTGAGACCATCGCTACATAAGAGCAAAGCGGCGTCCGGTCGAAACTTGAAGCGCTTCAGCTCAATGAAACGCGGATCGCCCGGTGAGTGGGGATAGGAGCCGACATCGCGAAACACCTCGTTGCGGCGCGGGTGGTGCATCGCCTGTTCTTCCGTTAGTTCGCCGCCATCTTCCAGTTCACCAACGGGCGAGTGATCGGAGGTAATTTTTTGCAGCTTGCCGTTCCAATAGACGTACAGCCGCGAATCGCCGACGTGACCAACCAGGAATTGGTCGCCGGACGCGACGGCCAAGGTGAGGACGCAGGCCATACCGTGCCAGGCGGGATTGGAGCCGGCGAGCGCATAAATTTCGTTGTTTGCGGCGGTAATGGCGTTGGTGATGCGCTCCTCATTGATGGCTAAGGGGCCGCGAAATTCGCGTTCGATGACGGTCACGGCTGTTGCGGCGGCGGTTTCACCGGCGGCATGCCCGCCCAAGCCATCGACCACCATGAAGATACTACGCGCGTCATCGACGAAGAGGCGATCTTCGTTGACTGTGCGCTGAAGGCCGGCGTCCGTGGCAGAACCGGCGCGCCCGATGGCGGCGGTCTTCATTTAGATCTGACCGCTCCCTACGGATTGATTCCCCGAATTCATGGGTGGTTCGGGAGGGCGCGTGGAGGCTGACCAGAAGGTCAGCCGCAGACCGGGAGGTCCGCCCCACAAACGCCAGGGCCGTGGGCACTTCTTCATGGTCGCGGCTCCGCTCTCTCGGGGTCGCGGCTCAGTAGGGAGCGGAGGGCTAGGCCGACAGTGAAGGCGAGGAACAGCAATACGAAAGGGATGTGCGCGACGTACAGAAATTTCATTTGCGCACCTCGAACTCGAGATTGAGAACGCCCCCCAAGCCGATCTGCGAACGTTCCGGGAGTGGCTGCTCCACTCCTTTCTGCAGCTTCTTGCCATTTAAGGTGGTGCCGTTGGTGCTTAGATCGGAGATGAAGAAGGCGCCGGTGGCCGGATCGCGGCGGATGGCTAGATGTTCACGAGATACTTCATCGTTTGTATAGAGCGCCAGATCCATGGGCTGCTCTTCGCCGCCGCGCCCTACGCGCACGCGGTTTTGCGTGACCGGATACACTTGCGGACCCGAATCGTCCTGGTAGCGCACTTCGGCATACACCGTATCGACACGGCGGGTACTTGAGACGCGCTGGGTGGTGGCGCGATCAGGACGCGCGATGGGCTCACGGCCGATCAGGGTTGTTTTCGTTCCGCGATAACCGGGCTGGGCGGTTTCGTTGAGTTCGGAATGGATTTCGATGTCGCCCGAAGGCACTTCGGCATCGGGCAAAAACTCGATATCCCAATCCTGGCAGGCGATTTTGTGTTCTTTGGCAGCCTTACCGCGCCGCGACAGCCCTAGCTTTTTCGGCGCGGTATTCATTTCGGCCACACGGGCTTGCAAGGCGCGGCGGGCATCGTCAATCACCAGGTTGAAGACGCTGCTGAGGGTCGCGTGATCGTCAGGATTCAAATAAACGGTGAAAATGCAGGGCAACAGGACGGAGTAGGTCATTTCAAACTTACCCAGCTCCATGTTGCGCAGAAGCTCGCCGATAATAATGTTGCCGCTCAACCTAGTTTCACCACGATGGGTTTCACCCCGGCGGCCGTGCCCCAGTTTAGGTTCGCTCAGCTTTTCACTTTGAGGCGCCAAGCGCACACTCCCTTCCCAATTCAATGACGTTCCGCTCCCTGCCGGGTTTCGCGCGCTAGCCGGCTGATTCCAAAGATCAAAGCGATTTAATCAAATATCTAGCGTAGCGTAATGATAGGGACGAGGTAAGGGGGTGGGAAGTTCGGAGAAGAAGAAGAGAGAGAAGAAGATAGAACCTGGAATCTAGAATCTAGGAGTAAAGAATGGAGAATGTGGCGCCCGCGCGGAGCTTTCGCGATCTGGTTGCTTGGCAAATGGCTCATCTTTTCGTGTTGGCTGTGTACAGGTTGACGGCTGCCTTTCCGAAACAGGAAACGTATGGACTGACCTCACAGATGAGAAGAGCCGCAGTTTCCGTAGCGGCCAACATCGCGGAGGGATTTCGGCGGCGGGGCAAGGGGATAAGGCACGATTCCTGAATATTGCAGAAGGCTCGATTGAGGAATGCGGATATTACTTGATTCTGGCGAGCGGTCTGGGCTATGGAGACACTTCGCCTGTGGCACCTGTGCTGGAGGAAACGAGCCGGTTGTTGCAGGCCTATAGCGGGGCGATTTTGCGGTCGAATCCCTAACCTGATACTCGGCTAAGCGGCTTTTTTGCGCATCATCGCTTTCCAGGAGCGGTCCAATTGCTTGACCGCTTCCAGTCCGCCGTAGTTATAGGCTTCGAAGCGGGTGTCGAGAAACTCATCGGTAAATTCGAAGCCAAATAGCTCGACGAAGTTGGCCGGGGGTTTGAAGCCCATTTCGCGTCCGACAGGATTCATGACCCGTTGCGGCGTTGGAACTGAAGGGCTTCGCGTTCTTCCTGTAGTTGGGTGAGTTCGGCGACGAACTTGGCGAGTTGCGCGCGTAAGCGGCGTTCTTGCAGGGCGAGATTGCGAAGATCCTTTTTGTAAGTGCGGTCGATCAAGGCTTCGAGCATGGCGGCGCGGACATGGTCGTCGGACACGTGGGCGCATTCGCCGGCGAGTTCGTGACGGCCGAGAGCGTAATAGCCGGATTCGAGAGTGGGAATGCGGAGGAGGCGCCATTCGGTATCGGCAATCGATTGGCAAAGATGCTTTTCGTAGGCATCGTAGGGTTGATATTTCAGCTTGAGGATTTCGACGAAGTTTTCATAAGCGCCCACATCGTCCGATGGCAGGAGGATGGTGCGGCCGGTTAAGCCGGTTTTGACGGCGTTGTGAGAAGACTTGAGCTTCCCTTCCGGCGATGACGGGCCGGTGGAATGTTGCGCGTTCGCGCGGTTGGCGTTGATTTGAGATTCGGTGGCCATAAAAGGTATTTCCGATTCAATTGGAACAAGAGGGCGAACGGGGGATGTGAAAGTTTTGCGGTAAGCGAGTGAAAAGAAGGGAGAAAATTTATTTTAAACTTTTGTCACCGGAAAAACCGGCGCGGGAATTCGGGAATTGAGGTCTTTGACACCGAATTGGAAGGTCAATTCAGCTGCAGGCGCTCGGCGATCTCTTTCTCGGTGATGGCGCCTTCCTTGATGACTTTGAAATAAGCCTCGGTAATGTCCACCGTTGTAGAGCCGGGACCGGTACATAGGCCGCCTTCGAGCACGAGATCGATATGGCCGTCCATCTGCGCGAACAATTCGATGCCGCTGTTGATGGTGGGTAGGCCGGATTTGTTCGCGCTGGTGGCAATCAACGCGTGGCCGATTTTGTCGATCATGGCGTTCAGCGTTTTCGAGCGGGCGTGACGGATGGCGAGGCGACCGGTATTGCCAGTCACTTTCAGGGGCACTTTGGCGGAAGCCGGCACAATCATGGTTAAGGGGCCTGGCCAGAAGTGGCGGGCCAAAATGTAGAAGCGGCTAGTGAGTTCGCTCGATAGATCCTCCGCCATCAACACGTCGGAAATGGCCAGTGGCAGCGAACGTACGCTCTCGCGTCCTTTGGCGGCAAAGACGCGGCCGACGGCGTGCAGATTTAAAGGATCGGCCACCAGGACGTATAGCGCGTCAGTTGGAACACCGACCACCCTGCCGCTCGCCACTTCGCTCACGGCGCGCTCGATAATCTCGGGTTGCGGTTTGTCTATATCAACTTCAACTAAATCGGTTGCCACGTAAGAAGGGAAACAATGCTAAGGTAAAGTCTAGCGCGAACCCAAAGCCTCAGCTACCTGCACAGCCAGTTCATAACGGCCGAATGGAGCGCTTAGCTGCGCGCCTTGCACCATGTGGCGGATGCGGGCGCACATTTCGCGGGCAATGTTTACGCCTTCCGCCCGAGCCTTGTCCGCGCTGTCGGCGCGGCGCATCCGCTCCATGTATTCCTCCGGCACTGGGACGCGCAATTCGTTTACCATGAACTCGGCATTGCGGTAGCTGGTGAGCGGCCAAATACCGGCGATGAAGGGGATCTTATATTGCTCGGTTTTCTTCAAGTAGGCTTCGAGCAGATCAAGATCGAAGACGGGCTGCGTTACCACATACTCAGCGCCGGCATCCACTTTCCAGCCAAAGCGCCGCAGTTCCTCGTCCATATTGAGCGCTCCGGGATTTGCGCCGACGCCGATGAGCAGGGCAGTTTGCGACCCGGTTGCGTTACCGCCGATATCCAGCCCTTGGTTTAACTGGTTGACGATGTTAGTGAGACCGATGGAATCGACATCGAAGACGGCCGTGGCATCCGGATAGGTGCCCATGCGCGGCGGATCCCCGGTAATGCAGATCAGGTTACGGACGCCTACGGCATGCGCGCCGAGCAATTCTGATTGCATCCCTAAGATGTTGCGGTCGCGACAGCAAAAGTGTAAAACCGTTTCGATGCCCGCTTTTTCCTGAATCAACTGGCAAGTGACTTGGGCGCTCAAACGCGCGCTGGCGCGGGGGCCATCGGGCACGTTGATGCAATCGATGCCATGATCTTTGCAGAGCTTGGCGCCGGCAATCTCTTTGACCGGATCGACGCCGCGCGGCGGCAGAATTTCCACAAACGCTACAAATTTCCCGGCAGCCAGTTTCGCGCCCAGTTGCGATTTTTCCGCCACCGGCACTTTCGGCATGCGCTTTACCGGCGGTTTGCCCTCTTCGACAACTTCGACGACCGCCGTGCGTTGCTGCATGGGCTGGAGCGAACGTACTTCGCTGCAGATGGTTTTAATGTGCTCGGGCGTGGTGCCACAGCAGCCGCCAATCATGCGTACGCCGGCTTGCAGAAAACGGCGCGCATATTGCGCCATGTATTCGGGCGAACACAAATAGATGTTGCGGCCTTCGACGGTGGCGGGTAAGCCGGCGTTTGGCATGACGCTGAGCGGTTTGCCGGTATGCGGCAACATCTTCTCAATGGTTTCGAGCGCCACTTTCGGCCCGGCCGAACAATTTACGCCAATTACATCCACCGGCCACTCGCTCAACTTGCGGGTGAATACCTCGGTGGTGGTGCCATCCAGCAGCAAGCCGTCGTCGTCCACCGTCACTTGCGCCACAATGACCATTTCCGGTCCGGCGGCTTCGCGGGCGGCGTAGATCGCTTCGCGTAGTTCGCTCAGATCGGAAAATGTCTCGAGCACAATGAGATCAATGCCCGCTTCTACCAGCGCCGCCGCCTGTTCCTTGAAAATTTCGCGGGCTTCGGCGAAGGAGGTGGGACCAAGTGGTTCAATCTTGGCGCCGAGCGGACCCATGGCGCCGGCCACAAAGGCTCGCTCACCAGCCGCTTCACGCGCTAGTTTAACGCCAGCCTGATTGATGGCCGCTAGCTTTTCGACGAAGCCAAAGGCTGTCAAGCGAACCCGGTTGCTGCCGAATGTGTTGCTTTCGATGACTTCAGCACCCGCCTTCACGTACTCCTGGTGGATCTCTTTCACCACTTGTGGCGCGGACAGGTTTAGTTCATCAAAACAACGATTGATGAAGATACCTTTGGCGTAGAGCATGGTACCCATGGCACCATCTGCAACGATAATCTTGGACGCCAATTTCGTGCGAAATTCGGCGGCGCGGGAGAGTGTGATGGGTTCTGTGGCTATCATGAGACCTGCGGGATTACCTCGTATTATAACGCGTTTGTGGTGGTGCAAATGCTGGAACGCGCGCCGGAAGCAGCAAAGAGGGACTAGTTTTCCAAGTTGGCGTCGATTGGGTCTAAGTCTGCCGTTTTTTCTTGTTCTGACAGCTTCTCGAACTTTTGCAGTGCATCGCGTGCCTTCGCCTCCTCCCCTAACTTGTGGTAAACCTCCCCCAGTTGATAAAGGGCCGGAGAAAGGTTCGGCCTGAGACGAACAGCCTCTGCCAATTCCTGGCGAGCGTCTGCCAGCTTCCCCATTAGCCGGTAGCGTTTACCGAGTTGAAAGTGCGTCAGCGGGTTAGATGGATCCAGCCTCTCAGCCTCCCGCATGTTGGCTAGGGCCAGATCGTCTTCATTCAGCATGGTCAGCAGAACGCCGTAATGCAGCAGGTAATGCGGGTTGCGCGGCTGAAGTTTTAACGCGGCTGCGAAATGCAACTTGGCTTCCTCAAGGTGGCCCTGCCAAATCTGCACCACTCCGTTCATGAATTCCGCTTTATCGTTTTTCGGATCGAGCTGAAGGGCGTGATTGAAGTGGCGAATGGCACGGTCATACTCTTTCGCCAAAAAGAAACTCATGCCCAGTTCGTAGAAAACAGTAGCCGACTGCGGATTGATATGAGAGGCAAGTAAGAAGGACTCGATCGCCGAAACCTGATCGCCGGATCGCTGGTACATCCATCCCTGTTCCATCAAGTAGTCATAGTTGCCGGGTTTCAATTGGATCGCTTGGGCGATGGATTTTAGAGCCTCTTGATTTTGCTTGAGAAGCATGTAAGCGCGGGCGGCGAGTTCAAAATACTCGGGCGAATGGTCGGAGGAACCGTCCTTTAAGCACGCTGAAACGCAGGCCGCGTCTTTTTGTTCGACGCAACGCGCCAGCCTTTGAAATTCTTTGGATGGCGAAATGGAAAGGCCAAGGAAAGCTAAGCAGAGCCCGAGAGCCGTCATGGTGGGCTTACCAAGGCATCTTTCTTGTTGCGGGCAGCAATGATGTCAGCGGCCCGCCGGGCATCCTGCTTGGCTTCCTCCGCTCTGCCCAAGCGATTCAGGATGCGCGCCCGCATGGCCGGGAAAGAGGACTCGTCGGGGAACTCCGTCTCCGCGTGGGCGAGAACATCTGACGCTTCCACGAGACGACCAGCATCGGCCAAGGACTTGGAAAGCGAATCGTAGGCCAACGCTGCTTTCGGGTCCAGCTGAATCGCGCGCCGTAGTTGCTCAATGGCTTCAGGAATTTTTCCCTGGCGGCGAAGCGCCTCTCCTAAATAAATATTGGCTTCCGTGTGGCGAGGCTTGGCGGCCAGCGCGCGGCCGGTAATATTTGACGGCGGAGTTGTAGTCGCCTGCTTCGAAATCCAGGTAAGCGAGCCGGAAATTTGGCTCGAATAGGTCGGGCATGAGTTTTACGGCCGTCAGATATTCTTTGCGCGCCTCTGCGTCCTCAGACACTTTGAAGTGCGCGTCACCTAGAAGAATATGGATCCAAACGGAATCCGGGAAGCGCGCCAGCATGATCTTGAAATGCTCCACCCCGGCGTCCTTATCGCCGAGGCTCTTGTCCTCCACCATCAACGAATACAAAACATAGGGATCTTCGTTGCCGCGCTGCCAAGCATCTAGGAAGCACTCTTGTGCGTGGCGGTGATCGAGAAGCATCTGATAAGCTAGCCCGCGGAAGAACTGCGATTCGCCGGTCACAGGCACCTTTGTCAGTGCCGCCAGCGCTTCTTTGCCTTGGCTGAGAGCAACCAGAGACTCGCCCTTTCGTAAATGCAAAGTCTCGTCTTCAGGCGCGAGAGTTAGCCCCTTATCGATCCAGCGAAGCGCGGTGCTGAAGTCGCGGTTAGCGACGAGGAGAGACGCAAATTCGACATACAACCGCGGATCATCGGGACATGCACGAATGACTTGCTCAAACGCGCTTCGCCGTTGTGGAAACAGCAGATGGGGAGAAACTGCCCGGCCGTACACCTGCCTGTCCGCCGCTGAGAGTTGGCACGCCGAAAGAGGGGCGATGGAAGCGGCAGCCGCCAGCCACAAAATCCCCACGTTCATCACCGACAGTCTAGCATCGGTTCCGAACGTGGGGATTCGGTTGGCAATCCGGCTAAAAATGGTATCGAAGGGCGAATTCCACAATGCGTGGATCGAGAGCGCTGGTGGCCTGGCCGAAGTTTGACGCTCCCACCGCTGTTTGGATGCCGCTCAAATTCGTATGGTTGAAGATGTTGAACAGCTCGCCACGAAATTGAAATGTCTGGTGCTCGCCAATACGAAAGTCCTTGTAGAGCGCCATATCAAACGTAACCAGACCAGGGCCGGTGATGCTGCCATTCGCAGCGTCGCCAAAAAACCCATAAGGCGGGAGCGGCAAACGCTCCAGTGTTAAACCACTCGCCGGGCGTCTTTGGATAGGACAGCGCTACTCCTGTGGTATTGGGCCTGCTGGCTAAGCCCTGGTTGGTGACGCTCAATCCCGGCGAGAGAGAGAGTCCCGATTGAATGGCAGTGATGCCGGAATACTTCCAGCCGCCGAGCAGAGTGCCTTTCCAACTCCGATCGGTCTTCAGGAACGGAATGTCCCAGATGTAGCTGAACGAAAGGACCTGAGCTACATTGATTGCGGAATTGCCATAGTCGCCATGCGGGTTGTAAGTATCCTGCACGCCGCCACCGCCGAAGAAACTCTGGGAAAACGAATTCGATAGGCCGTGCGAATAGGTATACGATCCCGTGACAAAAATCCCATGTCCTGCCGAGTGACGGACCGAGGCCATTAAGGCGTTCCAGTTGGCTTTGCCAATCGTTTCGTTGGTGCTCAAGCTCCCATAGCCGGGATACTGACCATAAACGTACTCGTACGTGCCCGTGTTGATTGAGGGGTTGTAGTTGTAAGGGCCGGTGGGTCCCGGCTGATTGATATCTAAACCAATGGGCATGTTGATGGTATGGTCGCCCGCGAAGGCTAGGGAGGCCAGCCATCCCGAGAACTGATGTTCCATGGTGACGCTGTAGGAATAGATAGTCGCCGCCGCCTTCGCTGAAAACGCAGTGGAAGCGATGTTGGGAGCGGAGGGAGGAGCGGCCGTACCCGTTCCGATGGGATTGGGGAATTGCGGGTTAATTAACGTAATAGACTGGACGAATGGATAATTGTCCGCACAGTTGTACGTGCAGTCGGTACCGGTGAACACGCGGGATTCGGTGGCGCCAAATCCGCCGCGCAGGGCGGTTTTTCCATCGCCGAAAATGTCCCAGGCAAATCCGACCGTTGGATCGACATACCAGTTCTTTGCGTTACTGAAATTCCGCGGGATTCCATTTTCACCATTGATGACGATGCCGTTCACCGGGTTATAGTTGGCAGTAGGCGTAATGGTGCCACCGGCGTTTACGATGGGCGCCTGCGCCGGATTATAAGCGCAGGGTCGAACATCGATTCAAACATGTTTTGCGTATAGGGAAGCGGCATATAGCTGAAGCGCAACCCATAATTAACCGTCAACTTCTTGGTCACTTTCCAGGTGTCTTGCACATAAGGCGCGAGAATCTTGCCGTGAATATAGGGACGGCGCTCAGTGCTGTCCTGATAAAACTGGGCGGCGTCTCCCAGAAGATAGTCGGCGATGGGGTCTCCTGTAAACCGGCCGCTGAAAGTCCAGGTGCCGTTGCTCTGCGAGAATTTGTTCTGGCGCTTTGTGCTATTCACCCAGTTAAAGCCCGCTTCAATGGTGTGCTTTCCCTTGACCCAGCTCCAATCGTCGGTTAGTGTCGATTCAAGGTCGGAGGCGTGGATGAGAGGTTGGGTCTGGGTCACACCAATGGAGGCATAGCCTCCCGTCGAAAAACTGATATCCGGAAGGCGGTTTGATAGAAAGCCAGTGTACGGCAAATTCTCCTGGAAATTGGGAAGCTGGTCTTTATAGACCAAGCCGTTTGTGCCCAAGATCCACGACATAGATATTGGCGCCTAAAGAGAGCTGATTTACCATGGTGGGCGAAATGATCACCGTGCCTTGCAGTTCAATCAGCTTACTGCGAGTTTCAAAGGTTTGCTTGCTGGTTGTGAACGGCGAACCAAGCCATTCCTGCGACGGTAGACCTTCTCCCTGTCTCAGGTCGAAATACTCGCCCATCAAATGGATTTTGTCGTTCAGGTTGTAATCGACTTTGCCTTGGGAATCCAACTGATTGATCACTTGTGGATTGGTGTTGATGTAGTTGTTGCCGCCGGCGTTGTAGTTGGGGAGATTGGCAGTGGCGTTCAGGAGCGTGAGCGAATTCGGATTGATCATCGACATCGGAATGACATTGCCCGGGAAAGAGCTGGCCAGTTACTGGGTTGGTGATGTTATCCGAGAAGATTCCGATTGCGCTGATTCGCCGTGGGCGTAATGCCAGTCTGGGTGCTTCCTTCGCTCTGCCGTACGCCTTGCTCACTCAGGAAAAAGAACAGCTTATTCGAATCCTTGTGAAGCAGTTTCGGAATGAGGATGGGTCCGCCCAACGTTCCGCCGAAAATACTTTGGTGGTAGGCGAGGACGTTGGGGCTAAAGAAGTTGCGCGAGTTCAGATCGGTGTTGCGAAAATATTCCCAAGCCGTTCCGTGGAAATCCTTTGAGCCGCTGCGGGTCTGCACCAGCACTACCGAAGCGCCCAGCAAGGTGTACTTGGGACTGATGTTGTTCTGCAGCGTGCGGACTTCCTGGATGCTATCGGGATTCGGCAGAATGGTGGTCTGCGTCATGTTGCCGGTGTTCATGTTCCAGACGCCATCCAATTCGTATAGTGTGCCGCTGAGTCCCATGCCATTGATCGACATGGCGTTGTTGGTGGCAAATCCACCTTGCCCCGCCGCGGTACCCTGTGAGGTGTTTAACACGCCCGGCATCAGCGCGGAAAGGCTTTGATAGTTCCTGCCGTTCAACGGCAACGTTTCCACCTGCTGCTGCTCGACGGCATTGGAGACTTCGCCGGTGCTGGTCTGGACTTGATCCGCAACCGCTTCCACCGTCACCTGCTGATTGACTTGGCCCACGTTGAGCGTGGTGTTCACGGTGCGAACCACCGTGGGTCCCAGGAAGATGTCTCTTTGGGTGAGGGTAGAAAAACCCGGTTTGCTGACCGTCAACTGATAGGTTCCGCTGGCGAGGCCAGGCACGGAATAGCTGCCGTCACCACGAGTGCGAACCTGCACCTCCTGGTTAGTGGACTGGTTGGTAATGGTAAGTTGCGCGTCTACGATAACGGCGCCCGCGCTATCGGTCACGGTTCCGTTCAACGTAGCGGTCGTACTCTGGGCTAGCAGCATCCCAATGGAACAAAGGATGGCAATTAAGGTAAACGTCAATTTGGGGCCAATTACCCCAACGGCAACCTGTCTGGTCCTTCTCAACATGGATTCTCCTTGGTCTTTCTAAAGTCCTGAATGAACAACATGCCACGGAATGAGGTCGCCTGGTCCCGAGCGGCATGACCTTCCGTTGGCGTTTGATTTCGCATGGATCGAAACTGAACCGGGTCGAGTGGCGGCTATCTGGTGGAGAGCGCGCGCAATCCCAGGCCGGGTTGCGTTGCTGTTTGGAGAGATGGACTGAAAGATGCGGAAACGATGCATCGCGGCTACAAGGCCCCCCTGAAGAGCAATTCGATCTAACCTACAATTTTCGGGCCTTTGAAACGTATCAAGCCCTATTAGTCGCCTACTTTATTTCATTTATGCGGCGCTTGTCAACCAAAAAATAGCTTCGATCTAAAATATTCGACGGGCGGAATTCCTCTTGACCTACGAATGCTTTACTAGTAAGCTCTTCGTATATGAAGGCGAGCCCGGCAAAGCCGACGGACGCAGAACTTGAGATTCTGACGGTTCTCTGGAGCATTGGGCCGGCGACCGTGCGTGATATCTATGAAGCGATCAGCCGCCGCCGCACCGCCCAATACAGTACGATTTTGAAGTTTATGCAGATTATGGCGGAAAAGGAATTGGTAAGGGTGGATCAGACGCAGCGGGCGCACATCTATCAGGCCGCGAAACCGCGCGAATGGACACAGCGGCAGCTGGCCGGAGACCTGTTGGAGCGCGTTTTTAGCGGTTCGGCGAAGGCGCTATTCGTGGGAGCGCTGGCGGCGCGCAAAGCCAGCAAAAGAGACTTGGCCGAAATGCGCAAACTCCTGGATACGTATCAAGCGGAGAACAAGAATGAGTTTTCTTGAGACGTTCGTCCAGAGTCCCTGGGCTGGCGTCATCGGTTGGACGCTGCTTCACTCGCTGTGGCAGGGAGCGATTGTTGCGGCGGCGCTGGGAGCGGCGCTTTTGGCTGCGCGTTCGCCGCGCGTCCGTTACGCGGCTGCCTGCCTAGCGCTGCTCGGCATGCTCGCCGCCTTCGGCTTGACGTTTTTTGAGTTGGCGCCGGCCGGACGGGGTGGGACGGGCGCTCTCAAAGCTCCTCCCTTGCCAGCGTGGACTGTACCGGCTGTGGCGAGCGCGGCCCATGCCTGGGATCCAAGTCTCGCAGCAACCGCACCTTGGCTGGCTCCGGTCTGGATAGCGGGGCTATTGGTCTTTTACATCCGCTATGCCCTTGGCTTTCTTTCGCTACAGCGACTGCGGCGCCGGGGCGTGTGTTCAGCCCCCAATCCATGGCAGCAGCGGCTTGCCAGTCTAAGCAGCCAATTGCGTATTACGCGTCCCGTTCTCTTGCTCGAATCCTGTCTGGCGGATGCCCCGATGGTGATGGGCCATGTGCGTCCGCTGATACTGATGCCGATTGGCCTTGTGACCGGCTTACCCGCCGCGCAAGTTGAAAGTATTCTGCTGCATGAGCTGGCGCATATACGCAGACACGATTTTCTGGTGAACGCGCTGCAGAATCTGGTGGACGGACTGCTGTTTTATCACCCGGCGGTCTGGTGGATCTCACAGGTAATTCGCAGCGAACGCGAGAAGTGCTGCGACGACTGTGTCGTTGCAATCAGCGGCGACGCGCACGAGTATGCGAGGGCGCTGGCCGCGCTGGAACAAAACCGTTGGTCGATGCACGAACCGGCCGTCGCTGCCAAAGGAGGCAGTCTCATGAAACGCATCCATCGTTTGCTTTATCCGAGCGATCAGAATGGCGCTTGGAGTCTTGTCACGGTCACGGCCCTGCTGCTGACCACTGCGGCGATCACCCTGAGCGCCTGGCAGACCGACCCACCCAGGTCCCACATATTAAAGTCCTGCCCGGGTGCGAATGGTGGGGGCATCGCTATAAGTCAAACCGTCAACTTTACGCAATGGCTCAACCAAGATGTGGAGTATATTATCGACGATGCGGAACGCGCAGCCTTCAAAAACCTCAGAACGAACGCCGAACGCGACTGTTTTATTGCGCAGTTCTGGCTACGCCGCGATCCGACGCCCGGCACACCGGAAAACGAATTCAAAGACGAACATTACCGGCGTCTCGCGTATGCCAACAAACACTTTGCGACTGCGTCTGGCGCTCCAGGCTGGCAAACGGATCGCGGCCACATCTACATTCTTTACGGCCCACCCGATGAAATCGACTCGCACATGAAGGAATCTCATCCTTACGCCGTTGAAGTTTGGAAGTATCGCTATTTGGAAGGCATCGGAACGAACAGCACCATCACCTTCGTGGATAAAACGGGTAAGGGCGACTATCATGCTGCGCCGGGTACCGGTAGCTACACTCCGTAACTCGACTTACTGGGTGATCCAGTAGGTGACTACCCCACGCAACTTCACTTTCTTATCGTTGAGTCGGAACCGGTAAGCCTGAGGGTCGTCGGAAATGGGCGGATTTTCCAGTTGAATGCGCCGCGGCATTTCTGCTGCCCTTTCGTCCACGGCCACCGGCTCGGGCTGCAATTTCAAATGAAGCTGGTACTCTTCACCGGCGAAATGAAACTCGCGGAATTGCAGTGAAATTTGGTGGGAATGAAGCGGCTTGAAGACAGTTTCGACGCGCAACAGCAAGCCTTGTACAGAGGTTCCCCGGGGAATGAGCACTTGTCCCGCCGGGTCAATCACGTCTTCCGCCAGTTCGCCTTCTAGTGGGTCGCCGGCCCAGGCCGAATCCACTGCAATGTTCGATTTGAGGCGAATGCGCAATAAAATGCCGGCAGGTAGACTGCGCGCCGGCATGGGAGCCTGAGGAGTGGCCGCCTGCGGTGGCGCGTCGAATCGCAGCACAGATTCAGCCTGGAATTCATGACAATCGTGGTATTCAGTTACGGTGTTCGATCGTTCATGACTTGGCGAGAGTACATCCATGGCGACGCTTGCAGGCAACTCAAACGGAATTCCCTTCAATAACGTGACTTTATAGCTCGTCTTCATGTCGAAGGCGCAGACATGCGCCGACTCTGGCATGTCATCCGTCAGAATTTCGAGCTGCTCCAATTCACCTTTCGAAACATCCACGGTAAATTCACCGTGGTAGCCCATCACGGCGCTGCCAGAGTCGGTGCGTGTCGTGAACCGGCTTTCGCGGATTGGCAACGCGTAACCGAATACGGCGAGGCGGCGGTCGGCTTCGTTCGCAAACTTCCGAAAATCTATTTTCGCCACACCCTCCAGAAAGATGCTCGAAAGGAATGAAAAATAGTTCCCTGAACTGATCGGCCCGTCGGTAACCAGTTTGTCAATCTCCTCGGTTTGAAAGCGTTTCTGGCCATGCCAAGCGAAGATTTCCTGGCCGGCGCCTACCGCCACGTCAAGCCGCAGGCGGTCGCTCCGTAGCAAGTTTCGCGGCGTAATTTCGGGAGGCCGATCCGTCTCGCAACCAGGCCGAACTACCTTGCGATTGGCATACCAAAAGCGCTGAATCGTCTCGGTACAGGTGTAGCGTGGCGCTTGTTGCACGGTGGCCGCAACGTTTTGCCGCACTTTGTTTAGCAATATTTGCGGCTCGATTGTCTGAGCGTCTAGCAGCAGGGCCAGGCTTAACAGAATCAATATTGCCGCCCTTACTCCGCCGAGGCCCACTAATCGAAGCTATCACGGCGGTCGCACCCGGGACAAAAGGGTCCGTTGATGGAGTCAACCAACCTTAGCGGACGACGTAACACGTTTTCAGGCGATTTAACCGGACGTAGGCACGCTACCTTCGACTAACATCTGCAATCCTGCGTCCGAGGAGTTTTTGCGGTTCGACCAAAGCCGCGACCGTTATGTCCTGAAAGACTGCCGCCTCGAAGAGAGGCTTGCCACCCGAATTTCGCCGCAGGTCTGAGAGGTTGCGCCTAACCGCGCGATAGCTGGCAAGCATTTCGGGCACGGTAGTTACATCACCAGGTTGACGAAAGATAGTCCGCAACCCGGCCATCAGCCCCTTTGCTGTTCCCCGGTGGATTTGCGGATCGATACTGATCGATACTAACGTCACTTGTGGATCGCTGCGTCCGGAAACGCTTACTCTCAAAAATGAAGACCTGGTGCTTTCCGTTCGCACTACGCGAAGGGTAAAGGGCGAGACCTAGCTCGACAGGCATATTGAATCGTGGAACGCCACGGGATGACTCAATACAGGACAGGTGGTGGACCGTATACTCCGATTGCTCGTTCAGCTTGATGATGGTGTCCAGCCGTCCCTGATTCGGCACGGCAAGGGCGGCATTGATGCGGAGTCCGAGTTGGGTGAGCCCAACAATATAAGCTATGTAGAGCCTTTCGAAGGCTTCGTCGTATGGAATATTGAGAAAGACGGACTCAATTCGTCTCGGCCGGGTCACACTATCTCTTTGCGGCAGCTCGGGTGGACGTCCGGGTACGGGAAGATTTCTTCCGTGCCGCTGCCCCGGATGCTACGACGGGGCGGGTTGACGCCTTCTGATCGTTCCGCGCACCCATGATCCTGCGCACAGCTACGACTCGATCGGGACTGAGGCCGAGGATTTCCCCCATTTCCTCGGGAGTCGGGACCTGGTTGCCGCTGACGTCATCGCTATTATACGACTCATTTGTGCAATGCAAGCTGAGCAGCCATGCATCAAGCCACGCCCAGCGCAGTCCGGTAGCGCGCCGGCAAACTAGTTGGCTTCCATTCACGATTCAACCAGATGTGGCGCGTAGAACCTTCGGCGAGCAGGCGTTCGGGCGCAAGCGAAGTGATGCTATAACCGAACTCCACCATGCGCGAGCCGGCTTTCACGATGCGCGTTTCAACAACAATCTCCTGGTCGTAGCGCGCCGGATAAAGATAGCGGCAGTTCGCTTCGACGACCGAAAGATAGAGGCCTTCGGTCTGCTCCAGATCTTTGTACTGAAAGCCCAGGGCGCGCACCAGTTCTACGCGGCCGACCTCCATCCAGACCAAGTAATTGGCGTAATACACCACGCCCATCTGATCGGTTTCAGCGTAACGGACGCGGAAGGTGGTTCGCTGGCTCGATAGCATGACGCCTTAAAGGTCTTTCCGGTATTTAATGAATCCCTGATGAGTGGCGATGCGGTCGTACAACAATCTGGCGGTCGCGTTTGTTTCATGCGTCAACCAATAAACAATAGGGCAACCGGCCTTACGCGCCTCCGCGTATACGTGCTCAATCAGTTGGCGGCCCACGCCCCCGCCACGGCATTGCTTGCTGACGTAGAGATCTTGCAGGTAGCAGTTATCGCCGATCGTCCAATTCGAGCGGTGAAAAATCCAGTTCACCATGCCGACAGCGTTTTCACCTTGAAACGCCAACGCGCCGGCCGTGGGCTCGGCCGGATCGAGCATGCGGCGGAAGCTCTCACGGCTCACTTCTTCCGGGATGTTTGTTTCATAAAAGGTCTGGTAAGCCTTCCACAGACCAAGCCACTTTTCATAGTCGCCGGACAGAAGTGGGCGGATGGCAGTGACCACCGATTCATTGCTCATATAGACTCTTTGTTGACTATAGCCGCCAGCCCACGCGCCGCTTGTTAGCATTTGAGTGATGCTAGTCAAAGTGCTGTTTTTCGGAGTCCTTAAGGACATGGTGGGCAAAGCCGAAGAATGGCTCGAAGTGGCTCCGGGAACAACCCTGGGAAGCCTTTTCGCCAGCTATTCGCAGCGCTACGAAACTTTGCAAGGCAAGCGTCCGTCGATTCTATTTGCTAGGAATCAAGAGTTCGCCACGCCAGATACCGCACTCTGTGAGAACGATGAGGTGGCGTTCCTGCCGCCCGTTAGTGGTGGATCAGGCCGCGATGGCCACATCTTCGAGATTGTCCGACAAACCATCGATACGCGCGGGCTGGTCGAAAGATTGCAGCGGCCAGAGGATGGCGCGGTCGTGACCTTTGAGGGTGTAGTCCGCAATAACACCAAGGGCCGGCCGACGACACATTTGGAATATGAATGTTACGAAGGAATGGCGCAAGAACAGATGGCGCGGATTGGCCGCGAGATTGCATCGCAATTCGCGGTTGGGCGCATCGGCATGGTGCACCGGCTAGGACGCCTGGAGATTGGTGAGGCGAGCGTAGTGGTAGTGGCGACCGCGCCCCACCGCAAAGCGGCCTTTGAAGCGGCGTTGGAGGGGATTAACCGGCTGAAACGCGAGGTGCCGATTTGGAAGAAAGAGTTCTTTGCCGATGGGGCGGTGTGGGTGGATGGGGAGTGGGATGACCGGCTCTTGGCGGAATCATCCAAACATGTCGATAGATAAAGGACTGTACTGCGGCCTTTTGCTGGGCCTCTGTACTGCGTTTCAAGCTGCGGCGCAATTCAAACCCGCGACACCGCCGCCGGCGCAACAAACCGAGCAACCGCAGGTGCCGCTGTATTCCGCCAAAGTGAATCTGGCGCGGCTGCTGGTTTCGGTGCGCGACCGGCAAGGGGCGATTATCACCAACCTCAACAAAGAAGATTTCCGCGTTACTGATAGCGGGGTAGAACAGCAGGTTGCGGTGTTTGAACGAAACACCTCCCTGCCCCTTTCCGTGGCGATTCTCATGGACACCAGCGGCAGCACGAAAATAGATCTGCACTATGAGACCGGTTCGGTGCTGCGCTTCATCTCGGCGTTGCTTGATGCGGGTAACCCGGACGATAAGTTCGCGCTCTTCACTTTTAACTGGCACACGAATCTGGACGTGGACTACTCGCGCAGCAAAGCACGTGCGTCGAAGGCGTTAAACGCGGCGCAAGGCGAAGGCGGCACTTCGCTTTATGATGCGCTCTACCTGGCCAGTGACACTTTGTCCGGCCGCGAAGGCCGGCACGTGATGGTGGTGGTAACGGACGGCGGTGATACCACCAGCTACAAGAAATATAGCGACGCCTTGCGAGCCGCGCAGCAGGCGGATGCGGTGTTGTATCCGATTGTGGTGGTGCCCATTGCCGGCGACGCCGGGCGCAACTTAGGTGGCGAACATGCGCTGGCGACGCTAGCAGCGTCCACTGGCGGACGAATTTTCAACCCCGGCAGCTTCACTGAACTGGATGATGCCTTCGCCGATATCATTCGCGAGCTTCGTACGCAGTATTTGATTGGTTTTTATCCGAAAGACGTGAAAGAGGAACCGCGGCGCTTCCATCCGGTGGCGGTGACGGTGCGGCAGCCGGGTATGAGGACGATTGCGCGTAGCGGGTACTATGAACCGTAAATTTGGCAATGGTCAGTTTGGCCGCGAGGAGGATTGACTTCCGACGGCCCGGCGTGTGGAACAATAGCGGAACGATCCAAAACTTCAAATCCGGCTTGCGCTACTGGGGAAACATCCTGTGGCGCGCCCTGCTTTACTTCGTTGGATGGGGAGCAAGGCAAGTAATAGGATTTCTCATCGCGGTGGCGATTGTTGCGCTACAGGTTTACTACGGCTTATTCACGTGGGCCACTATTAAGACGCGATGGCTCTCGATTGCATCGCCCTACCTTGGATGTCTTTCCCTCGCCTATATATTCAATATTGCACGTGCTGCATGGCAAACGCACGAGGAAAAGAAATTAGAAATCGAGGCGCTGAAGGCTTCTCACAAGGAAGCAATAAAGCAAGAACGGCAGGCGCACCGCATCATTGTCAATGAGCACATGCAAATGAAGCGCGCATTCACTGAAGATATATATCGACTAAAGGCAAAACTGGGAGCCAAAGGGGGCTCGACGTGACCGAGGCCGCGCACCCCCGCCGCCAAGGATACGGGTCATTTGCAATCGTGCGCTTGGCAGCGTCGGCCTTGTTCATGCTCGAGGCACGCTTAGCGCTAACGAAACGCTCAAGAAGAATATCCATCGAGGGCGGCGGCTCTTTCGCATTTTGAGGCCGAATTTTCCAGCCATCCACAATGCGTTACCATAACCAAAATCCCGCAGGAAGGAGGCAAAGATGATCTCGTCCGTTGATGGCGTAGCGATTCTCAAGAAGTGGAGGAGGGAAAGAGTTCTCGTATCTTTTTTCGCTTTGAGTACTGGAGATTTTGCATCTAGCTGGGCGGCTAAAATTCGCGCGGCGGACGGCCCAATTTTGGAAGTGGAAATGGTTGGATCTGGCGATATTCAACGTTTTAACCTAGCTGGCGCTTTATTTGGTGACGAAACGCCGGATGATCTGCCATTCAACATTGAGGACCTGGGTAGATTTTCTTCATTTCTTTTTATAAGCCACAGGCCGCTCCGGCACAATGAAAAAAAGCCATGTAACCAAGTGAGGCCACCACCGCGTCAATTCGGACGCTCCGGGACCGCGAAGAAAATCGGCAAGCCATCCGCCAGCCGTAGCGGTCGATTCGTTCAGCTTTTCCGTAGTGACGTAAAGCGAATTGCACGTCGGCAGGCTCACGAGAGTCTGCTGGATGTCGTTGGCGTTATCCATCGTGAATTCAAACGTCCGGCACATTTGACCGATCGTCGTGTCCAAGGCGAAAAACGGGCGCGGAAATCCGCACATCACATGGGTTCCGAGGACGCTGCTGTTCACCTCTGGAAACGGAATGAACCGTTGGGCGCGGACCGTAACCACTGACGGTGGATCAGCCTTTGACGGATCGCGATTACAGGCGCAAAGGCAGCACAGGAGCAGTGTTAGAAGGGCGCGCATCATCCGCCCAGGATACTTGCTTTCCGCGACGCGTCCCTTCTGTTTAAGTGTGCCAACTAACGCTCGCATGTTCCTTCCACCGCGCCTTAACGCCCTTGGCCGCAATCCGCGCGCTTCTTTGCAGGTAGCGCCGCCGCCCGCGCTATGCCCCCACGACGCGCCAGGGAGCTCGCCGCCGGGTCCTTTGCCGTGGGTAGTTCCGTCTTTGGGAACCCCCCAACAGACCCTAACAACACTTGCCGTGCAAGCTGGTTCGGATCGCGCGGGCTTTTGGTTGGCACGCTCCAAGTATGCCAAGCTTAGCGGTAAGGTCTGGCGTGAAAAATTTCAAACCGACCCACTAAGGTAAATTGAGCAGTAGACGTACCGAGCCATTCAACTTAGCCAGCGGGATCGCGGACGCGACGTCGCCGCTTGTCGCGAGTTCGAGAATGTGGACTGGCCTATTCGATTTCACTCAGACCCCGAAGGTATTTCGCTCGGAAGTCGTCCCCAATCCAGAAACCGGCCTCGATCATTGCATCGACAACTGGTCCACAGGAGGGGATGAGTCCGCGGACTTTGGCTTCAGCGAGTACGCCGAGCAATCCCGCTACGCGAAGTCCGCGCGCGGCAGCAATACGCCGGCCGCGCTTCTCGTCGACGAGCAGCAGATCCGCATTCATTTCGGCAGCCACTACGATGGCCTCAGCTTCACCAGGATCGAGAAAGGCCCGCAAAACTCCGACCTCATCGCGGCTCCGCGCAGAAACCACTCGCATCCAGGAATCGTCTATGCGGGAACCATTTCGCCTGAGTTCAGTTTGAACGGCGGAAGGGATCACGACCTGACGATAGAGGTCCCGCAGTAGAATGAGCCGATTCACTGCCTTCAAATTTAAGACCGGGGAGGTATCGGAAACAACAATCACGCGCCCCGAAGATCCCGCGCCCGCTGAAGATCGTCTTCCATTTCCTCTGCGCCATAGTGAATGGGAATGCGGCGGTCGGCCAGCAACCTCTGAAAAGCAAATTGCGGTACATCCGCCAAGAGCGCCGCTTGGCCCAGCGTCAAGCGCTCTTGCTGGAAGAGAGTAATCGCCAGCTCCGCTTTCAATTCAGCCTCGGTGATTCCGGCCGATGCAAGAAGATCGTCTGGCAATGTTATCGACATAAACTACCTTCCTTGATTCTAGCTGGCATCGCGCACAGACGTCCGCTCCCATAATTCCGAAACCAATAGACCGCCTGCCGCCGAGGATTGACGTACAATTCGAAATCCATTTGCCGCCAAAACGGGAGCATAGTCCGGCAAGCGGTTCACCCGTAGACCTGTTGCCACCCAAAAGAAGAGGTACATAACCCAAATGAGAGCCGCGGCAGCGACGCGCCGCACTCCCGCCGCCGGAAGGCTGAACTCCGAAACGAGCCATCGACCTCGCGGGACGCAGCGCGCGGAGACGCAGCCCACCAAGCTTCGCAACTCCTCCCCGGCGAAACAGTCGAGGAAAAAATGCGTCACGATCAAATCGTACTCACCCTCAAGGTCGATTGTCCGCGCGTCAGCTTGGAGAAATCGCACGCGTTCCGAGTTCAGTTTGAAGCGGCGAAGTCTCGCTTGGGCCAGCGCCAACATACGGGCACTTAGCTCTACAGAATCTACCAGCACCAGCGGATTGCGTTTGACAAACTCCGCCGTAAAACGCCCATCGCCGTCGCCCAGAATCAGCGCCTTGCGCACCTCGCCCACCCGCCCCAAATATTCGAATCGCCGTTTTTCCAGCGCTCGCCCGAACACCAGATACTCCAACGGACGATACCAGCGCGCGATACGGTCGCAATTCATACACCCTCAATTTTGCCTGCCGCAACCCGCCGTGTGCTGAACTGAAAGCATATGGCAAATTTCCTGGACGCGGCGATTGAGATCGCGCGCGAGGCCGGTGAGGTGCTCATGGCGCACCGGGGCGTGGCTTTCGAGTTGAAAGGCGAACACGATCTGGTAACGGCGGCCGACAGGGCGAGCGAAAAACTGGTGATTCAACGTTTGCGGCAGCGCTTCCCCGAGCACGGCATCTTCGCCGAGGAAGGCGGCCGCGCCGCGCTCGAAGCTCCGCTGCGCTGGTATATCGATCCGCTCGACGGCACCACCAATTTCGCGCATGGCTATCCCATGTGGAACGTAACGCTGGCGCTGGCGAAGAACGAAGAAGTGATTGCGGGCGTGGTTTACGACCCGTTGAACCGCGAGCTGTTCGCCGCCGAACGGGGTGCGGGTGCTCGGCTCAACGGGGCGCCTATTCATGTCAGCAAAGCGCCGAATCTGAACGAGTCTCTGGTCTCGACCGGTTTCCCAAGCCGACGCCGGCATCAAAACGTCAATATCCATTTTTACTACCAACTGGCAATGTTGACGCACGGCGTGCGCCGTAGCGGTTCGGCGGCGATTGATTTAGCGTATACTGCTTGCGGCCGCATCGAAGCCTTCTGGGAATTCGGACTGAATCCTTGGGACATGGCCGCCGGCACCTTGCTGGTGGAAGAAGCGGGCGGCAGAGTGTCAGGAATGAGGGGCGAATCTCTCGACCTGCACGGAAAATATTTGCTGGCGGACAACGGCCTGATTCACGCGGAAATTGTCGAATTGTTCGCGGAAATCTTCCGGGGTGAATACCGGAGTGAAATGCCTGGTCTGCCGGCCATCGAATGGGAGGTTCAACATGGCTGAAATGCCGCCGATTCCACTCACATTGGAAGGCTCCTATGTCCTCCATCAGATCTTTCGTTTTGCGCGCTCCGCCTGGCGCCAGCAGGAAGTCTTCCATCGCGACCGCATTGTGCAACACGCCGTTGAGACGCTGGGGGGCATGGCCACTGGAACCAAAGGCGGCCATCCCAATCCTACTGCCATCTATTCCATGATGGGGCACAAGGGCGATTTGATGTTTGTCCATTTCCGCAATTCGCTCGACGACTTACATCGTGCCGAGTTGGCCATAGAGGAGATGGAATTGACCGATTTTCTAGAACCCACGCATTCCTACCTTTCGGTCGTGGAGCTTGGGCTATATGAATCGTCGGCCAAGACGTATGCGGCGTTAGCTGAGAAGGGGCTGACCCCGCACACGGCAGAGTGGGACGCGGAGGTGGCCGAGGTCTTGGCGCGGCAATCTCTTGCTATGGCGCCCCGCCTTTACCCGGAGGTTCCCCCCGCCAAGTTCATCTGCTTCTATCCCATGGACCGCTTGCGCGGCGAAACCAAAAACTGGTACCAAGTGCCGATGGCCGAGCGCCAGCGCATGATGCACGAGCACGGACTCATCGGTCGCCGCTATGCCGATTCGGTAAAGCAAATCATTTCAGGGTCTATCGGTTTTGACGACTGGGAATGGGGCGTTGATCTATTTGCCGACGATCCACTCGTCTTCAAGAAACTCATCTACGAAATGAGGTTCGACGAAGTCAGCGCGGTCTATGCCAAATTCGGCACATTTTATGTCGGATTGCGGGTCAATGCGAAAGATTTGCGCCAGCTTTTAGCGGGCGAACTGCCGTAAAGCCTGCGACGCTGCACAAGCCGCGAAAGTGCTTGATTTACCACCGTTTAGGACTTTCAATTGAATGAGAATGGTACGCTTATTATTCGTAAATGCGCACTGTTGACTTAATTCACCGTAAGCGGGACGGCGGAGAGCTCGCCGCTAATGAAATCCAGTTTCTCATAGACGGATATACTCGCAACGACATCCCTGACTACCAGATGTCGGCTTTCCTGATGGCGGTTTTCTATTCCGGCATGACAGACCGTGAGGTGAGCGCCATGACCGATAGCATGGTAAATTCCGGCACTACGGTCGATCTTTCCTCCATTCCCGGGGTAAAAGTTGACAAGCATTCTACCGGTGGCGTCGGCGATAAGACCAGCCTGATTGCCTCTCCGCTGGCTGCGGCGGCGGGCGTTATTGTACCGATGATCTCCGGCCGGGCGCTGGGGCATACCGGCGGTACGCTCGACAAACTCGAATCCATTCCGGGTTTTCGCACGGATCTGTCGATCGAAGAGTTCAAGACATTACTGGCGGCGCATGGTTTGGCCTTTATTGGGCAGACTCCCGAGATCGCGCCGGCTGATGGCAAGCTGTATTCGCTGCGCGACGCCACGGCAACGGTTGAATCCATTCCACTCATCGCCACCTCCATCATGTCGAAGAAACTGGCCGTGGGGTTGGATGCCCTTGTTCTCGACGTTAAGGTTGGCTCCGGCGCGTTCATGAAGAAGCAGGTGGAAGCGCGCCGCTTGGCGCAACTAATGGTGGGCATCGGGCGCAGGCTCGACAAGCGAGTGCAGGCGCTGATTACCGACATGAACCAGCCACTCGGTTACGCCGTAGGCAATGCGCTGGAAATTATGGAAGTTTCGCAAACCCTGCAAAACGCCGGTCCGGCCGATTTGACACGCATTTCGCTGGAACTTGCGGCGCGCATGATCTACCTGGGCAAGATCACTAAAACACTGGATGAAGCGCGTGAGCTGGCGCAATCGAAACTGCTGGATGGCTCCGGTTACCGGAAATTCAAAGACGTGATTGCGGCGCAGGGCGGCAATCCCAAGGTGCTTGACCAATTCGAGCTTCTGCCGAACGCCACCGGCGCCCAGGAAATCACCACGCAGCGCGGTGGATATGTCAGCGCCATTGACGCTGAATTGATCGGCCAGGCATCCTGTTTAATTGGCGCGGGGCGCAACACCAAAGAAGATGCCATCGATCCGGCTGTGGGCGTCATTCTCGAAGTGAAGGTAGGGCAGAAGATCGATTCAGGAAGCATTCTCTGCCGCATCTATCACACCAGCGACGAGCATTTAGTGGAAGCGTCTGAACTGGTGGAAGATGCATTCAAAATTGCAAACCAACCCGTGGATGAGCGAGATTTGATTCTTGAAGTTGTTAGCTAGCCCGGGAGCGCGATGGCGAGATTTACCGGTCTCATAGGCCTGATCGCCATCGTTCTTGGTGCTTATTTATTTTCAACCAACCGTTCCGCCATCCAGAGGCGCGTGGTGGTTTGGGGCGTGCTTCTCCAATTTTCGTTTGCCTTCATCGTCCTAAAAACCCCGTTTGGGCAGGTCTTCTACTTCTTTAGTCTGTTTGTAAATGCGCTGCTCGGTTATTCCGCGGCCGGCGCCAGCTTTGTTTTCGGCGATAAGCTCGGTTTGCGCAACGATGAGTTTGGCGTCATCATCGCGTTCCAAGTATTGCCGATCGTAATTTTCATTTGCTCCCTTTTCGCCATCCTTTACTATTTGGGCGTGATGCAGTTTTTCGTGAAATTGATGGCGGTTTTTATGCAGCGTTTCATGGGAACCAGCGGCGCGGAATCTACCTGCGTGGCGGCCAGCATCGTCATGGGTCAGACCGAAGCGCCGGTCACTGTACGGCCATTCCTGGAAAGCATGACGGAATCGGAATTGTTTACCGTCATGACCAGCGGCATGGCACATGTTTCCGGTTCTGTAATGGGCGCTTATGTGGCCATCGCGCACGTATCCATCACGCACCTGTTGACGGCTGTCATCATGACCGCGCCCGCTACCATCATGCTCGCCAAAATGTTTGTGCCGGAAACGGGCGAACCGGTCACGCGCGGCAGCGTCAGAGTGGAAGTGGAGAAACCGGGCGTCAATCTGATCGATGCCGCAGCGCGCGGCGCCGGTGACGGTTTGCATCTCGCTCTCAACATCGCTTGTATGTTGATCGCGTTTCTCTCGCTCATTGCCATGGTGAACGGGGGCTTGGGCTGGATTCATGGCTATCTTCCATTCGTTCCGGAAAGCCTGCAAAAAATTTTGGCCTTCCTCTTTGCGCCCATCGCCTGGGCACTCGGTATCAGCTGGAAAGATTGCGCCACCGTGGGCAACCTACTGGGTACGCGCATGGTATTGAACGAATTTGTGGCCTTTGTGGATTTGGGCAAGATACGGGCAACGTTGGACCCGCGCTCGTTTGTCATCGCCACCTTCGCTTTGTGCGGCTTTGCCAATCTAAGTTCCATCGCCGTGCAAATCGGCGGCATTGGTGCGCTCGCACCTAGCCGCAAATCCGACCTGGCGCGTATGGGTCTCAAGGCGATGATGGTCGGCACGCTGGCCAATTTCATGTCGGCTTGCATCGCGGGCATATTGCTGTAACGCGAAAATAGAAGCATGCTCGAAGCGGCTAAAGTCATCCAAGCAAAAACTCCATTACGCCCGAAAATCGGTCTGGTCTTAGGCAGCGGCCTCGGCGCTTTCGCGGCATCGCTCGAGCGCGCCGTGCACATTCCTTACCGAGAGATACCAGGGCTGCCCACCTCAACCGCCATCGGCCATGCAGGCGAGTTGGTCATCGGCACGCTTGGCGCGAACGGCCAAGCTGTCGATTTAGCTGTCATGTCGGGCCGCTTCCATCTGTACGAAGGCTACACGCCACAGCAAGTCGTTTGCGGCATTCGGCTCTTTCATGCGATGGGTATCCGGCGGCTGGTCTTGACCAATGCAGCGGGCGGCATCGACGTCAGCTACGGCCGCGGCGCCTTGGTCCTCATCAGTGATCACATCAATCTGCAAGGTGTGAATCCGCTCACCGGGCCGAACGATAACTCACTCGGCCCGCGCTTTCCGGATATGACCGAAGCCTATTCGATTCGGTTGCGCACTTTAGCCGCATCCACCGCCCGTGAGTTGGGCATCACCCTCCGCGAAGGCGTCTACGCTGGATTGCTCGGGCCGTGCTACGAAACGCCTGCTGAGATTCGTTTCCTCAGAACCATCGGCGCGGATCTGGTCGGCATGTCTACCGTCGCCGAAGCCATCGCCGCGAATCATATGGGCATGGAAGTACTCGGCATTTCTTGCGTAACCAATCTAGCGGCCGGGTTAAGCGGCGAGAAGTTGGATCAGGATGAAGTGCTGGAGATCGGCCGCCAAGTGTCGGGCACCTTTCGCAAACTGCTCAATGCTATCCTGCCGAGACTGCAGAATCTATGAGGCCGACGCTGGTGCTGTTCGATATCGATGGTACCCTCATGCGCGGCGCCGGCGCGCACCACAAAGAAGCGCTGCTCGAAGGAATCCGCCGGGTAACGGGCGTCACTGCAAGTTTTGAAGGAGTAGAGACTGCGGGCAAACTTGACATGGATTTAATTTCCGAACTGCTCGAAGCGGCCGGCGGGAGAGCGCACGCGCCACTGCTGGGGCAGATCGCGAGCGAATGCCAGCTTGCTTACGTAGCCAACTGCTCACACGATTTACGCCCATTCATCTGCCGTGGCGCACCCGAGTTGCTGGAACAACTCGCGAGGCGCGGAACAGCCATCGGCCTGGTAACGGGCAACCTCAGCGCCATAGGCTGGCGCAAGATGGAGCTTGCCGGGCTGAAAGAATACTTCCATTGCGGAGCCTTTTCCGAAGATGGCGCAACCCGCGCCCACATCGCTCGCCTGGCCTTGCAGCGAGCGCGCGAACAACATCACGCCGCAGCCGATTGCCGCGTAATCCTGATCGGCGACCATCGCAACGACGTCGAAGCCGCTAAGGCCAATGGGATTCGCTCGGTAGCAGTGGCCAGCGGCCCCATGCCGGCGGCGGAACTGCGCAGTTTTGAGCCGGATATTTTTGTCGAAAGCCTGGCGGAACTCAACCCCGATCTGCTGTTTGCCTAGCCTCCATGCCATGATGATCGATAACGTCGATGCCCGTTCACGTAGTGGATTCTCATACCGGCGGTGAACCCACCCGGCTCGTCATTTCCGGCGGACCGGATCTCGGCGGCGGCACAGTGCGCGAACGTCTGGCGCGGTTTCGTGAATCGCACGACCGTTTCCGTTCGGGAGTGGTGAACGAACCCCGTGGCTCCGACGCGATTGTCGGCGCCTTGCTCTGCCAACCCGCCGATCCATCTTGCCAAGCAGGGGTGATCTTTTTCAACAATGTCGGCTATCTCGGTATGTGCGGCCACGGCACCATCGGCTTAGTGGCAACGCTGGCGCACCTCGGCAAAATTCAGCCCGGTCATTTGAAGATCGAAACGCCGGTGGGCATTGTGAGTGCGGAATCACATGGCGCGGGGCTCGTCACGGTTTGCAATATCCCGAGTTATCGCTACTTGAAGGACGTCTCAGTCAATGTGGAAGGACACGGCACCGCGACAGGCGACGTCGCTTGGGGTGGAAACTGGTTTTTTTTGACGAAGGGCGAAAGTCCGATCGAGCTATCGTTGCGCAACCTGGAAGAGTTGACCAGTCTCACCTGGCGCATTCGCCAAGCGCTGGTCCGCGCCGGCATTACCGGCAAAGATGGCGCGGAAATTGACCACATCGAGCTTTTCTCGAAGCCACGCGATCCGTCCGCGCACAGCCGCAATTTCGTTCTCTGTCCCGGCAAGAGTTATGACCGCTCCCCCTGTGGGACCGGAACCAGCGCCAAGATGGCATGTCTTGCCGCCGATTCCCTGCTCCGCCCGGGCGATCTCTGGCGGCAGGAAAGCATCACGGGAAGCATCTTCGAAGGGCGCATTGAAGTCGACGGCGATGAGATTATCCCGTTCGTGAAAGGCTCCGCCTTCGTGACCGCCCAAGCGGAATTGGTTTTCGACGAACACGACGATTTTTGCTGGGGTATTCCAACTTAAATTCAGAAAGAGGCCCAATGCCAACTGAAACTACCGCGGTTGACCGCGAAACCGGATTTATTCGCGAGTTAGGCCTTTTCGACTCCGTCATGATCGTCGTCGGCGTCATGATCGGCTCGGGAATCTTCATCGTCTCCGCCGATATGGCGCGCGACGTCGGCAGTGCGGGCTGGCTGCTCTTTGCCTGGCTGCTAACCGCCGCGCTCACCGTCGCCGCCGCTCTTTCGTATGGCGAATTGTCCGCCATGATGCCGCAGGCCGGTGGCATGTATGTGTACTTACGCGAGGCATTTTCGCCGATAGTTGGATTTCTCTACGGTTGGACCCTCTTCACCGTCATTCAGACGGGCACCATCGCCGCCGTGGCCGTGGCCTTCGCGCGCTTCACCGGCATACTGATTCCCGGCATTGCCGAAGATCGTTACATCGTTCCTCCCATTCATCTCTCCAGCGGTTATGCCATTTCACTTTCCACCGGACAGATGCTAGCCATCGTGGTCATCGCGGTGTTGACGTGGACCAACAGCCTCGGTGTCCGTTACGGCAAGATTTTGCAGAACCTGTTTACCACCGCGAAGATCGCCTCGCTCGCAGCATTAATTCTGCTAGGGCTGATTTTCGCTAAGCACGACGTGCTGGTTGCCAATTTCGGCAATCTTTGGACTCCCCATGATGTAACGCCCATCACGGCCACTCTCAGCGCATTGACAAGCTTCGGTTTGTTCGCCGCCATCTGCGTTTCACAATCCGGTTCGCTGTTCGCTGCCGATTCCTGGCATGACATCACCTTCGCCGGCGGTGAGGTGAAAGACCCGCACACCACCATGCCGCGCGCGCTGGCGCTCGGAACCATTTGCGTAACCGGCATCTTCTTCTTAGCCAACGTGGCTTACTTATGCGTGCTGCCTCTCTCCGGCATCCAGCACGCCCCGGCCGACCGCGTTGCCACCGCGATGCTGCAAGCGATTTTCCCCGGTTGGGGCGCAGTCATCATGGCTGTGGCGATTATGATTTCGGCTTTTGGCTGCATCAACGGACTGGTGCTCGCCGGCCCCCGCGTGAGTTACTCCATGGCGCAGGATGGTATGTTCCCGAAAGCGGCCGGCCGCTTGAACAGCGCGCATGTACCGGCGTGGTCGCTCTGGGTGCAAGGACTTTGGTCCGCCGCCCTGGTGCTGCCGCGCACCATCCACAACGGCGTCTACGGCAACCTATACAGCAACTTGCTCGATTGGGTCATCTCCGCCGCTCTACTCTTTTACGTCTTGGCGATTGTCGGCGTAATCCGCCTGCGCATCATTCGCCCCAATGCCGCGCGGCCCTTTCGCACGCCCGGCTATCCCATTGTGCCGCTCTTCTACATAGTCACTGGTATTGCCATTCTCTATTGCCTGTTTGCCTACCGAGCCTCGACCACCTGGCCAGGCTTAGTGATTGTCATTTGCGGTCTGCCCATCTACTACCTGATGAAATCCCGCAATCGTGTGTCCCCCTGAACTCCACGGCGAAGCAATTGGACTGAATCGCAGCTAAAGCAGTGGGCGCTTTCGCGCTATTCTGCGCAAATACACGCAGCTCGAAATTAGTAAATCCATCAGTTTGTTGCGCGCCGCAGCAGCGTTCTCTAGTAACCGGATGCAACGGGCCCCTTGGAATAGCCGTAAGGAATAGATCTCTTTTCGTTGCCTTTTCGTTGTCTTTCCCTCAATCGCCTTGCCACGGACGCAGCCGATTTCGGGCCACTGCGTTGCACTACTGGGCTCCGTGGGAGCGAACGTCAACTTAAGCCACGAATATTGGAGGGAAAAAACGTGCTGAATCTGGAACAGGGTTTTTTATTGTCAAGGCTTATATCGAAGTGTCTTCTTGGAACAATCTGCTTGGCGTTTTGCCTAAGCGCGCATGCGGCAGCAACCTGGAATGCGGTTAATAACTTCTCGACCGTTAATAACCCCAACGGCGTGTGGAGCTATCTTTATGACGGTGGCGCGCAATTGCCGATCTCGCAAACCGGCGCAACCGCCGCCGCCGCCGGCTCACCCGGGCTGAATTTATGGACTGACGGCTTGACCTATCCGGATTGGGCTGCCATTGGGCAGGGAGCTACCCAAGGTACTTGGATATCAAAGGATGGGAATGTTTACCTACCAACGACCGATCTGCTGCTGGATCCGCAAACAAATAGCGAAGTGGATGTGAGGTTCACCGCACCATCAACTGGTGCTTACCTGATCGCCGGCGATTTTCTAGGGGTAAACCTTTTCGAGAACTCTCATACTGTACAAATCACTGACGATGGTGTGATCATCTTCAACGGCACCATTTCCACCTATAACCAGAGCGATCCTTTCAATTTCAATTTGACATTAAAAGCTGGCGACAACTTGGATTTCGTGAGCCTAACCAGTGGTACAGGTACGTACCTGGGTACGGGACTCGCCGCAGCGGTCACCGAAACCCCGGAGCCGGGCGATTTTGGGATTTGTGCCCTAGGGTTCGCTTCGCTTTTCCTAATTCGTTCAAGAAATAGGAATTCCGCTCTGCGCCGGAACATGTAAAGCTAGTCTGCGGAGTTCCAAGTGTCCTACCAGATCATTTGATAAAAATTTTCCCAAGCTCTCTATGAGACGCAAACTAGCTGTCTCCCGCTGGCATCTTCCGGTCCAGAAATTTTCGGAAGGAGTTATCCATGTCGCCATTTTCTAGGAATTGCGAAAGCATCGATTCTAGTCGAGCCGATTCCTGGTGAACCCGCTGCTCTCCAGCTACTGTGAGCGAATAGACCAATTCCGACTCCGCGCCCTCAACGCGTTTCGATTCGACTTTGAGCCACCCGTCCCGCTGCAATCGTCCCAAAGCCGCCGGCAACGAGCCTAGACTCTGCTTGCCAATGCGGATGGCAAACAGATCTAACAACGTATGTATCGGCTTGGCGCGCTGCTGAATCTCAAGAACTGTCAATGGCCCATCGTCACTGAATCGCCTAAGGATGAAAACATCAAGCGTGGCCTGGAGGCGGTCGGCATTGAATTCGCCCATAGCATCATTATCCTTGCCAGTCATTACCAAGCGTCGCCGCGAGCGAAGGTGCTGTATATTTTCTAGTTGTGCGAAAAGCGCTCAGCGCTGCTCGAAAAGGACGGGCAAGAATGATCAAGAGCTTTCTTTGCAGTGCCGGGGTCATACTGGCTTGCGCCGCGACCGGGTCAGCCCAGAACGCGCCGCAGTTGCCGGCGATTACTGCGATCGCCACGCCGGCTCAGCCGGACGCGATTCCGCTCTACGCTGCTCCCAAGGCTGGCGCCGCGGGGGAGCAATGGGAAACGTTTGGAAACGGACGGATTGTCCGCAATGTTGTCGATCCTACGCTGACACCCGTTTTGCCGGCAGCGTCGAAGGCAACCGGGGCCGCCGTTATCGTCGCGCCGGGAGGCGGCTTCCTGATGCTGTCGATGGACAGCGAGGGGTATGCTGTTGCTCACTGGCTCGCCGACCACGGAATCGCTGCCTTCGTCTTGAAGTACCGGCTGAACGAATCGCCGCGGGATCCAAACGAGTATTTGGTGGCCTTGCTGAAGCTGCTGCAGGGAGCTTCTGGGGATCACGCTCCACCGGGCACTCCTGCTGCCGCTTTAGAGGATGCACAAGCTGCTATGCGAATGGTCCGCAGCCGCGCCACCGAATGGAAGATCAATCCGTCGCGAGTTGGCTTTGTGGGGTTCTCGGCCGGGGCCGCGCTGACTTTGAGCATCGGTATCGAGCCGGATCATGCCGTTCGCCCCGACTTTATTGCGCCGATTTACGGGCCTCTTGGGCCCATTACCGTGCCGAGCGATGCGCCGCCGATGTTCACTGCAGTGGCGGCAGACGACCCTTTGTTCGGCAAGAGCAGGTTTGAGCTGGTGACACAATGGCGCGCCGCTCAGCGGCCCGTAGAGTTCCACTACTTCGAGAAGGGCGGGCATGGGTTTGGCATGAATCAGCAAGGGACGACGAGCGACATGTGGATCGAGGAGTTTTACGCTTGGATGAAAGATCGGGGGCTACTGTGAGGTGAAGCCGATTTTGCCGCCCGCGAGTCTTGCTATTGGTGGCAATTTGGCGTCCCGTTCGTTCCGCTGGAAAGGAAGGCTTGATAACCTCCCAGATCGGGCGTTTCGGATCGCGGACCGGCTCCTGCCCAAGAGAGAGCAATGAAGGCGCTTTTCGCCGATACGTTTTACTGGATCGCTCTCAAATCCTCGCGACCAACGACCGGCATTTTGAGCAGGAAGGTTGCCGCGCTCTGTTCCGGGATCCCCGGGGCGTTTGAGGCAGCACCAGTGCTTTTCCTTTCCACTCCTCAGTGCGTCATCGAATAAATAATGTAATTCACTCCAATGCGAATTCCTAACGCGGAATATTCCTCGGGGTAACGGGGATCGTCGGCCCACTCCCATGAATCGCCCAAATCGGAATTGAAGGAGACGGCCACCATCAGCCTATTTTTATCGTCGTAGATGCCGCGCCAATGAGCGACGGCGCCATCGTTGCGATAGGGCACGCCCATGCGCAGAGACCATTCGCCAGGCACCTGGTAACGTTCGTCAAGATCGTAGACAGTATGGAAAATGGACTCGGCATCGTTGATTTCAACAATCGGGCGGTCGGGGAAAACTTTGTTCATGCTGGCTTCAAAGATCGACCAGTCTCGAGTGCCCCAAAAATCGTCGCACATCAGAAACCCGCCGCGCAGCAGATAATCGCGGAGGGTGCTGGCTTGCTGGTCTGTTAAATCCCACTCACCGACAAATACCGCGTAGAGCCACGGATAGTTATACACTTCGTCGCGATCGTCCAGGCTGACGGGCTGCTCCACCGAGCGGGCGTTCAAGCGCGTGAGGCGGCGGATGGCGTCTAAAAAGTGGCGGTCGGCGCGCGGGTAATCGTTGGTCCAACTGGAGTGGCCCTGATGCCAATCCCAACCGGCGTGGCGGAAGCGGGCATCTTCGATGGAAGGGTACATCAAACGCGCGAAAACCCATTCAGTGGTCTGATCGAAATCGCTGGGGAGCGGAATTTGGCCTTCGTGATACTCATCGCCCGGATATTGCCGAAACGGCTCCGGAACGTTGCGATGGGCGGCATAAACAACGCCGAGCAGGCCGAGAAAGCCAGCGAACAGACCGGCCAGTTTCAACACACGATTCCGCAAACAGCCCTCGAAGCCGAGCATAGCACCAAAAATCTACGAAGATTTTCGTTGACAGTACGAATGGCTTCGTAGTAAATTCTGAACATGCCAATGGAGCGGCTGCAGAAGCCAACAGCTTTGGAACTCGAAATACTACGCGTGCTTTGGGAGCGCGGCCCTTCCACCGTGCGTGAGGTGCATGAAGTTCTGGCACAGGGCAAACCGATCGGGTACACAACGGTCTTAAAGATCATGCAAATTATGACTCAGAAAGGCAGCGTAGCTCGTAATGAAGATAGTAAGGCGCATGTTTATAAAGCGCGCCAGCCGGCTGAGAATACGAAGCGGCAGTTGGTGGGGGATCTTTTACAGCGCGCGTTTTCCGGGTCGGCCAGCCAGTTGATGATGCATGCTTTGGCGGGAAAGAAAACGTCGCAAGAGGAGATTGCGGAGATTCGCGAACTCTTGGATGAATACGAAAGGAACGCGAAATGAATGCACCGGCGGTTGAAACACTCGGTTCGGCATTGCTCCACTTTTTGTGGCAAGGGACAGCGCTGGCGCTGCTGCTTTATCTAGCTATTTCGTTTACGCGCGAGGCGCGGGTGCGCTATGGCTTGGCTGTCTGCACGCTGGTGTTGATGGCGCTTTGCCCGTTAGCTACGGTCGCGTTTTTGGAACGGGCGCCGGTGATGGCTGCGGCTCCCGACTCGCCACCGGCATCCATCGTGCTCACAAACCTCAGTGTGGCCTGGCAGACCGCGCCGCCGGCTACGCCTCTGGATTGGCTTACGTGCTTGGTGTGGATCTGGTCGAGCGGCGTAATTATTTTTGGGCTGCGGGCGTTTGGCGGCTGGATTGTTTTACAAAGGCTGAGACGAACGGCACAGGAAACCATCAGTCCGCTGTTGCTGGCGAGTTGCCGGCGTCTGGAGAAGCGCATCGGCATTGCGCGGCTGGTTCGTTATGCCCATTCCGAGATTGTGGATGTGCCCGCCGTGGTGGGGTGGCTTCGGCCAGTAGTTTTAATTCCGCTTTCGACCATGGCCGGTTTGTCGGTTGAGCAGTTGGAAGCGATTGTGGCGCACGAACTAGCGCACATCCAGCGCTATGACGCGCTCGTAAACCTTTTTCAGATTGCCGCGGAAACCCTGCTCTTTTATCATCCGGCGGTGTGGTGGGTGAATCGCTTGATTCGGCTGGAACGGGAGAACTGCTGCGACGATATCGCAGTAGCGGTATGTGGCAATGCGGGCGAGTATGCGCGCGCGTTGACCATGCTGAGCGGCAAAGCGCCGCGGGCTGTGTGGGCGATGGCGGCGAACGGCGGCGCATTGAAATCACGGGTGAGCCGATTGCTGGGCTTGCGCCAGATTGCGCCCGGCATTCCGCGGGCTGGTTTAGCAGTGTTGGCGGTATTGTGCGCCTCGTGTGTGGTGTTGGCGGCGGGAGCTTTTAAACAGGAGTCGCCGGCGCCGCAGCCTCCCCCCGCGCCCGCCCCTCCCAGCGCGCCCGCCGATCTTCTTCCGCCGGATGTTGGCTCACCGGATGCAAACTTGCAGGAGATTGACCGCCAAGTCAAAGAACTGGAACGCGAGCTCAAGCGCAAAAAGTCCGGGATTGACAACGCTGAAATGCGCCGGCAGCTCGAAGCTGGAATGAAACAGGCGCGAGCAATTGCGCGGCAAGCGGCGGAGCTTCAGCGTGAGACACGGTCTGCCGTGGCCGATAGTCCCACCGAGGGCCAACTGGCCGAACTGCAGAGAATGGCGCGAGAGGCGGCAGCGCTCTACGCGCTTCAGGCTGCGCCCGTACAGCAAAAGTCCGAAGAGCGCAACGAGCCTTCCTATATCGACAGTCTTGAGTCAGTGGGACTCACTAAACTCACAGTGGACGATTTGATCTCTTTGAAGGTGCAAGGCGTGACTGCCGATTATGTCCGCCAAGTGAAAGCCGCGGGTTTCGACCCAAACGTCCACGATCTCATCAGCATGAAAGTGCAGGGAATCACGCCTGAATACATACGCGATATCCGCGCGACTGGGTTGAAACCGAGCATGCATGACCTGATCGGCTTGAAAGTGCAAGGCATCACGCCGGAATACATTCGTGCGCTGCAATCGGCGGGACTCGGCGATCTGACCATTCGCGATTTCCTCTCTGCCAAGGTGCAGGGGATCACCCCTGAATTTATTGAAAAAGTCCGCAGCCACGGATTTAAGAACCTGACATTCCGGCAACTGGTCGGCCTCAAAGTGGCCGACGTATTTTAGGAGACCCAAAATGATCCAGCATAGATTGAGTTCAGCCATAGTGTGTCTGCTCGTTTCGACTTGCGCGTTTGCGGCGGGGGAAAAGGGTGAGTGGACGCTCAGCCAGTCCGATAATCCCGCTAAAATCAGGCTCTTCCTGCAAAGCGAAAGCGATCGCAATCACTCCTTCAGCAGCAGCTCCGATTGGAATCCGGCCGAATTACAAGGCTTGGATTGGACGACTGCGGGCAGGCACGATGTACGCTTTAGCATTGTGCGCGACGCCGGCACGATTGATGGTGAAGGCTTCCTGAAAGATGGCGCGGGCGCAGGGCTGTTCACCTTTCAGGGGAATGCCAAGTATAGCCGGCAAATGGCGGCGCTTGGGTTTCCCGGCGTGACCGGCGACGAACTATTCGCGTATGCCATTCACGATGTGAGTCTTGCTTTCGTTCGCGGAATCAAAGCAGCCGGCGTAACGGATCTGCATAAAGACAAACTCATCGCCTTTCGCATTCACGGAGTGAGCCCCGAGTTCGTCCAGCAGATTCATGCGGCAGGGGTAAATGAAATTGAGGCGGAGAAGTTGATTGCGTTTCGGATTCACGGCGTTTCGCCGGAATTTGTGCGCGACATTCAAGCAGCCGGCATCAACACCGTGGATTCGGAGAAGCTGATCGCATTTCGGATTCATGGCGTCTCGCCGGAGTTTGTACGCGGTATGCACGGTGCTGGAATCAATACAGTCGATGCGGAGAAGCTGATCGCGTTCCGCATCCACGGAGTGTCGCCTGAGTTCGTCGGCCAACTTGATCATCTTGGCTTCCCACATCCGGATGCAGAGAAACTCATTGCTTTGCGCATTCACGGCGTGACTCCGGAATATATCGAAAAACTGCGGGCGCGAGGTATGCAGAATCTGACTCTCGATCAGCTCATCAACCTGCGGATTCACGGAATTGATTGATGTGCTGAACCTAACCCGCGCCGAAAATTAGTTATTGGTGTGGCACGCTGGCATCATCTACACTAACCTCGGAACTCCTTTACCCCATGTCGCCGGAGGCGCAAGTTCACGCCTTATCCCTGGCTTCGTCATGTCACGCTCATCGGAGGAAAAGATACGGCTGCCCTGCGAAATCAGATAATCGGCTGTGCGGGCCGCCAGCGCTTGAATCGTAAGCCCGGGATTGGCCGATCCTTGCGTCGGCATGATGCTGCCATCGCATACGAACAGATTCGCAATATCATGCGTCCGTCCGAAGCCATCCACCACCGACGTTTCCGGATTCGCACCCATGCGCGATGCACCCACCAGATGCGCGTATCTAGCCTCTTGCACAACCTCTGTCGCACCCGCCGCTTGCATCACCTCCATGGTCTTCTCCTTGGCGAACCGGATCAGCTTCTTATCGTTATCGTGCAGGTGGAAGGACACATGCGCCACCCGCAGCCCGAACCGGTCAGTCTCGTCAGCCAGCGTCACTCGATTATCGGCCCAGGGAAGAATTTCACCCAGCAGACCCAGGCTCGCCCAGTGGTTGTAATCCATCATCTCCCGACGCAGTCCCCAACCCCATGCCTTTTTAGCCGCCAGCATCTGCTTCCCGAAAGCCACTGGTAAGGGTCCTACCGTTTGAATAGCGAAGCCGCGCGCAAAATCGTTTCGCGCATCTGTCTCATAAAACTCTTCGGTCAATGCATGCGCGGGTGGCGCTTTGTACATGCGCACCGGCTCCTCGAATCGCCCCAAAACCACGTTCCCCGCTTGCGCCATCAGATACCGCCCCACCGTGCCGCTGGAGTTGGCTAAGCCATTTTCAAAACCCCGGCACGCCGAATTCAGTAAAAGACGCGGAGTTTCAATCGCATAGCCGCTGACGATAACCGCTTTCGCTCTTTGAAAGTGAGACTCGCCGTCCCGGTCGAAGTAATGCACCCCCGTGACTCTGCCATGGCCGCCCATCTCAACGCGCGAAGCCATCGAGTGATCGCGAATCTCCGCCCCTGACTCAATCGCATCCGGAACGTGCGTGATCAGCGTACTCGCTTTCGCGCCCACCTTGCAACCTTGGATGCAAAAGCCTCGGTAAATACAATGCTGGCGATCACCGAACGATCCTGAAAGAATGGCCACCGGACCGCCGATGGACACCGGGATACCGAGTGCTGTGCATCCCTTGATCAAAGTGTTCCCCACACCTCCCATCGGATGCGGACCATAGGTGTACCCATGCGGGTGGCCCCATGGATAATAGGCAGGACCCGCCACCGGCATCTCCCGCTCTAGTTGCTCATAGTAAGGAAGCAAATCTCCATAGGAGATCGGCCAGTCCGCACCCATTCCATCGCGTGTATAAACCTCGAAGTCGGAAGGATGCAATCTCGGAGTAAAGGCCGCCCAGTGCACCGATCCGCCACCCACCCCTTTGCCGCAATTGTTCGCACCCAGCGCCAAAGGATCAGACCCGCCGGTAACTCGCGGATCCTCCCAATAAAGCTCATGCGAACCCATCTCATCGCTAACCCAATCCTTCTCTGTATCCCAGAATGGCCCCGCTTCTAAACCAACAACATTGAATCCCGCACGCGCCAGCCGCTGCAGCAGTACACCCCCCGCCGAGCCAACTCCCACAATCGCGTAATCCACTGAGTCGTTCGGACCGAACTTCTTCATCGGCACACGAATATGCTGAATCGGCCCGAGCATGTGCTTGTCGGCTGGCTTCTTCAAGCGTTCCTCTCAGGCGAAATATGCGAATGCTGTTCGGCTTCTGTGTCCAGATCGTGCAGCGGTTCCACTTCGTCGGAGGTGCTTCCATCGGGTGGCAGCCAGTTATAGCGCCGCTCCGCAACTTCCCACGGTTCCGCTTCTCCACGCTCCGGCCTTGTATAAGCGCGCGGATACGCGGGTCCTCCAAAACCAATCTCATCCCAAGCCCAAGGGTGCGCGTAATACGCCTCTATGGCATCGCTCATGATCATCTGCCAGAAGCGGTGAATGGACATCCGCTTCCAGATACCGCCGCCCCCCTTGGGCCGCCGGTCGTGAATTGCTTTTAGCACCTTTTCCTGCTGCCAGTGCCCTAGGTTGATGAATTCGCCCTTGAATCGTGCTTGTGCTTCCGCATTAATACCCTCAATCCCGAGCCGGTACACTTCGCGATCGGGCGGCAGGGATTCGAAGCGATACCCCACTGTCCGGTTTTCATAGAGGCGCGCATCCAGCGGCGGCAGTAGGGGAATGCGACGGTCGCTGGTCCGATCTGTCTGCGGGATCAGGTGATCGAAAACCGCCTCCCAGAACTTCCATTCCTCCTCACTGAAGAACCGCCGCGCTGCTGGATCTTCTACTCTCTCCACCACTGTCTTTCGAGTTGCTTCATCCCAGAACGGGCTTTGCGAGAGCGTGCTGAATCCCGCGTAGTAACCCGGCTGCCGCTTTGGAGCCAGCGGCTCTCCAGTCTCTCCATCCACCGGGCGCAACCCAGGATCATTGTCTTTATAACTGCTCATGCACGTCTCCGCCGCAATAAACTCGCCATGAATCCAAGAAAACCCGCCGCGCCAAAAAGCAACGGCGCAAAAATCGGCGGACCGTAGATGATGTTGTACACAAGATACCTACGGCCACCGGGTCGGCGCAGCACGCCACGCGCGTGATAATAAAATCCGACCGCTGCATCGGCTGACGCTAACGCCGAAACTGCGGGAAGAATGGTGGTGGCCGCTCGCCGGCCGCGGGTGGCTGCAAACGCCGCCGCCGCTAGCAGGGGCGCAATCACGATCGGAGACCACTGAATCTTATAACGAAAATTATTCTTGTAGTGCGAATAGTAGGCTTCAAACCCGCTCAGCAACGCACTCACCCCCGCTGCCATCGCCACCTGCCGCTGAAACTTTCCTTCGCGAATATCTTGCTCGCTGGAAAGAAGCTCCCGGCTGGCGGAGCTGGGCAGCAATCGAGTGAGCCATCCATCCTCATCGGTCCCGCTGTCATTTTCATTGCCCTCCTCGCGTTGCAGGTACGACGCGATTAATCCCAGATACGCGCTGGTGCCAAACAGCAGCGGCGCAAAGATCGGCGGCCCCATAATCATATTCGTCATCGGGAAACGCCACCCGCCGGGCTTCCGATGAATGCCTCGAATGTGAAAGTAGAACCCTACCAGTGCATCCAGCAGTGTCGCCACCGATACAAAACGCAGCACCGTCCGCGCCGCTTTCTTGCTAAACACCGCGGCAAAGGCAGCTGTAGCTAACAAGGCGCTCAGAATCACCGGCGTGTACATCACGCGCCGGCTATAGCTCCCGCGATAATGCTCGTAGGCCACTTCTAATCCGCTGACAACGCTCGTCACCGCGGTCAACAACGACAAACTTCGCTGAAACTTTCCTTCCCGAATGTGATGCGCGTAGACTGACAGTTCAGTCGCCATTCACTAAATGACCTCGCGCACCTGATCTTCGCTGATAGTCTTGATAATTTTCGCCGCGTCCTTCTGACCTCGCACCAGAGACTTAGCGAAGTGTAAAGCTTGTTCCGTGGTAACCTTCCCCGGCATCGGAGGTTCGTTCGGATCCACCACGGCTTGCACCACTGCCGGACCCCGCGTATTCAGCGCCTCGCGCAGCACTTGCTCCGCATCTTGCGGCCTTTCCAGCGTAAAACCCCGCGCGCCGCAAGCTTCAGCCACTTTTGCGAAGTCGATAGGTTCGAGTTCAACTCCGAATTCAGGATTGCCCTCCAGAATCATCTGTTCCCACTTAATTTGTCCCAGCACGTTATTCTTGATCACAATCACCGTCACCTGAAGTTTGTACTTCACCAGCGTCGCAATCTCGCCCATCAACATAGTGAGTCCGCCATCTCCCACTACGCAAACCACTTGCCGCCCCGGATAAGCAACTGCGGCTCCAATGCTGTACGGCAGCCCATTCGCCATCGTGGCGAGTGAGCCGGAGAGTGAGAATTGCATGTCGCCGCGAATGGCAACGTGGCGCGCGGTCCAGGTGGCAATGGTTCCGCTATCCGAAGAGACAATCGCATCGTCCTTCAAAAGTCTGCTCAGCGTGTGCGTCACTACCTGCGGTTTCATCGGCATGTCCTGCCGCGTGCCGCGTTCCTCCATCAGCCCGTTCCAGCTTTTCATCCGGTCTTGTGCCTTTCGCAGGAAGCGATCGTTCTTATGCTTCAGCAGAGGAAGCAGGGCCGCCAGGATTGTTTTCGAATCACCCACTAAACCGACATCCACCGGGTGCCGGAGACCTATGCGCGAGGCATCCAGCTCAATCTGCACGCACTTCGCTTGTCCCGGCTTCGGCAGAAATTCCATGTAAGGGAAGCTGGTGCCAATCATAATCAGCGTGTCGCATTCCTCCATGGCGTCCACCGAAGGCGCCGTGCCTAACAGTCCCAAACCGCCTGTCGTGACTGGACTCTCATCCGGTAGAACGGCTTTGCCAAGCAGCGCCTTGATCACCGGGCCGCCCACAGTCTCCGCCAGTTGAGTGACTTCCTCCCGGCAATGCAGAGCTCCGCGACCTACAAAGATCGCCACCTTCGACCCATCGTTAATAACCTCGGCCGCCTTCTTAATGATGGCTTGCGCTGGTTTCGCCGTCGATGGTGCGCTCCAATCGCCGCTATGGTGCGGCACGTTGGCATTGCTGCGCTTGCTGCCATTCACCGGCCATTCCTGGATGTCTTTCGGAATGCAGATGTGCGCTACCCCGCGCCGGGCATAGGCGGTTCTTACTGCCATATCCACTACATTGATCGCATGTTCGGGACCCATCACCCGCTCGTTAAACGCAGACACGTCCATAAACAACTTATCGAGATCCACATCCTGCTGGTAGTCCATTCCAATCAGATCGTGGAAAGTGTGGCCCGTTATCGCGAGCACGGGTTGCAGATCGCACTTAGCGTCATAGAGCCCGTTGAGTAAGTGCACTCCTCCAGGTCCTGACGTCGCGCAGCAGACGCCCAACTTCCCCGTGTACTTCGCGTAGCCCACGGCTGCGAAGGCGGCGGCCTCCTCGTGGCGCACCTGGATGAACTTAAGTCTGTCCTTATGTGTGCGCAACGACTCAAAAAAGCCGTCCACGCCATCGCCGGGAAATCCGAAGATGGTGTCCACTCCCCAATCAAGCAGCCGTTCCACAATCAGGTCTGATACTTGCTTTGCCATTCAATCCCTGCTTTCTAGACTTTTCAACAATCCAAATACTTCGCAGCATCCTGTTCCTTGAACTCGAGACCCATACCGGGGCGAGCGAGGTCGGGCGACATAACACCCTCTACCGGCTCGCGAAAGCCATCGAAGAACATTCGCTCAATACGCGCATGATCGTGGAAGAACTCCATGTGAATCGCCCGCGGCACAGAGCAACAAACGTGCAGGTGCATGCTGGGTCCGCAGTGTGAAGACAGCGGCATATTAGCCGCCCAACACAGCGCCGCTGCGGCTAAAAATCCACTCACGCCGGCGCAGCGCGTGGCATCCGCCTGCAGCACCGTGACTGACTGACAGTCAATCATTTGCCGGAAATACCAGGCTGTATAACCGTATTCACCGGCAGCAACGTCCATGCCAGCGGGCATCCGCTCTCGAATTTGCTTCAGCCCAGTAAGATTGTCGGAGCTCACTGGCTCCTCCATCCAACTAACGCCGACACTCGCAAATTCCTCAACCATCCGAATCGCTTGCGGCACCGCATAGGCGCCGTTCGCATCCACAAATAGCTTTACATCAGTGCCGATCGCTTTACGCGCTACTTTGGCGCGCCGCAAATCGTCCTCTGGGTGCGTGCCCACTTTCATCTTCACCATCGAAAATCCGTCTTGCGCCCAGCCTGCCAGCTGATCCGTGAGTTGCTCATCACTATACGAGGTGAAGCCTCCACTTCCGTAGACCGGAACCCCGCTCCGAGCAGCACCAAGAAGATTTACTACGGGCGTATTCAGCAGTTTTCCTCGCAGATCCCACAGCGCATTGTCTATGGCGGCGATAGCCATGTGTGACATCCCACACTCGCCCGAGTTCCTTACGGAACGAAGCAGTGATAACCAGATCTCGTTATGTCGGAAAGCGTCGCGCCCGTGAACAGCCTTATCTAATAGCGACCGCGCTAACTTACCAGTCGACTCATCGGCATAGGTGTAACCAATTCCCGTTCGGTCACCAGACTGGATCTCTACAAGCACCATGGTGGTGCTCTTCCATTCGAAAGTTCCATCCGCTTCGGGTGCGTCGGTGGGTATCGTATAAACCCGCACCTGGCTGCCCGTGATCGCGGCATCTACCATCGCTGATGAGACTCCGCTCTACGCCGGTAGTTTCTAAATAAGAGTCATAACTGCCGGCGCTTATCGCGGCAGCCGTTGCGCATCGGCGCAATCTCCGGCTTCGGAGATAGATACCATCGAAGAGAGGTCAGAGCATGCAAAAGATCACTCCGTTTCTGTGGTTCAACGACAACGCCGAAGATGCCGCGGAGTTTTACCTCTCGCTATTTCCGGAAGCTAAAAAAGTCGCGGAGCTGCGCTCGAGCGGCGTAGGGCCTTGGCCCGCCCGAAAAGTCGCTACCATCACCATCGAACTTATGGGCCAGCAGATGACATTCCTCAATGGCGGCCCCGCGCAGGCGCTCACGCCGGCTTTCTCTTACTCCATCGCTTGCAAGGACCAGGCAGAAATTGACCGCTACTGGGACAAGCTGCTGGCCGGCGGCAAGCCCATGGCCTGCGGCTGGCTGACGGACAAGTTCGGTCTGTGTTGGCAAATCGTGCCCGAAAACATTGGCGAGATCCTGCAGCATCCTCGCCATGGCAGCGATGATGAAAATGGTGAAGTTCGACATCGCCACCTTGGAGGCCGCCGCGAAGGAGTAGCGACGGTCACCCTCTCTTCACACGAAAATCACTAGCCGAAGCGCGACTGTGAAGGAGCGGCAACGTGTTTTTCGGAGTCCGTGAGTTTCTGTCTCCCACAACGCGCCCAAAACACATCTTTAACCCGATTACACCCGCCCTGTAAACACGTTCACAGCCCAAGCAACTTTATTTTTCACCCCTAACTCCAATCCCCACAATAATTTACCGCTTCTGTAACATTCCTTACGGTTCGTTTTAAGGGGATCGCCTGCTAAATTTCAATTGAGCTCGCCCGAGTTTTTTACTCGCGGCGGGCTTTCTTATTTTCTACCGGGAGTTCACCAACATGTCCGAATCGTCCTACCGCCGAGCCGTCGAGCAACAAGCCGCCCAAGCCGCCGCGAGAGTGCCACCCTCTCTGACGCCCAACTCGCCGCCAATCGAGCCAACGCCCAGCACAGCACCGGGCCCACCAGCCCCGAAGGGAAAGCCAAAGTCTCTTTGAACGCCATTAAAACCGGGCTCACCGGCCGCACCGTGCTTCTCCCGTCTGACGACGCCGCCCCCTACAAAGCCCTGCTCGTTGACTACGAAAAACTCCTGCAACCCGTCGGCGTCGAAGAGCGCGCTCTCGTGCAATCCATCGTCGATTGCCGCTGGCGTCTCGACCGCATCCCCGGCCTCGAAATGGCCCTGCTCGCGATCATCCGCATCGAGTGGGTCGCCCGCGACAGCAAATACAACGCACCCGCGCGCGCCATCCTCACCGAAATGGAAATCCGCCGCAAACACGAAAAAGAATTTCGCAATCTGCAAATTCAGGAAGCTCGCCTTGCTCGCCGCCGCGAAAAGGAAATGGCCGAACTGCTGCGCCTGCAAAAAGAACGCAAAGCCAAAGAAGCCGAATCCCTCGCCCAAGCCGCCCAAGCTTATCTCTTGGCCGCGCACCGCAACCAACCCTTTGATCTCGCCGCATTTGGCTTTGAATTTTCAATTCAGAAACTCGAGGGCTATCTCGCCACTCTCAGCGCCGCCCGCAAGCAGGAATTGCTGCAGCAAGCCTTGGAAGGCGCCTCAGTCGCCTCTACTTCAACCAAAGGAGTCGCCGAAACGCTGCCAGCCGCCGCTTAGGGTGCCTCAGACATACGATTTCTCGGACAACACTATGATTCCTCGTTCTTTCTCTCGAGCTGCTGAGCGCAAAATGAATCGCACCATCGGGTTGGCCGCTGCGCCTGCGCCCATCCCTCAAGAACCAGAACCCTTACCGGTTCTGCCGTCGCCTGGGGTGAATCTACCTCCTGTTTCGAATCCCGAAGCTGGGTCACTGCGGCCCAACACAGCCCAACTCCTCGCCGCTGGCGAAAATGTCGAGGACTTCTTTCAGCTCACGGCCAGCTTAATGGACCACTATCATCCAGCCTCCACCCACGAGTACTCACTCGTTGAGGACTTGGCCTGCGAGCGCTGGCTTCTGTTGCGCCGTCAGCGCGCCTGCAAAGCCATAGAAGTGGAGTTGCTCGCCAGCCGGCCCGACCCGTCCCGATGGCTGGACAGCGATTTCAAACGCCTCGCTCAATTCGACCGTTATCGCTTGCGCGCCGAGAGAACCTATCACCGCGCACTCAAATGCGTTAAGGAATTCCGCCAGAACCGTCTCGCGAATTATCGCTGGGAAGCCAGCTATGACATGGCCGTCCGCCAATTGGAATTCGCGAAAAAGAAACACGAACGGGAAACCAGCGATCGCGCCGGGAAAATGGACATCGCCGCCTAGTTCGTCTTCAATGAATCTCTGGCTCGGCCGTAGCTGCCGTGCCGCTGAGAAAATCGAAATCACAACCTTGATTGGCTTGTGTCACGCGCTCCAGATAGAGCGCGCCATAGCCGCGCCCGAAGCTCGGCACCGGCTTCTTCCACTGACTTCGTCGCGCTGCAAGTTCGCCCTCCGAAACCAGCAGATCGAGCTTACGCCCCGCTACATCTAGCGACACCAGATCGCCATCTCTAACCAAGGCGAGCGGCCCTCCCACATGACTCTCGGGAGACACATGCAACACACAAGTCCCGTAGGCCGTTCCACTCATCCGAGCATCGGAGATACGCACCAGATCGCGCACACCCTGATCGAGAAGCTTTTTAGGGATGGGCAGCATGCCCCACTCCGGCATACCCGGACCTCCCAACGGCCCCGCGCTTTGCAGCACCAGCACGGAATTCTCCGTAACAGGCAGATCGGGATCGTCGATCCGCTCTTCCAAATCGTCGTAGTTCCTGAACACAACAGCGGTGCCGGTGTGTTGCAGCAATCTCGGCGTCGCGGCGGAAATCTTAATAACCGCGCCATCAGGCGCCAGGCTGCCGCGCAGAATAACCGTGCCGCCCGTATCGGCCAGCGCATCCTCACGCGGCCGGATCACGTCTTTGTTAATGATGGAGGAGCCCGCCAGATTCTCGCCAAGCGTATGACCGTTCACCGTGCGGCTCTCCAGATGCAATAGGTCGCCAATCTGCCCCATAAGCGCGCGCAATCCGCCCGCATAGTAAAAGTCTTCCATCAGATACGCGCCGGAGGGTCGAATATTAGCCAGCACCGGAACCCGATCTGAGATCCGGTCAAAGAGTTCAAGTTCTAACTTGATACCGCGCCGCGCCGCCAGCGCCACCAGATGAATAATTGCGTTGGTGGAACCAGCGATGGCCATGTCCACTGTAATCGCATTCTCAAAAGCTTCGCGCGTCAGAATGTCCGAAGGTTTCAAATCCTCCCAAACCATCTCCACAATCCGATTCCCGCAATTGAGGCACATGCGCGGGTGATTCGAGTCGGCCGCGGGAACCGAGGATGCGCCCGGCAGTGTCATCCCCAGCGCCTCCGCCAACGCGGTCATCGTCGAGGCGGTCCCCATGGTCATACAGAAACCCGGCGAACGGGCAATGCCATCTTCCACCCCGAGCCATTCTTCCTGCGTGATGTTGCCCGCGCAGCGCTCCGTCCAAATTTTGCGCGCATCCGTGCCGCTACCCAGAAACTTGCCGTTCCAATTACCCCGCAGCATCGGCCCGGCCGGCAAATAGATAGCTGGGATATTCATGCTGATCGCGCCCATTAACAATCCGGGCGTTGTTTTATCGCAGCCCCCCATCAGAACAACCCCGTCCATCGGCATCGAGCGCAGCAGTTCTTCTACTTCCATCGCCAGCAGATTGCGATAAAGCATTGGCGTCGGCCTCATGTAGACTTCCGTCAGAGGCATCGCCGGAATTTCTACCGGAAATCCACCCGCTTGCCAAACACCCCGTTTTACGAACTCAGCCCGTTCGCGCAGGTGAGAGTGGCAAGGATTGATCTCGCTCCAGGTGTTGATGATCCCGATCACCGGTTTGCCGGTGACATCTTCGCGGCGGTAACCGATTTGCTTCAGTCGCGACCGGTGCGCGAAACCAGGTGCGCTTTCGGGAACGAACCAGCGCTGGCTGCGCAGATCTTCAGGTTTGCGTTTCGGCATGTGCAAACATGCAGTTTATAATGCCCCAATTTTCAGGTGGGGCAGGATGGCATCGGCGTCTGCGTCTAGCGTCCGTTCCCCAGCTCTTTCGCCGCTTCGTCCAAAAGATCAGCCTCGTTCTGCAGCGCTTTCGCCACCCGCACAATCTGTTCGTCTGCTTGCGTCCAGCGTTTTTGTTCAATCGCTTCCCGCACGCCGGGGATGGTCTTCACCCCGTAGCCGGTATACAGGCCCGGCGCATAGACCAGATTTTCAAACCACGGCCGGTTCGGCAGCCCGCCGGAATCGGTTAACAGCCGCTCACTCTTAATCAACTTAGCGTTCAGACTGGCGGGAGCTTGGCTGCCGGCCGCCTCAAAGGCTTTCTCATAAGCTTCCGAGGCGCGCGTCAGTTCATCGGCCGCGTTATCAAGCGGAGCGAAATTGAGGTACGGAGGAACAGGTTCTTTGGCAGGCGGCACCAGCTTCTTTTTGGGATCGGTAATCGCCTTGTACACGCCTTCATCAATCTCAGAATTCAATTCTTTGGCATGGTCGCGCTGGTTGGAATCGAGTTCCTTGATCTCCGTTATATAGGTATGGATCGTGTCGGCGAAGTTGGTGAACTTGAACGGCAGGATAGGAGCGTCCGCCAAGCGCATCACCATGGAGCCGGCGGTTTGCGCCAGGGCGCGCCCGTACGCGAAGTCAGTATCGTCGAAATGCGTGTAATAGTAGAAATCGTCGTAGATCGAGTGATACTGCCCGCCCGTGTCTTCCCCTCCGAATCCGAGGTCGAGGCTGGCCACTCCGAGGTGGTCGGTGAAGACCGTATAATCCGACCCTGATCCTAAAGCCGCAATCCGCAGGTCGGGCCGGGATTTCAGTTCGGCGCGCAGTTTCGGCGTGCCATTAGAGATTTGCCTCAGGCGGAGCCGTTGCCAAATGGTCATCTTGGTTTCGGGATCTTGAATGTCTTTCGCCACGCTATTGACGAAGTCTTCGAGCGAGTGGGAGCCGCCCGCAAAGAAGTAGCCACGGCCGTTGCCATCCGAGTTGATATAGGCAACCGCATGCTGTCTCAGTTCGTCGGCATGGGTCTCGGCCCACTCAGTCGAGCCGAGCAGACCGGGCTCTTCGCCGTCCCAGAAGCAATAGATGATCGTGCGGTCCGGCTTCCAGCCCTGCTTGATTAACTCGCCGAGTGCGCGCGCTTCTTCCAGTTCGGGACTCGCGCCGGAGATGGGATCTTGCGCGCCATTGACCCAGGCATCATGATGATTGCCGCGGATAATCCACTCATCTGGATACTTCGAGCCCGGAATTTTAGCGATAACGTCGTAGAGCGGCTTGCGATCCCAATTGAACTTAAGATGGAAATGCGCCTTCGAAGGTCCCGGGCCAACGTGATAAGGCGTCGGAAGCGAACCGCGCCAAGCCGCCGGCACCAGCTCACCACCCAGGTTCTTCAGGAACGGTTCCGCATCTTCATAAGAGATGGGCATCACGGGAATTTTCGTCAGCGTAGTGATTTCGCTGAGCGGCAATTTCTTCGCGCCTTCCACGGCGCCTATACCCGGAGTCGCCGGGTCGCCCGGATAAACTGGCATATCCATTACACTGCCGCGTTGTGCCCCGAATGGCGGCCGCATGGGTCCTTTGGGATAAACGTCGCCATGAAAATACCCATCTTCGTGAGGGTCCGAATAGATAAGGCAACCCACCGCCCCATGTTCGGCGGCGACCTTCGGCTTAATGCCGCGCCACGTCATTCCATAGCGCGCCAACACAATCGCGCCTTGTACCGAGACACCCATGCGGTCCAGTTCTTTATAATCGTCCGGGCTGCCGTAGTTGACGTAAACGATGGGAGCCGTAACATCGCCATCAATGGAATAGGCATTGTAGGTGGGAAGCTGCTCGCTCTTTTGATTGGATGTTGGATCGATGGCAAGCCCTGGTTCCTCCAGTTTGGCGGTGTACTTGACGGGCTCCAGCAATTCGAGTGATCGTTCCTTCGGAGTGGGGAACAGCGTGTCGAAGGTTTCGATCTGCACGTCCAGTCCCCAGGATTTCAACTGTGCCGCTAGCCACTCCGCGTTGTCTTTGTCATAGGGCGAGCCAACGTGGTGCGGGCGCGCCGTGAGCCGCCGCATGTTCTCGCGCAAGCGATCCGGCTGCGGGATCTCTTTGAACTTCTGTTCCCACTGAATCTCGCTCGCCGATGCTTGAGCCGAGTAACCTCTAAGCGCCGCTGGCGTGTCGGCGGCTTGAGTGGAAAGTGCGAAGGCACTGAGTAAAGCGAGAACTGGGCGCATGGTTAACCATTGTAGACCGCAGCCGTGTCCGTGAACGCCCCTCCAGCGCCACAGTACCAGCCCAGGGTAATTTTCAACCGCATCCCCGTGGACCTCGCGCTTGTGGGGCAGACCTCCCGGTCTGCGGCTGACCTCCTGGTCAGCCCTCCCGCGGGTCTCCGTCGGCCCACAAATGAAGATGAAAAATCAACGGAGCGGTACATATAATACGGCCAATTTCAAGCGTTATTTCAACGCCAGCGCTAACCTTGAAATGCTTGCCCGGAATTCTTTATCTCGTCGCCACGCCCATCGGCAATCTAGAGGACATCACGCTGCGAGCTCTACGTATTCTCCGTGACGAAGTGGCGGTGGTGGCCTGTGAAGATACCCGGCAGACCTCGAAGTTGTTGCAGCATTTTGCCATTCGTAAGCCCTTGCTCGCTTGTCATGAGCACAACGAACAAGCGCGGTCCCAGGAACTCGTCGACATTTTGAATCGCGGCGACTCGGTGGCGCTAGTCAGCGATGCGGGCACGCCGCTCATCTCCGACCCCGGTTATCGCTTGGTGGCGGCAGCGCTGGCGGCTGGAATCATAATTGTCCCGATTCCCGGCGCTTCCGCCGTCTTGACGGCGTTGGCGGCTTCCGGACTACCGACAAACGAATTTCGTTTTATCGGCTTTCTGCCACCGAAGCAAACGGCGCGGCGCAAAGCACTGGCCGCGCTGGCAGCGGAATCAGCCACCTTGATCGCCTACGAGAGTCCGCATCGGATCTTGGAGTCGCTCAAGGACATGGAGACCGAACTCGGCACGCGGCCCATCGTGTTGGCGCGTGAGCTGACAAAGATCCACGAGGAATTCCTGCGTGGTTCGGCGGCGGAAATTCACGCCGTGCTGAGTGCGCGCGATTCGATTAAAGGCGAGATCACGTTGGTCATGGGTCGCGCTGTCGAGCAGCCCAGCGCAAGCGATCCGTTGGAGGAAGTCGCTCACCTTGAAGCGCAAGGCATGGACCGCATGGAGGCCATCAAGACGGTCGCGAAACGCTTAGGGCTTCCGAAGCGGGAGGTCTACCGGCGCGCTGCGGAGCAGGGCAACAGTCGAGCGGGCACACATCGTGATTAGGGCCGAACTGCCCAATAGCCAGCCTGCTTTGACTAAGAGAGAGCCTTTCCGCGATCAGCTGCCGCAGCATGCCGACGAACATCGGATGCGTGCCGACAGTGGCAGCGCGCAGCATCCGCATACCCAGTTGGCCGGCTAGCTCTTGCGCTTCAGTATCGAGATCGTACAGCACCTCCAGATGATCGGAGATGAAGCCCAGCGGCGCGACGACGACATTCCGTACAGCTGCTGCATGCAGGTTCTTCAAGTGGTCCAGGATATCGGGTTCGAGCCAAGGCTGCGTCGCTGGTCCACTGCGGCTTTGATAAACCAAGTCCCACTCCGCAAACCCAACCGCTTCTGCGACCAGTCGAGTTGTCTCACGCAACTGCTTTTCGTAGTCGCTCGTTTGCGCCATTGAGCAAGGGATGCTATGCGCCGTGGCGACCAAGCGCACCGCAGCGCGTTCGCCTTCCGGCCACTGCGCTAATGCCTCGCGCACGCGCAGCACGGACGCCTCCACAAAGCCCGGATGATTGTAAAACACCCGCAGCTTATCCACCGCCGGCGCACCCTCACCCACTTCAGCTTGCGCGGCGGCAACGTTCTCGCGATATTGCCGGCAGCCCGAATATGAACTGTAGGCAGATGTCACCAAACCAAGCGCGCGTCTTACGCCATCGTTCCGCATCTGTCGCAACGCATCGGCCAGGAAGGGACTCCAATTGCGATTCCCCCAATAGATGGGCAGCCGAATCTCATGGGCATCTAACTCTCTTCGCAGCGCCGCCATCAATGCGCGGCACTGATCGTTAATCGGGCTCTTGCCGCCGAAATGATAGTAATGTTCGGCCACTTCCAAAAGCCGTTCATGCGGAATGTTGCGGCCTCGCGTAACGTTTTCTAAGAACGGCATCACGTCTTCGCGCCGCTCCGGACCACCAAACGAAATGAGCAAAATCGCGTCGTACATTATTACGTTCGGATGCCCGCTACGCGATGCAGCTTTAACATATTCGTAGAGCCGCGCATTCCAACTGGCTGGCCGGCAACGAACACAATGTTATCGCCCGGCTTGACGTGGCCTGCCGAGACAAGCACATGCTCCATCTGTGTCAGCATCTCATCCGTCGATGTCATTTCGGGTGTAACGATCGCCTCTACTCCGTAGATGATGGAAAGCTGGCGGGCCACACTCTCGCTTGAGGTGAAGGCATAGATCGGGACGGGCGGACGGTAACGTGCCAGCAGTCGCGCGAACGAGCCGCTGCTCGTTCCCACAGCTAGCGCCACCACCCCAGCGGTACGCGCGCAATGATACGCCGCATTGGCTATGATCTCCCGAATGTCCTGCTCGGACGTTTCCCACGCGCTGCGAAACCCTTGCTGCTTGAGAGCCGTTTCGGTTTCGCACGCAATCCGTGCCATCATCCTTACCGCTTCAATCGGGTGCTTGCCGGCGGACGTTTCGGCCGAGAGCATAATCGCGCTGGTGCCATCGTGAATAGCGTTAGCCACATCACTCACCTCCGCGCGCGTAGGCAACGGATTCTCAATCATGGATTCGAGCATCTGCGTGGCCGTAATGACAAAGCGCCCGCGGGCGCGGGCCTTTTCGATGATGGCTTTCTGAATAGCCGGCACTTTCTCCAGCGCCATTTCAACGCCCAGATCGCCGCGCGCCACCATCACGCCGTCGCACTCTTCCAAAATGGAATCCAGGTTGTGCCAGCCTTCCGGCTTCTCAATCTTGGCAATGATCGGTTGCTTCGCTTCCACTTCGTCCAGAAGATGGCGCAAGCGCAGCACATCGCGTGCTTGCCGCACGAAGGAAAGCGCCAGGAAATCGACGCCCTGCTCCACTCCGAAATGCGCATCCGCCACGTCTTTCTTAGAAAGCGAGGGCGTGCTCACTTTGACACCCGGCAGGTTGATGCCCTTTCGATCGCTGATTACGCCGCCGCTCACCACCAGGCAGCGCGCGGCCACGGCGTCGTTGTCGATCACCCGCAACTGGATTGAACCGTCGGCCAACAGAACCGCATCGCCAGGTTTGACATCTCGCGAAAAATCCGCATAGCTGGTTGAAGCGATTTCGGCGGTTCCCTCCAACTGCTCGGTCGTGATCGTGAAGATGGAATTGTCTCGCAGGAACTGCGGACCCTCCCTAAACGTGCCGAGCCGGATCTTGGGACCCTGCAAATCGAGAAGGATCCCCGCGTGACGCTTAAACTCAGCCGCCAGTTCGCGGATTTTTTTGATTCTCCGGCCATGGTCGTCATGCGTGCCGTGCGACGCGTTCAGCCGGAATACATCTACATGTGCCTCAAAGAAGGAACGCATAACAGCGTCGGAATCGGTGGAAGGCCCAAGTGTGGCAACAATTTTCGTGGCGCGCATTGAGAAAGGTTTTTATCGGGTTAGTAGGTTAAGCTACGATAGCGAAGGTTCGCAACAAAAAGGAATCTACTTACACATCTAATTATGCCCTTATACCAAGCAGTCTTCCTCGCGATTATTCAGGGTTTAACCGAATTCTTGCCCGTCAGTAGCACCGCGCACTTGACGGTGATTCCGGAATTGTTGCATTGGGAAGACCCTGGCCTTTCGTTCGATGTGGCCTTGCATGTGGGCACGCTGGTGGCTGTTCTGGTTTATTTCTTTCGTGATTGGGTGCAGGTCATCCTCAACGGTATCGGCATCTCTTATCGCGGTTCGCATCCGGACGAAAACAGCCGCTCGCTTTTATGGCTGCTGGTTTTGGGCACGATCCCGGCCGCTCTAGCCGGCTTGAAATTTGAGAAATATGCTGATGCGATGTGGCGCACGCCCTACATCATCGGTACCGCAATGATTATTTTTGGCATCTTGATGTGGGTTTCCGACCGCGCGAGCCAGGCCAAGATCGGGCTGGATCAGATGACCTGGGTTGATGCGCTATTAGTGGGCATTGCGCAAGCCCTGGCGATCATACCGGGCGTTTCGCGTAGCGGCGTGACGCTTACCACGGCGCGCTTCCGGACTTTCGGCCGCGAAGCGTCTGCCAGATTCTCATTCCTGTTGTCAACGCCGGTCATCGCCGGCGCTGCCGCAAAGAAAGCCTGGGAGCTGCATAAAACGGGTCTGGCGGAGAACATGCACGTGCCCTATCTGGTAGGAATCGCCGTCAGCGCAGTGGTGGGTTTGCTTGTTATCGCTTTCTTTATGAAGTACCTGAAACGCCACAGCCTTAGCGTTTTCGTATGGTACCGAATCGCATTTGGCATAATAGTAATCGCTCTGGCGTTCTTCCGCGTAGGCGGATGAATTTCCTTTCTCCAACTCGCCACACCCGGCTCAATGAGGCGGTAGGGTTCCTATTGCTGTTGCTCTGCCTGGCCATTTGGCTGAGCCTGCTCTCCTATTCATCAAGCGATCCATCGTGGGACACTGCGACCGGTTCAACTCAAATTCACAATCTGCTGGGGCGCACAGGCGCGGAGTGGTCTGATCTTCTACTCCAGATTTTTGGCCTCAGTATTTTTTTGTTACCCATCCACCTGGGCCTGCTTGGCTGGAAATGGGTGCGGTCCGCGCCCGTGGAAGCGCCGTGGTTCCGCATCTTCGGAAGCTTGGCGCTGTGGTTTTGCGCAGCGACAGCGTGCGGATTGGCGCCGCGCCACTGGCTGATTGGCAGTGCTATTCGTCCAAGCGGAATGATCGGCTTGGTAATCGCGGATTATCTGCGCGCGCGCTGCGATTTGGTGGGCGCGGCGATTATCACGGCTGCCGCTGGTGTCATTGCGCTGTATTTTGCCACGACGTTTGAAGTCGCAGTGCTCACGCGTTTATTCGGCGGCACGATTGCCAAGATCAAAGACCGTTTCAAGGCTTGGCGGGCTGCCAGAGCGGAACAACGCGCGCGCGCTGTGGAAAGGGCGAAGGCCAAGGCGGCCGAGCGCGTGGCCAAGCGCAACGAAAAGGACCAAGGCAAACCCGCAGTTGCCAAGTCACGCCTGGAACCGGCCATTGTGGAAGATCTCTCGCTACGCTCAACGCGCAAAACCCGGGATCGAGAAGAAGAACCGCCTTTTGACATGCCTGAGCCCCTGAATGAGGAAGAGACGGAGGAAGAGGTTGAAGAAGACATTCCGATCCGCCCCTTGGTAGAGCAGCCGGCTGTGCAAACTATGCCCGTTCCCGTGGCACAGCCCATGCGTGCCCGGCCATTCGAGGCGCCCCACACAGAGTTGCGTCGCCGCAAGACCTATGAGCTTCCATCCACCAATCTGTTGAACGAGCCAGCCCCCGGTAACGGTTATGACAGTTTTGAGCTGAAGGATGTGGCCGGCCGTATCAAATCGAAACTGGAAGAGTTCAACGTTTTGGGTTCGGTAGTGCAGATCAATCCCGGCCCGGTAGTGACGACTTTCGAATATAAGCCGGAAGCCGGCATCAAATATAGCCGCATCACCACGCTGCACGAAGACTTGTGTCTGGGTTTGCAGGCCGAATCCGTCCTGATTGAGCGTCTTCCCGGCAAATCGACCGTTGGTATAGAAGTGCCGAATTCGCGCCGCGAAGTCATCAGTTTACGCGCCATCCTGGAATCGGCCGAGTTCAACGACGCGTCGTCGAAGATGACCATCGCGCTTGGCAAAGATATCAATGGGCGCATTAAAGTGGCCCCGCTCGAAAACATGCCGCACTTGCTGATTGCCGGCTCTACCGGATCGGGCAAGAGCGTGATGCTGAACGCCATGATCATGTCGTTTCTGTACAAAGCAACACCGGATGAAGTTCGCATGATCATGGTTGATCCAAAGCGCGTCGAATTGGGCATCTACGAAGGCATCCCGCACCTGCTCACGCCCGTCATCACCGAGCCCAAGAAGGCGACCAACGCTTTGCGCAACGCGGTGCTAGAAATGGAACGGCGGCTGAAGCTGCTGGCGGGTCAAGGCGTGCGCAACATCGACCAATACAACCGCAAAATGGTGCAGTTGCGGGCTGAGCCGCGCAGTCTGTTTGACGAAGCCGAAGAAGATGAAAATCTGCGCAATTTACCGTATGTGCTGATTTTGATTGATGAATTAGCGGACTTGATGATGCTGGAACGCGCCAATGTCGAAGAGTGCATAACGCGACTGGCGCAAATGGCGAGAGCGGTGGGCATGCATCTCGTTTTGGCGACCCAGCGCCCCAGCGTGGACGTGATCACCGGTTTGATCAAGGCGAATTTTCCGTCGCGCATCAGCTTTCGGGTGGCCACGCGCGTGGATTCGCGCACAGTGCTGGACAGTATGGGCGCCGAACACTTACTGGGCAAGGGCGACATGCTATTTCTGCCTCCCGGTTCTTCGCGTCTAACGCGCGTTCACGGCGCATATGTCACCGAGCAGGAAACCAACCGTGTGGTCGATTTCTGGAAGAATCAAGCCACGCCGGAATACGACGAAAGTTTCCTGATGGCGCCCCCATCGGAGGAGGAATTGGAAGCCGGCGAGGATGAAGTATTCGACGGCGAACAAGATCCCGTGTACGAAGACGCTGTGCGCGTCGTGCTGGAGGCGGGTAAGGCTTCCACTTCGACGTTGCAGCGCCGCCTCAAGCTTGGCTACGGACGAGCGGCGCGCATTCTGGATATGATGCAGCGCGATGGGATTATTGGACCGCCCGATGGCCCGCGCCCGCGCGAAGTTTTGAAGCGGCCGGATTGGCTGAAAGAAGTGGAACTGCGGTAAGGTCCCAAAACCTGATACTCTGATAGGCGCCCCCATGAGGACAACTAGCCGATTCCTCCCTGTCGCCGCTGTCCTTTTTGCCCAATACGCAGCGGCGCAATCCACCGCCCAATCGGAAGATCCGCAACTCCGCGCCCGCGCGGTTAGCCTTCTGGAACACGCCACGCAACTCAGTTCTCCCGTGTGGCCCATGAACGAGGAGTCTTTCACTTTCCACGTATTCAATCCTGAACCTGGTGGCGCCGCCGAAGGATCAATCAAGATTCTCGTTGCGAGGCCGGACCTCAAGCGCTGGGACTATTCTTACGGCGCTTATCAATATTCGAAGGTGCAAAACGGCCCGGAGTTCGCAACTTATCGAAGCATCCCTGCGCCAGCCGCCATGGTGATGGTTCTTAAGTTGATTCCAGTCAATCTCCTGCGCTTTGATCAGAGCGATCTCATCCGCGCGATTAGCGATCAGTTAGTGGAAGGCACACCCGCTACTTGTGTCGACTTCGACACCATCGCGGGCACACGCCATCAGTCGGGCACCCTCTGCGTTGACAAAGCGGCCGGCTATCTCATCTACGAGAAAGTTGACGACGTCGTCACCAAACAATCGAAGTTTTACCGCTTCAACAACGGCTTCCTGCCCGGTCACATCGAGCGTTGGAACAACGGCGCTAAGCTTGTTGAGATCGACAGCAACATCGAGGTCCGTCCTGCCGGCTTTCCGATGGATCATTTCGAATATCCCATCGGCGCTACCATCACCCACGCGTGCAATTCATTCACTCCCGCTTACGCCGACTACACGATTCAACCGCCCACGAAACAGTACTCAGACAAAACGATCGATATTGTTGTCCACGGTTTTGTCGACCAAGATGGCCACACGACCAACCTCAAGGTCCTCGACGACACGCACGCCGACTTAGCGGCCGAAGCACTGAAGGTCGTCGCCACCTGGACCTATCGGCCGGCGCAATGCAACTACCAGCCCACCAGTCAGCAGCGCGATTTCACCGTGCACTTTCAAGGCTGGCAATAGGCTCAGGTCGTCAGCTTTTGGAGCCAATGAGCAAATCGAAAGCCCGTCCCAAAGTGTCGACTGTCTGCTTTGCGGAGATCCGCTTAGGATCGTAAGCGTGCTCTAACACCAGTCCGGAGAGGATGACATCGAGAAGAACCTTATCGAGTTCGTGCCGTTCGTCTGGCTGATAGGAAGGTAGCAACTTGGCGAGGGCGTCGTATTTCAAGCCGGCGCGAATGCGGCGATGTGCGGAGGCAAGCCGCGCGCGCATTTTGGGATGGCGCAGCGCGAAAAGCTTGAATTCCAGGGTAAGCAGCATAGATGTGCGGTCGGTAGCGCGCTCCAGGTAGAAAGCGCGCAAGATACGCATTCGGTCCGCAACGCCGTCACCCAGTTCGAGCCGCCGATGCAGGCGCAGCAGCCGTTCACTGGCGTGCTTTTCCAGCAGCGCGAAGAATAGATCTTCTTTGGTCTCGAAATTCGCGTAGAACGCACCGCGCGTATGGCCCGCTTCAGCCGCGATGTCTTCCAGGCGCGCCGCCTCAAAACCATCGCGCGCAAACACGCGCAGCGCCGCCGCCAGCAACTTGCGGCGCGTGGCTGCGGTTCTTTGCTGATGTTTATTTACCGCCATCTCTCGAATTAATTATATACATGCATGTACGCAATATGATACATTTGTGCATGAATTATTCCTCATGAGACGCGGCATTGCCATTTCCTTCTGTCTTATCACTGGCGGCGGCTTAAATATCTACGCTCAAACGGCCAGTTCGGGCGCCCAGACAAGCACGCGCGCTATGCAGTTACCAATCTCTGCCGCGAGCAACCAAGCGGGCGCGGTTAGCACACAGCAGACCCCGGTGGCCGGCACCGGACCCGCCACGGTGAACAGCAGCATTCAGGTGAACGGAGACTTTGCGGGCAGCGTGCCAGGAAAAGAATTGCCGCCGGGGCCTGTCACGCTGACACTGGCCGATGCGGTAAAGCGCGGGTTAGCCGCCAACCTTGGGCCGATTACCGCGAGCAATGCGGAGCGCGCTTCGCGAGCCGCGCGCATCCAGGCGCTGAGCTCTTTGCTACCTGCAATCGCAGCCAGTGCCAGCGATACCGTTACGCAAGTGAACTTAGCAGCTTTCGGGTTTCAATTCAACGTTCCGGCTTCCGTAGGATTCTCCATTCCCTCCGTTGTCGGACCGTACAACTATTCGTCGCTCCAGGGGACGCTGAGTCAATCCATCTATGACCCGGTGGCGCGGCGCAATTGGCACGCTTCGCAAGAGACGGAGAAAGCTTCGCAGTTAAACGCCAAAGATGCTCGTGAACTGGTGGTGCTGGCGGTGGGCGGCAGCTATCTGCAGACGGTAGCCACGGCGGCGCGAGTGGATTCGCAGCGCGCGGAGGTTGCCAACGCCGCAGCTATTAACCGGCAAGCTGAGGTTCGGCGCGAAGCCGGCACAAACGCGCGCATTGATGTCACACGCAGCGCGGTCGAATTGCAAACCGAACAGCAGCGGCTGAGCACGCTCGATGCAGAGTTACGCAAGCAGAAAATTTCGCTGGCGCGCTTGATCGGCTTGCCGCAAGACCGGGAATTGATTCTAGCTGAGCCGTTGTCGAGCCAAGGCGGCAGTATTCCCGACGCGAATGCCGCCCTTCAACAGGCATTCGAGCGGCGCGCCGATTTGCAAGCTTTGACGGCTGGCGTGAAGGCCGCTCAAATAGCGCTATCGGCAGCCCGGGCGGAACGTTTGCCCTCCGCATCGTTGAATGGGAATTATGGCGTAATCGGACCCAATCCAGAGAAAACGCATGGTGCTTTTGCCGTTACCGGTGCGGTGAATGTTCCCATCTGGCAGGGCGGCCGGGTGAAAGGCGATATCCTCGAAGCACAGACCACGCTCGATCAACGGCAGGCGGAGCTCGCTAATGAACGAGGCAAGGTGGAGCAAGAAGTCCGCACCGCGTTGATCGATCTCGAAGCGGCCAGTGGCCAGGTGCATTTAGCGGAATCCAGCCGGACGCTGGCAAATGACACTTTAGCGCAGGCACGCGACCGTTTTGGCGCAGGCGTGGCGACTACGCTGGAAGTAGTGCAAGCGCAGCAGCAGGTGGCCAGCGCCGATAGCGACTACATATCGAGCCTGTTTTCTTACCAGTTGGCAAAACTCAGCTTGGCGCGCGCCACAGGAGAAGCGGAACTCAGTCTAACGAATCAGCAGAGCGAGGGGCACAAATGAGTGTTTTACAGAAAGACGCCGAAACGCCAGCAGGCGGCGGGGCGGCGAAGCCCGAAACGCCAGCGCCACCGCCAAAGAGCGGTCGGGCGAAAGCGTTCACCATATTTTTTGTCGTGCTGGCCGCGATCGCGATTGGCGGCACCTTGTACTGGCTGCACGTGAGCCAGTTCGAAACCACCGACGACGCCGAAGTGGATGCTCATTTAAACCAGATCAGTTCGCGCGTGGAAGGCACGGTCATACGCGTCTATGTGGATGATAATCAGTTGGTGAAAGCGGGCGATCCGCTGGTTGATCTTGATCCGCGCGATTACCAAGTGGCCTTAGATGAAGCCGAGGCGCAATTCGCGCAAGCGCGCAGCATGGTGTTCGCGCAACAGCCCAATGTGCCTATCACACAAGTGCAAAACGTGACTAACATTTCAGGCGGCGAGGCCGATTTAGCCAATGCGCAAGCTGCGCTCGCCACCGCTGAAAGGGATGTGGAAACAGCCAGAGCGAAGCTAGCGGAGGCGCAAGCCAATAATGAAAAAGCGCAATCGGACCTGGAGCGCTTCAAGACTCTGATCGCGAAAGAAGAAGTTTCCAAACAGGAATTCGACGCAGCCGTTTCGACGGCGAAAGCGCAGGCCGCCGCCGTGGCAGCCGCGCAGGGCAATGTCGAGTCGGATTTGCAAATCGTAAATCAGAAGCGCGCGCAGGTGGCGGAGTCGCAAAGCCGCTTAGCCCAATACCAGCGCAACGCTCCGGCGCAGCTGGCCGTGAGGCGCGCAGCTGTCAATTCCGAAGAAGCGGCGGCCAAGACTGAGGAAGTGCAAGTGGAAAAAGCCCGCCTCAACCTCGGTTATACGAAAATCAGCGCTCCGGTGGGCGGCGTTGTGATGAAGCGTTCAGCGGAAGTGGGCGCTCACGTGGCCGCGGGGCAGCAATTGCTGACCATTGCACAAATCGATGACGTCTGGGTAACGGCCGATTTCAAAGAGACGCAATTGCGGAACCTGCGGCCTGGCCAAAAGGCGACTTTGCATATTGATGCGCTTAAACAGGATTTCCAAGGCTATGTGGAAGATATCGGCGGCGCTACCGGAGCCATCACCAGCGTGCTGCCGCCGGAAAACGCTACCGGCAACTATGTCAAAGTGGTGCAGCGTATTCCGGTGCGCATCCGTTTCAACAAGAACCAAAAGGGGCTTGATCGTTTGCGCCCTGGCATGTCGGTTGAACCTGAAGTTCGTATCGCGGAGTAGTGGACATGGCGCTATCGGCTCCTCCGGCTTATCGCAATTGGAAACCGGCTCATAATCCGTGGGTCGTGGCCATGACGGTGACGCTGGCCACCTTCATGGAAGTGCTGGATTCTTCCATTGCCAATGTGGCTTTGCGCAAAATTGCCGGCTCACTGGGCGCAACCTACGAAGAAGCGACTTGGGTGTTGACCAGTTACCTGGTTTCGGCAGCGATCATACTGCCGATCTCCGGCTGGCTTTCCACGGTTTTAGGACGCAAGCGCTTCTACATGCTTTGCGTTTTCCTGTTTACCGTTAGCTCGTTTTTGTGCGGCATTGCGCCGAGCCTGCCGATTTTGATTTTCGCGCGTATCCTGCAAGGAGCCGGCGGCGGCGGCTTGCAGCCCTCGGAACAAGCCATTCTGGCCGATACATTTCCAATTGAGAAACGCGGGCAGGCGTTCGCGATGTATGGCATGGCCGTGGTATTTGCGCCCGCCATCGGTCCCACCTTGGGTGGTTGGATTACCGATAATTTCAACTGGCATTGGATCTTCTTCATCAATATCCCGATCGGCATCCTGTCGCTATTTCTCACGCAACGCCTGGTGGAAGATCCACCCTGGCTGAAGGAAGAGAAGAAATCCGGAATTCGCGTGGATTACATTGGTTTGGCGCTGATTGTGATCGGCCTTGGCTGCTTGCAGATGGTGTTGGATAAGGGGCAGGAGGATGACTGGTTCGGCTCGCACATGATCACTGCGCTGTTTTGTATCGCCGTGCCGGTCCTGGTGGCGTTTTTCTTGTGGGAGTGGTATCACGACCATCCGATTGTGGATGTGCGCCTGCTCAACAATCGCAACTTTGGAACTGCGGTCTTCCTCTCATTCGTGCTGGGCATGGTTTTGTTCGGGACGACCGTGCTGATTCCACAGTTTTTGCAGAGCAGCCTCGGCTACACCGCTGAGCGGGCAGGCATGGCGCTTTCGCCGGCGGGATTCGTGTTGGTAGTGATGATGCCGGTGGTGGGCCTTCTCGTAGGCACAAAAATCGATCCGCGATTGCTGGTTTCGATTGGCTTCTTAGGAACGGCGATCACCTTGTATGGGATGACGGTCATCAATCTGCAAATTCCCTTTCAGACGATGGTGCGTTTGCGCATGGTGCAAGTGATTTTCATGCCGTTCATTTTCATCCCCATCAGCACGTTGAATTATGTGGGTGTGCCGCGCGAAAAGAGCAATCAAATTTCGGGCATGTCGAACTTTGCACGAAATTTGGGGGGCAGCATCGGCACGTCGATGCTGAGTACTTTTTTGGAGCGGCAGAACCAAACGCATCTCAACAACTTTGGCAGACATACGGACATGAACAATCCGAATTTCAAACAGATGCTGGACGGATTGGTGGCTGCGTTTGTCGCGCAAGGGTATGACGCAGTGACGGCCTCGAAAAAGGGACTCATGATGATGTATCAGATCGCACAAGCGCAGGCGGGGACAGTTAGCTTTGTGAATGCGTTTTTCGTGATGTCGATTGCAGTGGCTTGTTTAATTCCCTTGCCGTGGGTGATGCGGCGTGCGAAGGCAGCAAAGCCCGTGATGGATGCAGCGCATTAGCTGTTAACGGATTCATGAAATGCGAGAATGACCCACAGTAGAGGCACCTTCGAACTTATGCAACCTGAGCCGCTCGCGAACGGCACGAACAGCAGCGGAAAACTCAACTGGGTTCCCATACTGGGCCAATGGGACATCTCGGGAGCGAGCCAGAAATTTCTGGGCGAAGGCCCAGAAGCTGCCACTCAAAGCCAGTCGTTTCCGCTCGGTTTAGCAATCAGCAGCGCGTCTATGCAAGCTGGGCATTGCCGGGTGCAGGTCAAATTCTCTGCCCCTTTCGACGGCAAGGAACAGGCTGGTGGGATCGTCCTGGGGTACCGTTCGCCAGAACAGCATTATATATTCGCCGAGATCGGCGGAGTTCGTGGCGCTTACTTGGTCGGCGAGTATGTGAGCGGCTTCGGCTTGCGGCCACTCGCTACGACGGGCCGTTATCAAAACCTTCAAATGGACCGGGACTATATACTTGAGGTCGATTTATCCGGCCAGGAACTGCGGGTTCTGGTGGATGGTGTTCCTATACTCCAGCATCTGCTCGCGCAGCCCCTTGAAGGGCGGCAGGTTGGGTTAATGGCGAAAGGAAACCATGACGTTTCGTTCTCAGAGTTCGCGTGCAAGGGCAGTAGCCCTAGGGCCTTCGTGGTCATGCAATTCGGGGAGCCGTATGACAAGCTCTATAACGAGGTTATTCAAAAGCAGGCAGAGGCAGCGGGATTCGAAGTGTTCCGAATCGATGAGAAAGCCGGACCGGGAGTGATTTTTCAGGATCTGCAGCGAGAGATTCAACAGGCTGAGGTTGTGATCGCTGAAATAACTCCGGCGAATCCGAACGTATTTTACGAAGTGGGCTACGCCCATGCATTGGGCAAGCCCACTATCTTGTTAGCGCAGAGAGGCGCACAGCTACCCTTTGATATTCGCAGCTTCAGAGTCGTTTTCTATAACGATACGATCGGCGGCAAAGCGGAGGTTGAGCGGAATCTGAGTAAACATCTTGAAGCAATCACGGGACAATAATTCCCTTCCCTAGAGACCCTAGCGGTGGCCGGTTTCTCTAACGGCTTCTTAGGGCTTTATCTGCCATGCCATACTCGGATTTTGTCCAGACTCCCTATGCGCTTAACAAGATTGTTGTGCATCACCAGCACGCTCGCTTGCGCCATCTTACAGGCCGAAGATGCCCTCGCCCTCCATTGCGGCGCCTTACTCGACCTTGAAAGCGACACCGTTTCGCACGATGTGGTCGTCCTAGCCGAAGGCGGCATCGTGAAAAAAATTCTCCCGTCCGGCGCAGCCGCGCAAATCCCTCCCGAAGCCAAACAGATCGATCTATCGAAAGGCTTCTGCCTCCCGGGCTTAATTGACGTTCACGACCATCTTACCGGCGATCCGAGCGATTCCGGTTATCAATCCCTGGGCGTATCCGTCCCACGCTCAACCGTCAAAGGCGTACGCAACGCACGCATCACTCTGCAAGCCGGCTTCACGACGGTACGAAACGTCGGCGCGGCTGGCTTCAGCGATGTCGCCCTGCGCGATGGCATCAACGCGGGCGACATCCCCGGCCCACGCCTGTTCGTATCCGGCCCACCGCTAGGCATTACCGGCGGCCATTGCGATAACGATTTGCTCGCGCCCGAATTCAACGTGACCGAGTTCGGCGTGGCTGATGGTCCCTGGCAAGCGCGCAAAAAGGTGCGCGAGGTGATCAAATATGGCGCCGACCTAATCAAGATTTGCGCGTCCGGCGGCGTGCTGTCGAAGGGCGATTCGCCAGGCGCCGAGCAATATACGCTGGAAGAAATGAAAGCGATCGCCGACGAGGCGCACAAGCTCGGCCGCAAGGTTGCGGCGCACGCACATGGAACGCAAGCGATTAAAGACGCCATTCTGGCAGGTATCGATTCCGTTGAACATGCAAGCCTGATTGACGAAGAAGGCATCGAACTCGCCAAGCAGCATCACACCTATCTTGTCTTCGATATCTACAACGACGATTACATTTTGAAAAAAGGCGCGAAAGCGGGCATGCTGCCGGAATCCATTGAGAAAGAGAAGGCTATCGGTAAGTTGCAGAGGGCGAATTTCCGCAAAGCGTATCTGGCGGGCACGCCGCTGGCCTTCGGCACCGATGGCGGGGTCTATCCGCACGGCGATAACGCCAAGCAATTCGCCACCATGGTGGAGTTTGGCGCTAAGCCGATTGACGCCATTCGCATGGCCACGCTAAACGCCGCGCGGCTCCTGAACTTGGAAGGCAAAGCAGGCACGCTGAAAACGGGGTCGTTCGCGGACGTAATTGCGGTTGATGCCGACCCGCGCGCTGATGTCGAGCAACTGCAGCATGTGCGCTTCGTGATGAAGGATGGGAAAGTGTACCGTGATGAGTGGGCTCCTATGGTGGCCCTGCAGAACTGATGGCCGATAAGCGGGTGATTGTCGCAATTGACGGCCCGGCAGGGGCGGGCAAGAGTTCACTGGCCAAGCGAGTGGCTGAGAAACTTGGCTTTGTTTACATCAATAGCGGAGCCATCTATCGAGCCATCGCGCTCTGGGCGCTGCGTTTGAACGTGGCGATGAGCGACATGCATAAGCTGGAGCAACTGGCGAAGGAAGCCAGCATCGAATTACCGTTTGGCGACCGCGTGCTGCTGAATGGCGAAGATGTGAGCGAAGCGATTCGCGATCTGCAGGTCTCGCAGGCGGCATCGCAGGTCTCGGCAATCCCAGCCGTACGGCGCGCGCTGTTGCGTGTGCAGCGGGAGATGGCCGAAAAAAGCAGCGTGGTCATGGAGGGGCGCGATATCGGGTCAGTAGTGTTTCCCGAAGCGCAGGTGAAGATCTTTCTGGATGCCGATCCTGTCGAGCGGGCCAAACGGCGCGCGATCGAACTGCACGGCCACGAAGAAGATGTGGAATCGATTGCGGCGGCCTTGCGGCAGCGGGATCAGCGCGACCGCACGCGCAGCGAAGCGCCGTTAGTGCAGGCGCCGGATGCCCAACTGGTCGATACCACTGGCCTGTCCCTCGATGAAGTGGAAGAGATTGTGTTGAAACTGGTGAGAGCGCGGGTTTCAAATGGCAAGGCGGCCACGAGTTAGCCGCTTGCCGTTTTCTGTGACATGATAGCCGAACGATGACTCGTTCAGCTGGTTTGATTACGGCGTCGGTGTGCGCCATCCTGGTTGCTCCATCGGCCGAATGCCAAACGCCCTCGGCACCGCTAGGCATTTTCGAAGGCCAATCCGATGTTGGAACTGTCCTGCATCCAGGCTCTGCCTCCTTCGATGCGTCCAAGGGCAGCTACTCGCTCACGGCGAGCGGTGAAAACGTATGGGGCACTGCCGACGCCTTCTATTTCGTTTGGAAGAAATTCTCGGGCGATGCCGCGCTCACGGCCGACATTGCCTTCACAACCACGACGGGCAATCCGCACAAAAAAGCAATGCTCATGATTCGCCAGTCGCTCGATGCCGATTCGCCCTACGTTGACGCGGCGCTTCATGTGGCGGGGTTAACTTCGCTGCAATGGCGCGCGGAGAAAGGCGGCGCTACGCATGAGGTTGGAACAGACTCGGCCTCGCCTACACGCTTGCGTTTGGAAAAGCGCGGCGCCGATTTTTTTCTGTATTGGGCGCGAGCGGGTGAGGATCTTCGTTTCGGCGGTGGATCAATGCGGCTAAAATTGACGGAGCCCTTCTATATTGGTCTGGGGTTGAGCGCGCATGACAAAGATGCCGTTGAAACGGCGGTTTTCTCGAACGTCAGCATCGAGCCGCCTTCGCAGGGCAAGCCGAAGCTGCATAGTACGCTTGAAACCATTTCCGTTTCATCCACCGATCGGCGCGTGGTCGCGGTGTTTGATAGACGAATTGAAGCCCCGACTTGGACACCCGATGGGTCGTCATTGCTGTTCAAGGAAGGCAGGCACATCGAGAAAATTCCAGCAGCTGGCGGCAAAATCGAGATCGCCGCTGGCTCACCCGCATTAAGCAAAGCTGACGGCGAACAGCCATCGCGCGATGGTCAGCGCAGCGCGTTTTGGTCGCGCGAAGGGGACGCCACAATGCTCAATCTGAAGACTGTGAGCGACGGCAAGGTAAAAGTGCTGGCTAGGCTTTATGAAGGACTGCGGCCGCAATCGGCTCCGGCATGGTCGCCCGATGGTAAGCGACTGGTTTTTGTGAGTTATCAGTTGGTTCCGTAAGACACTCGAAGGTATGGCTGAACTGAAACGAAGAATTGCGGTGTTGGGCGCGGGCAACATGGGCGCTTCCTTGATCGGCGGCATTTTGAAAGCTGGTTTGACGACCAACCAGCTACTACTGGCCACCACGAAATCGCACGAGCACGCCGAGCAGGTAGCGCGTCGTTTCTCGATTCCCGTTACGGCTGGGGGAAATCTGGCAGCGGTCCGGGCCAGCGACATCATCATTATTGCGGTGAAGCCGACAGCGGTGAGCGCGTTGCTTGAGGAAGTACGGCCTGCTTTGCGAAAGGAGCAAATCCTGGTTTCGTTGGCGGCATCGCTGCCCCTACCGGTGCTGGAGAAGCATGCGGGCGAGCCGATGGCGATGTTCCGCGCCATGCCCAACATTCCTGTGATGGTGGAGGAAGGAGCCACGGGCCTTGCTTATAATGCGGTCGCGACGGCAGCCGACAAAGACGTGGTGGAACAGATTTTTCGCTCGGTAGGGATCGTTTGCTTTGTGGAAGAAGACATGATGGACGCGGTTACGGCGCTTTCAGGCAGCGGGCCGGCCTATGTCTATATGGTGATTGAAGCGCTCACCGCGGGTGGCGTGAAGATGGGTCTTTCGCGCGAGGTTTCGGCGAAACTGGCGGAGCAAACCGTTTTAGGCGCGGCGAAAATGGTGCGCGAGACGGGACTGCATCCGGCCGTGCTGCGCGATCAGGTGGTTACTCCGGGCGGCGTGACCATTTCGGCCATCCACGAATTGGAACGCCACGGTCTGCGAGCAATGCTCATCTCAGCGGTTGAAACGGCTACCCTGCATGCGCGCAAGAAGACCAGCACGCTCAGCGCGTAATGCTACAAATCCACAGCTTTTCCGGGCTGATCGTTGACAGGTATGTTTCCGGGTGCTCCAATAGAGGCACCTTAAAAGGAGGAAGTACTTGTATGACTCGTGGGGTTTTTAAAGCTATCTTTATACTCGTCGTGCCGATGGTTGCGGGAGCGTCGGTGAGCGCAACTTGTTACGGAGTTTCGGGAATACCGTCCGGTAACAGCGTAAGCTGCTCGGTGTCCGGAGCAGCTGGACTGATTACGGCGACGGCGAGCGATTTCAGTTCGGCCACTGGGGCCATGGCCGAGGCAGATAAATCGTTGGGGCCAGCAACTGGAGACGTCGGCGTAGCTGAAGTCTCTGATTTACTGAAGGTCTTAGTTACCGGCGGCACGGGAGCGGCGCTGCTGCGGCCCTGCCTGAGCGCTTCATTTACCACCGGCGGCTCGAGTAGCGCCAGTTTCGGTTCTGTCGCCGCGTTTGGGCCGCTCGGCTCTACTTGTGGTACCGGGTTGACAGATGATATACCCATCGTCTTCGGTGTGCCGCTGTTTGGCAAGCTCTTACTTTCCGCCGAGGGCGGCGGGATCGACGGCTCAGGCACTGCCGCTTTCCAGGGATTTGTGGTATTGGACGGGAACGGAGATCCAATCTCTGCAACGATCACGACGACGGTCTTAACCCCAGAACCTTCGGCATTGATCTTTTGTCTTCTGGGCTTGGCCGCTTCAATGATGAAGCGCGAACGCCAACAACCCCAAGGATGAGCGCCTCGCCGTTGGGGCGGCGAAGCGCTTCGTCAACTAAGTAGTGGAAGGCTGCGCGCTAATATGCCCGCGCCGATTCTTCTGCCAGCATTCCTCTGTATGATCGGTGCAAACGGGCTTTTCCTTTCCGTAACTCACTGTCGTCAACTGATCCGCGGGCAGCCCGAGAGTCACTAGAAAATCGCGTTCACTCTTCGCTCGCCGATCACCCAATGCCAAGTTGTATTCGTCCGATCCTCGTTCGTCGCAGAATCCCTCAATCGTTAACTTGGCGCCGGGGAACTGCTTGAAAATCTCCCGCAGCGCAATGGCATCACCCTGCAAGGCGCTTTCGGCGTCAGGGCGAATGGCGTATTTGTCGTAGTCGAAATAGACGTCCTGGACTTTCGCCAGCAACTCCTGCATCGTTACCTTCACTTCCGGTGGGGGCGCGGGCGGCGGCGCTTCTGCTACCTTCGGTTCCTCACGCTTGGGAGGCGGTGGGGGTGGTGGTGGCGGCGCTTTAGCGACTTCCGGTTGCGGCGCGGGCGGCAAGGGTGCTTGTGCAACCTTCTTGTGGCATCCGGCCAATACAATCAAAACTGCAAGTAGGCTTAACTTTCTGATAGCCTCCGACTTCATGAGCTCTCCTTTACTGGCTTCATAACTTTATAGATCATCACAACCCACCCCTGATTACAAACCATCTGGAACGGCTAATGAGTTTTAAGGGATGTCGTGTGGTCAGTATATCGAGAGAGCCCGCCGAGCCGCAACTAATCCGGCAGGAGGGGTAGGCACGCAAAGTGATCCAGATCACCCCGGCGACTACATTTTGATTGGGTGGGGCGGCGTCAAATAAGCCCACCTCTCTACCAATTGGCCATGCGCGATGCGCCAGATTACGATGCCTGAGAATTCGTACTTCGTCCCGGACGCTGCCTCCGTGCCGGTCCAATGATTGCGGACCACCACTTTATCGTCTTCAGCGAGCAGATCTAGAATTTCCACGTGAATGTCGGGGAACTTCTTGTAAGCTCCGCCCACATATTGTTTGGCGCCCGCAGGCCCGGGCGGCAGTCCGGGCGGAACGTCGGAACCATGATCCACGAACTCCGGCGCGAAGTTGCGATCGGCAATGTCGAGGTTCTTGCGATTCACGAATTCTTCGAAGTGGTTTCGTACAAACTCTTTCAGCGCGTCGAAGGTTAGTCCTGTCTTGGGATTCATGCTGCTCGTCTCCTAGTTATGCGCCCGCAGCTTGGCTGCGGAACTGGTCTTTAAACTCTTCTAGAAACTGATTCAAATTCACGGGCGGACGCCCCAGCAGCGCGGGCAAAACATCGGTTACGTCGCCGCCTTGGCCGTTCTTGTAATATTGCTGCAGCTCGAGCAAGGCTTGCACCTGCCATGCCGGCATACCCAAATCCAGCATGCTCTTGCGCTGCGCCTCCTCTGGTATATCGACGAACGTAACCTGACGATTCGCGATTCGCGAAATACGCCCGGCTATGTCGGCACAGGTGACAGCCTCGGGGCCATTCAGTTCGTAAGTCTTGCCGGCATGGTCGGCGGGCGAGGCCAGCGCCAGCGCCGCTACGCCGGCAACATCGCGCACGTCTAGATAGCTGATTTGAGCGTCACCCATGGCCGCATAAAACGCTCCTTGCGCGCGAATGCTTGGCGCGTAAAACGCCACAATATTCTGCATGAATCCATTGGGTCTCAGAATGGTGTAGCCTACACCGGACGCCTGCAGCTTGTCTTCGACGCGCCTGTGCCAGCTCGGAAACGATTTGGGGTAATCGCCAGCACCCATGGAGGAGTTCAGGACAATGTGCGCGACTCCGCTATGCCGGCACTCGTCAATGACATTGCTTTCCAATTGGGTCAGCTCTGGAATTGGCGAGCAGACCAGAAATACGGTTGCCACCCCTTGCAACGCGGTTTTCAAGCTATCCTTCAAACTAAAATCGGCAATGGCTGTGGCCACACCCGCCGGCGCTTTGCGCGCTTCTTCCTCGCTGCGGTACATGGCACGGAGGGGTTGCCCGTTCTTGCGCACCTCATTCAGAACAGCTCGGCCCACCGTGCCGGACGCTCCGGTAATCAGAATCATAAAACCTAACCTCTATGGCAAAATAATGGACTGGCTTTAGGGTAATCCGGCCATACGTTTTAGACAAGAGCGCACAAATAGGTAAGTGCGTTGAGGTTTCAGCAGGAATGAAAGATCATCTAGGCTGCCCGGTGCAGGCGGCCATCAACGTTTTATCAGGCAAGTGGAAGGTGCAAATCCTGTGGCGGCTCTCGTTTGGCCAAATGCGCTTTGCCGAACTACGGAGGAAGATGCGTAAGATTTCCGAAAAAGTCTTGGCCGATCAGTTGCGCCAATTGGAAGCGGATGGTGTAATTGAACGCCATGCCTCTGCTTCCGTTCCGCCGGCGGTTACTTATTCGCTTAACACCGAGGGCGAAAAACTGGTACCGATCATGGAGACATTATGCGACTGGGGCAGCGTCCATTTTCATATGAAGCCGAGCCTTCCGCGGCGGTAGGCCACCTGAAAGGTGGCCAGTGGCAAGAATGCCTGCCTTACCGCGGTAGGTTACTGGACGGTGGCGTGCCGGCTGCTCGCCATGATTTCATTCATCTCGTCTTTGATGTGCAGTTTAAGCTTCTTGAGGCGTTGCTCCTCAAGCTCGTCCTCGCCCGTAACATGCGGCTTGGATTCTATCTCCTCTATCTGGTGCTTCAAATGCGCATGCTGCTCGGACAGTTTTCTAAACTGCTCATTTGTGGCAAGCAGATGCGCTTTGAATTCTTCTTCTTGCGTGTGATTCTCCATGAAAGGTATCTCCTTTATTGAGTGGCCACGCCGAGTCGGTTCTGAGTTGTTGGTTAAAGAAGCTGGCCCGGTGGGTAGTGAGTGCATTCATTTCACTCGCGGAAGGTCACCAGTGGCCATCCGCACCCCAAAATTATCACTATTTCATCCGCATGACAATAGCTGTTTCAGTGGGATTGCTGTAATACTCGAGGCGGCGCGAGATTTCCACAAATCCCAAGCGCTCATAAAGAGCGCGGGCACCCACGTTCGACTCCCGCACTTCCAGGAAGAACAGCGCCTTCTTGCGGAACTCCTGCGTTATCAATAAGGTAGCAATGCCAGCACGGCGGTATCGCGGATTTACGGCGAGGTTGAGAATCTCACGTTCGGGTGGTGCTGAGATAGTACCACCAAAAATTTCCCGGGAAACCAAGAATCCGCCGACCTCGCCAAAAACTTCAGCGACTGTACAGTCGTAGCGCAGGAAGGTATCGGCCGGCCAGTTTGGAACAGTGAAAGAGACGCGTTCCAGTTCCACCAGCGCCGCCAAGTCGTCCTGGGTCGCCGGCCGCAGAACAGGGTTTATTGCCATGCAAATTCGGTCACGTCGCCCACCGTGTGGCGCACGTCGTCCGGCTGAGCGGAATAAGAGATGAGGACACGCCGGGAAACACGCTGGGCGCCGCAAGTCAGCTTGAGCGGCTCGGTTTGGCGCAGAAAAAGTGCGGTCGTTTCGCCGCCTTTGCCTTTGATTAATAGCCGCGCCCCGTTCTTCAGGCAATCGACTTGCAAAAGAACGCCGACAACCTTCTTCTTTGGGACCAGCGCAGAGAAAGGTACCGCTTCCCCCACAGGACCGCCTCCCGCGGCAGCGTCCAGCGCCCGGTTGGCTCGTTCTTCGGCGGCGTGAATCGAATCTGTCTCCTTTACTTGCGCGCGCTGATCGGCCTCATGCAGTTCGTCGCGCTCGCGCTTGCGCTCCGCTTCCAAGGCGTCCAGCCGCGCTTGTTCGGAATTTTCACGAAGCTGATGAATGCGCTGGCGTTCGGCGTCGTTCTTAGCCGAGTCTTCCGCTTTCAGCCAACTCCCTTGCGCGAGCGAAGCGTGGCCGTTGGTTGTCTGGAGCTGCGCCAGTTCAATCCAGTACTCCGAGATGCGCGGATCGAGTTGGGTAGCGCGTTTAATCAGAGCTTCCTTGTCTTTCGGATCGTTCGCGAACTCGGCCTGCCGGAAAACAGGCTCGGCCCAGAGCGGATTGATTTGGGCGGCCTTCTTCAACAACGGCAGCGCTTCTGCGGCCGGACGGTCGAGCGCCGCGTTTACATATACGGGCGCGCTCTTGCTGTGCGCGTGAATGGCGCTGTCCAGGTCCGCATGCGGATCTTCACGATTCAACTTGGCAATCTGCGCCAAGCCTTCAAAGCCAAGGGCGGCGGTTTCGCCACCCGCTTCAATCGCGCTCTTATACGCTGCTTCGGCCATTTTGGGATTGGCAGTCAGTTGGGTGTTGGCGACGTAGACATCAGCCACCGTGGCATCCAAAGAGTGCTCGCCGAAGTCGCGCTTGGGGTCTAACGGACGTCCGCCCACCGCGACGGCTTCCCAATTGGCCTGGGCCAGATGGTCGGCGACTTCTTTTTCCAGAGTTTCCGGGTTCACCGCGAAGGCATTCCGTTCGGCGGCTCGCAGGGTGCTGCCACTGCGCAACGCAGTCAGGAAAATATGGAAATGGGCAGCGTATTCGAACTTGGTGGCGAACAAGTGAATCCGCGCCCAAGCTAAATCGGGATGCGTTGGATTCGAACCCCACGTGACGCGGCTGCCGTGCGCTTCCAGAGTGTCGAACAGTTGCTGCAGACCGGATTCCACTTCGGGTGGCAAGCGCGCGGTATTCGATTCCAGAAAGATGCTGGCCACTTGGCCCAACGGCAGATGCGCGCCCGGCGTGGTGAGCAATTGATAGGAGCCGTTTTGAAACACGAACTCGGTGCCGGAAGTGGTTGGGTTTGATTTTGCGGCTTTGCTCAAAATAACCCGCATCGGCCAAACCGACTGCAAATCTTTGGATTCGAGTAGGCCGCCCATGACCCAGCGCAACTGTTCGAGTTGCGTGAGCGCGTCGCGCGCCGCGGCAGTGTCGCCGTCGGAATCGACATAGAAAGGGCCGATGTTGAGTTCCGTCCAATGTTCGGAGGCGCGGGCGGGAGCGGGCGCGCAGAGAATTGAAAAAACAAAGCCAACCGGCCAGAGGCGAGATATGAGCCGGGTTGAGAGAGCCATCCCCGTTTGTAAGTTTATCGCAGAAAGGGCGGAGGGCGGCGCGGGCGCACTGCGGGTGTGGGTTGTGAGGAGCATGGGATGTTCGGCGCGATTAGGCGAGAGTTATGCCGCCATTTGGAAGTCTCCAGGGCTGGTTGCGGGGGTGGGAGCTGGCGCGTTTTGTGAATTCGCGGATTGAGCGGGGTCTTTTTTGCTCTGTTGGGGCTGCTGGCGTGAGGCGAGGCGCTCTTTTTTCAGTTCGAACTCCTGTTTCTTCAGATTGTGAGCTTCAGCGGCGCGCTGATCGGCGGCTTGCTTAAGTTTTTGCGATTCGAAGCCAATTTGCTCTTTACTCCTTTGGGCTCTTATAGTTTGGAACTCCTTGAGGGCTTTGTAGAAGGCTCGTTCGTGAGTAGTTTGGTAGCGCAGGAAGAGCGCGAACTGCCGATTGTCGATGATTTGCAGTTTTGCGTCAAAGCACGTTTGCTGAAGGCGTAGTGCGCGAGTGCGGAGCCATTCGTGTTGGGCCAGATGGCGAACCAGAATGCGTTCTGTTTCCGTTTGCGGTTGGTGGTCTTGCTTGAGGCTGGTGTAGAGTTCGGCGTATTTCTGCGGATCTTCGCCGGCGAGGAGATAGAAACAGGTGTGATTGTGACAGAGACCGTGCGTGGTGCGGTTCTGGGACGAAGCTTGCTTGCCTTCTTCTGAGGTAGGTCCGGTGGAACTTTGAGAGTTCAACTGGTTGGCGTTGATTTGTGCGGGGGTGGCCATGGTTTTGATCCTTGTTTGTTAAGTAGTTGTTTGCGAGCGCGCGACGGTCACGCTTGACGAACGCGCGCAAAACGAGCGCGGTGTAGAGCGCACAGCCCAAACGGACCTATGGTATTGGCAGCGCGCAGCCGCGCCCTTTGCGCTCCTAAACAATTTGAGTTTGCGAGAAGGGGCGTGCGGCGAAATGAATTTCGGTTTGGATGTGGCTGAAAAGAAGGCAAATCGAGTTATGCGAATTTTGTGACTCGAAAGGTGCCGAAGGGGCAAACGCGTTTTCCTGGGTTCGACGAAAAGATTTTATCGATGTATGCGCGCGGTAGGGCCGGGAAAATACCTGGGTTCGCTTTCAGCCGGTAGTGCTTTTTCGCGGGTCGAAGGTAAACGCACTCTATACCGCTGTTATAACAGTTACGCCTCGGTGGAAATCGAAGGTTGATTCGAAAGACCATCCACGCCCTTTTCGCCCCTTCACTTCAAATACGCCCTCAACGCATAAATCAAATCGTCCGCCGCTTGCGCTTGATCGTCGGTCGGAGTTGTCGCCGGATCCAGCACATGAAAGCGGATATGCCCTTCAATCACCTCCGCCATCAACGCATCCATCGCACCCCGGCAGGCGGAAATCGTATGCAGAATGTCGGAGCATTCCGCCTCTTGAACTAACGCCCGCTCAATCGCTTCCACCTGCCCGCGAATGCGCCGCACTCGATTCAGCAGCTTCTTCTTCTCTTCCACCGTATGCGCCATAACGCTAAGACCCTTTACAAGAATACCCTGCCGGGTATATGCTAAGGACAGCCACAACCGAGGCCGAAAAAGTTTCCGCCTTTCTTTTCAATCAGTTAGCTCATTTTTATCCTGATCGCCCAGTGCGGCCACTCAATTCTGACGACGTGAAGGACTTTCCGGAAATAGCATGAACACCAACGCTCTCACGCTCAGAACCATAGCGCTCTCGCGCGCCGGCTGCGCTCTCGCTGTGCGCCCCAAAACCCCCTTCATCTTTCTTCAAAATTGGGGATTTTTTTTGGTTTCACCCCTCTATACTTTAATAGGCGAAAAAAAATCGCTCCGTACCCTGGCGGTTCTTGCCACCGCATTGCTGGCTTTCGATCTCCCGGCCCAGCAGCAACCTCCCACGCCGGTTGCTGCGCCCCCCAGCAACCCGGCACCGGCCGATCCCGCCGAAATAGAGCGCTGGAATCTGTTCTATCAGGCCACATCCATCGGCCAGTACCATGGCACATTCAATTCGCCCTATGCCAGCCCTTTCAGCCTGCAAGACTACCCGGAACGCGATGTGTCACTCACCACAACTCTCTTCTTCGGCCTGCGGCTCAGTGACAACACCCAACTCTACTTCAACCCGGAAATCGCCGGAGGTCGCGGCTTCAGTGGCGTCAACGGTCTGGCCAATTCTTCGAACGGCGAATTGCCGCGCGTTGAAACCGCGACTCCCAAGCCTTACTTGGCGCGCCTGTATATCTCGCATGATTTTGGCTTTGGCAGCGAAACCGAGCACGTCGATAGCGACGAAAATCAGCTCGCCGGCGAGCGTCCCCTGGTCCGCTACACCATCGCAGCGGGCCGCTTCACGCTCACAGATTACTTCGATGACAATAAATATTCGCACGATCCGCGCACTCAGTTTATGGGCTGGGCCGTGATGTACAACGGCGCTTGGGATTACGCCGCCGACGTGCGCGGCTACACCTGGGGCTGGGTGCATGAGTTCCACACTCGCAACTGGTCTTTGCGCTATGCCAGTGCCGCGATGCCAAAGGTTGCCAATGGCTCGCACCTCGACCGTAGAATTTTAGTGAATCGCGGCGACCAATTTGAGGTGGAACGCCGCTACACTCTACGAAAACACGCCGGTGCGCTCCGGCTGCTGAATTATGCGAACCATGCCGATGCGGGTAACTACGCCGCCGCCATTCGCCTGGCGCAGCAAAATGGCGGTGTACCGGACATCACGGCCACACGCCGCAACGGCACTCTGAAATATGGCTTCGGCGTTAACCTGGAGCAGGAGATCGCCAAAGACATCGGTATCTTCGGCCGCCTCGGCTGGAACGATGGAAAGACAGAGAGCTTCGCATTCACTGCGATTGACCGCTTAGCCACCGGCGGTGTCTCGCTCGGAGGTTCGCGCTGGCGCCGCCCCACTGACACAGTCGCCACCGAACTTACAGTCAGTGGACTCTCCGCCGTTCACGCACTCTATCTCGCCGACGGAGGTCACGATTTTCTCATTGGCGATGGTCACCTGGAATATGGGCCCGAATACGTTTGGGAGTCTTACTACAACGCCCGCTTGTTCCACGGTTTCTTCGCCAGTTTCGATCTCCAGCATGTGGCCAATCCGGCCTATAACCAACAGCGCGGACCGGTGTGGATCTCTTCCATTAGGCTACATCTCGAGTTCGGCAAACCCGACTTTGTGAAGCATGCCTCAGGGCCGTAAGCCCCACACGGCACCGTATTCTTCCAAAGCCACTCGCACTAATTGGCTGCGTGTCCGCACACCGGTTTTTATAAAGAGTTGCTGCAGCGCGGACTTCACAGAAGCTTCCGATATCTTCAATTGAGTGCCGATTTCCTTGTTGCTCAAACCGGCAAACACTCCCTTGAGTACCTGCCGCTCCCTTTCGGTCAGTTCATTCTGGCGCGTCTCTACGCCATCATTCGCCAGCGCTTGAACCAGCGCCTGAATACAGCGCTGATCGATCCAAGTCTGGCCGGCCATAACTTTGTGAATCGCTTCTACCAATAGCTCCGGGGAACTATGCTTCAGAAAGATGCCGCAAACTCCCTGCCCGAGGGCGGCCACGTAATCCGCATCGTTCATCCCCGCCGTAACAATGAAGATTCGCCCCCCATAGCCACCTTCACGCGCCAGCCGGATGAAATGGAATCCTGTCTCCTTGTTGCCAAGATCGTAGTCCAGAAGGACCAGATCCACAGGCTCACGCGCCAGAATGTCGAGAGCCTCCGGTATCGAGGAACAGTCGGCGATCACCTGAAAATCCGAATCCGTATCCAGCAGACGCCCGAGCATGACTCGAAACAAGGTGTGATCGTCGAGCAAAAGAAGTTGGATCTTCGCCATTGACCTCTCACCCAAATCGTGACTGATGATTGCCCGCGAGCGAAAGGATTACCGCGAAACAACTACCCTCCGGCTGCGGTTCGTATTCGATGTCGCCGCGGAACGCGCGCACGAAGGTTCGCGATAGATATAACCCCAATCCCGAGGCCTGCGCACCCGGTTGGAAGGGAGCAAAGAGCCGCTGCGGGTTTGCCACGCCCGGTCCACTATCGATAAATCGCACCGCCACCGAATTCGCGTCAGTCGCGGCTTGCACAACGAACTCCTTGCGGGCGCGCCCTTGCAAAGCCCGCTGGCTGTTCTTGGCTATATTTAGAAACACTTGCAGCAGGGCCTGCCGGTCGGCCCAAACGCGCGGCAGCGACGCCGGTTGCTCCCAACGAATGCCAATCCCGGACTCGTGAAAAGATCCTTCGATCACAATCCGTAGTTCATCCAGCACGGAACCGAGGTCCACACTTTCGGCAGCCGATTTGGTGGTTTGCCGCAACTCAAGTCCCGCCATCTTTTCCAACCCTTTTACCAATGTACCCAGGGCGCTGAAGTCCTCGTTCACCGCGAGCCGTCCGTCGCGCGTCAGCTTCGAGTGGACCACCGCGATTGCTCCGCATATGTTGCGAATCTCATGGCATAACGCGCCCACCAAAACTTTTGATCCACTCAGAATTTGCTGCAAGTTGAACTCTGCGCGGTCCCTCAATTCATCGGAGGCGTCGAATACCACGGCGGCCAAACGCGGCCCCGACATCGTGCGATAGGTAGAGAACCAAATATGCGCCAGGAACATTTCACCATTTTGGCGTCGGCCGCGGCACTCCATCTCCGTGTGAAAGAAGGGAGCCTCCTGCGAAGGTGGAACGCTGGCTAAGGAAGGAAAGAACTGACCAATCGCCAGGCCCTGCAGTTTACCCTTCTCGATTCCGAGCAACTGGTGCGCGGCCTCGTTAGCGAGCTGGACACTGCCTGCGGCATCGAGAGTGAAGATAGCGGCCGGACTGCTCGATATGAGAAAATCCAACTGCTCTTCCGTCTTGCGGAGCGATTCCGCTTCTCGTTCCATTGCGAGCAAGTGTTCACTGGCAGACTGCCTGCTGCGCGCCGATACAACGCCGTAAAAGCCTGTGCCGAAGAACGCCGCAAACGTGAGAACCAGCCGCGACACTCCAACGGTCATCACCCAAGGGAAAGGATCAAACGCCTCCGTCAGTCCGGTACACAACGCCGCCACAGCCGCCATCGGAATGGGCGAAAGGCAACTGCCCACCATAAGCATGGGAAACAGATAGAGAAAGCCGAATGAGATATCTTCCTCGAAATGCCAATCGAGGATAGCGATCACGGCAATCAGAATCCCCGCCCGCACGAGCACTGCCGGCCGGCTTCCTTGAAGGAATTTTAGAATGACGAGATCCTGCATCAAAGACTAACGGTGCTCGCGAACATTAAACGACATGCTGCTTTCGAGCAAATCGCGGGCGTTTTGCACGGCGTCTCGCAGGCGGCGGGCGCGAACCGTGAAGATGCGGTAGTCTCCCACAGCCATCGATTCAAAGTCCGCGATCTCACCGCCCACGCCAATAGCGCAAGCGCCCGCGCGGATGTAGTCGCCGCAGTTGTCCAAACCAACGCCGCCGGAAGCGATGAAGTCAGTAGCGGGATACTGCCCCCGCAACGCTTTGAGATAACGAGTTCCGGCTGCGGCGAAGCACGGGAACAGTTTGACCGCATCGGCCCCGCTGGCCGAGGCCACTTGTACTTCAGTGGGCGTCAACGCCCCCGCGAAAATCGCTAGGCCGAACTCCTTGGCCTTTTCCACCGCATGCAAGCTGAACCCGGGCGTAACTATGAATTGCGCACCCGCCAGCGCCGCCTGCCGAACTCCTTCGGCGTCTACTACTGTGCCGGCACCCACCAGCATCGTTTGGCTGTGCGCCGTGGCAACTGCGTCCAGAACATCCAAAGCGTTCTTGGGCGCCAGCGATATCTCAATGATCGGAATGCCTCCGGTCTTGATCGCCTCCGCCGCCTTTACCGCGTCATCCTGATTCGAAGTGCGTATCGCCGGAATGATTCCAACTTCTCTGACCCGCTTAAACGTTTCTAATTTAGCCATGAGTGCGCAACCCTATTCTTCATAGAATTCCGCCTCTGCTTTGGGCAGCTTGTCGCTTTCGCGCGCAAACCAGGTATAGAGAGTCGGAAGCAGGAAAATGCTCAACATCAATTCGCCGATTAAACCTCCGACTATAACAAGCGCGAATGGCCGCTGCGAATCCGATCCGATGCCGTGCGAAGTAGCCGCCGGCAATAAGCCGAGAGTAGCCACCAGCATGGTCATCATGATGGGCCGCAGTCGCAGAACGGCGCCTTCAACAGCGGCATCTTCGGCGCTATGCCCTCTGGCGCGCAGCTGGTTAATGTACTCCACCATGATGACTCCCGTCTGCACCGAGACGCCAAAAAGCGCTAGGAATCCAACGCCCGAAGAAACGCTAAAGTTCGTACCCGAAATCATTAACGCAAGAATGCCGCCAATGGGCGCCACCATCACATTGGTGAAAATCAGCATCGCCCATTTGAGGGATGTGAACATGGTGTAGAGAATGATGAAAATCACTAAAATGGTCAACGGAACAATAATCAACAGCCGCGCTTGCGCGCGTTTCTGGCTTTCGTATTCACCTTCCCAATCGAGGTGATATCCGCGCGGCAGTTTCACCTGTGCGTTCACCTTTTTGATGGCTTCTTCCACCGCACCGCCGAGATCACGTCCACGGACGCTGTACTTGATGGCAATATAGCGGGAGTTCCCTTCCCGATAAATTTCCGATGCGCCATCCGCCACACTGATATAACAAAGCTGGGCAAGAGACACACGCTCGCCGGGCGGCGAAAGTAGACGAATATTTTCGATCGCTTCTTTCGTGCTTCGGTAGTTTGGAAGATAGCGCAATACCAGGTCGTAACGGGCTTCGCCTTTCAGCACCTGGGTTAGGGCATTACCGCCCACCGCGGTTTGGACTGCATCCTGAACGTCGGAAACATTGATTTGGTAACGCGCCGCGGCCCGGCGATCCACCACAACATTGAGGTTTGGTTGTCCCAGGACCCGAAATACCCCGAGATCTGCAATGCCCGGAACCTTGCGCATGATGGAGACAATTTCATCGCTCTTTTGCTCCAGAACCTTCAGATCGTCACCAAAAATTTTAGTGGCAAGCTCACCCTTCACGCCGCTTACCGCTTCCTCCATGTTGTCGGAAATCGGCTGCGAAAAATTCCAGATCGCACCGGGTACCTTCTCCACCTCCTTATCCATGGCGGCGATCAACTCTTCCTTGTTCTGATGAAACGCCGGACGCCACTCTTCCTTCGGTTTCAAATCGACGAAGTATTCGGTATTGAAGAAACCTGTCGTGTCGGTGCCATCATCCGGCCGACCCACCTGACTGGTGGTTTGGATGACTTCAGGAAAACGAGCCAGCAGAATCCTCACTTGGTCCGCCACGCGAATACCCTCGGTGGGACCGGTGCTTGGCGCCAGCGTGCCACGCACCCAAAGCGCACCTTCATCCAAGTGGGGCAGGAACTCAGAGCCAATGCCGCTGGCCACCCAAAACGCCCCCGCCATGCAAACCGCTACCACTCCAACCGTCAGATAGCGCTTTTCAATGGCTATACGCACCGCTTTGCGATAACGATTCGTCAGCCAGATCATCACCGGATTGTGCCACTCACGCGTACCCTTTGGAAAAAACAGACTCGCCAGCACCGGCGCGATAATCATCGAAAACAACAGTGCGCCTAGCAACGCAAACGCCACGGTCCAAGCCATGGGCCTGAACAAGCGGCCTTCGACGCGTTGCAACGTAAAGATGGGAATATAGGCGGTGATGATAATCCCGATCGCATAAAAAACCGGGCGTTGCACTTCGTGCGCCGCGTCGGCAATTTTTTGTTTGGGCGTCCGGTTATGAGGATCGGGGTGACTGAGATGGCGAACAATGTTCTCCACCATCACGACCGCACCGTCCACCACCATCCCGAAATCCAACGCTCCCAATGACAATAGGTTTGCCGGTATACCCTTCAGTTGCAGGCAAGTTGAGGCAAACAGCAAAGCAAAGGGGATGGTTAGTGCCACAATCAGGGCGCCGCGAACATTTCCGAGAAAGAGGAATAAAATCACCACCACCAGGAGGATGCCCTTGGTCAGGTTGTCCAAAACGGTGTGCGTTGTGAAGTGAACCAGGTCGCTACGATCAAGGAAAGGAACCACCTTCACGCCCGGAGGCAGAATCAAGTCGTTCAGCTCCTTCACTTTTTCATGGATACCTTTGAGCGCAGTGTCGGCGTCCGCACCTTTCCGGAGCAGAACGATCCCGGAAACCACATCCGGATTATCAATGATCTTTCCGTCTTTTCGGATGATGGCGCGCGCAAACTGGCCCAGCCGGATTTTCGGACCCTGCGCCACAATGGCGATGTCCTTCACTCGCAAAGGCGTCCCGTTCTTAGCCATCAGCACGGTCTGCTCGATATCGTGAACTCGATCGACTAATCCTACTTCGCTGACATTGATCTGCTGCAATCCCGCTTCAATAAAACTGCCGCCGCCGTTGGTGTTGTTATCCGTCAGCTGCTGTTCGACTTCGCCGATGCTCAGCCCGTAAGCAACCAGCTTGTCCGGATCTACACGCACTTGATATTCGCGAGTTGGGCCGCCAAAGCTGGCCACATCCACTACATTCGGAACCGCCTTAAAGTTTTTCTCAACGGTCCAGTCTTCAATGGATTTCAACTCCATCGGGTCGAACTGCGGGTTGGTGCTGTGCAGCGTAAAAAAGTAAATTTGGCCCACCGGACTCCAGTCGGTGCCCATTTGCGGCTGAACGCCGTTCGGCAGAGTAACCTGGGAAAGGCGTTCCAGCGTGCGCTCGCGATTCCAGTCGTTGTCCGATTCGTCGTCGAAGATCAGCTTTATATCGGACAACCCAAAAAGCGAAAACGACCGTAAGTGAACCATGTGCGGTATGCCGTTCATGCCGTTTTCGAGCGGAACGGTTACCTGGCGTTCAATCTGTTCGGCTGAGATGCCAGGCCACTGCGTGATGATTTCCACGTAGTTATCAGCTACGTCGGGATAAGCTTCCACCGGCAGCTGGTGGAACGATATCGCGCCCCATATAAATAAGAGCAACGCGATGGCTACGATGAGCAGCCGGTTGTTCAGGGCAAAATCGACAGCGCCACGAAGCATCTACTGTTCCACCGTATTTTGCAGCACCAAGGCGTTCGAAACTACTTTCATACCTGGGCCAATGCCGGAAATGATTTCTTGAAAATCGCCCGGCAGCATGCTGCCGCCAGTGACTTCGATACGCTTGAAAACGCCCGAGCCAACCGGCGAGTAGACCCAATCGCGATCATGCAAGTGAAGAACGGCGCTCGCCGGCACGCTGGCATGAGTCTCCAACTTCTTGCCGTGGAAGGCGGCGGTGACAAACATCCCTAAGCGCATGATGGAGGGATTTGCCACTTCGAGGCGGACTTTGGCGGTGTGGATACTAGGATCCAGAATTTCACCAATGTTGCCGATGCGTGCCTTGAGCACGCGATCAGGATAGGCATTCAGATGGATATCAGCGAACTCACCAAGGTGCACTTGCGCCAAATCGTTTTCATACACGTCGCAGATCACCCAGACGTGAGTCATATCGGAAATGGTAAAGGGATTAGGAGCGGAGAGCGCCTGAACGCCCGCCGCCGCGGTGATTTGCTGGTCGGTAATGACACCCGATACAGGAGCAAAAATCGAGACGATGCCAGTAGGATGGTCTAGATTCGATCCCAACACCCGAAGATGTTCCGTGGTGGTGTCCACATCCACTTTGGCATTGTCTTCAGCGTTCTGAGCAATTTCCACTGAACTCTTAGGCACAGCGCCCTTGTCATATAAAAGTTGCGCCCTATCGAGCTGAACCTTTGTGAGTTCTTCGTTCTTAATCGCCTTGCGGTAATCGGAAAAGGCCTGAGCAATGTCCTCGCTCCTGACCTTAAACAGCAGCTGACCCTTGGTGACGTAGTCTCCCAGTTTTGCATCGATCTCAACCACCCGGCCGGAAGCAAGCGAGATCACCGGCACTTGGCGCGAAACATCGGGATTCACGACGCCCGTCACATTCAAGTCGCTCGTAGACTGGTAGGATCCGGCGGTCGCGATCGGGAACTGATCCGGATGATCCACTTTGAAATTATTGGCGTCCATGTCCTGCTCAACAACGGCCTGACGGGGACCCGTATCCGCCGAGGAAGCGTCCACTTTCTTCTCGCAACTGGTGAGAAGATTTATCATCGCCAGACAGAAGATTGACGAACCGACCAGTACGCCGAGATTGCGTTGCATTGGCCTCTTTTTAGCTATGCTTTCGATCATTGAATCACCTCACGTCCAACCGCTAAGTTCAACTGGCCAGCCGCGCTGAGATAGGACTGGATCAGGTTCACGTATGCTATCTGAGTTTGCCGGTATGCCTGCTGCGCGTCCAAAAAATCGAGCAACGACGCACCGCCATGTTGATAGGAAAACGTCACGATATCGCGGACCTCCGCGGATTGCGGCAGATATTCCTCTTTGTAAGGCCGCAGCAACTCGAGAGTGCTCGCAATGGTGGCGTAGGCTGTATCGACATCGCTCAGCACCTGCGCCTCGGCAGCCATGCGGGACTTGTCGGCCCGATCGATATCCAACTTGGTGCGCAGTTTTTCGCCCTGATTCTTGTCAAAGATACGGAGATCGAAGCTTACATTGAAGCCGATATAGCTCGGCAATGGAGGATTACGCCCGATGTCGAAACCGAATGTTGGGTCGGACGTGCCGTTGGCAATGGCCAGTTTGTTATTGGTTCGCGCTTGCACCACTGTCTCAACAGCGGCTTTCAAATCCGGCCGGGTATCCATGGCAGTTTGACGAAACTGCTCCAGCGGCTGCAAGGTATTGCTGAAGTCATAGGGCCCGGTTATGTCGAACTTCTCCACAGGCGTGCGATCGTTCAATAACATCAGCAGGGCAATTTTTGCAGTCCGCAAATTGACTTGCGCATTCACAAAATCCGATTGGTATTGGGCACGCTGCAAAAGAATGCGGTCCAAATCGACCTTAGCCAGATCGCCCGCTTTGAGCCGATCCCGGCTAATGGCGATTTCCTTATCCCAATACGCCAAATCCTGTTTGGCAATTTCAAAGAAGGCTTTCGCCTGTAGCGCGTTCACGAATGCAGTGCGCAAGGTATACAGGAGGTTTCGCTCCAAATCGGCATGGGTGGATTGGGCGATGCTCGTACCTTCCTGCGCGACTTCGCGCCGCAACTCGCGTTTGTGTTGGCGCTCATGCAGGTAGCTGATGCTGCCCCCTTCGTCGACGCCAGCGAATGGGCGATACGGTGTGTTAGGCGTTTTGAACACCGTGAATTGGTCTGTAAAGAACGACAGACCTGGATTCGGCCGAAGGTACGCTGTTATTTCTTGGGCGCGCGCTTCGTCGATATTTACCGAGTCTGAAAGCAGCGTTGGATTAGTTTGCTTGAATTTATCGCGGATCTGTTCCCACGTGAAAGAGGTTTGGGCGGGTGCGCAATTTGCGAAAACGCCGGCGAGTAGAAAGCAAAGATGAAGCCGCTCAAACGGCCAAGGCAGTCGATTCTTCCTGCTAAGTCTTCCGATAATCTCTAGCATCATTTATGTGGATTTCAGCTTTGCACTTGGCTTTTCAATGAGGCGCGCTAGCGCACTGTTGCCGATTTCCATGGATTGACGAGAACCCAATTGTCGCGGGAGGCAGCGGCCCAAATAAGGCACGGCACCGCTCGCCCGATAAGCGCCTGACACTTTATGCCGTGACCGCGATGCGCTTCGACTGCTCAAGCAGCTACCGGCTTTGGACTTTACGGAAACCGTGGACCGCGTTGAACGGGGCGGCACCTCTATCCTAGTCTAGGCACCGCAGGCGATCATCACAATGGATCAACCCTCCATAGCGTGGGATCTTTCGGTTAGATCTTTCAGCTAGTAATCGAAATGTAGCAAAGCAGTACCAACGTAATCGCAACGCCGACTCCCAACGTACAGTAATTTCGGCGGCAACTCCATTTTCTTCGCGTCAATATTTTCTAAAGATTGCGTAAAGAACGTGCTTGGCGCGCGACCACACGAGGTCGCGCGCCAAGTTGACTTTCAGACTACGTGAGCGAAGATCAAGCCTCAGATTGTGTCCTGCTTGACATCGCCCCTTACTGCGCTGCTATTCCATTGAAGCCCACCTTTGCCGCGAACGCCGGCAGTTCACCCAACGACGTCAGTTTCCCGTGATTTTCAATGCTGAACACACCAATGGTTCCATTGCCCACGTTCAAGCTATAGAGAAACTTACCGTCTCCGCTAACGGCAACATCAAGGTTTGTAGTTCCAGCCGGATTCGTCGCTACGACGGTTCCTGCCAGGGGTGTCAGGGTTCCCGCAGCCGCGATTGTAAAGCCGGAGATCGTCGACGTCGCGGAGTTCGAAGTGTACACCCATTCCCCATTCGGCGTAATCGCATGCCAACAGGTGCCCGCGCCCAAGGTAGGCACGCCGATGCTCAATCCGGTCAGCATGCCCGACGCTTCCACCCAATACGAAGAAATTGTCGATCCTCCTGTTTCAACCGCCAACAGAGTGCCGTTTGGGGCGAAAGCCACCGCAAACAAACCAGCGGAAGCATCCTGTGTTACGACCGCTGCGCCCAGCGTCCCATCGCTCTTTACCGGGAACACATCGATTTTATTGGTTAGCTTCTCGGTCACCGCCAAAAAGCTGCCATCTGGGCTGAACGCGAGCGAACTGGCGCCGGAATTGGCAGCCGTCAGATAACGGATCGATCCCGGAATCTGCGTCAAAGATCCATCGTCGATCGTAAAACCCACCACGCTGCTATTTCCCGCAAAGTTCAATGCGTACAGTAAAGTCCCGTGCTGGGCAATTGCTACAGGCGCGCTGCCGCCGCTGGGCTTCACGTCTACCAACAACAACTTTGGACCATCTACTAGAAACGACGAAATTTCGCCACTACCCGCGTTCACGGCAAACAGCAGAGAATGATCGTCGCTCAGAGTAAGGCTGCCTTGCGAGCCCAAGGGATCGGTCGTGCCGCCACTACCCCGGCCGCCGGTATGAAACGTTCCATATTTCTTCAAAGATCCGTCGGACTGTCGCTCGAAGCTCAAAATCTCATTGTGATATGCGGCGTTCGTCATCACAAAGACTGCCTTCTTACTTTGGCTTGAATCAGGGCCGGGACCATCCCCTTCCGCGGCAAAACAGGCTTGCGTCAAGCCCAGCGCCAGCACCATTGCCGACGAGGCAATTACATTCTTCATTGTTTATTTCCACCTTGTTACAAAGATTTCGCTCATGCGGCGGTTGAATGCCGTCCGCATCGACCTGTTCGCGGCAAGGAGGGTGGAAGTTACGGTTAACTTATGGAAACCTTTTAGAGGCGGGCGCTCAGCGCGATGCCGCTGCCGAGTTAGTGGCCGCCCGGACAGTGGACCCCATCCGTCAATGCCGTCAGCAGGCCCGCGGCCGAAGCAATGTCGCGGCTATAACAATAGCCTGTCGAATCCTCCGTAAAATACTTCTGCGAGCTCGATTGATTCGAATGCCCAGTAATCGAAAAGCTCGGCGTCAGATCAAGCGTATCCGCCGAATCGACTTCATTGCGCAGCCTTGAGGTAAAAGGCTTGACTCCATTTATACTCTGCGTCTGGTCGGCCAAATCCTTCTGATCGACGGTGGTCGTGATCGCATACGTCCCGTCGGCATTCTGGATTTGCGAATAGGTCAGCGTTAGCGGGTACGAGAAGGTGTTCTCCGTGCTCTGCGCCACCCAGCCGTTGCTCACGATGGTCTTGGTATCAACTGAGGTCGTTTGGAGCAGCGCCTGGACGTAGTTCGTCTGTGTGATGGTGAACGTCTGCGTATTAGCAAACGACAATTTACCCGTTACCGTCGTTTTGATCTTTCCATGCGACGTGTTCGCATAGCCCGAAATCTCATAAGAGCGCGCCGAGGTAACGACAACATCGCCCGTGATATCGCCGGAGGAGTCTGTTTTGAGATTTTCGGTGACAACAGGAGCCGGCTCGGCCGCCAAAGTATTCGCAGTCAATCCGCCCGTAACCTTCTCGCTCGCATGATCTGTGAAAACGAGCAGGTTCGCCGTGGCCAGGAAATAGCTGTCGGCGTTGAACACACTTACGGCAACCGTATGCGGCTGGCCATTGGAAAGCAGCGCCACGAAGGGCGTCAAATCAACCCTGTACGGCTTGAAGTCGAGGGTCTGAACGCCCGGAATCGGCCGCCACAAGTACGGATCGATTCCGCCGGTGTAAATCCACGGATAAACCGGCGCAACGCCCGCAGGCTGGCCGTCAATCGAGATTTCCGTCTCGCGGAACCCGGTATTGCCGCAGCTTTGGAGTTCGTCGGCCACGTCGTTGGGAACACACAAATACCAAAATTCATCGTTGCTTTGGCTTTGCGCGATCACATCCAGATACACTCGCTCAACATTTGCCGGCAGGGTGACGGTTTGGGAGAGCTGATCCGACGCCGTATTCAAACCCTTGGCACCGCCTTCGGCATCCGGCAGCGGAACTACTATGTCGGCGGCTGCGGGGGCGCGATCGAAGAGCGAGACCGGATAAAACAGCAGAGCGGCGTTAGCGTAAATAATACCGTTATAGGTAACTCCGCCTGAAGTGCCAACAAAGTTCCCGAGATCGGCTTCGCCCGTTTGCATCACTGCAAAAATAGCGCTCAGGTCGGTAACATCGCGCTCAATATGCCACGACGGACTGACACTCTTGCTTGGTTCAGCGGTGGTGCCGTAGTAGATGTTGGCATGGCCAAGATAAAATGCCGCCGTGCGGTCGAACTGCCGGCCCTCCGTAACCGTAAAATCAGCCGTGAAAACGACCTTGGCCCATGGACCGCGGCAGGCGACTGGTGGTGTAAAATCAAATGTTTTAGCCGAAAAATCGGCGAATTCCAAGTTCTCGAACAGCTGAACCGTACACGGCTTTGTGTGCGGGCGCGGCACCAAGGGCTCCGCTGTAGCAGGATTCGGAGAGCCAATCTGCGGCGTCTCAGGAACCGTAACCACCTGGGCGGCCAAACGGAACAAGTTTAAATGAGCACAGAGCAAAACTGCAAGCAGGAATCGACACATTGAAACATACTAGCATCTGGCTGCGCCAGGAAGACACTGGCGCAACTGCTAACGCGACTTAGCGCAATGCCGCAGCCGAGTTAGTAGCAAACTGTAACAGCGCCGAGGGGAAAAGGCCAAGACCCAAGACGCCAATCGCGCTCACCCACATGGCCAGGCGCAGACTGAAAGGAGGCGGTTCCAACTGCATCGTGGCTACATCCGGTTCGCGCATGTAAATCGCCACGATAATTCTCAAATAGTAATAAGCGGCGATGGCGCTATTGACCAATCCAAGAACGGTCAGCCACACCAAGTGAGAATTCAAGGCGGCCTGAAAGACGTAAAACTTGCCAAAAAATCCGCCGGTGAGCGGCACGCCAATCAACGAGAAAACGAAAATCGAAAGCAAGGCCGCGGTCGCCGGCTCACGCCGTCCCAAGCCCGCCAGATCTTCAATCTTGACAAAGCGCTCATGACGGGAGGCGACATAGCCAATCACCGCAAAGGCCCCGATATTCATGAGCGCATAAGAGACCAAATAGAACATGGCCGCGGATATGCCAATGCTGGAGGCGGCCGTCAGCGCCACCATGACGTATCCAGCGTGGGCAATCGAGCTATAACCCATCAAACGTTTGACGTTCGTTTGCAGCAATGCACCTAAATTGCCGACTAACATGGTGCCGAGCGCGCAGCCCCACATCAACCAAGCCCAACGTTCGTGAATGGGCAGGAACGATGTCATGAAGAGGCGGAAAAAAACTGCGAAAGCCGCCGCTTTGGGGCCGGCGGACATAAAGCCACTGGCAGGCGCAGGTGCGCCTTGATACACATCGGGCGCCCACATCTGAAACGGAACCACCGACACCTTAAAGGCCAAGCCGACAAACACCAGGGCCACAGCCACCGAAATAATGGCCGTTTGGTTTTCCGGCATCCACTTTCGAATGTCTTCCAGATTGGTAGAACCCACCAATCCGAAAATCCAAGCCGTGCCATACAAAAGGAAGGCCGTTGCAAACGATCCAAGGAGAAAATACTTCAGCGCCGATTCATTGTTGCGCCGGTCGTCTCGCAGGAAACCCGCCATCACATATGTTGCAATGGACGAGATCTCGAGGCCAATGAACACCATGATGAGATCGTCGGCTGTCACCATGATGCACTGGCCAACCATCGAAAACAGAATGAGCGAATAGAATTCACCGCCAGCCCGCGAATCTTCGCGTTCTAGATAGCTCAAAGAAGCCAACGTCGATAAAAATCCGACCCCTATGATGACCGCGCGGAAAAAAATGCCGTAGCCATCCACCACAAGCATCCGGTGAAAAGCGGCCTCCGGCCCAATCAAGGGGCCGCCTATCAAGCCTGGAATGTTCGCTGCAAACGCAGCGGCAATACCGACCAGCGAAATCACACCCAAGTAGCCGCGCTTCCCGCGACTGACAGCCTCGAGCATCATAATCGCGATACCGAAAAAGGCCAGCAGCATTTCAGGCAGAATCCGCAAGTAATCAGCGACCGAGGGTATGAGACCGGCAAGACTAGCGGGCATGAATCACCTCAGCCACGGTAGCGCAAAAGGGGACGGACAACTCTGTCCACCGAGCAGCGTGCCGGGCGGTTGAAGACGTGCCCGGCTGGGGACAGAGAAGTACGTCCCCTTTTGCTTCGTCGCCAGCCGCATCCACCTTCACCCGGTATTGGTTATTCATGTTAGTGCTATCCAGCAACTGGGAAGTTGCCATTGAAATGCTCGGCATGAAACTTTGCGTGTAGCAACCTAGCCAAACCATCAACAGAAGCAAGGGAACAATCGGAACCCAATCGCGCCATTGCATGTCGTGGAAATGCTCAATCGCCACATTGAGTTTACCGAGGAAAACCCGCTGATACATCCACAACATATAAGAAGCAGACAGAATCACGCCTAACGCCGCCCAGATGGCCCAGTTGAAATTCGCTAGCGCCGCACCTTGGAGCAGCAGAAACTCGCCGACAAAATTGCATAGTGTGGGCAATCCGATGCTCGCGAACAACGCAATCGAAAAAACCGCCGCCAGGCGTGGAGCCAAACTGGCGACGCCACCGAAATCGGCAATCTCAAGCGAATGCTTGCGCGACTCAAGATAGCCCGCGAGCAAAAAGAGCGCGCCGGTCGATATGCCGTGCGCCAACATCTGGTAAACGGCGCCATCGGCGCCCTGCTGATCGAACGCGAAAATGCCCAGAACGATCACGCCCACGTGGCTGAACGAGGAATACGCGAGCAGCCGTTTGATGTTGGTTTGAACCAGGGCCAACAGCGCACCATAGACGATGCCAATGATGGCGCAAACCGCTATCCAAGGCGCCAAGCGGTGCGCGGCCGAAGGAGCCAGCGCGATGGCGTAGCGCAAAAGCCCGTACGTGCCCATTTTCGACATGATCGCTGCCAACAAAAATGTCGCCGGCAGCGGCGCTTCCGCGTAGGTGTTGGGCAGCCAGGTGTGCAGCGGAAACACCGGCGCCTTCACGGCGAAGGCCGCCAGGAGTCCGGCAAAAATCAGCATCTGGTCGCGCGAACTAAGCGCAACCTGACCCGACGAGACTGCTTTGATAATTTCCGGATAATCAAACGAGCCGGTCAGCGTGTGCAGGTAAAGAATCGATCCCAGCATGAGGAGCGATCCCGCCATCGTATACACGAAAAATTTAACCGAAACTTTGAAGCGGTTGGGGCCGCCCCAGCCGCCCACCAGCAAGTACATGGGTACCAGGGCAATTTCCCAGAACACATAGAAGACGAACATATCGAGGGCGGAAAAAACACCGATCAGGCCGAACTCGAAGAGCATCAGCATCGCAAAGAAACTCTTGCGGCGCTCCTTCACCATCTTTTCCGTGGCCCAAACAGCCATAGGAACCAGCAAGGTTGTCAGCAAAATCAACCATAGGCTGATGCCATCCACTCCCATATGCAGGCGGATTTTCAAGCCTTCCACCCAGGGCGAATCGATTTCTGAACTGAAGTTGGCTGCATGCGCCAGCACCGGTGGAATGAGCCGCAACGCCGCCACAAAAGCCGCCAAAGACGAAATCAAAGCATAGAAAAAGGGCAGCCGCGAACGCCGAGGAGCCGCTGTGACAACAAAGAAACCGGCCAGCGGTATCAGCAGCGTGATGGCCAGATAGTTTGCAGAGAGAATCGCCGCCAGGATGGAATCCATGCTTATCGCGCCCCCTGCGTTGCCAACCCCAGTACAAAAATTAACAACAGCGAACCGGCTAGAATCCAAGTCGCATAGTTGCGGATGCTGCCGGATTGCCAGCGGCGCAATACCGAGCCGACGGATTGAATCGCACTCCCCAAACCATTTACCAAGCCGGTATCAATCAACCCTTCGTCAACTCCCCGCCATAACACCGTACGCGAAATCGCATTCAGTGGTCTCACAATGGTCGCGGAATAGAGCTCGTCAACGTAATATTTATTCACCAGCAAAGTATAAATAGGTCCGGCGGCTGACTTGAGCGAATCGCTGAGCGACGGCTGAACCACGTAAATCAAGGTCGCAAGCAAAATGCCTGCGATGCCGAAGCTGGCCGAAATAATCATCGGCTGCAGGGCTTCATGCTCCGCAACCGGGAATAAAGGCGCCAGCCAATGCGGGACGCTCAAAAATCCGCCCCCAAGTGAGAACGCAGCCAGCACCATCAGCGGAAATGTCATCACGAAGGGCGATTCATGCGGATGGTGATGTCCGCGATACTTGCCAAAGAAGGTCAGGAAATAAGCGCGAAACACGTAAAATGCCGTGACACCGGCGGTCACCGCGCCGGTCCAGAACATCCAGGGAGCGCTTTCGTACGCCGCCGACAAAATCGCATCTTTACTGAAGAATCCAGCAAAAAAGGGAAAACCGGAAATGGAAAGACTGGCGATTCCCAAGGTAATGAATGTCACGGGCATCACTTTACGAAGTCCGCCCATGTGCCGTAGATCCTGCTCACCGCTTAAACCGTGAATAACACTGCCGGCTCCCAGGAAAAGCAGTGCCTTGAAGAAGGCGTGCGTCATCAGGTGAAAGATGCCGGCAGAATAAGCGCCCAATCCGACGCCCAAAAACATATAGCCGAGCTGGGAAACGGTGGAATAGGCAAACACTTTCTTGATATCGTTCTGCGCCAAGCCAATGGTTGCGGCAAACACCGCCGTCAGCAATCCGACTACGGCGACAACGTGCATCGCTGCCGGCGCATGGTCGTAGAGGAAGGACATGCGCGCCACCATATATACGCCGGCCGTCACCATGGTTGCGGCGTGAATCAAGGCGGATACCGGGGTAGGGCCGGCCATGGCATCGGGCAGCCAGACATACAGTGGAAGCTGCGCCGATTTGCCGCACGCACCCATGAACAACAGCAAAGTAATAATACCCAAGCCGCCGAGCGAAGCCTCAATCGGGACACCTTTGACCGCGGCGGCGATGGTCGCAAAATCCAGCGTACGGAAGCGCGCCACCAGCAGAAAAATGCCGAGCATGAAACCAAAATCGCCAATGCGATTCACAATAAACGCCTTGTTAGCCGCATCGCCGGCAAACTTCTCTTTGAAGTAGAAGCCTACCAGCAGATAGCTGCATAAACCCACACCTTCCCAGCCGACAAACAACAAAAGCAAGTTAGAAGCCAGCACCAGCAACAGCATGAAGAACATGAACAGGTTTAAATAGGCGAAGAAGCGCGCATAGCCTTCCTCGTGCTCCATGTAGCCGATTGAGTAGGTGTGGATGAGCAGACCTACGCCGGTCACAACCAGTAACATCACCGCCGTCAACCGGTCAACCGTAAGATCGAAACCGATCTTCAGCATGCCGCTTTGAATCCAGGTGAAGCCGTGCTCAGTGACCGCACTATCGACCGGATAGATCTTCGAAAGTGAAAACAACACCAAACCGAAAGAGGCGGCTACGGAACCGACCGCAAGAATATTGACAAGTTGCTTCGGGAAGCGCTTACCCAATAAGCCATTCAACAGAAAGCCAATCAGCGGACAAAAAGGTATGAGCCAAAGGTTCATGATGGGTAGCGTTAGAGCTTCATCGAATCGACTTCATCGATTTGCAGCGTGCCTCGATTCTTAAAGACTGTCAAAATAATTGCGAGCCCCACGGCCGCTTCTGCGGCGGCCACGACCATCACGAAAAATGCGTAGATATGGCCGTCAATGTTCTTGTTGTCGTAAGAGAACGTTACAAAACTCAAGTTCACCGCGTTCAACATCAATTCAATCGACATGAAGACGGTAATGACGCTCTTGCGGTAAATAAAGCCCGCGACGCCCAGTCCAAACAGAACGGCGCTGAGGATAAGATAAGCGGACAGCGGAATGCGGTCTATCAATCGATCTCCTTTTGGGCTAAGACAACGGCGCCCAGAATCGCAATAAGAATAAGGATAGAAACGACTTCGAACGGCAGCAGAAACTTGGTGAACAGCTCTTTGCCGATTGCCTCAGCCGTGCCGCCTACCCATTCGCCGAAATTCACTTCCGACACAGTGGAGGGAAAGGTTTGCCGAATGAGGAACGACAACAACACAACCAGCACCGCCAACAGCGGGAAGCCGGCAATCTGCGCAAACAGAGACTTGTCGCTGCGCTTCTCAGCGCCCGCGTTCAGCAGCATGATTACGAAGATAAACAGCACCATCACCGCGCCGCCATACACAATCATCTGCGCCATGGCAATGAACTCCGCACCGAGCAACAAGTAGAGCAGCGCAAGGGACGACATAACGCCAATCAAAGATAAGGCGCTCGAAATCGGATGCGTTTGCAGCACCAGGTTCAAACCGCAGCCGATAGCGGCGATGGCGGCGATGATAAAAAGGATTGAGTCCATGCGTTTCGGCCTACTTTTGATCGGGGAAAACGGCCACCATCAAGGCCGTGAGTAGCAGGTTGATCAGCGCGCACGGAAAGAGAAACGTCCAGGCAAAGTGCATCAACTGATCGTAACGGAAACGGGGCAAAGTGCCGCGAATCCAAATATAGACAAACAGCAGAAATCCAGCTTTCGAGCAGAACCAGAAGACGGGAACCAGATAAGTTTGCAGAAAAGGAATTGCAAATAGCAGCGCGATAAACAAGGCCCCGACACCAAAAATCGGAAAGGTGACATGATCGCCTTTCCGTCCAATTTTGTTGCCTTGCAGGAAGAGAAGCAGGGCAGCCGCGACAAAGACCACGGTAGGGACCCAATCGGAATAGGGCGCGGGGAACAACGGATGCCAGCCACCCAGGAACAGCACCGTGGCAACGCAGGCAATGGTCACCATATTGGCGTATTCCGCCATAAAAAAGCAGGCGAACTTCATGCTGCTGTATTCGGTATGAAAGCCCGCCACCAGTTCGTTCTCCGCTTCCGGCAAATCGAAGGGAATCCGGTTCGTCTCGGCGAAACCGGCGATCATAAAAATGAGGAAGCCGAAAATCTGCGGGAATGGCAGCTGAAAAATGCTCCAGCGCGGAATCAGGTCGAAGTAATAGCCTGCCTGCGAATCGGTAATCGCTCGCAAGCTCAAATGGTTGGCCAGCAGCAACGGCGAAATAATCACTAGCGTGAAAGGCAGCTCATAGCTGATCATTTGCGCGCTGCTGCGCAAACCGCCCATCAGCGAATACTTGTTGTTTGACGACCAACCGGCGAGCGCAATGCCATAGACACTGATGGAACTGACCGCCAGAATAAACAAGATGCCGACATTCGGATTAGCGATCTCCATAAACGTCTTGCCGAACGGCACCGCCACTTCCGGCCCAAACGGAATGATAGAGATTGAGACCAATGCCAAACTCACCGCAATAAAAGGCGCGAGCAAATAGAAGAAGGCATTGGCATGCGGCGGTAGCAGATCTTCCTTGGTCAGCAGCTTGAACACGTCGGCCAACGGTTGTAATAAGCCATGCGGTCCCACACGCAAAGGTCCCGTGCGCGATTGAATATGCGCCAGCACCTTTCGCTCCACCCATTGCAGATAGGCAAGCGTCGTCATGAACACTGCGAAGACGATCGCAATTTTGACCAGCGTAACGATAAGGAAGAAACTCATTTCTTCTGGCCCGTAGTCTCCAACGGGGCGCGCTCCTGAGTCTTGTTCGGATCATGATACAACGCGCCGGGCGACTCCATCACCGCGTTCAACATCTCCGAGTACTTACTCATCGTGCCCGAAGTAAACAGCGTATTCCCCGACGACCGAACCAGTTCCGGCTGCGCCCGGTAAGTCAATTCGCCCGTTGCCGGAGTGGTCGTCGCCACTCCTCCCGTTTCAATGGATGCCAAGGGCAAATCATACCCCAAGACCAATCTCTTAATCTCCTGGAACACCGTGTCCACGGTCGGAGTCACCCAATCGCTACGCATCTCCTTGGCGAGCAATGCAATGATGTCGAGATCCGATTTGGCGCCCATGGTCTTGGCCGCGCGGGTTAATTTCTGCAGGCCGCCGCACACATTCGTGACCGTCCCATTTTTTTCATAGGCCGATGCGGCAGGCAAAACCACATTCGCACGCTTGGCCGTCTCGGTCAAAAAGAGATCGTGCACGACGACGAAGGCATTTGCTGAGGCCAAAGGCCGGCGCGCAAAAGGATTCGAACCCACCACCCACAAGGCGTCCAAATTGGGCGACGCCAACATTTCATCGTAATTCAATCCTGGCGATAACCCGCCATCCGCAATATTGTGATAACCGGGCAACAGGTCGGGCAGAACGCCCATATCGGAAGCTCCGCGGGAATTAGAGTAGTCCAAAAGGCAAACGTACTTTACCGGAATGCCCAACGAATCGCCAAAGGCCACCAGCTTGGCCAGCGCCAGCCCTTTAATTGCCGCTCCGAATAGAATCACCAGCTCAGCTTCGGCGGCAAGCGCATCCTTAAGCTCACCCAGCGCCGTAAACTCTTCTCCCAAGACAGCCCGCTTCGTGGTGGCATAACTGTCTTCGCGCACCGGCCCTGGAGTGACAGCCCAAACTTTGGCTTTGTTCAATCGCCAATTGGTTCGCAGCAAATAAGCCAATAAAGGATGCTCCTGCGAGAGATCGGCATCCACGATTAAAGCGGCCCGGGTGGTGGAGAGATCGGCCGTGGTGGCCAGCGTATTCTTGCGGCCGCGTAAAGCTGCCAGCAAACCCAAAAGATCTCCCGTGCGGTGATGGTCGATGTTCGAAGTCTTCAGGATCTGCCGCGTGAACTTCTGCAGCAGATAGTTCTCTTCATTGGTTGTATGGTTGGAACCAATGACGCCGAATTTCGCTCCTTTCGCGACAAATTCGGAAAAGCGTTTGGCCACCGTCGCCAATGCCACGGCCCATGACACCGGCCGTAGTTCGCCATTAGCGGTCTTCAGCAGCGGCGATGTCAAACGGCTCGCAGACTCATTGAAATCGAATCCATAGCGGCCTTTGACGCAAAGGAACTCGCCGTTTATGCCCGACTTGTCGCGATTGTTGGCGCGGATGATCTCGCCATTGCGTATGCCCAACGTGGTCTTACAGCCATTGGAGCAATGCGTGCAAATCGTGCCAATATGCTCCATCTCCCAGGGCCTGGTTTTGTAACGATAGGTACCCGACGTCAGCGCGCCCACTGGACAGATGTCGATACAAGCGCCACACTCGTCGCATTCTAAGTGGTCGCCATGGTTCGGAATGATCTCGGCGGATGAGCCGCGATTGCCGATGCCCAAAGCATGCACGCCCAAACCTTCATCGCAAATGCGGACACAGCGATAGCAGAGAATACAGCGCGGCGCATCGTAGAAAACGACCGGCGACCATTGTTTCTCTTCCACGTGTTGCTTAATTTCGCGATAGCGGCTCTCACCGGCGCCATAGCGGAACACCATGTCCTGCAATTCGCATTCCCCACCCTTGTCGCAAACCGGACAATCCAGTGGGTGATTCGTCAGCAAAAATTCGAGAGTCCCTTTGCGCGCCTGGCGAACCGTAGGCGAATCGGTATGCACCACCATCCCCTCAGCCACCGGCAACGTGCAAGCGACTTGTAGCTTCGGCGTCTTTTTCACTTCCACCAGACACATACGGCAGGCGGCCTGCAAAGTAAGCCCGTCGTAATAGCAAAATGACGGGATAGAGATGCCTACCTGTTTCGCCGCATTAATCAGCAGCACCCCAGGCTGGCTCTGCACTTCCTGTCCGTCGATCGTAAGCTTGATTGGGTCAGCCATCGTTTTCCTAAACCACCACCAGGTCCGGTTCCTTCTTCGTGGCGCGCGTCTGCTTCAGCTTGGCTTCGAATTCGTTGCGGAATTTGGCCACAAAAGCCCCAATCGGCATCGCCGCGGCATCGCCTAGCGGGCAGAACGTACGCCCCAGCATGTTAGCCGCCAGCTCGCCAATCAGATCGATATCACTCGGCACCCCGCCGCCATCTTCCAAACGCCCGATGATTTTTTTCAGCCACGTTGTGCCTTCGCGGCACGGAATGCACCAGCCGCAGCTTTCATGCGCGTAGAACTTAATGGTGCGCAGCGCCACCGAGACAATATCCGTATCCTCGTCCAAAATAACCAAGCCGCCTGAACCCGCCATGGTCTTGGCTTTGGCGAGCGCGTCAAAGTCGAGTGTGAGATCGACGCATTCCTCGGCCTTCAGCACTGGCGCGGACGAACCGCCGGGAATCACCGCCTTCAATTTCTTGCCACCGCGCATGCCGCCGCAAACCTCGTTAATGAGCTTCATCATCGGGAAGCCTAGCGGCAGTTCGTAAACGCCGGGCTTGTTGACATGGCCGGAAACACAGGTTAAGCGCGTGCCGCCGCTCTTGGGAACTCCTAAATTGGCGTACCATTCCGCGCCTTTGCGGAATATCACCGGTATAGACGAAAATGTCTCCGTATTGTTCAGAATGGTCGGACACTGGAATGCGCCCACCACGGCCGGGAACGGCGGCTTTAATCTTGGGATGCCGCGCTTGCCCTCCAGAGACTCTAGCAGCGCCGACTCCTCGCCGCATTCATACGCCCCCGCGCCGGTGTGCGTGTACAAATCGAAATCCCAACCGCTGCCCAGAATGTTCTTTCCGAGAAAACCCTTCTTGTAGGCTTCCGCCAGCGCCTGATCGACAATGTCGATGAGGTACCGATACTCGCCGCGAATGAAGATATAGCCCTTCTTCGATTTGATGGTCCAACCCGCGATGACCATGCCTTCGATCAGCTGATGCGGATCTTTTTCCATCAACAACCGGTCCTTACAAGTGCCCGGTTCGCTTTCGTCGGAGTTACAAATGATGTAAGTGGGCTTGCCGGTAGTGCGCGGCACAAAACTCCACTTCATGCCGGTTGGAAAACCGGCGCCTCCGCGCCCCCGCAAGTTGGAAGCTTTAAGCGTGTCAATGATGGCATCGGGCGTCATGCCAATCGCCTTCTTCAGCCCGTCATACCCTTCGGTCGCCAAGTAGGTATCGATAGAGGCCGAGTTAGGCGTTTGAAAGCGTTGCGAAATCACTCGCACTTCGAGTGGACTGGGATCGTTATACTTGGTTGGCATTTCTTAAGACGCCTTCTTACCGTAACTGCCGTCGCGTAGCGACTCCATCAAACGGTCGAACTCGCCCGCGCTGACGAAATGATGAAAATCATAGTTAATCTGGATAGCCGGCGCCCATGAGCAGGCGCCCATGCATTCCACCTCTTCGAGCGAAATCAGCCCGTCTTCGGAAACCTGCTTGTTCTTGAGCTTTAGCGATTGGCAGGCGTGTTCCCACAACTCCTCGCCCCCGACAGCCTGGCAGGCGATGTTTGTGCAAACCTGCACATGGAACTTACCCAGCGGTTTGCGGTGAAGCATCGAATAATAGCCGATGACTTCATCTACTTGTAGAGGACTCACACCGCAGCGCTTGGCCACTTCTTCCACCACCTCGCGATTCACACATCCCACTTCGTCCTGCGCATAAAGCAACATCGGAACAACAGCCGAGCGCTGTCGGCCTTCCGGGTAACTGGTCAGTAGCTTGGCGAAGCGCGCTTCGAGCGCGGATGAGAAGGTCATAGCGGTTTAACGATCGACATCTCCCAGAACAAAATCCATGCTGCCCATGATCGCGATGGAATCAGCAATCGGCACGCCCTCAAGCATGGCGCCCAGCGCCTGCAAATTGCCGAAGCTGGGGGTGCGCATGAACACGCGATGTGGTTTCGCGGTGCGATCGCTCACCACGTAGTAGCCTAACTCGCCGCGCGGCGATTCCACCACCTGGTAAACCGAGCCTTCCGGAACGCGGAACCCTTCCGTCACTATCTTGAAATGATAGATGAGCGACTCCATCTCGGTCTTCATCTTTTCTCGCTCCGGCAATAGTACGTGCGGCGCATCGGCCTGCCAGGGGCCGGACGGCATGCCGTCTAAAGCCTGCTTTACAATTCGCAGGCTCTGGCGCATTTCTTCCATGCGCACTTCGTAACGCGCGTACACGTCGTTTGCGGTGCGTGTGGGAATCTCGAAATCGAATTTTTCGTAACTCGTATGCGGGCAATCTTTGCGGGCGTCCATCTTAACGCCGGCCGCGCGAATCATCGGACCCGTGACGCCTAGCTCTAACATCGTCTCAACCGGCAATCCCCCGATGCCCTGAGTGCGATCCATAAATATCGGATTGCTTGAGAGCAGGTTGTGGTATTCCTCAATGCCTTTGCCCACGCTGCCAATGACGTTCCCAACAACCTTTTGCCAGCCGCGCGGCGGTTCCAGCGCAAGGCCGCCAATGCGTATATAGCTGGTCATCATCCGCTGGCCCGAAAACATCTCAAATATCTTGGCGATCTCTTCGCGTTCGCGAAAACAATAGAAATAGACCGACATCGCCCCAAGATCGAGCGCGTGCGTGCCCAACCATATAAGGTGGCTGCTCACTCGCGACAACTCACACAGCAGTACCCGCATCCATTGCGCGAACGGCGGAATTTCGATCTGCAGCAGCCGCTCGACGGCCAAGGCATAACAAAGGTTATTGCCCAGATTCGAAAGATAATCCACGCGGTCGGTGAGCGTAACACCTTGCTGGTATTTCTTAACCTCGAATTCCTTCTCAATGCCGGTATGGAGATAACCAATTTCCGGCCGCGCGTTGAGGATGGTTTCTCCATCCAGTTCCAGCACCACTCGCAGCACGCCGTGAGTTGAAGGATGCTGCGGACCCATGTTCAGGGTCATGCGGCGCGCCGTGCTGGTCGCTTCCTGTGGGAGTTCGAGACCCGACGGGTCCGCTACCTGCAATTCATGCTGCGGATCGAGGGATTCTACGTGTGTAGTGCCTTCTTTCATCGTTGGTTATTCATCCTGATACGAGTACTTGTGCCCGTGAACCGGATAATCCTTGCGCAGCGGATACCCTTCCCAATCGACCGGCAGCATGATGCGCTCCAAATTCGGGTGGTTGAAGAACTGCACCCCAAACAAATCGAACACTTCCCGTTCGTACCAGTTCGCGCCTCGCCAGATGCGCGAAACCGATTCAATCAAATCCGTTTCCTTCGCGCGAATCCCCACGCGCAGACGCGTGTTGTTCTTGAGCGAGTGCAGAAAATAAAGGACCTCGAAGCGCGGCTGGCGCGGCCACCAATCCACCGCCGTAATCGCCGATAGCCGGCTAAACCCCGCCACTTCCTTTAGATACTGGGTGACGGAAATAATCGAATGGGACGAGACATAGAGGGTGGGGCAATCGGCCGCCGTTGTGAAATCCAAAATGGCGCCCGGCACCACTTTCTCCAATTCCACGGCCGTGGGGTTTTGCGCCGCAGCGTCAGGCAGCACGCTTCGTCTCCCTTCGCACCGGCTTACTGGCGTTATCGGAAGCCCAGTTCAAAACGCCCTTCTTCCAGATGTAAAAAAAACCGCTCAAAACCAGCACGATGAACAGCAGCATCTCGTAAAAACCAAAGAGGCCCAACCTGCGATAAACCACTGCCCACGGATACAGAAAAATCGCCTCAATATCAAATAGGATGAAAACCATGCCCACGAGATAGAACTTAACCGTGAAGCGCTCGCGCGCGTTGCCAACCGGCTTCATGCCTGATTCGTAGGGACTGGATTTGACCGAATCGCGTAAGCGCTGGCCTAATATGGCGGACAAGCCGATCATGGCTGCCGCCACGGCAACAGCAATCAAAATCTGAATTAGTACTGGAAACCAGGTTTCAGGATAGCTGGGCATTTTCGTGAGATAACGTTAACCACAAAAGTGTAATTATTAGAGTAGCAATGAAGGCAGCGCAAAAGACACGGGGAAGGCAAAATGCCGGCTGAATCCATTCGCATCTATATCAACGGCCAGCCGCATGAAATACCGGGCACGCAAACTGTGGCGTCTCTCCTTGCCAAGCTGGCCATTCCCGCCGATCGGGTTGCCATCGAGTTGAATAAATCCATCGTCAGGAAGCGCGACTGGAACACCATGCTGGTGGCCGAGGGCGCGCAAATTGAGATTGTCGAATTTGTAGGCGGCGGCTAATACCTGTTGACACGCGCCACAGGTCTAGTACAATTTGTTAAGCCGTAAATTTCACAACACAAAGTGGCCCTCATGTTCAAAACAAGGAAAGTCCGTCCTGATTTACCGCGCGATCAGCGAACGTTCACCAGCACAGACGTGGCGAAGATCGCGCAGGTGAGTCTCCGCCAGTTGCAGTGGTGGGATGAGCGCAAAGTTGTTTCACCCCGCCATGAAGGTCACAAGCGGATCTATCTCGCCGAAGAAGTAATTGAGATCACCGTCATCGCGGAGTTGCGCCGCAAGGGCTTCTCATTGCAAAAGATCCGGCGCGTGCTGCGCTTCTTGCAACGCGAGATGGGCCGCCGTCTGGCTGACGTCATGTCCACGGATTCGCGGCTGCACTTGTTGACGGACGGTAAGTCGATTTATCTTGAGGACCAGCAGGACCGCATTATCGACTTGTTGAAGAACGCCCGGCAACCCATGTTCCTAGTCTGCGTCAGCGATCAGGCAAAACGCCTGGACGAAGCGCCACCGAAAAAGGGCGTACGTAGCGAAACGATCGTACGCCGTGCGCGGGTGGCAAGCTAGTAATCCGCTATCGACGCATCCGAACGGGAGCCGGAAGCGTTTAGCGACCTAGTTTGCTGACGCTGGTCGCGATTTTCACTGTGAGCCGCATCTTTCATCTCCTTATCCACAATTAAAGGTCTATACTGAAACTTAGACCCAGGAGGTTTTCATTGGCGTCGCAGCGGCGGTATTTTCTTTACATTCCCCTAGTTATTGGGGCCTGCGCCTTGGCAGGCGGAGTCTTCAGTTCAGGCATCGGAACCGTTGCAGCAGCCTCCCAGGCTGAACACAATGCCAGCCCGACGTCAGACGCCGATCTGAAGTCGAGCATCGAGTCTTTCACCAAGGTCTACGACATCGTCGACCAGAATTACGCCGATAAGCTCGCCTCCGATAAGGCGATGTACAAAGGCGCTATCCCGGGCATGTTGCGGACACTCGATCCGCATTCTAATTTCTTCGATCCCAAGGAATTTTCTTCGTTGCGCGAAGAGCAACACGGCATGTATTACGGCATCGGCATGCTCATCGGCACGCAACCGCGCACCGGCAAGCCGATGGTGATTCATCCGTTTGGCGGAACTCCGGCCTATCGCGCCGGCATTCGCCCCGGCGACATGTTGTTGGAAGTCAACGATAAGCGCGTGGACGCACTCACCACCACCGAAGTGGCCGAGATGTTGAAAGGTCCCAAAGGCACCAAAGTGCAAGTTGTAGTCAACCGCTCCGGTGCGTCCAAGCCAATCACCTTCAATCTCGTCCGCGATGAAATCCCGCGCAACAGCGTGGACACCGCCTTTTGGGTGAAGCCGGGCATCGCTTACATGCGCATCCAGTCCTTCACCGAAACCACCAGCCATGAAGTGGAAGACAACCTGAAGGCGTTGGGCGAACAGAATATAAAAGGATTGATTCTGGATCTGCGTGAGAACCCGGGCGGCCTTCTACAAGAGGGCGTAGCGACCGCCGGCCATTGGCTTGACCGTGGCCAGACAGTCGTTTCGCATCGCGGCCGGGCGTTCTCTGAAAAGCCTTATTTGGCCAAAGGCAGCCAATATGGCGAAGCGTACCCGATTGTTGTGATTGTCAATCGCTATTCCGCCTCGGCTGCCGAAATCGTTGCGGGAGCCCTACAGGATCACGACCGGGCCTGGATTTTAGGCGACACCACCTTCGGTAAAGGCCTGGTGCAGACAGTTTATCCGTTGAGCGACAACACTGGCTTGGCGCTGACCACCCAGCATTATTACACCCCCAGCGGCCGCTTAATTCAGCGCAACTATTCCAACATCTCTTTCCTCGATTACTACTACGGCAAGCGCGGCGAGACCAAAGACCCGATGGACGTCAAGCAAACCGACCTAGGCCGGACCGTATACGGCGGCGGTGGCATTACCCCAGATGAAAAGTTCGAAGCTCCCAAGCTCGATCCATTCGAAATTTCGGTTTATCGCAAAAACGCCTTCTTCAACTTTTCGGCACAGTACTTTGCCGATCACGATACCAAGCTGAAAAAGGGCTGGACCCCGGATGAAACCGTGCTCGAAAGTTTTCACGACTATCTGATGAAGCAGGGCGTCCCCTTCACCGAAAAGGATTGGGCCGCAGATCGTTCTTGGATTCGTGACCAATTGCGCGCTGAAATGTATATCACGGCGTTCAGCTACGAGGATTCTGAGCGCGCCCGCGTGGAGCAAGACCCGGAAGTCGCTAAAGCCATCGAAGCGATGCCTAAAGCGGCGCTTCTGCTGTCGCAATCCAAGGCGCGCTTTGAGAAGCAACGCGCTAGTTTGCGCTAGCTGTAGAATTTGACCATCGCTACTCGAAGCGCAACACAATCCAACACGGGCGCGATTACGTCGCCCCAGATCTCTGTTCTTGATACGGGCGGCCAATACACTCATTTAATCGCCCGCCGCATACGTGAGCTTGGGGTCTACGCGGATGTAGTCGCCAGCGACACGCCTGCGGCTGAACTCAAAACCCGCCGTGGCCTCGTTATTTCCGGCGGCCCGGCCAGCGTCTTAGAAGCCGGTTGTCCCGATATTGATCCAGCCATTCTGCAATTTGGCGTGCCTGTGCTCGGCATTTGCTATGGGCATCAGTTACTCGCGCGCCATCTGGGCGGAACAGTGGAAAAGGGCGAGCGTGGCGAGTATGGCATCGCGCAACTCGAAGTCACCTCGCCCGATCCGCTTTGGCAAGGCGTGGAACGATCGCGCATCTGGATGAGCCACTTCGATACCGTGTCGAAAGTCCCGGCAGGCTTCAGGGTCATCGGGTCGAGCGAGGTTTCCGGCATAGCGGCTATGTCCGATTGCGCGCGGCGGCTCTTCGGCATCCAGTTTCATCCCGAGGTTGTGCATACCCAGGCGGGGCGTCAAATTCTCGAAAACTTCGTCTTCCGCATCTGCTCGGCCCAAAACGATTGGAATATCTCGCAGCGCGTACCGCTAGTGGAAGACCAGATTCAAGCAGCCGTGCGCGACCGCAATGTTTTCTTTTTCGTCAGTGGCGGCGTGGATTCAACCGTGGCCTACACGCTTTGCCTGCGCGCGCTAGGTCCCGCTCGCGTGTTTGGCATTTATGTCGATACCGGTCTGATGCGCGCCGGCGAGACCGACTTAGTCCGCTCCATCTTCCAGGAACTCGGCGCCAAAAACTTCATCGTAGATCGAAGCCGAAGGCGAGTTTCTCCAAGCCTTGGCTGGCCTTCACGAACCCGAAGCCAAGCGCCTCGCCATTGGCGAGCAGTTCGTGAAGGTGCAGGAACGCATTCTGGCTACAGAACACTTCCTCGACGGCCATTGGATTCTCGGACAAGGCACGATTTATCCGGACACCATCGAATCCGGCGGTACGGCGAAAGCCGATTTGATCAAGACTCATCACAACCGGGTAGCAGGCATTCAGTCGTTGATGGAAGCGGGACGGATCATCGAGCCGCTCACATCGTTCTATAAGGATGAAGTGCGGGAAATCGGCCGAGAGTTGGGCGTGCCCGCGAAGTTTTTGGCCCGGCATCCGTTCCCCGGACCAGGGCTGGCCATTCGCTGTTTATGCTCAGATTCCGAAGGCGGGCTGAAGTGACGGACGACGGCGTGATCTTGCCAGTCCGCTCCGTCGGCGTGCAGGGCGACGCACGCAGCTATCGCAAGGTGCTGGCACTCGACCGCAAGCCCTCACGGGAGGCCATTGAAACAGTTGCGCCCGCGCTAACGAATAGCAGGCGCGATATCAATCGTGTCATTGCCCAATGCGGCTCAAAGGCGCCGTTAGACATCATTGCGCGCGTTTCCCGCAACAGTCACCAAGCACCGACTGGACACCCTGCGCCGAGCCGATGAGATCGTGCGCGAGTTTTGCCTCGCAGGCGGCTTCGAAGATCGAGTCTGGCAGTTTCCAGTCGTGTTGATTCCTGTCGGTACCGATACCGCCCGCGAATCTGTGATCTTGCGACCCATCAACTCCGTCGACGGCATGACTGCGGACGTCGTCTTAATGGATGCCCCCGATTTGGCGCAGCTCACACATCAACTGCTGGCAATCCCCGAGATCTGCGCGATTTTTTACGATCTGACGCACAAACCCCCTGGCACGATTGAGTGGGAATAAAATCCACGCCTATAAGTGCTGCCAGCGTAAAGGCGGGGCGAACCGTGCGAAATCCGTATCGGCGCTGATCCACTCACAGCCGGTCTCAATCGCCAAAGCGGCATGAGCCGCATCGGCGATCAGTTTGCCTTGCAGCGAACCCGACTCGCAAAGCTGGCGAAAGATTCGCCAATGGCCCGGACCTGGACGCAGCATCACGCATTGAGGACGCGCGAGTAGAGCGTCGATAAACTCAAAAGCCTGAGCGCTAGTGGAAGGCGGCTTGAAGATGCGAGGGTTAGTCACGATTCTCATAAAGCCTTGAAGCACAGGCTCGGATAGCGCAAAGGGCTCAAGTCCATTGGCCACACTCGTTAGCCAAGACGCATAGTGTGCATGCGCGGGGGACTCTTCCCGATGCGCGTAAACCAGGATGTTTACGTCGAACATTCTCATTGAGACTTGCCGTACGTCAGTTCGTCATCAGCCACAACCAAAGCAGACGAACGATCCAGATCAAGCCCAAGCTGAACCAACTGGCCACGAACCGTGTGCAGGCGAAATGGTGCCGGAGCGGCTTGATTGGTCGGTGAAAGGTACGCCCTTAAAGCATCCTCCAGCAATTCGCTAAGGGTCACACCTCGTCCGACGGAGGCGGCTTTGGCATTCTCGAGGATCGAAGGCTCCAAATTCACGGTGGTTCTCATCACTGTCATCATAACATGATGCCACCTGCATCATGGAGTGGAGCGAGAAATAACATACATCTAATCTCCTCCAGGACAATGATGAGTGTTTTTATGGCCGCAATCACGCGGCATTTGCCACGATGCGAGACGATGTCGTTTTCGGTGCCTTCCGTTGACGGCCACCTTTGGGGCAATTCTGCTCTTGAAGCCAGAGCTAGATCCGATGAAAACTCTTCAAAATATCCTTCGTGCTATACCTCAGCGCAATCGGCCTCCCATGCGGGCAAGTCATCGGATACTCACACGCCGCCAACGCCCGCAGCAGCCAATCGATCTTCTTCGGCTCCAATCGCATATTAATCTTGATCGCCGCTCGGCAGGCAATCGTCGCGCACACACTCCGCCGAATTTCATCCAACGACGCCGACCGGAATTCGTTTTCCGCAATCTCCAGAATTTCGAAGACAATCTTTTCAATGTCGCCCGCACCCACCCCCGCGGGCGAAGACTTGATAGCAATCGTCCTCTGTCCGAACGGCTCCGTTTCAAATCCGTAAGCATTCAACTCTTCCGCGATGCGTGCGTATTCGAACTCCTGCCCCGGAGTGAGCTGCAAGACAATCGGCATCAGCAATTGTTGAATCTCCACTTGGCCCGCCGCACGCTGCCGAAGCACCTGTTCAAACAAAATGCGCTCATGCGCCACATGCTGATCGATAATCCACAGTCCGTCCCGGCCAGCGGCGACGATAAAGCTATCGTGCAATTGGCCCAGCGGCCGCAAATCAGCTAGCGCCGCGAGCGAATCTACCCGTTCCCAATCGACGGATAGTCCATCTAGTGCCCCATGCGTGTCCGGGATGCGACGCAATGACGAAGCCGCAGCCACGGGTGGCAAGGAAGCTGCCACCGGCCACGACTGCGCGGGCGCAACAGGGGGAACAATCGCCACAGAGGGTAGTTCCCCGCCCTGGCTCTCCACTTCCGAAACAGACAACGGCGGCTCGTCCAACTCGGAGATAGCCGAAAATTCTGAAAACGGCAGCGCGGCCGCCCGCTGCATCACAGGGTTCCGAACGCCGCTGCTGGGCTACCGGACTCGCGGGCATTGGAATCTTCGAAACCGGCCGGCTCTCCATCAACATTTCCCGCACCGCGTCACGCACAAAATCGTGAACCGCCGAACCATGCCGGAAGCGCACTTCGGTCTTCGATGGATGCACATTCACATCCACCTCGCTCGGATCGCAATTCAGAAACAACAGCGCAAACGGATAGCAGCCGGCCGGCATCAAGTTGTGATATGCCGCCGAGAGCGCATGCAGCAGCACCTTGTCGCGAATCAGCCGGCCATTGACGAATAAAAAAATCGAATTGCGATTAAGCTTTTGCACATGCGGACCCGAAATCAGCCCTTCGAGAGCAAATTCAGCCACTTCCGGCTCGGGCCCCGGCAGCTTGCACTTCAAACGTCCGCGCCGGAAACTCAATGAGATCGTTCGTGATCTCCGCACCAAACACCTGAAATGCCCGGTCCGGCAGACTCTCCAACCGGACTAACATTGAGTAACTCACGACCCTCGTGATACAGCTCAAACCGTTTGTTCGCGTGCCCCAGACTATAGTGCGTCACCAACGAACCGATGTGCGCCAGCTCGGTTTGATCCGACCGCAAAAATTTTTTGCGCGCCGGCACATTGAAAAAAAGATCGCGCACCGAGATCGTCGTCCCGCGCGGCCGCGCAATCTCATCGCAGCGCAACAATTTGCCCCCAGCGATTTCCACTTTCGCCCCGGTCTGCTCATCGTCGGAACGGGTTTCGAGTACCAAGCGACTCACTGAAGCGATTGACGGCAGCGCCTCACCGCGAAAACCGAGCGTCGCAATTGCCAGCAGATCTTTCACATCGCTGAGCTTGCTGGTCGCGTGGCGTTCAAAAGCCAGCATTGCATCGTCCCGCAACATGCCGCAGCCATCGTCTTGAATGCGCAGCAGTCGCCGCCCCGCATTCTCGGCGTCAATGCGGATTTCGGTCGCGCCGGCGTCGAGCGAATTTTCCAGCAGCTCTTTTACAACGGAAGCGGGCCGCTCCACCACCTCTCCCGCCGCGATTTTATTGGCGACGTTGTCGGAAAGGATACGGATGCGGCCCATGCAGCAGGAGCGTTTATGAGCGTCAGCCGCTCATCGCGGCCAGAAATTCGGCATTGGAACGCGTGCGGCCCAGCTTATCGAGCAACAGCTCCATCGATTCCACCGGCGAGAGCGGGTTCAACACCTTGCGCAACACCCAGACCCGATTGAGCTCCTCACGAGGCATGAGCAACTCTTCCTTGCGCGTTCCACTCTTGTTGATATCGATAGCCGGGAAGACGCGTTTATCCACCAGCTTGCGGTCAAGATGGATTTCCATGTTGCCCGTTCCTTTGAATTCTTCGAAAATCACATCGTCCATACGGCTGCCGGTATCGATCAAGGCCGTTGCCACGATCGTAAGCGAACCACCTTCTTCGATATTGCGCGCCGCACCGAAAAAGCGCTTGGGCCGTTGCAACGCGTTGGAATCCACACCGCCCGAAAGCACTTTGCCCGAGGGCGGAACAACAGTGTTATAAGCGCGCGCCAAACGCGTAATCGAATCGAGCAGAATCACCACATCGCGCTTGTGCTCGACTAAACGTTTGGCTTTCTCGATTACCATTTCAGCCACTTGCACGTGGCGCGAAGCGGGTTCATCGAACGTGGAGCTAATGACTTCGCCGCGCACGGAGCGCTGCATGTCAGTCACTTCTTCAGGCCGCTCGTCAATCAACAGGACAATCAAATTGACTTCTGGATGATTGGTCGTGATGGAATTGGCCAGGCTCTGCAACAGCATGGTCTTACCGGTTCGCGGCGGAGCGACAATCAAGCCACGCTGGCCTTTACCAACGGGCGTAAGCAGATCCATCACCCGGCCCGAAAAGTTGTCTTTGGAGGTTTCAAGCTTGAAACGTTTATCGGGATAAAGCGGCGTAAGATTGTCGAAGAAAATCTTATTGCGCGCTTCCTCCGGCGGTTCAAAGTTGATCGCGTCTACTTTGATGAGCGCGAAGTAGCGCTCGCCTTCCTTCGGCGGCCGGATCTGGCCCGATACCGTGTCTCCGGTGCGCAGATCGAAACGGCGAATCTGCGAGGGCGAAACGTAAACGTCGTCCGGCCCCGGCAGATAGTTGTATTCCGGCGCGCGCAAAAAGCCAAAGCCATCGGGCAGGCATTCCAGCACACCTTCGGAAAAGATCAGTCCGCTTTTTTCGGCCTGCGTCTGCAGGATTTTGAAAATCAATTCCTGCTTGCGCAAACCCGCCGCGCCCGGAACGTTCAAGTCTTTGGCAATCTGGTTCAAAGCCTGAATGCTCATGTCCTTGAGCTCGACCAGGTCGAGAGTAACAGCGCCGTTCTTTTGCCCCTGCTGGCCAGTATTGCCAATCGAATGGCGGCCGCGGCGTGGCTGGGCGTTCGGTCCCAATTGGGTTTGAGCCGGGCCCGCAATAACGCTGCTGGTTGTTGCGTCTGAACAGCGGCAGGCTGTTCGGCGGGCGCTCTATTTTCAATCGGCGGCCTTTGATTTCAGCTACGGGTCTGGCAGCAGGCTTTCCGTCCGGCGGCTTTGCCGTTGCCTTTCGCTTCAGCTGTTTTCGGGCGCGAAGCAGGTCTTTCCGTTTTCGGATCTTTCGCTTCCGATACGCCATTCTTTTCGTCGCTAGCCGGGCTAGCCTCTGAGCAGGTTTGCCTTCGCCGTCTACTTCTTGTGGCTTCTCGTTGGGCGCGTCTTCGGTGACGGCCGCGGGGGCTACTGCTTGTTCTTGATCTTCGAGATGATTTGCCAAATTTCCCTCACTCCACGGCCATCGATGGCCGAGAACGCAATGGCTTGCTGTCCGTATAACTGCTTTTGGATCGCATCCATTCCGGTTTTTAGTTGGTTCTTGCTTTTGAGTTTGTCGACCTTGGTGACAACCACCTGGTAGCGACGGTTATGGAACTCCAGCCAGGATTTGAGTTCCAGGTCCTTATCCATCCAGCCACGCCTGGCATCCAGGAGCAGGAAAGAAAGCGCCAGACTGTCTCGAGAGAGCAGGTAGCTTTCAATCAGGTCCTTCCACTGCGCACGCTCTTCCAGCGAAACCTGCGCGTATCCGTAGCCTGGTAGATCGACGAAGCGAATATCTTCGCCGATCCGGTAAAAGTTAATCAGTTGCGTGCATCCCGGCCTGGAACTCGTAAACGCGAGTCCAGGGTGGCGCACGATAGCGTTCAACAAACTCGATTTGCCTACATTACTGCGCCCCAGGAACGCAAATTCCCAAGGCCCCGACTTCTCCACACTGTTCCGCGAAGGTTCGGCGGGAAACTGCTGAGGCTGCGCCGCGCTGATAATCAGGCTGGCTTCTGCTACTTGCGTTGCCACGGCGTTGCCCTCAGTTCTCTTTTGATTAGTTGTCAAAAATTAATGCGTCAAATTGTCTTCAGCCGGCCGCGCGACAAGTTCGGCCGCCCCCGCCGGAGCTAGCGGCAAGGCAACGATTTCGCGTTCCAGCGCGATCTTCAAAACTTCATCCATCGAGAAGACGAAATTCATTTTCATATCTTTCCTGATATTTTCCGGAATGTCCACCAGATCTCTTTCGTTCTCTCTGGGCAGAACAATTTCACGAATTCCATGGCGATGCGCCGCCAGCAGTTTTTCCTTCAAGCCCGCCAATCGGCAGCACGCGCCCGCGCACCGTAATTTCCCCGGTCATCGCCAAATCGCACCGCACCGGTATGGCCGTCAAAGCGCTGCAGATACTGGTCGCGATCGTGATACCGGCCGAGGGTCCATCTTTCGGAATGGCGCCTTCCGGCACGTGTACGTGGATATCCAGATGGCGGTAGAAATCCTTCGGCAAGCCCAAATACTGTGCGCGCGACCGCACATAACTCATGGCTGCCTGCGCGGATTCCTGCATCACATCGCCCAGTTTACCCGTGGTCGTGAGCTTGCCGCGCCCTTCCATCACCGTCGCTTCCGTGGTGAGAATCGACCCGCCCACTTCCGTCCAAGCCAGCCCCGTCGTCGCGCCAATCTCGTTCTGTTTATCGAGATCGGTATCCCGGAACTTCGCCGGCCCGAGCATCTCCGTCACGACTTCAGGCGTAATGAAAATCTTCGGAATCGGAATCAGCGGCAGGTTCTTCCTTCTTGGCCTTTTTCTTGCCGTTCTTCTTCACCGGCTCCGCTGCGGCAGCCGCCACTTCTTCCACCGGCGGTACTTCTTCTTCAATCATTTCGAGCGGTGCGTCCGCTTGCACCGGCGCTTCGTCATTCGCCGATTGCGCTTCCACGACCTTGCGAGCCACTTTCCGGCAAAGATTGCCGATTTCGCGCTCCAGGTTGCGCACACCCGCTTCGCGCGTATAGTTCTGAATCAGCGTCTGCAAGCCCGTTATCGGCGAACTCCACCTGCTCCAGCCCACACCGGTATCTTTGCGTTGTTTGTTCACCAGAAAGCGCTTGGCGATTTCGAGCTTTTCCACTTCCGTGTAGCCCGAAAGCCGAATCACTTCCATGCGGTCTTGCAGTGCCGGCGGAATGGTATGCAGCACGTTAGCCGTCGCAATGAAGAACACTTCGCGCAGATCGTACTCAACATCCAGGTAGTGATCCATGAACATATAGTTCTGTTCCGGATCGAGAACTTCCAGCAGCGCCGCCGATGGATCGCCGCGGAAATCCATCGACATCTTGTCCATTTCATCCAGCATGATCACCGGATTCTTCGTGCCGGCTTTCTTCATCATCTGAATCAGCTGGCCCGGCAGAGCCCCAATATAAGTGCGGCGATGACCGCGAATTTCGGCTTCATCACGCACACCGCCGAGCGAAAGCCGCACAAACTTGCGGCCTGTCGCCTTGGCGATCGACATTCCCAGCGAAGTCTTACCCACGCCGGGAGGCCCGACAAAACACAGAATCGAACCTTTTGGATTCTGCACCAGCCGGCGCACCGAAAGAAATTCCAGAATCCGCTCTTTGATCTTCTCCAGCCCGTAGTGATCGCCTTCGAGCACCTGCCGCGCATAGCGCAGATCGCGAATTTCCTTGGTGCGCTTCTTCCACGGCACCGCCAGCAGCCAGTCCAGATAATTGCGCGAAACGGTGGATTCCGCCGACATCGGCGGCATGCCTTCCAGCCGCTTGAGTTCCGCAATCGCCTTCTCATGCGCGTCTTTCGTCATGCCCGCGGCGTCGATTTTCTTCTTCAGCTCGTCGTATTCGCTCTTTTCGCCGCGGCCGAGTTCCTTCTGAATCGCCTTGATCTTCTCGTTGAGATAATACTCTTTTTGCGCCCGCTCCATCTGGCGCTTCACGCGGCCTTGAATCGTGCGGTCCACATTCAGCTTCTCAATTTCAATATCCAGCAGATCGGCCACGCGCGTAAGCCGGTCAATGGGATCGAAAATTTCGAGCAGTTCCTGGCGCTCTTCAATGGTCAACTGCAGGTTCGCGCCCACCGTGTCGGCCAGCTTACCCGGATCGTCCACCCGAATCGCCGCCACCATCGTCTCGTAATTCAGGTTCTGGCTCAGCTTCACGTATTGCTCAAACAGCGTCGTAACCCGGCTGATGAGCGCTTCCAACTGGCTACCCGCTTCAACCTTGTAGCTCACCGTCTTAATGACTGCGCGGAAATAACCTTCTTCTTCGCTTACCGAAATAATCTTGCCGCGCTCTACGCCTTCAACCAGCACCTTGATGTTGCCATCCGGTTGCTTCAGGCTTTGCACGATGTTCGCCACCGTTCCCACCGAATAGATTTCATCCGGCCTGGGCTCGTCCACCGAAGCATCGTGTTGCGTTGCGAGAAAAATCTTCTTATCGCCCAGCAGCGCCTCTTCCAGGGCGCGCACGCTGGATTCCCGCCCCACCACAAACGGCGTCATCATATAAGGAAATATGATCACGTCCCGTATGGGCATCATAGGGAGCCGGCGCGTATCCGTTTTGTCTTTAGTGGTAACCATCGTGACTTTCTGGGCAGCTTACGCCGCCAAATTTCCGAATAAAATTTTAGTGGAGCACATCGCGGCTCTAACGGGGGCGGCGCGTATGAGCGATGGCGTTAGAAACTCGCCGGACTAGCCCGCCTTTTCGAGCACGGCCATATTGATCTTCTGCGAAAGCACCATCTCTTTAGTAACTACAAACTCGCGGATTTTTTTGAATGTCGGGAGATAGTACATTAGGTCCAACATCAGATCCTCAAGGATCATCCGCAGACCGCGTGCGCCCACTTTACGCTCCATCGCAAGCTGTGCCACAGCTTCTAAAGCGTCTTCGCTAAATTTGAGCTTAACATTTTCGAACTCAAATAGTTTCTGGTACTGCCGGATTATGGCGTTCTTCGGCTTGGTCAGAATCTGAACTAACGCTTCCTTCGACAAATCTTCCAGAATGGCCGTCACCGGCATTCGCCCAATAAACTCCGGAATGAAGCCATATTTGATCAGATCCACTGGCTGGCATTGCGCCAACAGATCCACATCGCGCCGCACCGCGCTCGGCCGCCGCGCTTCTTTGTCGTCAGGCGGCACAAATCCAATCGATTTGGTTCCCACGCGCCGCGCAATGACCTTTTCCAATCCGATGAACGCGCCCCCGCAGATGAACAGAATATTCGTCGTATCCACCGGCGTGAATTCCTGATGCGGATGTTTCCGTCCTCCTTGCGGCGGAACGTTCGCCACCGTGCCTTCCAGAATTTTCAGCAGCGCCTGCTGCACGCCTTCTCCCGAAACATCGCGCGTGATCGACGGATTCTCGTCTTTGCGGCCAATCTTGTCGATCTCATCAATATAGATGATGCCGGTTTGCGCGCGCTGCACATCCCAATCGGCATTTTGCAAAAGCCGCAGAATAATGTTCTCCACGTCTTCTCCCACATAACCCGCTTCAGTGAGAGTCGTCGCGTCCACAATGGCAAACGGCACGTCCAAAATGCGCGCCAGCGTTTGCGCTAGCAGCGTTTTCCCGGTGCCAGTGGGCCCAATCAATAAAATGTTCGACTTAGAAAGCTCAACTTCCCCACCGCGCTGCTTATTCATCTGGATGCGCTTGTAGTGGTTGTAAACCGCCACCGCCAGCTTCTTCTTGGTCGCTTCCTGGCCAATCACATACTGATCCAGATATTCCTTCAGCTCCAACGGCCGCGGCAGCTTACCCGGCGAGCCATAACTCTTTTCATGCCGGTCGTCTTCAATAATCGAATTGCAAACAGCAATGCATTCGTCGCAAATATAGGCGCGTGGGTAATCGCTAGGGGAGGAGATGAGCTTACCGACAACATCTTGACTTTTGTGACAGAACGAACAGCGGAGAGAATCGTCTGTTGTGCGCTTCAAGCTAAGTCTCCTAGACGTTGAAAGATCGCCGACGATCTTTCGGACCTGACCGGAAGAAATTTCAGTTCCAGTATAACAGCACTAGGGGGTTTACGGGACCTTTTAGCTAGGGAAAACCCTGAGCAGTTAGTAATGAATATTCCAGCCATCAAACCTGCTTTTGTGCCTGTTCAAAAAGGAATTGCAGCGTTTTCTCGGTCTGTATATGGCTGGCAATGCGCGCCAAAGTGCCATCTTTCTCAAGCCGTGCCCGCACCACCGGAATCGGTTCGCGCTCCTGTTGCGCAATGCGTTGGATCTCGCGATCCACCTCATCCTTAGTCGCGTGAATACCCTCTCGGTCAGAAATCTTTTCGAGCAGCAGCGACGCCTTCACGCTGCGAACGGCCGGATCTCGCTGCTTCTCCTTAACCTTATTCCAATCCAGGTTGAGCTTGCTCAAATCCACGTCGCGCCCGGTAACTTGCCGCAGTTGCATGGCAAGTTGATTCTCGATCTGCCGGTTGACATAGGTTTCCGGAATGGGAAAATCGTTCGCTTCCACCAACCGGTCCACCAGCGCTTCTTTGGCGACCTGCTGGGCGGCGTTTTGCTTTTCGTGAAAAATCGCTTTGCGCACCGCGTCGCGCAGTTCATCCAGCGATTGATAATCCCCTAAGTCGCGCGCAAACTCGTCGTCCAGCGCAGGCAATTCTTTCCGCTGGATCACTTTCGGCGTCAGCGAAAAACGCACGGTTTTTCCCGCCAGCCGCGGTTCGCCATAATTTTCCGGATACGCTACCTCTGCTTCTTTAACGTCGCCGGGATTCGCGCCTAGCAGCGCCTCGGTAAAAGAAGGGAAGGTATCGCCGCCGCCTACTTCAATCGTCGAATCCTGATCGATCGGTTCCGCCAGCCCCTCCAAAGATTTCAACGCCACCACCACGTAATCTTTGTCTTCAATCGGCCGCGGATCGAGGTTCACGAATTCGGCGCGCCGCTCACGCATCGTCTCCAGCCGCTCCGCCACATCCTCGTCACTCACCGCCGGCTCTTCATATTTCACCGGTAACCCGTGATACTCCGCAATCTCGAACTCCGGCGCCACTTCAAAATCCGCCTTGAAGCGGATCGGTTGGCCGCGTTCGTAGTGCAAGTCCGAAATGCTCGGCTGCCCCACCACCCGCAACTCTTCCTTCTCCACCCGCTGCCGGAACGCTTGCGGCAGAAGCTGTTCCAGCACTTCATGCCGTATATCGCTCTCGTAGCGCGCTTCAATCATGCTCGCCGGTGCTTTACCAGGCCGAAAGCCGGGCAGCCGCGCCTTCAGGCGAATCGAATCCGTAACACGCTGGCGGGCCCGTTCCACATCCTCCAGGGGGATTTCTACTTCAAGCGAGCGTTTGCAATCTGCGACTGTTGACACGTTTCTATTTTGATCCAATATTTCTTTCAATGTCGTACGAACCTTCCGGGTTCGTGGTCTTATGCGTTACCGTTTAGGTTCGTGGCCTTCACGCGTTCTGAAACCAGGTGGTCAGGTATTGCTCCTGGTCCACCGTCAGGCGATCGATTTTAACGCCCATCGATTCCAGCTTAATGCGCGCCACTTGCCGGTCGATATCCAGCGGCACCGCCACCACCTCTTTTTTCAAAGCGCCATTGCACTTAATCAAGTATTCCGCACTTAAGGCATGAATGGCGTAGGAAACATCCATCACCGAGGCTGGTAAACCTTCCGTAGCGTTCAGATTGATCAGCCGGCCCTCGCCCAACAGGTAAAGGCGCCGGCCGTCGCGCATCGCGAATTCTTCCACAAAATCGCGCGTTTGCCGCCGCGAAAGCGCCACCATCCCGAGATTTTCGATGTCGATTTCCACATTCGAATGCCCGGCATTGCAAAGAATAGCCTCGTTCTTAAACTTGTCAAAGTGTTCGCGCCCAATGACGTGTTTATTGCCCGAAACCGTAATGAAAACATCGCCCAGTGCGGCGGCATCGGCAAACGCCAGCACGCGGAAGCCGTCCATAATCGCTTCCAAGGCGCGCTTCGGATCAACCTCGCAGATGATCAGATTCGCGCCCAAACCACGCGCCCGCGCCGCAATCCCCCGACCGCACGGTCCAAAACCCACCACCACCACATTCAACCCGGCAATCAGCACCCCGGTCGTCCGGCAGATCGCGTCCAGCGTGCTTTGGCCGGTGCCGCAGCGGTTATCGAACAGCAGTTTCGTGGACGATTCACTCACCGCCACCACCGGGAACCCTAGCAGATTATCTTTCGCCGCCGCCCGCATGCGCGCCACGCCCGCTGCGCTTTCTTCCGTTCCGCCCAGTATTTCCGGCATCGCTTCCGGATATTTCTCATGCAGCATCGCCGTCAACGCGCAGCCGTCGTCGATTACCAGCTGCGGCTGAAAGCCGATCACCGTTCGTAAATGATGGTCGAACACCTCGCGGCTTTCCCCGCAAATGCCAAAAACCGGTATGTTGTAATCCTTCGAAATACTGGCCGCCACATCGTCATGCGTCGAGTTCGGACTGGCCGCGCACAACATCAAATTCGCCCCGCCGTCGCGCAACGTAATCAGCAGATTCGCGGCTTCGGGCGTAATGTGCAAACACGCAGCGATCCGCAAATTGGCATAAGGCTGGGCCTTGATGATCTGCTTCCGGATTCCCTGCAGCACCGACATCGAGTGAAAGGCCCATTCGATGCGGCGCTTGCCGCGCTCCGCGAGCGCGAGGTCTCGGATGTCGCTATGAACAGCCCCAACGGCTTGTGCGGACATAACCTCGCCTTTCTCCCGCAAGCCCAAAATCCTTTAGGCCACGGTGGTGAGTTGCGCAGCTTCACGCAACACACTGGCTTTATCTGTAGCTTCCCACGTAAATGTATCTTCGGTGCGGCCAAAGTGGCCGAAAGCAGCCGTCTTCTGGTAAATCGGCCGCCGCAGATTCAGCGATTTGATCATGCCCGCCGGCGTAAGCGAAAAATTCTCGCGCACGATTTCCGACAAGCGCGAATCGTCAACCTTACCCGTACCGAAAGTGTTCACCATCACCGAAACCGGCTCCGCCACGCCAATCGCATAGGCTAATTGAACTTCTGCCCGGTCCGCCAAACCCGCCGCGACAATGTTCTTCGCTACGTAGCGAGCCATGTAGCATGCCGAACGGTCCACCTTCGTCGGGTCCTTACCCGAGAAAGCGCCGCCGCCATGCCGGCCCATGCCGCCATACGTATCCACAATGATTTTGCGCCCCGTCAAACCCGTATCGCCATGCGGTCCGCCAATCACGAACCGTCCCGTCGGATTAATATGGAACTTCGTTTGCGAATCCACCATATGTGCTGGGATCACCGGATCGATAATGAATTTCTTCACATCGGCGCGCAGTTGCTCGGTCGTCACTTCGTCGCCGTGCTGCGTCGAAATCACCACCGCGTCAATGCGCTTCGGTATGCCATCCACGTATTCCACACTCACCTGGCTCTTGCCATCCGGGCGGAGATACGTTAATTCCTTCGAACGCCGCGATTCGCTCAGCCGCTTCACCAGCTTATGCGCCAGCAGAATCGGCAGCGGCATAAGCTCTTCCGTCTCATTGCAGGCATAGCCAAACATCAACCCTTGATCGCCCGCACCACCCGTGTCTACGCCCATGGCGATATCGGGTGATTGCGACTGAATCATGTTGACCACCGCGCACGTCTTCGAATCGAATCCGAACGCCGCGTCGTTATAGCCAATCCCATGAATTACATTCCGCACCAGTCTGGGAACGTCAACATAGGTTTTGGTGGTAATCTCGCCTGCCACAATGCAGATGCCGGTCGTAACCAGCGTTTCGCAGGCCACGCGGCCTGTAGGATCTTCCGCTAAAACCGCATCCAGCACCGCATCGGATACCTGATCGGCAATCTTGTCGGGATGCCCCTCTGTGACGGACTCAGAAGTAAAAATATATTTCATGAATGGCCCTTAACACTCCTAGATTTTTTCGGGCGAGGTGCGGCATCGCCGCGCATGAGGCCTCTTGCCTGAATTGAGGATTAACCTTTTCAGTCTAACAGGAAGAACCACCAAACCGCCACCCTCGCTCGCGTCCTTCTGAGCCGCGCGCGCCAGTAAGCGTTCGGCCTCAACCCAACTGCCTCCACGCCCGGCACTCGACGGAGTGCCCCGCTTCCGCTCAACGTACGCGCGATTTGCAAGTTGCAACTCCAAGACTGAAGCGCCAGTGGTACGAACAGTACCCATCTCGCATTGCTAAGCTGGCCGTAATCGAATAAGATCAGTGCCCAGGAGAAGAAATCAGAATGAAAATTCTTTCCACGGCTTTTTTGGCGACTTTCGCCTTCGCGAACTTCGCTAACGCAACAATCACTCCCGTGCTTGACGCAGGTAACCCGACTGTGGCCGGCCCCGACTTTCTGTACACCTATACCGTATCCGTTGATCCGTTCGAGCAGCTGAACGGCGCGTTGAGCGCGCCTGGCGGAACATTTTTCACCATTTACGATTTCGCCGGCTATGTGCCAGGAACCGCTGCGGCGACGGCTTCCAATTGGACCGCAACGGCTCAGCTCGTCGGAGAAACGCCTAGCTTGACGAATCCCCCCGACAATCCAAACATATATAATTTGGTTTTTACCTATACGGGCCCGGTTGAAACTGGCCCACTTACTCTTGACGGATTTACCGCTGAATCCACTTCCGGAACACTGAACACAAACGGATTTTTCTCATATCAGGCTCAGAAGACCGCAAACACGTCTAGTCCCGATCAGGGTCTTGGACCCATCGACATTCCGACCGCAGTTCAAACGACTACGCCAGAACCGGCCTCCTTGGCGCTGATGGGCGGCGGACTTGTCGCGCTTGCCGCTCTCGGCCGCCGTAAGTTCGCTCGTTAGCCTTGGGTCGTGCAGTCGTATCTAGAATCAACTGCACGATCCACGTTCCCCTCACAATGGGCGCGCGCCCCTCATCCAGTGCGTGTTCCCCCGACTGATGCCGCAGGAAAAACCAGCTCGCCTCACCCCCGCCCGGCTCGAAGCATTTTCCGACGGCGTCATCGCCGTCATCATCACCATCATGGTCCTCGAGCTCCACGTCCCCGGCAAAGAAATAGGCAACCTTGATGCGCTCAACCAAGCCCTCCCCCTGGTCCTGGTCTATCTCCTTAGCTTCATCCAGACCGGCATTTACTGGGTCAACCATCACTACCTGGTCGACGATCTCGACCAAGTCACCCACGGCATTCTTTGGTCCAATCTGGCCGTGCTCTTCGCTCTCTCGCTCATTCCCGCCGCCACCAACTGGGTCGCCGTGCGCGGCATTTCGTCCTTCTCCATCGCTCTATACGCTGCCGTCTGCGCCTTTCCAGGCGTCCCCTGGATGGTCCTGTCGACTCTCATCGAACGGCGCAGTCATACGCCTCCCGCCAGCGGCATTGTTAAGCAGGTCGCCTCGTTCTGCCTGTATTTAGCCTCTATCCCCATGGCCTTTGTCTCCCCCTGGATCGCCATCGGCCTCATCGTCATCGTCGCCATCATCTGGCTCCTCCCACCCCGCAAAATCGCCCAGCTCACGCGCGCATCTAGTCACTCGCCGTCCTAGCTCAAAGCGGAGCCGCGAGCGTAAGTGACAAAGCGCGCGAGAAATTACAAAAAAAATAATTTAATTTTGCAAGCCGCCAAACGCCCGCGCCACCCAGGCAGATTAGTCATTTGTGGGGTACGCCAGCCGCTAGGGTGATGAATGGGCGGGCGGCGATTGCTTTGGAGGGTAATAGGGCCGTGGGACGGGGGTTTCGACGCCGTTGCGCATTTCGAAGGCGACGACGAGGCCGGTGGGGCTGTCGGGATCTTCACCCAGGAAGAGGACTTCGGGTTCGGACTCTTCTTCGCTACCAGTAGAGGCGGCTGAGCCGTCTGCGGGTTCAGCGGGGGCAGCGGGGCGATTTTCGACTGTGGGGTGGAGTTTGCGGAACTGCTCGAGGAGGCCGAAGGTGCGTTGAAAGGAACGTTCGGCGGTGGTTCTGTAGCGAAGGAGGAGGTCGTGCTTCTTGATGTACTCTGGGGTCCAACAGGCGGGCGAGAGGCCTGCTTGCGAGCATTCATGGCAGTCTAAGTTGAGCTGGGCACGCATGCGGTACCACTCGGCCTGGGCGGTTTTGAGGACGAAATCATGTAAAAGAGAGTCTTCGGGAGGTTGGTAGGTTTGGAGCCAGCGATTGAGGAGGAGGAGCCAGGATTCCTCTTTTTCGAAGGGGAGGATGAGGGTTTGCGAGCAGGAACCGTGTTTGATGGAATTTTTGGAGGAGGTGGCGCGGCCCTCGGGAGACGTGGGACCGGTGCGGCCGCAGTTGCGTTTTTCGTGGTCGGGTTGAGTGGGCTCGCACTGCTCGTCGGCAGTGGGAGAATCGTCGAGAAATTCGGAGTCGCGCATTTGCTTTCTGAGCTGAGTGTGAAGCGGCGGCGTTCGGGGTTTTCAAAAAATTGCGGGTAAGTGATTGATTGTGGGTGGAATAAAATTTTTGGAAAAATTGTGAACGGGGAAATGAAGAAGATAGAATCCAGAATCTAGAAGACAGAATAGGCGCGCGCAAGCGCTTTTGCGAAACGAACTTGGTGGGTTCGAATTTTCAAAAGGGGGGGCATTAACTAGGATTGATGGGGCCCGGCCTATGGGAATTTTTAAGAAGTTGATTCTGCTGATTGCGATTGGTGAGTCGAGGGCCGGAGGCTGACCAGGAGGTCAGCCGCAGACCGGGAGGTCCGCCCCACAAAGGCGCGGCTCATGAGGGCCACCGTGATGCGGATCGCGAGGAAGCCGGGATCTGCATCGCTACACCCTCGCCGTGGCGCACTTGGTTTATAAGGAGAGCGTCAGGGATGAGATCAACCAGCGGAACGCCATGCGCGAAAGACAGGAGGCCTCTTCTGGCAGGATGCCGTCCTGCCCCCGGGAAGAAACGAACATCTAGTAGTGCATTGTGGGTTATTGGGCTGGGGCGGGGGTTGGTTCGGCGCGGAGGCCGGTGGCGCTGACGATAACGATGTCGACGCGACGGTTGTGGCTGCGGCCTTGCTCGGTTTGATTGGAGTCGAAGGCCATGGTGTCGGCGTAACCGACGATGGCCATGCGTTGCGAGGCGACAGCGTAGCGTTCGTTGAGCAGGCGGAGCATGGCGATGCTGCGGGCGGCGGAGAGTTCCCAATTGTTGTGAAAACGAGCGTTGTCGATTGGTAAGGAATCGGTATGGCCTTCAAGGCGCAGAGCGTTGGGCAAACGGTTGAGAATGGCGGCAACTTTGGCGAGAGTGGGCGCAACGTGCGGATCGATGGTATCGTCGCCGAGGGAGAAGAAGATGGCGGAGTTGAGACCGATGATGATGCCGCGCTCTTCGACGCGAATGTCGAGATCGCCCTTATCGATTTCATCGTGCAATTGACTGCGCAGCAAGTCAGCCGCAGCCGGAAGATCTTTGAGCGGGGTGGCGGGCGTGACGGGAACGGGCGGGTTCACGGCCGGGCCCCTCAGCTTATCGTTACCACGACCGGTGTCATCGACGGCACCACCGAGGATGGCCGCGATTTTAGGTGGCGTGGAGCCGGATTTCAAGGCCTTGACGACGGCTTGCGAAATCTGTTTGGCGCGCGCGTGATCGCTTTGGGTGGAGGCGAACATGACAACGAAAAAGGCGAAGAGCAAGGTGACGAGATCGGCATAAGAGACGAGCCACCGGTCGTGATTTTCTTTGGCGGGTGAGCGGCGGCGGCGATACATGGCTAGACGGCTCCGTGTTCCGGCGTGGGGACGCGCTGGACAAGAGGCTTGGCCGGGACTGGGTCATTGACGGCGTCGCCGATGTATTCCTCTTCGAGGAAGGCGCCCAGCTTGGTTTCGAGCAACTTGGGATTCATGCCTTCGGCGATGCCGATGACGCCTTCGAGAACCAGTTCCATATCCTCGAGCGCGTGTTCGAGGCGGGCTTTGATTTTGGCTCCGGCGGGTAAAAGGACACAGTTCGCCAGGGCGACGCCATACACGGTGGCGACGAAAGCGACGGCGATGCCATGGCCGACGCGCTCGATATCTTCCAGATGTTTCATTACCTGAATGAGGCCGAGCACGGCGCCGATGATGCCGATGGTGGGAGCGTAACCGCCGGCGGTTTCGAAGACTTTGGCTTCGGCCTCGCCACGGCGCGCCACGGATTCGATTTCCAGTTCCATGATGCGACGCAAATCCTGCAGATCGGCACCGTCGACAGCGAGGGAGAGAGCTTTCTTGAGAAAAGGATTATCGGAGATTTCGTTGGCGGTTTCTTCGAGAGAGACGATGCCGGAGCGGCGCGCCTGGCGGGCGAACTGCAACAGGCGGGAGGTCAACGCGGCGCGCGGCGCGGCGGTTTCGTAGACAACGTCCTTGAGGCGGCGCAAGGCGGCACTGATGAGCGGCGAGGGTGTGGTGACAAGGACAGCGCCCGCAGTACCAGCGCCGACAATCAGGGCAGCCGAGTACTGGATAATGTCGCTGAATTTTCCGCCCTCGAGGAGCAATCCGCCCAAAATCCCGGCGGTGCCGACGAGCATGCCAACGACTGTGGCCAGGTCGAGGCGGCGCTGGGCCTTAGGCGATGAGGGTTCATTTGCCATGATACCCGTCGTCCGTTCCAGAGGGACGGGGCGGGCGTGTGGTCACGCTCGCTAACGCCGTCGAACAGGGAAGGCCTTCCAGAACTTTGCGCCGGAAGCGAATTACTTTGTCGATAATTTCGTCGGGGCTTTCACGTACCAGGATTTTTTGGCCGCTGGTGAGGGCGATGACGGTGTCCGGCGTCATCTCGATGTGTTCGATTAGGTCCGCATTGACCACCAGGGGTGTTTGGTTTAAGCGAGTCAGGTGGATCATAAGGCGGCTCGTCTTTCTTATCGGCAGAACCCTGGGGATGAGCACCCAAGGGCTAGTCGACGAGGAAGATGTGCGGATGGGACGCTTAGGCGGCGACCCGTTGGCGCAGGTGTTCGAGCAAGGTAAAGCCGGCGTTGAGGCTTTGCGCGGAACAATTCGGGGTGGCGATGCCACGCTGTGGGCGGATGAGACGCAAGCGCTCGACGACGCTTTCGAGGACCTCGCGCTGCTCAGATTCCAGGTGGTTGGCGGGGGTGGCCCGTTGGCAAGAATGCATGGCGTGGGTGAGTTCGGCTTCAAAGCTCACGGCGTCGGCGCGTTTCCAGGCTGCCAAAATCTGTTCTGCATGTTGCGCTACGTTCATCGGATTATTTCCTCTGAAGGCTGTATCGCAGGGAAGTGGGATTTTTCGAGGGGAATGTGGGAGGATGCGGGCCCGCTTGGGGTTAGGGCGTTTTCATAGGGTGAGGTAGAGCGGACGAGGATCGAATTAGGGAGTTGAGGTCTTTGACACCGAATTGAAGCGGGCGGCGGCGAAATCGAGTTCTTCGGGGGTGTGGGCGGCGGAGACTTGGACGCGGATACGGGCTTTTCCTTGGGGGACGACGGGATAGGAGAAGCCGATGACGTAGACGCCGTTGGCGAGCAGGGCATCGGCCATGTGGGTAGCCAAGGCGGCATCGCCGAACATGACGGGAATAATGGGATGTTCACCCGGCAGAAGCTGAAAGCCATTTTCGAGCATCTGCGCGCGGAAGCGGGCGGTGTTGGCGAATAAACGGTCGCGCAAAGCGGACGATTCGGTTAGCAGCTCGAGGACTTTTAACGAAGCGGCAACGATCGGCGGTGCGAGCGAGTTAGAAAACAAATAAGGACGGGAGCGCTGGCGCAGCAGATCAATGATCTCCATGCGTCCGCTGGTGTAGCCGCCACTGGCGCCACCGAGGGCTTTGCCCAGAGTGCCGGTAATGATATCCACGCGGCCCATTACATGGTGGTGCTCGTGGGTGCCACGCCCGGTTTTGCCCATGAAGCCGACGGCGTGTGAATCGTCCACCATGACCATGGCCTGGTATTTATCGGCGAGATCGCAGATTTCGGGCAGCTTGGCGATATAGCCATCCATGGAGAAGACGCCATCGGTGGCGATGAGACGATGGCGCGCGGTGGAGGATTCGCGAAGTTTGGCTTCGAGATCGGCCATGTCGCCGTTCTTGTAGCGGAAACGGGCGGCTTTCGAGAGCCGTATGCCGTCGATGATGCTGGCGTGGTTGAGTTCGTCGGAAATGACGGCGTCGTTTTCGTCGAGAAGGGTTTCGAACAGGCCGCCGTTGGCGTCGAAACAAGAGCTATACAAAATAGTGTCGGCGGTGCCGAGGAATTCGCTGAGTTTGGCTTCCAGTTGACGGTGGATGGATTGGGTGCCGCAGATGAAGCGCACGCTGGCGAGGCCGAAACCCCATTGATCCAAAGCTTCACGGGCGGCCGCGATGATGGCGGGATGATTGGCCAATCCGAGATAGTTGTTGGCGCACATGTTGATGACGGGCGCACCACAGTCAACGCGGATTTCGGCTTGCTGCGGGGTGGTAATCTGGCGCTCGCGTTTGAAGAGGCCGGCCTTTTCGATGGCGGCGATTTTCTCAAGCAGGAATGGTTCTACATTTTTGTACATAAGGTGTTAGCAATCCTTGACGTTGACGGCGAGCCCGCCGAGGGCAGTCTCTTTATATCTTGACTGCATGTCGAGACCGGTTTGATACATAGTGCGAATAACTTGATCGAGCGAGACCTTGTGATCGCCTGATTCCTGCATGGCCATGCGGCAGGCATTGATGGCTTTGACGGCACCGATGGCATTGCGCTCGATGCAGGGGATTTGAACGAGGCCGCCGATGGGATCGCAGGTCATGCCGAGATGATGCTCCATGCCGATTTCGGCGGCGTGCTCGACCTCGTCATTGGAAGCGCCGAGCGCGCCCGCCAGGCCACCGGCGGCCATGGAGCAGGCCACGCCCACTTCGCCCTGGCAACCGACTTCGGCACCCGAGATGGAGGCATTTTCTTTGTAGAGAATGCCAATGGCGCCGGCGGTGAGGAGGTAGCGAAGCAGGCCTTCATCGGAGGAATTAGGAATGAACTGGCGGTAATAGCGGCCGACGGCGGGGACGAGTCCGGCGGCGCCATTGGTGGGAGCGGTGACGACGCGTCCGCCGGCGGCGTTTTCCTCATTGACGGCCATGGCGAAGGCGTTGACCCAATCCATGGCGATGAGGGGGTCGGGCTGCTGGCGCGCTTTGATCTTGGCGAGGAGGCGAGGGGCGCGGCGACGGACTTTGAGACCGCCGGGAAGAATACCTTCGGTGACGAGGCCGCGTTCGATGCAGGCGTTCATGACGGACCAGATGTGAAGGAGGCGGTGGCGCACTTCCGACTCGGGCCGGAGGGAGCATTCGTTTTGGAGGATGATCTGCCAAACGGGCACTGCCCGGCTGTTGGCGATGGCAAGCAGTTCGGCGGCGTTCGAAAAGGGATGAGGAACGGGAAGCGAAGAAGTATCAGGGGATGGCGAAGCGCCTTCGCGAACGATGAAGCCGCCACCGATGGAAAAGTAGACAGCGGATTCGATGATGTTGCCGACATCGTCAAAGGCGCTGAAGCGCATGGCGTTGGGATGGCCGGGAAGGACTGAGTTGTTGTGGAAGAGGAGATCGCGGGATTCAAGGAAAGGCAGCTGGTGCTGGCCTAGCACGTGCAGACCTTCTTCGGTGCGGATCTTGAGGATGAGCGATTCGATGGCGGCGGGATCGATACGTTCGGGCTGTTCGCCGGAGAGACCAAGGAGGATGGCGCGGTCGGTCGCGTGGCCGAGGCCGGTAAGTGCGAGAGAACCGAAGAGTTCAGTTTTGATGCGGGTGGTGGCGGCGAGTTGATGGGCAGTGGCGAGATCGATTACAAATTGGCGCGCGGCGCGCATGGGTCCGACGGTATGAGAACTGGAAGGGCCGATGCCGATTTTGAAGAGGTCGAAAACGCTGGTTTTCATAGAGCGAAAGAAGGGACGGACGAGTCTGTCCCCTTAGAGGTATTCCGAATAGTTGGGGATTTATCGGTTGGGGACAGACTCGTCCGTCCCTTCTTTCGCGAACTCCAGGGCAGGGTCATAGGGTCCAGTTCAGGATGACTTTGCCCGAGTTGCCGGAACGCATGACTTCGAAACCCTGCTCGAATTCGGTGAAGGGGAAGCGCTGGGTGATGACCGGGGAAATGTCGAGGCCGGACTCCAGCATAACTGTCATTTTGTACCAAGTTTCGTACATTTCGCGGCCATAGATGCCTTTGATGGTGAGCATGTTGAAGATGACCTGACGCCAATCGATGGACATTTCTTGCGAAGGGATACCGAGCATGGCGATTTTTGCGCCGTGGCTCAGGTTGGCGAGCATTTCGCGAAACGCGGCGGGGCTGCCGGACATTTCGAGGCCGATGTCGAAGCCTTCGTGCATGCCGAGTTGTTTTTGCGCTGCGGCGACGGGGGTCTGACGCGGATCAACTGCCAGGGTAGCGCCCATTTGGCGGGCGAGGTCCAAACGGTAGGGGTTGAGATCGGTGACCACGACGAAGCGGGCGCCGGCATGTTTGACGACCGGGATAGCCATCAGCCCGATGGGACCAGCGCCGGTAATCAGAACATCTTCACCCAAGACGGGAAAAGAGAGAGCGGTGTGAACGGCGTTGCCGAAGGGGTCGAAAATAGCGGCGATTTCGCGATGGACGGTGGGTTCATGCCGCCAGATGTTGCTCATGGGCAAGGCAATGTATTCGGCAAACGCGCCCGGGCGGTTCACGCCAACACCCTGGGTATGCGCGCATAAATGACGCCGACCCGCCAGGCAATTGCGGCAGCGGCCGCAAACGACGTGCCCTTCGCCGCTGACGATTTCGCCCGCGTGAAAATCGTTTACGTTCGAGCCAACTTCGATAATCTCGCCAACGAATTCGTGGCCGATGGCCATGGGTACCGGGATGGTGGCGCGCGCCCACTCATCCCATTCGTAAATGTGGAGATCGGTACCGCAGATACCGGTGTGCGTGACGCGGATGAGGACGTCGTTGATGCCGATGGAGGGTTCGGGGATGTCGAGGAGGGTGAGGCCCGGCGCGCTGTGGGCTTTGACGAGAGCTTTCACATTCGTATGGTAGAACGTAATGCGTTCGGCTCATGGTCCGGTGTTTTGGAAAGACTGGCGAAAAAGAGAAAAGGCTCGGATCGCTCCGAGCCTTTTGTTTGAAGTACTGCGTTGTTAGCGAGTTATTGGCACGAGATGGCCGAAACAATCACATTGCGGTTGTTCGGAAGCGTGACGCATTTTACGGTCTTGCCGCTGTTGAGCGGGAACGAGTAGCCGTACACATTGATGCCATTCGGGCTGGTCTGAGTGCCACCGGAAGGCGTGCAACGGTAGGGGGTGCTGGTGGCGACGGATTCACCGCTGAAGTTCTGCGGAGCACACCAATCGCTGAGGTTCTGTTTGTAAGTGCTGGTAGAGCCGTCGGTGTAGGTGACAACGAAGGTCTGGTTGTATTGGGCGCCGTTGACGCCGGTAGCGAGGCACTTTAAGGTGTTATAGTTGCCGGCCGGAAGAGTAACCGTCGAACCGGAAACGCAACCGGGGGTTCCGGGAGCCGGGACGCTGAAGGTACAGCCGCTCCAGTTGACCAAATTGCCGAGGCAAATGGACGAGTAGGAATAACCGTTTCCATCCAAGCCGCCCCAAGTCGGCGCGGAGCCGTCTTTGCAGAGACCGTAGACGTTGCCGCTAGAGGTGTTGCACTTGGTGCCAACGGGGCTGTTTTGCTGCGGGCAACCCTTGTCGGCGCAACGGGGATCAATGCACTTGGGCTGCGTGCACTGGTTGTGTTTGCCAGCCAGACAATTGGCGCAGGTGCAGCGGCATTCGTCTTGGTGCAAGCATTTGTGTTGGCTTAACTGCCCGCAAGTGGGTAGCGGGGAACCATTGAGAGTAACGCACACGCTGGCCTTCGCGGTGATGGTCGTGTTGCAACCACAGACGGTGGCAGTCGCCCAAGCGGTGGAAACAATCTTCGTGCAAATCGTTTGCGGGGTGTAGCAAAGATTTTGCCCGAGCTTTGAGTTGCTAATGAAGTTCTTCTTGATCGACGCCCAGCCAAATCCAGCACCGCATTTATCGGCGGTGAAAATGTTTTGGCTCACTTGCACTTTGTAACCGGCGGTGGATTGCCAATTGACATCGCTATCCGGCGAAGTTGTGGTCGCGGCGTAGAACTTAGAATAGCCGTTCAAATTGTCGGCAAGGGTCGAGGTGATGTACTGGACGTAACTCGAACTGCCGTAAATCATGTTTCCATGGAGACCCGCCGAGCCGTAGCCAGACGGGAATGTAGAGGAGACGCCGAGGTGGGACAGGTAATCCGCATCAAAGTCGGAAACGAGGTGGCCGCCGGCGTCGTAGAAGGTGAATTCGGCATAGTTACCGAAGTCTTCGGAGAACGTATGGCCGCCAACAGCTGCCCAGCCGGCGGAAGCGCCGCTTGTGGGATGGGTGCCTGGCGTACCGTAAGTGTTGTCAAACACATCATCGTCTTCGAGGTAGGTCAAGAAGAGTGAACCTGCGGGGATCGAGGTGCCGACGGCCAGCGTGGTTGGCGGGACCTGCGGGATGAGCGTGTCGAAGATGGCGCTATTGCCGATTTGCGCGAAGAGGCGAATGGGCAAGTACACGGTTTGGAAGAAGTACTGACTGGCACCGGGCGCCAAACTGGCAATCGTGCCGACATGGAAATCGTCTTCGGCGTAGCCGGGGGTACCGTTGTCATCGGTAATGACGACGTTGGTCAGAGTTGTAGAACCGGTGTTTTGAACGTAGTAGCCGTAAGTGATGGCCTGGAAAGCATTAGCGGAAGATACGCTGACTGCTTTATACAAATAGAGTCCGCTCTTGGCGGTGCAACCGCCGCTGGGAACAGGCACGGGAATGATGACGCCTTGATAGTTAGGGCCGGGATCGAGGATCACCGCGACGACATTTTGGTTACCGGGGACGAAGTTATCATTCAGAACGGCCAAGTTGTAAAGAGCCAGCGCGTTGGTGGCGTTGTCCGCCGTCTGGGCGGGACCTTGCAGAAAGGGATATGGGGTGTTTCCAGAAGCCGCTTCCGGGTGCAATAAGGTCCAGATAACGGCCTGCATGTCGTTGATATCGGTGTCGACCGTCAGGTTATTGAGAACCCAGTTGACCGCGCTCCATTCCTGGGCGCGAGTTAAGTGATATGGGCCGCTCAACCCTGTGGCCGGATAATCACTCGAGAAACCAAAGGTTCCGTCCTGCGCGCTTTCAGCGGGAAACGAAGAAAAACTGTAGGAATTGTAGACAGAGTAGGTAATTGGGCCGTTGGTCTGGTTGGGACCTGGGGCGGATGGTATTGGGGCGTTGGGATTGGTACACCAAGCGTTGTATGCGGGGCTATCCGCAAGGGGAGCAATCGCGCCGCTGAGCGTCATGGTGTACGCGGAAGGTCCGGTGCTTGTTCCCTGTAGACCGGAAACAGTCGGTTGGAGCGTCAGTATTGGTGGCGTTCCCGTACCGCCGCCTCCGCTCGTACAAGTAGTTCCGCCGCCCCCGCCGCCCGCAAGAACTAAGGATGGGACTAACAATAAACTTGTAATAAATCTGGATCGTTTCACTAAATATTCCTCCTGGACAGAAAAAAGTAGGACGAGCGATTTCTTCCCGCTCTTCAACCGAAGCTTTCACACTTGGGGTTACCTTCAACGATAATCGCTGGGCGCGAGAATTGGAACAGGGTCCGGTACTGTTGAGAAGCTGCTAGGTTCGTACTATAACCAAACCGGAAATTAGCCGCTACTGAACCCGATTTCGAATGCGGCGGCTCCGGCTTTAAACCTAGGCTGGGCTTTGCTTTGCTGACAGGTGGACTAGGATTCATTCGCCTTTAACCCCTTCTTGACTTAACGCGTCGTGTCGCGACGTGGCTGGAGGGAGTCCTGGTGAGAGTACTGACGAAGAAAAGGACCGGATCAGTACTGCTTCGTGCTGTTTTAGCGTCAGGGCGCCAAATTCACCTCTATTCAGAGGTCCTCGAAATCGGTATACTGGTCGAGGTCGGTTTTATCGGAAAAATCCGGCTCCCGTTAACAGTTAAGAATCGTACGAAGCCGAAGGATTCAACGGGTACCGGCAGTACCGAGACATGGAGCAGACGATTGACTCGAGTGCATGTGATCGTTATTCTGGAAGAGCGGTACATAGGAAAATTCCGGTCAACTTTTAGGGCAAATATCGGAGGATATGAGCATTGAAGATTAATAAGATAAATTCGAGCAGCATGATAGCGTTGGCATTTGGCGCGCTTCTGACTGCCTTCCCGGCAATGGCGGAGACCATTACTTTTACGACCGGCCCGGACGCTACAAACCTCGGAACGGGTGCGGACGACTTTAATTTCGCGGGTGCTGACGTACCGACCTTCACGCTGAGCGGGACAGGGACTACGTTCAGCGCAAACAGCCTTTCGGATTCGTTCGGCGAATTCATTTTCAAGAACAGTACGCCTAACAGCGCGGTGGTCAGCGTGGACGTGACGCCTACTATCAATGGGGGGGCCCCTAGCAGTTCGATCAATTTCTCGGGAACGATTGCAGTGAGCAGCGGTATTCCTTCGATTACGTTCAGCGGCAGCACCGAAACGATCAACGGCAACACATATGTGTATCAAGTCTCGAATGGCGTTGAGTACGCCATTCAGCAGACGCAGAGCCTGCCGACGAGCTTGAACAAGACAAGTTATTTGGTCGGTTTTATCGGGGTTGCGCCCTCTCTGACGCCTGAGCCGGCAACGTTTGCCACTGGCGGTTTGGCGCTCGTTTTGGTTGGCCTGATCGCCCGCCGCAAATCGGTCGTAGAGAACTAAGCGAATCATTCGCTGCTTCATAAACGGGCTGTGCAAGGTATGTCCTGCACAGCCCGTTTTGTTTTTCGGTAAGATTCTCTGAGATGCTTGCGATCACCATAGTTCCGGGTCAGGGCAGCTCGGTCACTTTGGCGGAAGTGGACGAGCCGGGCGCAGATGAGGGTAACCTTTTGGTGCGGGCGTTGCAACTGGGTGTCTGCGGGACGGATTTCGAGCTGATTGCCGGCGACTATGGATGGGCGCCCGAGGCATGCGGGCACCTGATTCTCGGCCATGAATCCTTCGGCGAAGTGCAGGAAGCGCCGGAGGGAAGCTGTTTTAGCAGCGGCGACCTGGTTCTCGGCATTGTGCGCCGACCCGATCCAGTGCCCTGCTCAGCTTGCGCTGATGGCGAGTGGGATATGTGCCGCAATGGACGCTACACAGAACGCGGCATCAAAGAGCGACACGGGTTTGGCTCGGAGCGGTGGCGCATTGAGCCGGAATTCGCGTTGAAGATCGAAGCGGGATTGCGCGATGTCGGAGTGCTCGTAGAACCGGGCAGCGTGCTGGCAAAAGCTTGGGAACATATAGAACACATCGGGCAGCGGGCCCATTGGCGACCAAAATCGGTGCTGATTACAGGCGCTGGTCCCATCGGGCTGCTGGCTGCTTTAATGGGCCGGCAGCGTGGGTTAGAGGTGCACGTGTTGGATCAGGTGACGGATGGTCCGAAGCCCAAACTGGTGGAGGATTTGGGGGCGAACTACCACACAGGAAACGTCGGAGATTTGGGTGTTGCGCCGGATGTGGTGATTGAATGCACTGGATCAGCGAGCGTGTTGCGAGACTGCCTGTTGCACTTGGGCAGTGGAGGTATTCTCTGCGTGGTCGGTTCATCGGCGCATAGCCAGGACGCGGTGCTGGATGTAGGGGAATTGAGCCGTGCGATGGTTTTGGGAAACAGGGTTGCGTTTGGAGTGGTAAATGCACACCGGCGCCATTATGAGCAGGCGGCTGAGGCGATTCGACGGGGTGAGCGGAGCTGGGTTTCGAGGATCATTACACGCAGAGAGCCGCTGACGAACTGGCGCGCGGCGCTTGAGAGAGAGCCGGGCGATGTAAAAGTAGTGATCGATTTTCCAAATTGAAGCCGGCTGGCTGCTACCAGCCGTGGCGAGTACGTAGATTGTTGATATGCGCCGTATGGTGCAGGGAGTGCCAGGCGTACAGGCCGAGGGTCCAATCCAGACGATTTTCGCCTAATTCGGGATGGCGAAAGGTGCGCGCAAAATCGTTATTGGAGAGCGACCGAAGCAATAAAACGAAGCGGCCGTGCAATCCTTCGAGAAGAGTGAGCGATGGGGTGACGGGAGCGGTACGCGCATCGCTCAATTGCGCCCAAGCGGCTTCTTCATAGGGTTTGATGAGCGGCGAGTTTTCCGTCAGGGCAAGGCGGAAGCGGGTGTAACTATTCAGATGGCTGTCGGGCAAATGATGTACGACCTGCCGTACTGTCCAGCCACCAGGGCGGTATGGGGTATCGAGCTGCGAATCGTCTAAGCCGGCGATCGCCTTCGTCAGCTGAGCTGGAAGTTCGGCCATTTGATGGATCCAGGCAGCACGTTGGTCGGAGGAAATCGCTGCGGGCGGCTGGTAGCGCCCCAGCGGATACTTCAGATTGTCTTCGTTCACCGTTTTTCCAGACTAGCAAGTTCGGAGCGGCACTGGGACGCTTGAGGAGCCAGACGACAAGCTGCTTGGAGATGTGCGCGCGCTTCGTCGAAGAGGCCCAGATGCTTAGCGGAAATGCCGAGACCGAATTGCGAGGGATAATCATCGAGCGCGGCGGCTACGACTTGCTGAAAATTCGTGCGGGCCTTAGCGTAGTCGTGGAGATCGAGATAACAAGCGGCGAGATCGCGGCGGGCCAGAGTGTTGCCGGGATCTTCGGCCAGTACCTGATTGAAAAGGACGACCGCAGCTTGGAGATGGCGGCCGGCAACGGTTTCTACGGCTTTTTCGTAAAGATGGAATTCTGGCAGACGATCTTTAGGATCGGGCCCGGCGATGGACTGCCAGCCGCGCGGGCCAGGGGCGAGATAGCCGAGAGAAGTGAGAAGCTTTTCAGTTTGAGGAGTGACTGGCGGCGGAGCGGCCGATGGCGGTGGTTGGCGCGCCAGCAGTTTGCCGAGCCGTGCACGAAGCTGGCTGGCCTTGGAGGGATTGGAAGCCACGATATTGTGGTGTTCCGCAGGGTCGTTGGCGAGATCGTACAACTCCGGGTGCGGAGCCAAAATGTATTTGTAATCTCCCTGGCGCAAGGCGCGCAGCGGAGACCAGCCGAAGGAATCGTGGGTATGAAAGCTTTCCGAGTAAACAACGCGGGGCGAACCGGAGAGCAGGCTGGCACCTTCAAAGGATGGAGGCGCAGGCAGATGGAGGAAGTCGAGGATAGTCGGCGCGACATCAATGAGCCCGGCAGGCTGTTGAACTGTGCTTGGGCCGGTTGCGTTGCCCCCAGGCCAATGAACGATGAGCGGCACGTGGAGAGTGCTTTGATAGATGAAATAGCCGTGACTCAGTTCGCCGTGGTCACCAAGGCCCTCGCCGTGGTCGGACAGCAAAATGGTGAGCGACTTGTCCCACCAGCCGCCACGCACGAGAGCGTTTTTGAGCCTGCCGATCAGCTCATCTTCAAACTCGAGCTGCGCATCGTAGCGAGAAATGCCCTTGCTGCGCGCCACCGTTTCAGGAATGGTGTAGGGCGTGTGCAGGTCGAACAGGTGAATGAAAACAAAAACGGGCTGCCCCTTATGGGCGGCGAGCCAGCGGAGGGCGGCATAGAGGGTCAGCGCCCCTTCGCGGCGATCACGGACGGCGTAGGAATTTTTAGCACCGCCAAAAAACATTTCGCCTGAGACTGGGGAAAATGCCGCAAAGTTGAAGGGGCTGTCATAGGTATCAAACCCCTGATCCAGACCCATTTCGCGTTCCAGGAAGACACTGCTGACAAAAGCCGCCGTTTGGTAGCCGCGAGATTTCAAAACTCCCGCAAGCGTGACTGCGCCGGGAAGGACAAGTTCGGCGTTCTCCTGGATGCGATTTTCAAATGGGTATGTGGAGGTGAAGAGCGAGGTGTGAGAGGGGAGCGTGAGGGGAGTTTGGCACGCGATGTTTGCAAAGAGCGTACCGCCCGAGGCGAAGGAATCGATATTGGGAGTGGCGATGCGGTGGTATCCGTAGGCACTGAGATGGTCCGCGCGAAGAGTGTCGATGGAAATGAGGATGACGGGCGTGGCAGCGTAGCTAGCAGCCACGAGGCCAAAGATGGAAAGAGCAGCGACTCGAAAGGCTTGCCTCATTTACTGCTTTGCGGCCGGGCTACGGCATACATCTGCGCAGCGATCTGATTGAGCAGGCCGTGGGAATCGTCCTCCAGCTTATATAGGTTGAAGTGGGAGCGGTCTGGAATGAAAGTGAAATGCGCATCGGCGTGCAACTCTTGCAAGGCGGCTTGTAGTTTGTGGGCGGCGCCATCGAGATAGAACGTGTCGGCGGTACCGACGATCACGTGGATCTTGCCGCGAAGATCCGGGCCGATGGACGGCCACTGGCGAGTGACGAGGTTGGCAATGTCGTAATGATCTTTCCAATAGGCAACGACGGCGGGATCGACATCGCCGGTAGCGCGGTTGAACATGGGGATAGGGCGACCGTCAGGCCCGCGCGGCGAGAATACCCAATCGAACGAAGCGAACTGGCCGCCGTAGGGTCCGATGGTTTGTTCGAGCTTGGCAAATTGTTCAATGGTGGCGATCACCTTACCTTTGTCGCGCACGAGCGGATAAAAGGAACCATCGGGCTTGCGGTAGAGGTTGGCGTGCGGGGCGTACAGATCGGGCCCGGTGAAGTCGTGGAAGTCGCTCGAATCGGGCGAGGTGGACCAAGTGCCGCCAAATATCTTGGGATAACGCGTCTGCAGCCAGAGCGTGGCCCAACCGCCGGAAGAGTGGCCCTGCAGAAATCGGCCGTTGGGGGTTCCGTCCATGCGGTAGGTTGCTTCTAAATGGGGAATGAGTTCGCTGGTCAAAGCTGAACCCCAAGGGCCGTTGTTGACGGAATCGGCGAACTCGTGCGTGCCGGTGGGAAGGCTTTCATCCAGAAGAACCCAAATCATTTCAGGCATCTTCTTAGCTGCCATGCGCTTCAGAAGGTCTTCAGCCACGGGTGTTAAGTACTTCAGCTGACCGCCGAAGCCATGCGTGTAGTAGACGGTAGGAAACGTCTGCGCGGACTGAGACTGGTAGGAGGGCGGAGTTACGACTAGACCGCGGATTGAGATTTGACGGCCCCAGAATGCCGTTAGACACGGGCTCTGGAACTCAAAGGACTGGATTGCGTCTTTGTTAATGGTAGGAGATGGCCGGTCGGGCACCGTATGCGACAAGAGAACCGTTTGCTTCATTCCCTGCCCCGGGTCCCAGTGAGCGAGGGTCACGACGTCGCTGATGCGATCGCCCGGCGAGCGGCCAGAATAGTTGTAGTTATGCGCGATATCTAAGACTGCTTGCAATTGGTAATCGCCGGGCTTAGCTGTGGAGAGAGGAGTCGGGAACACCTCATCGTCGGCATCGACGTCAATAATTGTGCCTGGCAACCAAGTCTGCACGTCTTTCGCCGCGACATACACTTGTGTGGGAGCGAAGGGGCTGGTGTCGACTTCCTTTGCGCCCGTGCCCGGACCGATAAAGACCAGCAGGCGGCCGGAAGCAGGGCTTCGATCATCCGCCGGCAACGCGACATGGATAAAGAGATGCGGTTTTTCCGCAGCCATTTGCGCATGCAATGAAAGCGAAGCATAGAACAATAAAACCGGCAATTTTGTGAAAACTTTCATCCGGCGTGAGTGTAGCATCTCGCTGAGATCCCCCGGAAAAAAAGAATACACTGGTTCTGAAATGGAGAGATTTGGATATGCAGCGACGTGAATTTCTGAGCAGTCTGGCCAGTCTGTCGGTGGCGGCGGCCTTACACGGGGAGACGCGCGACGGGGTGATTTACCGGAACCTGGGTTCGACTGGAGAACGCGTGTCGGCCATTGGGCTGGGCGGCTACCATATCGGTGTGCCTAAAGAGGATGAGGGCATCCGCATCGTTCGGACGGCACTCGACCGAGGCATTACGTTCTTGGATAATTCATGGGACTACCACGATGGCGGCAGTGAGGTCTGCATGGGCAAGGCCTTGCGGGACGGTTATCGAAAAAAGGCGTTTCTGATGACCAAGTACAATGGCCGCACGCGGGCATCGGCCGCGCAACAGATCGATGATTCATTGCGGCGGTTGCAGACCGATCACATCGATTTGATTCAGTTTCACGAAAACATCCGAATGACCGATCCGGATAAGTACTTTGGGCCGGGCGGAGCGCATGAAGCGGTGATGGCGGCAAAGCAGGCGGGGAAGGTTCGCTATATAGGGTTTACCGGGCATAAGGACCCACAGATTCATCTCCACATGCTAGACATGGCGGCGAAAAACGGTTTCCATTTTGACAGTTGCCAGATGCCGCTGAACGTGCTTGATTATCATTTCAGGAGTTTCGCGCATGAAGTGGTGCCGCGACTGGTGGCGGAAAAGACGGCGGTGTTAGGCATGAAGCCGCTGGCGAATGGACTGATCTTCAAATTAAATGACATTGATGCGGTGGCGTGTCTGCATTACGCGCTGAATTTGCCAACGTCGGTTGTGATGAATGGGTGCGATTCGATGGAGCGTTTGGATCAGGCGTTTCGCGCCATGCAGACGTTTAAGCCGATGAGCGCAGCGCAAGTGGAAGCTTTGACGGCCAAGACCAAAGATGCGGCTATGAGCGGGACGATTGAACGGTTCAAGACGTCCGAAGATTTCGACGGGACGAGCCATAATCCGGCTTCGATGGGATGACGACGCGCAGAGCGTTCTTACAATACGCCGCGGGATTGCCGGCAGCGGCGCTGCTCGCGGGCGAGGGTAATGCCGTTCCGTTGAAAGAGTTCGGCTATGGCGATGTGGAACTGGCACCGGGCTTGGCGCAGACGCAATTTGAGAAGACACGAGCAGTGCTTCTTTCGCTGAACGAAGATAGCTTGTTGAAGCCGTGGCGGCTGAGGGCCGGCCTTCCCGCGCCCGGTCCGGAACTAGGTGGATGGTACGACGAATTGCCCTTGGATAAGACCGAGAGCGGAGGGCATGGCTTTGCACCGGCGCATTGTTTCGGGCAGTGGATATCGGCGCTGGCGCGCGGCTACGCGGTGGATCACGACCCGGCCACGCGGGCTAAGCTGGAACGACTGCTGGCTCTTTATGAACCCACGATCTCAGGGAAGTTTTACACGAATTTCCGATTTCCGGCGTATAACTATGACAAGTTGGTGATCGGCCTGATTGATGCACAGCAGTTTGCGGACGTAACGCAAGCGCACCGACTGCTGGAACTGACGACGGATGCGGCCGATCCCCATCTGCCACCCCACGCTTTGGATAGAGACGAGCCGCAACGACGATGGCGCGCGGCAGTAGGCGATAGCACGGCCAACGATTACACCTGGGATGAGTCTTACACCTTGGCGGAGAACCTCTATCTGGCTTGGGAGCGCGGGCACGGGGAGCGATATAAGAAGATGGCGCGGCGCTTTTTGCTGGATGAGACATATTTCAATCCGCTCTCCGAGGGCAATAATGTGCTGGCGAATCACCACGCGTATAGCTTTTGCAACGCACTGAGTTCCGCGATGCAGGCCTATCTGGCGGACGGCAGCGAAAAGCATCTACGGGCCGCAAGCAACGCGTTCGACATGATTGAGAACACGCAGAGTTTTGCCACGGGCGGTTGGGGACCCAACGAAAGCTTCGTCGTTGCGGGAAGCAATGAGCTATATGACAGCCTCAGCGGGACGCATCGTGGCTTTGAGACGCCCTGCGGCAGTTATGCGCATTTCAAGTTGACACGGTATTTGCTGCGCGTGACAAAAGATGGGCGTTATGGGGACAGCATGGAACGCGTGCTGTACAACACTGTGCTGGGGGCCAAGCCGTTAGAGCGGGACGGGCGGGCATTCTACTATTCCGATTATCATTTTGGAGGGCGGAAGGTGTATTTTCCGGATGCCTGGCCTTGTTGTTCGGGAACTTTACCCCAGGTGACGGCGGATTATCGAATCCTGGCGTATTTCCGCGATGAAAAAGGAGTGTTTGTGAATCTGTATTTGCCTTCCACGCTGCGTTGGATCAGCGGCGATGGCGCGCAAATGAAGCTGGCTCAGTCGGGAGATTATCCGTTCGATGGGAGGATTTCGATGCTAGTCAGCGCTTCGCGCCCGTCGGCATTCGCTCTTCGGTTGCGGATACCGGCGTGGGCTACGGTACAGATCCGGGTGAATGGCGAAGCGGCGGCTGTAGAAATGGAAAAGGGATTTGCTCGCCTTGAGCGCAGCTGGAAAGACGGAGATCGGATTGAACTTGGACTTTCGATGCCGATGCGTTTGGAAGCGATTGACGCGAGACATCCGAATACGTTAGCGCTGGTGCGTGGGCCGCTGGTGTTGTTTGCGATTGGGGAGAGTGCGAAGGCGGCTAGGCAAGAACTTATGACCGCAGCGCGAGTGCCAGGACAAAAGGCTTGGAAAGCGGGTGACTTGCTGCTCAGGCCGTTCTCCGAAATCAGGGATGAGAGTTACAACACCTATTTGCAGGTGGGATAGGAATAACGTGCCACGTCCAATCTGTTTTATGATCATGCCTTACAGCACTAAACCGACCGGCGCGCCGGCGGATAGCGGCGGCCCCGATAAAGTAAACTTCGACCGGCTTTGGGAAGCCGCGCTGCGACCGGCGATCGATCATGCCGGGTACGAGCCAGTGCGGGCCAATGAGGATATCGGCGCGCTGATCATAGAGCAAATGATCGAACGGCTGGCGATCTCGGATTTAGTGCTCGCGGATATATCGATTCCGAACGGCAACGTATATTACGAAATTGGCATTCGCCACGCGGCGAAGGAGAAGGGCTGCATTATGACCTCGGCCAATTGGTCTAAACCCTTATTTGACATCGATCAGATGCGCCGAATTACCTATCCGCTGCCTGCGGAATCAATCTCCGATGAGACGGCGGCCGAGATTGTAAAAATAATTCAGGGCGCGATTCTGAGCATGAGTGAGGGGGAATCTCCGTTCTACCAGGTGTTCCCGAAATATCCACAATATGAGCCGGCGCGGGCCACGTCGTTCCGAGAAGCTTTGAAGAACTCTCGCGCTTTCAGGCGGAGGTCATTGCGGCGCGCGCCGCCGGTGACCAGTGCCGGACCCGCGCCCTCGATCTCCGAGCGCGTTACTACAAGGGCGGGCCTATTGCAAAAGCGGTGGCCATTGACCTTCTCTATCTATTGCGCGACTGTACGGATTGGCAGACGACGCTCGAGTTCGCAAACAATTTGCCGGGCGACTTGCGAAACTCGTCACTCGTCAAGGAGCAGGTAGCGCTGGCTCAATCGAACGCCGGCGATCATGATACGGCGATCGGCGCTCTGCTCCAACTCATTGAGACGAGCGGCGATACGTCAGAGCGGCGCGGCCTGCTGGGTGGCCGGTATAAGAGGAAGTGGAAAGCGAGCCAAAGCGCGGCCGATCTGGATCGAGCGATCAGCGAGTACGAGAAAGGTATGAAGCTCGACCTGAACGATTATTATCCGTCGTCAAATCTCGCGCGCCTTTACCGGACACGCAAACGGAGGGGCGACGACGATAAGGCGCGGATCTCGGCGGCGGTTACGGTGACAGCCTGCGAACGCGCCAAGCTGCGTAATTCGAACGATGAATGGCTGAACCCCACGCTGCTGGGCGCGGCTTTCGATGCGGGAGATGCCGATAAGGCCCAGCAGTATGCGGATGAAGTGGCTGCGCAGGGCCCGGCGGCCTGGAAGCTTGAAACGGTCATCGAAGATTGCAAGGTCTCGGCTCAGTTGTGCGATGAGCCGCGACGAAGCGAACTCAACGCTATCATCCAGCAGTTGGACAGGATTTTGCACCCGTTAGCCAAGGCTGCGCAATAGCCGGTTGAGGAACTCGCATTGGCCGGGAAGCAAGCGCTGCTTGGCGTCTTCAATCGAGTACCAACATCCTCTATCTACCTCGGGAAACTCTATCTTTCGGCCGGAGCGGGGCGGCCATTCCATTGCAAACGCGTTACTGCGGAGATTGTTCGCATCGAAATCACCTTCAAAGGCCCAGGCGGAGACAACTTTGCCGCCCGGCTGTTTTAGCTCGCCGAGTTCGATGAAGTTACCGGTTGCGGGGAAGCCAGTCTCTTCCTCAAATTCGCGGCGCGCGGCGGCGAGTGGCTCTTCATCGACCTCGTATTCGCCTTTAGGTATCGACCAGGCGCCCAGATCTCTCTTCGCCCAGAAGGGTCCGCCTGGATGGACAAGGAAAACTTCAAGCTCCTTATTGCGGCGATAGAGGAGCAGGCCGGCGCTTCGTTTCGGCATGTCTGCGACATAATACCGAACAGTCTATGAAGCTTCGCGCTTATTCGTTTCTTCTCATTTGTCTTTTGTCCGCAATGGGGCAGGACGCGCCGCGGCCTGATCAAGCCACCATACGCCAGTGGCAAAGCCGAAAGTATGGCATGTTCATTCACTTTGGCTTGTTTTCGGCGCTCGGCGGAGTGTGGAAGGGCAAGCAATATGCAGGCAATTACAGTGAACAGATTCAATCCGACGCCCGCATTCCAGAGAGCGAATACGCCGCGCTGGCCAGTGAATTCAACCCAGTGCAGTGGGACGCCGAAGCGATTGTGAAATTGGCGGAAGACGCCGGCATGAGGTTTATCGTGCTGACGGCGAAGCATCATGATGGCTTCAACATGTTCGGCACCAAACAATCGAGCTACAACGTGGTGGACGCCACGCCATACAAGCGAGACATCGTAAAGAGTTTGGCCGATGCGTGCCGGCGTCATGGCATGCCGTTTGGCGTCTACTATTCGACCATTGATTGGCATTGGGGAGACATTCCCAACGAAAAAAACGACAATCCGATTTCCGCGGAACATGAGGCGTTCAATGTGGCGCAGCTCGAAGAGTTATTGAGCAATTACGGGGCAATTTCCGAGATCTGGTTTGACATGGGACACCCGACCGCGCTGCAAAGCCGCCATTTCGCCGACACAGTCCACCGGCTACAGCCGGAATGCATGATCTCCGGCCGAGTCTGGAACAGCGAGGGCGATTTCAGCGAGACAGGTGATGACGATATTCCGGACTACATAGCCGATGAGCCGTGGGAGGCGCCGGCTTCGATCTTCAGCGAAACGTGGGGATACCGCTCGTGGCAGAAACGCGTGCCTGTGAACCAGAAAATTCAGGAGCATATTCTGCGGCTGGTGAAAGTGACGAGCCGCGGGGGCAACTATCTGCTGAACATTGGGCCGAAAGGGGATGGATCAGTTGTCGATTACGAGGCGGAGGTGTTGCGCGGTACCGGGCAATGGCTGAGGAGAAATGGCGAGGCCATTTACGATACGACGCCGCAACCCTTTCGCAACCTGGATTTTGGCTACGCCACGGTGAAGGGCGATCGCCTCTACTTGTTCGTGGAACATATGCCCAAGGATGGGAGATTGCGCTTGCCGGGTATGCAGAATCACATTCGGGAGGCGCGATGGCTCGACGCAGACGAGGATGGAAAGCTCGGAGTGGAAGATGGCTCCATTGTGGTGTCCGCTCTGAACGCCAAAGAATTTCTGCCGGTCATCGCGGTGCGGTTTGACGGTGAGCTGAAAGTGCAACCAGCCGTTAGCGAGCTAGACGAGAACGGCACTATCCGTCTTGTGCCAGCGGCGGCCGAGAAGTTTTTCAATAGCAATGGCGAAGGGTATTACGATCCGCCGACGCTTAGGAGCGAGGTCTGGCATTTTGCGGTGAAGCGCGCGGGTGCTTACAAGATCGAGGTGGAATACAAGCCCGGGCCATTTTCGCGCGTGATCGACATCTACGTTGGCGGCAAGTTGAGCAAGGCGAATCTTTACGGGAAAGAAGCGCGAATGGCGAGCGCGGGAGCGGTGGAATTGCAGCCGTCCAATAATCTGATCTTGAAAATCGCTCCCGGCTCGCCCGCGCCGCGAGGCGCCAAGCTCGATCTGGAGATTACCAGGATCTCGCTCGTCCGGCAGTAGCGGACTTACAGCCATTTGGCAGGCGAAAGCGCCGGGTCCGGCAACAATCCGCTTGACAAGGCCGGCCAGATCACCCTATTCTCTATCTATGAAGTCTAGAAGCGCGGTCTGGTTTCCGGCCAGCTCGTGTCGAAGCCACCATCTTTCAAGCTCTTGCAATTAAATCAAAGGGTTAAGAGGAGAACAGGGTGACTTTAAACAGACGAGAACTCATGCTGGCCATGGCCGCTGCCGCTTACGCCGGCACGCGATTGGACAGCAAAAAGCGAATTGAGCACGTTTTGGACGGCAAAGACGTTGATCGGCCGCCTTTTTCCGCTTGGCATCATTTTCATCTGGAAAGCGAGCCGCCGGAAGTTTTTGCGAAGGCCACCATCGAGTTTCACCAGCAGACCGGGACTGATTTGGTGAAGGTGATGAGCGATTTCCCGTATCCCGCGGGCAACGGCAATCTCGGTCAGTTGCAAGTAGAGCCGAATCCATTTCCGGCCCAGTTGCGAGCGCTTGCATTGATTCGCGATGGCATTGGCAGCGACAACTATTTCGTTGAGACGATCTTCAATCCGTGGAGTGTGGCGGAAAAGCTGTCGTCCCGCGAGGAAGTGTTGGGTCTGAAGGCAAACGATCCACAGAAACTCATTGATGTTCTGGAGATCATCACCCGTTCTGAAATTAATCATGCCCGCTCCGCGACCAGCGCTGGGGCGCGTGGTATCTTTTTGGCGATTCAGAATGCGAATCCGGAGATTTTGAGTGAAGACGATTATGCGAAATTCAGCGAACCGTTTGACAAGCTGATTCTCTCCGCGGTGAGCACCGCGCCCTTGAACGTTCTGCACCTGCATGGGAATCACGTTTACTGGCAGCGTTTCACACACGGCTGGGCGGCGGCGGGCATCAACTATTCCTCAGCCGGGACGAGCGTGCCCATCTCGGAGGTTCGCGCTGAATACTCGGGAGTGATTTTGGGCGGGATTGACGAGGGCAATTTCCCCAAGCTCTCGGTAAACGATTTGCGGCAGCAGGCGAAAATCGCCTGGCAGCAGGCGGGCAAGCAATTTCTACTCACACCGGGATGCTCGGTACCCGACGATACCAGCGCGGCATCCGTTCGCCGCTTGCGGACGGTTCTCTGAGGAAAGGATATTCACACTTATGCGATTTCAACATTTAGCCATCGCTTTGCTGATCGGCGGGGCGGCCGCACAGGCGCATTCTCTCAAAGGCTTATGGGACGGCACAGTCCAATACGGTGACGACAAGATTCCGTTTCTGATTCAATTCTCGCAAAAGGGAGACGCGGTCTCAGCGGCGTTCTTTAACGGCGATGAACAAGTGACCTCCACCAGCGGCAGACTCAGCGGCGGCAAACTGAATGTCAATTTCGATCACTATGCCACGCGTCTGACGGCGACCTATGCGGACGGCGTGATCACGGGAACATATGGAAACGCAAAATATGGTTATCACGAGTTTGAAGCGCGTCCGCATGTGAAGGTTGCGGTCTCAGAGACAAAAGCTCCTAATATCGGCGGAGTTTGGACGATCCCGAATGAAAGCCCTAAAGGCGAGCATGCCTGGCGGCTGATTGTGCAGCAACAGGGATCGCACGCGAGCGCGGCTATTTTGCGGGTTGATGGCGATACCGGCGCTTTGGTTGGCGATTTCAGCAATGGCAAATGGGTGTTGAATCACTTTGATGGGGCGCGCGCGTCCATTGCCGAGATCACGCCCAAGGACGACGGCTCGCTCGATGTTGAGTTTCGCGGTTTCCATGCTCCCGCGAAACATTTCAGCGCGGTGCGGGCGGATGAAGCTAAAGCCAAAGGCGTGCCGGAGCCGACCGATCCGGACGAACATACGCGGGTAAAAGACGCGAGTGAACCGCTGCAATTCAGTTTTCCCGATCTGAATGGCAAGCTGGTTTCGAATACCGATGAGCAGTTTCGCGGCAAGGTGGTGATTGTGAACGTGACCGGCAGCTGGTGCCCGAATTGCCATGACGAGGCGCCGTACCTGGTAGAGCTTTACCGCAAATACCACGCGCAAGGGCTGGAGATTGTGGCGCTCGATTTTGAAGAGCCAGAGCAGCGCAAAGATCCGACACGGCTGCAGGCCTTTATCAAGAAATACGGCATTCCGTACACGTATCTATTGGCCGGTGAACCAGCTGAACTGCAGGCGAAGATTCCACAGGCGGTGAATTTGAACTCTTGGCCGACGACGTTCTTTCTGGGGCGCGACGGGAAGGTGCGCGCCATTCACGCCGGTTTCGCGGCTCCCGCCAGCGGCGAATTCAACACCGCTTTAAAGAAAGAAACCAGCGAGCGCATTGAGAAGTTGTTAGCCGAGAACGTGCGGGCCAGCCGCTAAATAGGAGCAACAGCATGTCGAATTATGCACATCCTGAAGTATTGGTACCGAGCGATTGGGTGATAGCACATTTGAACGATTTCAATGTGCGACTCATCGAAGTGGACGTTGAAAATAATGCTTACGAACAGGGGCACATTGCCGGGGCGATCGCCTGGTCTTGGCAACGGCAGCTCTCCGATCAGGTGCGGCGCGATGTAATCCCGCAAGAGCAGTTCGAGCAACTGCTTGGGAGCGCAGGGATTTCGCCTGAGGCAACGGTGGTGCTGTATGGGGATAACAACAATTGGTTTGCGGCCTGGGCGTTCTGGCAGCTCAAGATTTACGGGCACAAGGACGTCCGTTTGCTGAACGGAGGGAGAAAGAAGTGGCTGCAGGAAGGCCGCCCACTCACACTGGATGTTCCTATTTATGAGCCGACGCGCTATCAGGCGCAGAAGCCTGATTACTCCATTCGGGCATTTCTGCCGGAAGTGCAAAGGGCGGTGAGCGGCGGTACAGCGGAACTGGTTGACGTGCGCAGCCCGCAGGAATTCACGGGAGAAATTTTAGCGCCGCCCGGCTTGCCTGAAACGGCGCAGCGCGGCGGACACATTCCGGGCGCGCGCAGCATACCCTGGGGCAAGGCAGCCAATGAGGACGGCACCTTCAAGACCCTGGAAGAACTCAAGGCAATTTACAACGCGGAGGGCATTGACGGTGCGAGGCCGGTGATTGCCTATTGCCGGATTGGGGAACGCTCCAGTTACTCGTGGTTTGTGCTGAAGTACCTGCTCGGTTATAAGAACGTGGTGAATTACGACGGGTCTTGGACAGAGTGGGGCAATCTTGTGGGTGCGCCCATCGAACGCGGGGTAGCAGCGCCGGTGCGCGGGCTTGTGGCACATGCGGGCTGAAGAGTTTCGCAAACAGCCTTTGGAGCTTGAGGGCTGGACCGTGCATGTTATCTCCTACCGCATCGGAGGCCATTATTTGGCTGAGGTAGAGGCTCTCGACTCAGGAGTAACGATTGCTCGCGCCACCGGTGAGGCGCGAGTAACAACGGAAGAAGACGCGATTCAAAAAGCGCTACAGCGGCTAAGGCGCACACGAAGGGTGGATCTCGATCTGACGGTGGGAGGTTAGATGATACCGATCGCCCGACCCGCTAATCCGACTGATAGCCAGAGCAGGAGTGAAACTACTCCCATCAGCTTGGCAAGTAGATTTGGTCCAGCGCTTGGCTCACGGTGAAATAACCGCTCTTGAATGATGAAATAAAAGAATACGGCGATCGCCAGGAACAGCATTTTTAGGCGAAAGGCTTCATTGTAGTAGCACTTCATTGGCTCTTCTGCAAGCAGCAGGATACCGGTTAGAACACTCACCGTGAGGCTACCTATCAGATAAGGTTGCAACTCTCGATCCAATGCGGCGGCGGACTGACTCCGCAAACCGATTCCTAACAGGCGTAAATCGACGATGAGGATGGTTCCTCCCAAAATGCTTAAAGAGAGGAGATGCAGCATTTCCGTCACAGCAAATGCGTAAGTCGATTGCTGCATGAATAAGCCGACGGGTGACTGACCCAGCCATTGGAATAAGTGCAAGATCAACATGTGGTCATTTCTGGAAATAAGCGATTGCCCGGCCGGCGCAGATAATTCCACCCCACAAAGTTAACGAAAAAAACCCGGCTAGCCGGGCACGGAAAGGTGTCACAAGCTGCTCATTCCAGGAAAGCACGCTTCGATAGATGGTCAGGTGAAAGACGAGAGGATTCAGGCCCACCAGGAAGAGCAGCAACAGCTTTATTCGAAACGCTGGATTGGCATAGCACTTAGCAGCCTCTGCCCAAAAAAGCAGGAAGCCACTCACAAACATTACTCCAAATCCAGCCCAGGTTAGCGGCAGAATCTGACTAGCCACCCGCGAGACCTCTTGGCGCTTTAAGACCAAACCCAGGAGGCGCAAGTCCAGGATCGCAACGGTGCCGACCAACAGAGTTATCCCCAATACGTGGATTGTTTCAACAATAGGGAATACCCAGATGGATTCGCGGATGGCAGTGCCTACGGAGGAATCGTAAAGCCATTGACAAAACTCGCGCAGCACCTCGCCTCAGGCTCCAGGACTCTTCGCCGATGGATCTCCGGGACCGCCGTCGCCGGGCGTGCCGCCAAAGATGCGGCGGCCATCGGGCAGCGTGATGTGTCTTGCGTCGGCCAGCTTCGAACCATCCTTCGCGCGATAGCCATTCACGGTAACGTGGTCTCCCACCTTGAGCGAATCGCGTTTCCAGCCGCGCCTGAGCAATCCGCCGGGACCGGCCGTTTCACATCCCCAGTTTTCCACTTTGCCATCGAGGCCTGTCACGTCTATGTAGAAGTATACATGAGGATTTGCCCATTCGATCTTGGTCACGACGCCGACGAGTTGGATGGGCTTGGTGCCATCGAATTCGGCTGAAAAGGAGTGATGAGCCAGCAGGGGCACTATCAGGAGAGCGGCAGCCAAGAAAGCGCCGACCAAAAGTTTGGTTTTCATGTTAAATTCCCGTTCGTATTTGACAAATATATCATTGTCGATCTACATTGTCTAGAAGGAAGAAATTGATCATGTTTAGATTGACTTTTTTGGTCACCTTCGCGGTCTTACTGTCAGCGGGCCAAGCGGAGAAGCCGAAAGAGAATCCATATACCGAGTTAACGGGCGATGGCCTCAGTAAGACGACAAAGCCGAAGCAGGTTAAACCAACCCCGCGAACAGCGGAGGGTAAACCGGATCTATCTGGATTCTGGCAAGGTCCGCTTATTTTCGGCGGCATGTTCAAGAGCGTGGGTGGGCCACCCTTCACGCCGGCCGGGGAAGAAGCATTCAAGTTCAACGTCACTAAATCCATCAACCCGGAGGGACTTTGTCTCTTCGCAGGCATTCCAAGAGCGAGCATCAGCGGCGTGCCTTTTGAAATAGTGCAGAACTCAAACCGTGTGGCGTTTCTGTACGAACTGATGTCGACGTTCCGTTCGATTCCGGTGGACGGCCGAGATCATCCGAAAGACATTGAACCATCCTTCTTCGGCAACGGAATCGGCAAGTGGGAGGGCGATACGCCAGTGATCGATTCTATTGGCTTTAAAGACAAACTCAGCTGGATCGACGACGACGCGCATCCGCACAGTGATGCGATGCATGTGGTGGAACGCTGGTCGCGCGCCGATTACGATCACCTGGCGCACGAGGTGTGGGTGGAAGATCCAAAGTTTTATACTAAGCCTTGGACGTTTAGCCGAGTGTTCTCACTGATGCCTCCTGGTGACGAGCTGTATGAGATGGCGTGTGACGAAAACAACATCGATCGTGACGGTGGACATTTGGGTTACGGGCCGTTGGATTTGAAGAATTATCCGCTGGAGCCAAAAGTTCCGAAGCAGTAAATGAGACGCTACAAGGTAAATACCGACACGGAAAAATGAACCGCGAACAGGTCATAGCCACGTTGCGCGCCCACGAGCACGAACTCAGAGACTCCGGTATCGTGCGACTGTCGCTGTTTGGTTCCATGGCACGGGATACCGCCGGCCCAGATTCAGATGTTGACCTGTTGGCCGAGTTTGATCGCAGCCGCCGCCTTTCTGTGCTTGACGTAGTTGGTCTGGAGCTTCGGCTTGCGGAACTGCTGGGGGTTTGTGTCGATCTCAGCGAGGAGGGGACACTCAAGCCTCGCGTCCAGAAAGGTGTAGAGGCCGAAACCCTCCGTGCCTTCTAGCGACCCGGAACAGCGCTTTCACGACATTCTCAATAACATTGCGCGCAGCGAACAGCACACGGCTGGAATGAATAGCAGGGCGTTTGCCGGAGATAAAAAAACCTACGATGCTGTCGAGCGCTGCTTGGAACGGATCAGCGAAGCATCGAAGAAACTGGGAAGTCTAGCTGAAGACCTTTGCCCGGGCGTCCCGTGGTCTCAACTGCGCGGCCTGGGAATTTTCTCCGGCATGAATTACGACCGAATCGAAAGGGATCGGCTGTGGTTCATGGTTGAGCGCGATCTCGCTCCCCTGAAAGCAGCAGTCGAACAGGCGCTTCAGCGGATGGAAGACTGGACAGGGCGAGACGACTACTAACTGAACGCGGCGGCCTGCAAAGCCGTTATTCGCAGGTTCAAATCCTGTCTGCGCCTCCAAATTTAAAGCAGAGATTCGTAGAGCGCTAGCGTGTCGTCAATGCCGTCGTGTTCGCTCATTTTCGGCGACATCCGCCGGTCGTTTGGGCGCGGCTTGGCCAGAACGTTCATCACTTGTTTTGCCACTTGATCAGCATTGCCAATCGTGGCGAGAAGAACGTTGGCCGGCCGCATGCCGTTATCTGTTGCCACAACGGGCGTCCCTAATTGCAGAGCTTCGCGGACTGAAATGGCGTCACCGTCGTATAGTGTGGTCCGCAGCAACACATCGGCTCGCCGAATGAGCTCAATGGTAACGGGGTGAGGCACATCGCCCGCGAGGAGGATTCGCTCTTTGTGAGGTTCGAGAGCAATTTGACGTGCTAGTTCATCGCGCAAGCTGCCACTGCCGACGATGATCAGACCCACCTCGGGGAATGTTTCCCGCAACTGCCGCAGGACAGCAAATTGCAAAGGCAAATCATACTCCGGTTCGAGCAACCCAACGGTTGCCAACAACGGTCTTTGCAGAGCGCAAAAAGAATCCAAACGGGGATCGGACGCTTGGCCCGGTTTGACTCGTGTCAAATGCGGAAAGGGCTCAAGCTGATGAACTTTTTCGGGTGGGATGCCAGAACTCGCCAGAAAGGCTTTCACTTCAGGATTGACTCCCACCAGCGCGTCAAATCGGCGAAACACCGCGTGAATTACCTTCACTCGCCGGGTTTCGCGCGCTTGCGCCGAGGTTGGGTAGCCGCCGGAATGTAGCGTCAGTACGGTGCGCCGGCCAGGTAACGAGTTGATGAGCGCGGCTAGCGCCACCAGCCGGTTGGTGATATCGCCGCCAACGTGAAAATGAAGGATGTTAGCCGGAAGCGTAAGCAGCAGTTTGCCGACTTCCAGCGCGGTATTGGGAAAGAATACGTTGGGGATACCGGTGTGGCGGTGCCTGGATAAGCTAATTACGTTGCTGCGAATGCCGCGCTCTTGCAAGCGCTCGTGAATGGCTACCACGTTCGTCTGAACGCCTCCATGCGGGGGCGGATAGACTCCCAGTTGAATTACGCTTTCGAGCAAAGTGCGATTGAATTTCGATTATCGCATCCGCGCGCCGCGCGATTCAGGCTGATAAGACTTTGTTGATGGCGGTTTCCAAGACCTTCACATCGGTTTCGCCGATGAACTCCTGGACTTGTTTGCCCTCGCGGTTGAACAGGAATAATGCGGGGAGTGCGCCGCTCCATTTCGAGTCGATGGCGTTGATAAAATCGTCATCGCTCTTGGCATGCCTCACGTAGTGCGGTGTGGGCGCGCCTTGCCGATCGACAAATTGAGCGGCCGCTGGCTCCTGCTCCGGCTCGTCGCAGGAGATCGTCACCAGGTCGAAACCCTTGCGCTTCTGGGCGCCGAATAAGGCGATTAGTTTTGGCATCTCTTCGCGGCAAGACGAGCACCAAGTTGCCCAGAAATCAACCAAGAGTACCTTGCCACGATGCGACGCAACCATTTGGCGGAATACGGTTTCATCCAACGGAATCAGAGAGCCAGCGGCAAGGGCGCTTGGCTTCGTCCAGAGCAGCGCGCCCAGCGCAACGAGCCAGTTACGTCGATTCATGCGCCCTTAGCGACTCGTTTGATGGAACAGCCAAACGCTTTTGTCTCCGTCTGCGGAGGTTCCTTGCCGGCCAGGACTGCATCCAATGCCAGACGGAGCCGCTGCGTAGCGACTCTCGCGAGATTCTGCGAATCGTCTATTGAGCCGTGATAACGGATGACTCCTGCGGAATCGATCACGTAGGTCTCGGGCGTGACTGTCGCGCCGAACTTGTCCGCGACGACGTTATCTTCGTCTTTGTAGACCGCGAATTGAAAATTGTGTCGGCGCGCGTGTTCCTGTACCGCAGCGGCTGGCTCGGTGCGATTCGCGTTGATGACAACGAACTTTACGCCTTTCGCGGCATAATCCTGATAGAGCGCGTTCATTCGATCGTCATAAGCGTTGGAGACGGGACACTGCACGGAGATGAACATGACTAGGGTGACATCGCCCTTGAGGCTCGAGAACTGTGCCGGAGATCCGTCCAGTTTCGTGATGGAAAAGTCGGCCACGGTAGAACCGACTTTGAATTCCTGGCTATAAATCGGCGCAGCGGCGACAAGGGCGCTGAACAAGAAAGCGGCGAGATAATGCTTCATTGGTAGCTTCCTTCCTCTGAAGATAGACGAAATCGCGACGGGCTATGTTAGCAGCCGGTTCGAAAAAATCAGTCGACGCGGCCGGCGATTCTCCATGACCACATCAGGAAAGAGGTTGCCGTTAGATCAATGGCTGGCTCGGTTGTGCTGTAAGACTGCATATTGTCTTGATAAACGGCGACGGCCCCGGCGTTGTAAGTGCCGTCGTTCCCGTTGAACTGCGCGAAAGTGTCTACGCCGTTGGCGGGGCAAAGAATCATGCCGTCAACCACGCCTGACGTGGCCGCATAGGCAGGTCCTTCGCTAGCGGCGCCCCACAGAACAGGGCTGCCGCCGGAAGTTCCGTTCAATGCGCCGGCCAAATTGGCAACTTGATGCTGAATGCAATTCGGAAAAGTAGCGCTACCTTCCCCGACAATGAAGGAAGATCCCCACGGATTTGCACCCAAGACATTTGCCATCCACCTCTGCGCGTAAAGGTTGTATTTGGGATTGGCGGTCAAATAATAAGCTTGGCTGGCCATGACGGATAGCCCTCCGCCATGCGAGGTTGTGTCGCTATTCCACACATCACCGAATCCCCAGGCGTCTCCGCTTGCCTGATTGATCGCATCATCCACCTGCCTTAGAAACTGTTTGCGGATTCCGGATTCGTCAATCGCCAAGCCCTGGGGACTGCCGGCCAGGCGAAAGGCGCGATCTAGTTCGAAATGCGCCAAACCACTGACATCATACAGATTGAGGGTGTCCGATTCGCTGTTGTCATAGATGTTGGCGATGTAAGCTTGCGCAAACTTCGCGGCTTGCGCCAGGTAAATCGCGGGATCGCGATAGCGCAGGCCGGGAGGCACTTTCCCCGATACTTGGGCAGACTGCAGCGCGAAATACAACTCAGTGGCCCCAAGTTCCATATCGTCGCTCCAGACTGTTTCCGGATAGCCGTCAAAGGGGATGATGGTGAGCAGACAGCCGGATGTGCAAGAGCCTGAGTCTACGGAGTTCGCGGGATCGGTAAGTGAAATGTCAGCCAGATCGAAGATATCCTCCGCGTTCTTGAGACATTGCGCCGCGAGTGCGGGGTTGCCGGTTTGATTGTTTTGATAACAGAGTGCGAAGTCCGCCGCTAATCGCCCGGCTAAGTTAGGACTGATTTTCGATCCCGCCGGGGCAGCCTGAAATACCGGCCGGTGGCAAATGTAGGTACTGTTTTCCGGACAGCCGGTCCAGTCATCGTCGGCTTGTGGGAGGCGCCAGATATCGTAGTCGCTCAGGAAATCGAAATTGTCCCAATCCTGACTGTTCCCCACTTGATAGTAAAGAGTCTTGGATTTGTCATCCCACATCTTCAGCAGAAAATCGATGCCGAACAGCGTCTCTGAAGTGAAGTCGGCGGAGGATGGCGCACCGGGCGTATTGCCCGAAAACGAAATGGCATTGGGCGGAGCGGCGGGATGAAGCGGAGCGCCGGGTCCCATCTGCTTAGGAAAATCGCGTACGCCAATCTCCTGAAGAGCCAGCGCGTAGCTGGTGGTTTCCACATACTTCATGTAATCGCCGGCGTCCCACCATCCACCCGCGGCGTCAATCACGGAGCCGGTCGGATTGAGTGGTTTGCCAGTGGTAGCGATCATGTCGTTGACATCCAGTGGTGGAGTTGTGTAAACGGCCGCGTGAGCGTCGTTCAAGTGTCCAGGCGCAATGCGCAGGCTGTTTTTGATGTAATGGGGGCCGTCGTGCTCGGTTTCATAGAAGAACTTAGAATTGAGCAGCAGCCCCGAATACAGCACTTCGGGTGAAGCGACGGCGAAGCTGGGAGATTGCGCTTGCAGCGGGCCGGAGACGGCTATTGAGTATCGTGGGCCCTCTGGAACGGTGAAGTCGAGCGCATAAACCTGATAGGTCAGCGTTGCGCTGTTACTCCAAGTTCCGAGCAGCGCGTCGACACTAGAGGAATAAACGACCTTTCCCTTTTCGTCCAATACGCTAAAGGACGCGCTCTTCGCCGCGACTGTTGACATGAGATAGGCGCGATAGGGTGCATGTCCGGTCTCGTATCCGACTTGACTCACGCGTATGAATGCTTCCGCCGCTGTGGCCGGCTTCGATAAGGCCAAGCAGCATAAAGTCGCCATGAAAAGGTAAAGAGTATGTCGCATTGAATTAGATTCAAGACTACTTTACAACCACCGGTAACTCCACGAAACTCGCCTGACCCTCACTATGAAACACGCGCTGCGTGGCCTTCTGAAAGTCCGGCGGCTGCGCCCAAAAAATGTTCGGCACAAAGGTCTGTGGATTGCGGTCATAAAGCGGAAACCAGCTGGATTGCACCTGCACCATCATGCGGTGTCCGGGCAGGAAAACGTGATTCGCCGTCGGCAACGCAAACTTGTACAACAGCGGCTTTCCCGCTTCGATCGCCTTTGGAATCTCCAGGCTCTCTCGATAGCGTCCGCGGAAGATATCCGCCGAAATCATGAGTTGATAACCGCCCATTTCCGCGTCGCCGGCCACTTCATCCGGATAGACGTCGATCACTTTCACTACCCAGTCCGAGTCGGTTCCGCTGGTGGAGGCAACGAGATTTACGATGGGCTGCCCGCTGATCTTCAGCGGCTCGCGTAACGCATCGGAGACAAACACCGCAACGTCCGGCCTGCCTGATGGTTCTCTCTGGTCACTCACTAACCAGTTCTGCCAGGTGGATGCAGTTCCAGGATCAGGTCTCCTCCGAAACGGCACTGGCTTAGCCGGATCGGACACATACTCGTCATATGCCGAATCGCCCGCTTTGGGAGGCGCGAAGCCGGCTTTACCGCCCGCAGTCAGATAGAAAGGGGTTGGTTTCACAGTGCAGCCACTTACACAACCGGCTGGCCACGATGATAGATTCAACCATTGGTTGGTGCCCGTCTCATAGGCCGTCACGGGCGAGACGCCAATTTCTGTGCCCCCGTCTTTTAGATAATGATTAAGGAACGGCCGCAACACATTGTGGCGGAAATAATAAGCTGTGTCGCTATGGAACTTCAACGCGCCGAGGGACGTGCCGTCGCCGATCTCTTGTCCGTGAAACCACGGGCCCATAACCAGGAAGACTTTGTCGTTGGCCGTGTCTTTCGGCTTGATCGCTTTGTAGACCGCCAACGCGCCGTAGATGTCCTCCTGATCCCACAAGCTTGCCACCAGCAATACCGGCACTTTCAAGGGTTGTGCGGCCAGAATTTTGTCCATAGCCTGGTCACGCCAGAACGCGTCATAGCTGGGATGCGCCAGAATCTTGCGCCAGAATCCGATCTGCTCCATGCCGTGCCGCTGCGCTAATTCACCAGCCGAACCTGCCTCCATGTACACGTCGTAATCATCGAAATGTCCGGTCCACCACTTCTCGGAGTTGTCGCGTGTGGCCTGCTGCTCATAGATATACGAGAGACCGATCTCCCTAAAAGCGCCATTGTGAAACCAATCGTCGCCCATCCAGCCATCAACCATCGGGTTCATCGGGACGGAAACCTTCAGTGCTGGATGAGGGTTGACCAGGGCCATCAGTGGCGTAAATCCGTCATAGGAAATTCCGAGGATTCCTACTCTTCCATTGCTCTCGGGAGTGTTCTTCACCAGCCAGTCGATGGTGTCGTAGGTGTCTGTCGAATGATCCACCGGAGTGGGATTCTGCGGGCCGCTTAAAGGGCGGTTCATCACGTAATCGCCTTCCGAGCCATATTTGCCGCGCACATCCTCTAGTACGCGAATGTAGCCACCCTCTACGATCACGTCCACTGCATTGTCGTAACCCTGCAGGATTGGACCGAGGTGCGGGCTCGCGGCATGGCTCGTGAGCTCCGTCGCGTTGTAGGGGGTGCGCGTAAGCAGAATCGGCGCATTCTTGGCGCCTTTGGGAAGCAGGATCACGGCGTGCAATTTCACGCCATCGCGCATGGGAATCATCACGTCGCGCTTCACATAATCGAAGCTGCTGGTGGATGGCTGGATTTTGGCAGGTATTTCGCTCGGATAATTTGGATAGAGTGGCGTTTGCGCCCGCAGCAACATGGCCATGGTCGACAGCGCAAGTAGCAAATTTGTGTGTCGCATGATCGTTTGATTAGAGCACACACCGTTGCTAACTCAAGCCGAGGCTGCCGCCTACCGGCGAAGAAATTTTCGATAACGCATCAATCATTTGTTCGCGATCGCGCATGCCGCGCTCCACGGCGGAATCGAGCGCCACCTTGTAGACAACGCCGCCAATGGCGAACTCAAAGAGCAGCACACCCAGCAGCGCCCAATCGGAATCGAATGCCCAGCGAGCCAGGTAGGCAAAGCCCACCAACACCCCCATGCCGATGGTGCATAGCAGAATCCACAACTGCACTTTGGTGTTAGCTTGCCTCTTCATCGTGGCGCTGGGATCGACGGGACGGGGCATCATGACCGATAACAGATTGCCGACCCACATCAAGTTGATGGTCGCGACAGCGGAGGCGACCACACCGGAAACGACACTGATCGCTGAAACATGGCCAAATAGGGCCGTCAGAATGACGAGGAGCAGATTCTGCAAGAGGATGAAGGCGCAGGCGGCGAGGTTCTTGGCTTTGATGACCGTGGCCAAAGAGACCGGCGAGATGAAATAAATTTGCGCGGCAGTGCGATCGGCGCCGAAGATGTTCAGCAGCAGCACATCGGCCATCAGAAGAAGGCCATAAAGATTGACGGCGACGAAGTAATTGTGCGAAAAGAAACCCGGCCTCTGGCATCTTCGCCCATGCGTATCGGCAGGAAGATTAGCGTGCTGAAGATGCAAGCCATGCCGAGCATAACGCGGAAACGAGGCATACGCAGAAGAGAGCGAAATTCTTTCTGGATGATAGCGGCGGCCGGATCTTGAAAGAGATTGCTGAACGAATCCAGCAAGGGCGAGGAAGTGTCCTTCTTCGATGCACCGGCAGGAGAGCCACCACGAAAGGCGTCGTCCTGCACAAGTCCGCGAGCAAACTGCCAGCGCGCGAGCCAGAATGTGAGCAGCGTCCAGGCGGCCAGCGCCGCAAAATTAAAGAGCGGCTGCCGGCCCAGACTGAGAGAGGCCGCCGCGTGCCAAGGGGTGCCCACGCCATCGGCGAACAGAAGGAAATAGGGCTTAAGCTTAGCACCCAATCCAGTGCGCAACAAAAACTGCGGCACGATGCCGATGCTCACGAAAAAGATGGTAATGATTTCGCGGAAACGGTTGCGTTCAAAGGCGTGGACCACAAAATTACGCACAGCTAGTTGCAAAAAGAGATTGAGCGGAATAAAGAGCAGCAGGCAGAGTGCGGCCGGCAGAGGAACATCGGAGCGGCGCGTCAAGCCGATGACTCCTCCTAACAACACAATCATGAATTCCGGCGCACTGGTGATGCGCAACAGCACCTCTAACCCAAACAGGGCGCTGTCAGGAATGGGATAAACCTGAAGCTTATTGATTTGCAGCGACCAACCAGTGCTGAGCGTCAGCAGCGGAATGGTTTGATTGTAGAGAAAAAGGACGAGCAACGCGATGGGCAGGGCTTGCCGCAAGACATTTAGCGGAATGGCCGGAATGCCCGCGATGGCCACGCCGGCCAGAGCCACAAACAGCGAATACCAAAACGCCGTTATGATCCACATCATGATCCCGCCGACACCCGTCCGGGGCAGATGATTCCGGGTGATGCGGAACTGTGCCCAAACGATGGCGAGAATCTGTTCAGTCATGCAATGCGCTCACAGCCAGTCGAGCTTTTCCGTATAGCGCTCGGCGCCCACGGTATGCACAAAGATTTCTTCTAGCGTGCTTGCTCCGCCCGCTGATTGGCCACGCAAATCGGCCATGGTGCCTTGCGTCACAATTTTGCCGCGATTGATGATGGCTACCGAATCACAAAGCCGCTCCACCACTTCCAGCACGTGCGACGTGAGGAAGACCGTTGCCCCATGTTGCACTTGTTCGAGGAGGATATCCTTCATGAGGCGAGCGCCCACGGCATCCACTCCTTCGAACGGCTCGTCCATGAGAAAGAGTTTCGGACGATGAATCAGCGCGGCGGCCATCGCCACGCGCTTCCGCATGCCTTTGGAATATTCGCCGATGAGTTTACGGGCGTTTTCGGCCAGTTGAAAAAGCTGCAGCAATTCGCCGCCGCGCTCTTTGGCTTGCGGCTTGGGCAGGCCATAGAGGCGGCCGACAAACTCCAGATATTCGGCCCCTGTCAAGTAGTCGAAGAGGAGAGAGTCGTCGGGAACCAAACCGATTTCACGGCGGATTTCGAGCGATTTCTCCGGTAGCGGCATCCCTAGAACGTGGATCGTTCCAGCGTCGGGTTGAGCCAAGCCCATCAGCATTTTGATGGTCGTGGTTTTGCCCGCGCCATTCGGCCCCAGAAAGCCGAAAAAGCAGCGCTGCGGAACGATGATGCTGAGCCCGTCTACCGCCGGGAAGCCATTATAAAGTTTCACCAAACCGCTGATCTCGATCGCGGGAACTTCTGCCGCTGGAGCTTCCGCGGCGGGAACTTCTTCAGAAATGAGCATGGAAGATTAAGGAGCTACCGGCGCCTGCCCGCGCAAAACCGCCAGCAGTGTACCTGTCTGACGCAAGATAGCAAGCTTGGCGCGAGTCACTTGAGTTTCAGCCTCATACATGGCAATCCAGCGGTCCCCTTCTTCCAGGCGGGCCTGTTCGACGCGGCTCATAGGCACTTGGCCTTCGCCGTTCTTAGCAAGCAACACAGTGAGTTCCTCGCGCGCCAAATCAAGTTGCAGGCGGGACAGATCGCGAATGTTTTCGGCTTTCTTCCATTGCTCGTAGCTGCGGCGCGTGTCGGCGACGATGCGGTTGTGCGTTTGATCCATTTGGATACGGATCTTCTGCATGTCGGTGCTGTTCTGCAGCGCGAGCCCTTTGGAAGCGGAACCGACGAGTAAAGGAATGGTAATCGACGCCCCAATCTGGTAATTGTTGGCTTGGAATTTCGCAAAGTAATCAACGTAATTACTTTTCAAGAAGTACGAGTACTGCGCAACAAGGTTCACTTCCGGTAAGCGGGCGGCGCGAAACGAACGAACCTCAAGTTCTTTCGCCAGCACGTTGGATTGCATTTCGCGCAACTGGCGATTATTGCGCAGGGCCATTTCTTCTGCTTCCTGTTCTGAAGGGGGAGCCGGCGTGGCGGAGATATCGCTATCGATCGGTTTTACGCGATCAGTGGCGGGATAGCCCAGCGCGATGGCAAGCATCATCTCGTCGTAATCGAGATCGAGCTGGGAAGAATTCAGTCGTTCTTCGGCCAGGGCGAGATTGACCTTAGCGCGCTTCAGTTCAAGAGGCAGTTCGCTACCCTCATTCACGGCGGCGCTCATGGCGTCGACAACCTTTTGCAAGCTGGGCAGTTGCTGCCCTAAGGTTTCACTTTCGTGGCTAACGGTCGAAGCAGTGAGAAATAAGTCGGCGGCCTGATAAGCCACATCTTCGGCTTTGGCTTGGGCGCCGAATTGCGAGCCGCGCGCGGTTTCACGCGCGGAAGCCACTTGATAGCTCTTGGGACGGTTAAAAATCGCCATGTCGGTCTTGAGTTCGATAAGGCTGGGGGCGTTGCCGTCGATGCTGTTTGGATAGCCGTAGGTATACGCGATCCCACTGCCGCCATATACTTTGGGGCGAAACGGGTCGAGCGCGACCTTCACGCCCTGTTCGGCCCGCTGCTCATCCAGGCGCGCCAGGGCGACTTCCGGATTTTGCCGCGCGGCCAGTTCCAACGCCTGTTGCAGAGTGAGGGAATGAACCTCGGCGCTCACAAGCGATGCAAAAAGTAAGCTGCTGATTCCGAGTTTGGTCGTTGTCACATGACCATGCTAGCTAAGTTATGACTTGCGTTTGTGAGCAGCGAGACGCTTCACGAAGGCGGCATGTTCCGGCGAGCGAATGCCCTGCTTGAGAGCCGTTTGAATCGACCGTTTCGAACTCCACAAGGCAGTGGGGTCAAGCCACAAACCTGGGAAGACGCGCGAACGCAAGAGACCGTCATCGTCGGGGGCGATTTCGCGATAGCGGCCGCGCGAAAGTTGACGCCACGTCACTTGATGTGTTTCCAGCAATACGGTCAGATACTCACGAACTCCGGCTCGACAGTACAAGTCGAGTTTCACTCCAAGGTCGCGCGATACGCTCGACCAGCTGACTTCGACGATCAATTCCGGCGCACCCGTAGCATAGTTGCGCTCCACGTGAGACTGGCCGCCATATTCGGAAAGAATGCGCAGAAAAATGTCTGGTCGCGGAACGTCCTTGGGTCCCATCACCCAAGTGCAATCCGCGCCGGATTCGCAGCCCAAGGTCACGTCCTGGTAATGCCACACCCATGCGTCCATCGCGGAATGGAATTTGGCGTGTGGATGGAGCACGGGAGAAGGCATGAAGACGACTCCGCTTATGAGTTCGACGTCCTGCAGCGATGGCATTGCCTCCCAACGTCGAAGGAATTCCGAACTGTCCAGCCGATCCCCTTCGCGAAGCAGTGGAGGAAGCGCGATGGCGGCGGCTGGCATGGGGTTGATCCGAATTCAGCGTAGCATGTGGTAAGAGGCAGCGGGTGATTACGCCACCCCTTAATTAACGCGGTGTGGCCGGCGGCTTGGCGCCAGGAACTGCTGGCTTCGGAGCGCTGGTCGAAGTGGCGGCTGGGGCTGCCGGAGCACCGTTGGCGGTCGTTTTGTCGTACAAAGAAACAATGTCCGAAGTGATATCGATGCCGCTCGAAGCATAAAGAACAGGCGTGTTCTGATTGCTTACATCCAGAATCAAGCTGAAGCCATTATCCTTAGCATATTTTTCAATCACCGCCATCATGCGCTGGCCGAGGCTCGATAATACCTTTTGTTGCTCGCCGCGCAAGTCTTCTTCGGCATCCTGCATGTCGCGTTCGAGGCGCTTTTTCTTTTCGTCGATCTCGCGCGCCAGTTGGTTGCGCTTTTCCTCCGCCATCACGGTTCCGCCCTTGGTCAACTGGTCTTGGAGTTGCACAATTTCGGATTGGCGGCTTTGGAACTCTTTGTTCTTGGGCACGAATTTCTGGTCTAATTCCTGCGAGGCCTTTTGGCCGTCTTTGGTGCCGACGATGGCGCCCTGAATACTAATCACTCCCACTTTATTGGGCGCCTGCGCGAAAGCCCCCAGGCTCGCGCATAGCAGCGCCGTCGTAGAGATCAAACAACTTCTCATAATCAATTCTCAATTCCTTTCGGGGTACTCTTTACGTCGCTGGCGGGCCCTGATCCCCGACGGCGACAAAAACTAAAACGTGCGGCCAATGGAAAAACGGAAAATCGTGCGCCGCTCATGGAACGGCTGGGCAGTTCCGAATTCTGAAAGCGCCTCTTGGTATGTGGCGTTGTTCGGGAAGAAAGATCTATCCGCCACCACCGGAGGCGTCAAGACGGTATTGACATAACTTGGATTATACGCAAAATAAAGGCGGAATGGGGCGTTCACCACCGGCATGAGTACTTGTAGTTCAAGCCCGGTGGAGACTCTCGGTACTTGGGTATGAGGAGCAATATAAGCGCGGCGACCGAAATCAGCCTGCGGATATAGGCTATTGAGGTTGGTCACTTGCCCCGGATTGAGACCTAGCTGGCTTGGTAGAAGGAGTAGATCCACGCCAGCGTCCACAAAGGGCGCGAGGGTAACCGGGCCGAAAATCGGTATTCGGTATTCGTAGTTAAACACGCCCGAAGTATCGCCGCCGGGCAGGATGAGCTGGTAGGCGGGGATCGTTTGGGTGGCGTTTGTGTAACTCACGGTACCGTTGGCGTTTATGACCTTTTGAACACGAGACGTGCCGTCGTTGTTTAGGACGCCAATCGATGTGCTGGTTGGGATGTAGGCAATCGGGCTAATCGTGAGAATATCGAAGCCGCGGATATCGCTTTCGCCACCCATGTAATACCGGTCGTATGGAGGCGCCACCTTGCCGCCATAGCCAGCGATGAATTTGGCGTTGACATGGAATCCCATCACGTTGCTCTTAAAGATGCCGCGGCGGAAATAAGCGATATCGAAATTGGGTTGCAACGTATTCACATTACCGCCCAGCACGACGCCGGTGAAGCCGAAGCCAAAGTTTACGCGCAGGCCGTGGGTCGGGGTTATGGGGTGGTTGACAGTGTTATAGGCGAAAGTCGGCGTAACGGTGCTGGCCTTGATGCCGACCAAGGTATTGGGACCGCCGACCCCTTCGAAATCGAGATAGTTGAAATAGGACTTGGCCGCATCAGTGATAGGAGTCACGCTCTGATCGCGGAATGAGTAAGTCAGCCCGACACGCGCAAAACTGCGGCGCAACTGATAACTGACGAAAGTAGTGAACCCTTTGCCATTAGTCACGTAGTTCAGCAGGTTTTGCGTGCCCAACTGGTTGTAATAGCCGATCAGATTTTGACCGGCCAGAATCGAGGCTTGTTGGCCCTGATTGTAGCTGTACCGCTGATAGAAAACGGTGAACCCGGTCTGCACCGGCTTGTCGAATAGATACGGTTCGGTAAAACCGAAAGTAACGTTGTCGAGCAGCGTCCCGATTTGCGCGCTCAGGCTGAGGGTTTCACCGAGACCCAGGAAGTTGTTGGTTGAATAGGATGCGCCGATAAAACTGCCTGAAATACCGGATACTCCGCCGTTGAGCTGAATCGAGTTCTTGCCGCGTTCATGGACCTTGAGCAGCAAGTCCACCGTATTGGTCTTGGTGTCACGCGTCATCGTGGCCGCATCTTCGGGCTTTAGCGGGTCGAAGAAACCGAGTTGATTCAGGCGCAAGATGCTGGTGTCCCACAACTGCTGGCTGTAGAGATCGCCCTCGTTGACAAGCATTTCACGGCGAATCACTTTATCGCGAGTATTGAGGTTGCCCTGAAAATCGATTCGTCTCACGAAGAATTGGTGGCCTTCATCGATATCGACGGTCAGATCCACCTGATGGTCGTTCACCGGCTCAGGATCGGGCGAGCCGACAAAATCGATATAGCCGAAGTTGCCATAGAGTTTGCGGAGATCGTCGAGTCCCTTCTGTAGCTTTTCGGTGGAGAAAGGCGCTCCCGTATTCATGCGGAAAACCTGCCGGATGATGAGATCTGGAGTGCGGAATAGCTTCATGCCGACGAAATAAAAATTGCGAAGTGTGTACAGGTTGCCTTCGGCGACAACCATGGTGACATCCACGCGTTTGCCCGGCCGCTTCTCATTAATGAGCGGTATCTTCAGGCCATGGCCCGTGACGTCGTAAACCTTTTCGGAATGGTTGATGACGCGCGCTGTGAAGTAACCTTTCGATTGATAATACTGGCGAATGCGTTCGCCATCTTCATCCAGCTTGGTGGAATCGAAAGTGCGGGCAAAGAGATTTTCAAAGAGCAGTGAATGGGGTATGCCGATCGGCTTCAAATTTTTCATGGCGCGCACCACATCACGGTGGCTGATGGCGCTGTTGCCCTGAATAATAATGTTGCCGACTTTGAGTTTAGGACCCTCATCAATGGCGAAGTTGATATCGACGCCGCCCGGCGGCACTTGGCGGAGCTGCGGAGTAACGGTGGCGTATTGGTGGCCGCGCTCTGCTTCGTATTCCTGCAATACGTTCTTTGCTCGCTGCACTTTGCCGGGATCGTATTGCGATTCCGGCGTTAGATTGACGTGACGCTCCTTGAATCGGTCCAGAATTTCAGATTTACTAATAGACTTGTTGCCGGTGTAGTCAATGGTATGGACCGTGCGGCGTTCGGTGACCACAAAGGTGAGCACTACGCCGCCATTGGGTCCCTTCTCTTTCTCGACGCGCAAATCGTCAAAGCGGCCTGAATTCCACAGCGAGACGAAATCGCGGTGCACGGCTTCTTCATCGTAGACATCGCCCTTCTTGGTGAAGATCAAGCCGCGCAGCGTGTCTTGCGGCACCTTGCGCTGACCTCGAAAGCGAACCTCTTCCACGATGTTCTCGCCCATGGCCGTTGGCTTAACTTCCTGCACGCCGCCGGGCGGAGGTGGGGTAGGCTGGTTGGGCTTCTGCGGCGTTTCAGGAACGTTTTCGAATGGATTTTGTGGCTGTTGCGGCGGCTTCGGCGGCGGGTTCTGCTGCTGCTGAGAGGGAGCGGGTTGCGGATTCTGCGGGGGCGGATTCGTCTGCGGAGTCTGCGGCGCGGCGGCATTGGATTCGAGCCAAGTACCAAAGGCGGGAGCGCCTTCATTACCGCCGGTTTTAGCGCTCGCGGCAAAAACGTAAGGGGTCAAGCAAAGGCCGGATATTAAGAAAAAACGGGCGGGCGAGGCTATCGCGCGCAGGCTGCGGAGCCTGTGGTGCAGTGTGGCTAATAACAAATCCTCTCCATGCCTTTATAAAGTGAGTCTCCATCCCCGAAGGAGGCAAAAACCCCAGACGTCGAAGAACCCATGCAGGTTTCAGCGCGAGGTTCCAGAAGCGGAAAACAAACGCGAGCGACCTAGTCCTCCTAGTGTACCGAATGGCACATTAGGCGAGGTCCTTGCCTAACTCTGGCGCGTCGCGGCTCGGAACGGAGCCACGACCGCAAGGGAGTGGTTTGTGCCGATATGCGTTAGCGTACTTAGGGAACGGGGACCAAGGAAGTGGGATGTGTTTGTCGATGTTTGAGAAACGGGACGCTCACACGCGACTGCTAAACGCCCCCCGTTTCTTTGCGGTTTGAATTACTGTGCTGCTGCTTGCCGTACACCTTCACGCGGAGCAACGGGTACGGAAAGCACTTTTTGGAACCGCTCGGCCCAGGATGGGCTGCCTTGTGCGACCGCTTCACTGGTAAGGCGCTCCAACGTCAAGAGCAATTCGGCGCAGCCGTGTGCATTGGCACCTTCTTCCTTGGCGTACTGGTCGACTATGGCACGGATTTCCTTGGCGCATGCGAGCGCGGAGGCGTTGCGGCTCAACTTCAAGAGACGGACTCCCAAAGCGGATAACGCTTCACACTCGTGGCTGGCCAAGTGGAATTTCTGTGTCAACTTATGCGCTTCCGTCTTCTGCTGCTTCCAACGCTTGTTGGTATAAAGAGCGGCTCGGATGGCCTGTAGCAAGAGTGAACCCGACACCTCATCCTTCACCAGAAAATCATCCGCTCCTCGAGCGGCGACAGCGGATTCTGTTTCCTCGCGTGTATCGCCAGTCAGGATCAGCACGGGCACATCCGGAGCGGCTTCCCGCAGCCTCACATAACTCGCCGGGCCTGAGCTTTCGGGCAATCCCAAGTCGAGCAGCACCAGGTCTACTCCGCCCTTGGATAGCCGGGCGAGACCGCCGGTTAAACCATCCACCCACTCCAAGCGGTATGCGCCGTGGCCGTATTCTTCGAGCGCGCATTGCACCAAATACATTGCCTCTTCGCTGTCCTCTACTAACAGGACGGTCTCCTGCAGTTTGCCGGATGGATTTTCCACACCGGGAAGACCATCTTGCACCCCATCTAGTTTGAGCGCGACGCTGCCCATCTTATCCCTCCTCTCCCGTTCGCTTCCCTTAGTGAGGCGACCGGTATCGTTATTGAACTTTGTTTTCGGTTTCGCTGGACGCTTCGCGCTTGGGCGCAGCGCACAGCCCTGCTAAGCGCTAATCGGTTCGAAAGCGCGTTTCAAATAGTCTTGGGACCATGGCATGCCGTAATTTCCGCTGCTTATTCGCATACAGCGCAGCGCGGATGGCTTGTAACAAAAGCGATCCCGATACTTGATCCTTTACCAGATAGCCCTCTACTCCGCTGGCTGTTACGGCGAACTCTGTTTCTTCGGAGCTATTGCCGGTTAAGACGACTACCGGAACTCTCGGACAAACTTCCCGCACCCACGCGTAGCTCTCGGGACCGGAACTGTCGGGTAGGCCTAGATCGAGCAGCACTATATCCACGCCACCTTTCGAGATTTGATCCAGCCCGCCGCTGAGAGTATCCGCCCATTCGAGCCGGTACCTTCCTTTGCCATGCTCCTGCAGGGCGTAGCGGACCAACCACATTGCCTCTTCGTTGTCCTCTATCAGGAGAACGCATTCCTGAAGCTTAGCCGCCGGACCCGTTGTCCGGGGCAAACAGTCCAGATCTTCCTCAAGTTTAAGTGCGACGGCAGCCATACCATTCCTCCGCGTTAGGGTCAACCAACATATCGGAGAGGGAATCCTGGATGTTAAAAGTATTTTTGAACCTTGAGTTTCGTTCTCATTGCATAGCAACGTCAAAGTTGGCGGCTACCCGGCCTACGCCGGCGTTCGATGCGGCGAGAAGGTCGTTCCCGACATTCCCGACTGACTCGAACGAGAGCGCTAGATTGTCCGCCCCCCTTAGGATGGCGTTCTCCAGGCTGTCTTCCACCAGCCTACGATAAGTCAAGGATGCCTTTGACGGGCCGCGGCGTAAGCGGCGCACGCGGCGCTGTGCAATCTCGCCATGCTGCTTTTGCTTACTCATGAGGGAGCTGGCGAGCAGCAGCGTGTTCCCTAAGAGCTCTAGCTCGCTATGATTATGAGGGTTTCCGATCTCCCCGCCGCGTTTATTCCTAATTTGTGACGCGCTGTTGGTCGGGCCGTGGGTTCTGGCATGAATAAGGCATTCGGATTCTTGATGGCCCTCTTGACCGGCTGTGTGACCGCTGCGGATCTGCGCGTGGATCACGTGACGATTGCCGGCCGTGATCTCAAAGAAATGCAGGCCAAGTTTGCGCGCGCCGGCATTCGCACGGAATACGGCGGTAAACATACCAACGGTTTAACGGAAATGGCGCTGGCAAGTTTCGCCGATGGATCTTATCTCGAACTCATCGCCGCGCAAGATCCGCGGGCGGGCGCGGCGCAGCATTATTGGGGCAAGTTCATTGACGCCAACGCCGGGCCGTGCGCGTGGGCGATTCGCTCGGACGATTTGGCAGACGCGGCGAAGCGGCTGGGAGCGAAAGTTTCGAGCGGCGGACGTAAACGGCCCGACGGCGTTGTATTGCAATGGCGAAGCGCGGCGATTGGACCCGAGGTGCAAGGCACGTTTTTCCCCTTCCTGATTCACGACGATACCGAGCGAGCCTTACGCGCCGAACCAAGCGGTAAGCCAACCATGCCTGAATGGCGCGGCGTGGCGGAAGTCTATATTGGCGTACGGGATTTGGCGGAGGCGGTGGAACGCTATCGCGCCGCATTTCAGTTGACTGAACCGCTGAAGAAGTTCGACAAGACACTGGGTGCGGAGACTGCGAGCTTTCAAGGAACGCCCGTGGTGTTGGCGTCAGCGCAAGGCGGCTGGCTCGCGGCGAGAGTTGAGAAATTCGGCGAGGCGCCGTGCGCTTTCGTTATTGCTACGTCGAACGCGACTCACGGCAAGCCACGCTGGCTGGACATTCCCGGCATGCGCATTGGCGTGCGGTAATCGTTAGTCGTTCATTCCCATCGCGAGCAGCGGGAAGTAGTGCGCGTAGAGCTGATAGTGCAAATAAAAAACGTTGGGAAAACCAGTGCCCGTGGCCAGTGATTCCGGCCAAGATCCTGAAGCCGCCTGCTTTTCTAGCAGCCAAGTCAATCCGCGCGAAACCGCAACTGACGCAGTATCGCCCGCCGCGCGCAATCCCAGCAGCGCCCAGGCGGTCTGGGACGGGGTGCTCTGCGCCGGTTCGAAACGATGAGTCTGGTAACTAAGGCAGCTTTCCCCCCAACCACCATCCTCATTCTGCACGGACCGCAAAAACGCCGCGCCTTTTTCGAGCGCCACCCGCGCATGGGGAGTCGCGGCAGCGTGCAAGCCTCGCATGGCTAGGAACGTTCCATAGATATAATTGACACCCCAGCGGCCATACCAACTCCCATCGGTCTTCTGATGCGTCAGCAAATACGCCACGCCGCGCGAAATGGCTGGATCGCTGTCGGTCAAACCACGCCGGCACAGCGCCTCTATCACACGGCCGGTGATATCGGGGCAGCTTGGATCGAGCATGGCGTTATGATCGGCAAACGGCACTTTGTTCAGCACGTGCCAGTTGTTGTCCGCATCGAAAGCAGCCCAACCGCCGTCTGATGATTGCATGCCGGTAAGCCAGTGGATGGCGCGGCGCTCCACGCGCAATTGCCGCTCGGGATCAGACGCTTTGGCATGTTCAAGCGCCAGCAGGACCATCGCCGTATCATCGATATCGGGATAGCTTTCGTTGGCAAACTCGAACGCCCAGCCGCCAGGCTGCAACTCGGGACGCTTGACCGCCCAGTCTCCTTTGCGGCGCACTTCGCGATCAAGCAGCCAGTCGGCGGAGCGCCGGCCGGCTTCCGGCGGTAGATTTCCCGATTCGCCCAACGCGAAGAGCGCAATCGCGCTATCCCAAACGGGCGATACGCAAGGCTGGAACTCCAGGCGGTCTGCGGTCTCCAATTGCAGGCCCTCAAAATGGCGCACCGCTGTCACCCAATCCGGATGGTCGCGTTCATAGCCTAGAACGTCCATCGCCATGATGGAGTACATCATGGACGGGTAGATGGCGCCCAAGCCGTCGGCCGAATGCATGCGTTCCAGCATCCATTTCTCAGCTTCACGAATGGCCTTCGCACGAATGTCCTTCAGACCGCGCCGCTCCCAAAGCTTGAGCACGCGATCCGCCTGATTGAAAATCGCCGATAAGCGGTCTTTGCGGGGCAAGACTAGTTTCTGCCCCGGAATGAAAAGCTCGTCGAGCGTCACGCCGTTCGGCGCAGCACGCTGAACCCCGCTTGCTTGAATGATCGACAGCGGCACAATGATGGCGCGCGTCCAGGAGGACATCTCGTAAATCAGGTTCCCCGGAATGAGCAACAGTTCCGGAGGAACACTCGGAGCGAACTCGCGTGGGAACAGCCCGAAGAGACTTAGATTGATTTTCGTGTAACTGTTCACCGCTTGCAGACCGCCGAGCGCCAGAATTCTCTCGCGCGCTTTTTTCAGCACGGTCCCAGCGGGATCATGTCCGCAGATTTTGAGCGCCGCATAAGCGCGCACCGTGGCGTTGAGTTCCGCGGGTCCAGCCGGATAGATATTCCAACCGCCATCGGCCAACTGGCGCTCGAGAATGGTGGCCAATCCCTTGTCCATTTTGTCCTTCGTGGGCGGGTGCCAGCCAGCCGAGTCCGGCGGGTAGAGCCAGAGATTGAGCAGTACGCAGTCGGATTCAAGCGTGGTATCGGCTGTGAGATCGCCGCGCCAGAAACCAGCGCCGTCCTGCAAAGACAGCAAGCTTTGCGCTGCTCGTTCCGCAGCAGCCTGAGAGCGCACTTCCAGTTCCTGGAAGCTGGAGTCGAGCGGCGGCCTTTGCGCCGGCGCCGAGGAAACGAAATCAATCGTGTGTATCATTGGCTCCTCCTGGGATAAAACAGCTATTTCGCGAAATAGCTTTTCTTTTTCGAGACCCGTGAGATTGATAAGTCCGAGGTATTCGAAGAAGGCAAAGCACTCCGCCGCGAGCCAACCGATAGTGGCCGCTGCCGGGTCGCGTGTCGAGGATGACAAGCCGACCCGCAGGTCGCGATAGGCATCGCGCAGGGGCTGGAGTTGAGCGGGCTCGATGGTATAGGCGGCTAGCAGAGCGGCAAACAGGTCGCGAGCGCGTCTAGCCGGCGGCAATGGCAGCGAATCGACGGCGCGTTGCACGAGCGCTTCGACCAGTTGCTCCTTACTGGCGAAATGATACAGCAATCCGCCTTTGCTTAGGCCCGCTTCGGAGGCAATGCGGTCGAGTGTGATAGCCGCCCCACCTTCCTGTTCGAGCAGGGTAAGGGTGGTGCCGAGGATGAGATCTTTAGTGGAGATAGGCACGGCTACGAGCAGTATACCGTCCAGTCGGTACAGTTGCAAGGAAAAATCCGTTCCTTGATCACCGATTTCTTCGATTCACCTACCCGCGGGGCAGAAACTCTTCCATATCAAACGAATTCCTCACGACGGCACGCAACTCTTCCAGCGACCCAATATGTCCGATCCCCATAGCCTGCGTGAGCGCGTTGCCGGCAGCGGTAGCTTCAGCAGGACCGGCCAACACGCGACGGCCCGTGACATCGGCGGTCAACTGATTGAGCAGTCCATTGCGCGAACCGCCGCCGATGATATGGACGACTTCCAGCTTGCGGCCGGTTAGACTTTCGAGCGTTTCGAGCACTTGCTTATACCGCATCGCGAGACTGTGTAAAATCAGGCGCGTGGTGGAGGCCACGTCGGCAGGCGCTTCTTGACCCGTCTTCCGGCAGTAGTCTTTAATGCGTTGCGGGTGGTTGCCGGGCGAGACGAACTCATCTAGGTCCAGCACGGTGGCGAGAGGTTTGGCTTGGGATGCGCTGGCGGTGAGGTCTGCGTAGGAGTGATCTTGGCCCTCGCGTGCCCAGGCACGTTTGCATTCCTGCAAGACCCAAAGGCCGGGAATATTTTTCAGGAAGCGAATACGATTCTGTACCCCAACCTCGTTCGTGAAGTTGGCTTGAAGGGAAGCGTCGTTAATTACGGGCTCGTTCAGTTCCACCCCCATCAGTGACCAAGTGCCTGAACTGATGTAGCACCAATTGTCGCCAGCGCGCGCGGGAACGGCGGCGACCGCGGAGGCGGTATCGTGCGAGCCGGTTGCGAAGACGGTAGTCTCTTGTTTCAGATCGCAGCGTTCAGCGATGTAGGGCAAGACAGGACCCAGATCCGTTCCTGGATCGACCAGCGGAGCGAGGTAGCCGGCATGCAAGCCAAGTTTGCGCAACATATCGGTAGCAAATTGTTTTTTTACCGGATCGTAGAATTGCGAAGTGCTCGCGATGGTTCTCTCCGCCCGCAATGCCCCGGTCAAAAAGTAGTTGAAAAGGTCGGGCATGAACAAGAGATTCGCTGCCTTTTCCAAGGTCTTCGGCGTGTCGCGCTGGGCCGCAAAGAGTTGATAGAGGGAATTGATCTCCATGAACTGAACGCCGGTGTTCTTGAAAATTTCGGCGCGCGGTACTTTTTCGAAGACTTGGCTGAAGGTGCCGATGTTGCGGGCGTCCCGATAGTGGCGCGGATTGTCGAGCAAGACGCCCTCTTCACTGAGCATCCCGAAATCGACGCCCCAGGTGTCTACGCCAATGCCATCCAATTGATCGGCCGTTTTCGCGGCAATGGCAATACCCTCGCACATCTCATGAAACAGGCGAAGGGTATCCCAATAAAGGCCGTTGGGCAATCGTACAGGAATGTTCGGGAAACGATGCAACTCCTGCAGTTCGAGCCGGTGATCCGCCAGATGAGCCAACATGGCGCGGCCACTTTCCGCGCCTAAATCCAACGCCAGGTAACTGCGTTTCGAAGTCATTGACTGTTGAGTATATCTTCAGCGCGCACGCCGCCCGCCACTCGCTTCAGACGTCGTCGGCCGAGATCAGCGGTTCGGGCTCGCGGCCGCGGCGCTTTTCCCCCATTAGGCGGGCCTCGAACATCAGCAGAATAGCCAGAACGCAGACGGCCAGTGAACCCAGAGCGGGCACGACCATGACGTATTGCACGCCGACAAACTGATCGACATACCCTAACACCCAGGGTGCGCACATGGCGCCCGTGATGGCGATGGAAACGGTGCCGTTCCAAAAGCCGGGATGATAGGAAAAACGGTCGTCGAGCCGCTCGGCGATGAGCGGGTAAATGGGAGCGTAGCCCGCACCGATCAGGGTAACGGCGATAAGCGCACCGAACGCAGTCTGCGCAAAGCTTAACACCACATAGCCAATCATGGCCAGCACGATGCTGCCTAATAGCAGCCTTCGGTGATTGAACCATTCCAGCAACACTTGCGCCACCAGCCGCCCGAACATCAGCGCAAAAAAATAGAAGGCCAGAATGCCAATGGCCCAAGCCGGATTCAAGCCAAAGCGATGGATGAGAAAGAGCGGCAACCAACCGGCAATCGCCCACTCATTTCCAAACTGAAAGAACAACAGGAGGCTGAACAGAACGGTGGCGATACTGCGGAGATCGCGCAGCATCTCACGATGCATATCTTCTTCGCGATCGCCAACCGGTAAGCGCGCGAGTGGGAACCGATTCACCAGCACAAGTAAAAAAAACAGCCCCGGAAACAGCGCGAGGGCCGTCATCTCCAACTGCAAGGGCCCGATGTCCAAACCGGCAATCGTAACCGGACCGACCGAGTAGGTAGCGGCGGTGAGAATGGTGGCGAACAGACAGCCGCACCCGAGCAGTGAGCCTGCCACGTTGGCGGCCGCCGCCGGCGCTTCGGCGAAGTAGGGCTCGGAAGCATAAAGCAAAGCGGTAGAAAGGGCGCCTGCGGCCACGCCGATGAAGGCGGCGCCGAATATGCGGTAAATGGTGGGAACCGGCGGCCCCAACACACCGAGCGCGCCCAAGCTTATGACTGCCAGTCCACAAGCCAGCAGGGCCAGTGAGCGGATCGGCATCCAGCGGACCCAACGTTGCGCCACCGCCGCCGCCAGCACATAACCAACGCTGAGAGCCAGGAAGTGTAGACCGATGATTTGCGGTTCTACGTCAATGTGGTACTGCCAAGCGACTACCAGCGACCCCAAAAGGCCAATGAGAACGCCGAGCGGTAAAAATCCACTGAGCCAAAGCGGTGAGCGTTCGGTGTAATCGATATTTTGTCCGATTTCCTCTTCAAGATTCATTGACACAATCGCCGGCAATTTATACAATCAAAGCATCACTGAGGAAGGAGGTGGTCCAGTCAAATATGAATTCTGGTAGTGACTGTAGCATACATTCCACGCGCGAGGTGGCCGACTCTTAAAGTCGCCGTTCGTACGTTCAGGTGTCGTTTCAGTGACGAGGCCGAAGTTCCTGTGGACCGGCCGCCCCGTCGCGCGTAACGTATCTAGAGTAGTCGTTTAGTTAAAACCCCGGTGACCTAGAGCCCGCGCGGCCTGGCCGCCGGGGTTTTGCGTGTTAAACTGGTCTTTACTCAAGCGAAAGGATTCTAAAGTAATGAAAGCCGGGATTCACCCCGCCTATGACAATGTGAAGGTGATCTGCGCGTGCGGATCGTCCTTCCCTACACGTTCCACGCATAAAGGCGATTTGCGCGTTGAAATTTGTTCGAGCTGCCACCCTTTTTTCACGGGCCGACAAAAGCTGATCGATACGGAAGGCCGCGTCGACCGTTTTCAAAAGAAAGCTGCCAAGGCCAAAGAAATGCAGGCTCAGAAGAAGGCCGCCGACATTGCGAAAGCGGCGCGCAAAGTTCAGTAGATTGTCCGCTTACGCCCCGAGTTCAGCTCGGGGCGTTTCCCCTCCCATTCGAGTATGTTCGCGAAATCAGTAGTGATAGCGAGCCTGCGGGAAGTCAATTGCTTGGTCGGTGACGCGATATACCAGCCGATGTTCTTGCGTGACGCGCCTCGACCAGCAACCTGCTAGTAAGTATTGGAGAGGTTCCGGCTTGCCGGGGCCTTCAATCGGGTCACGCACAACTGCCTCAACCAAGTCGAGCACCCTGATTGCGGTGCCCCGCTCCGATTTCACCCAAAACACCAGATCTTGCCGAAACTCCGGATGAAAGATCGCGAGCCGTTTAGCGCTTCTTTGCACCAAGAATCTCGCGCCGCAGGTCGGCTGCATTCCCAAGCGCGGCTTTTCCTCGCTCGGCTCTCCGAAGCGCTGTCATCAGACGCTTCGCATTCCGTGGCAAGCGTAGCAGGTGGGCTGTCTCAATTAGACCGCTGAGTTCTCCAAGGGGAATCAGAGCAACGTCGCGCGGCCCCTTGCGGCGAACAATTACAGTTTCCTGTTGGTACAGAACTTGATCAAGATAGCCTGCCAGATTCTCACGCAGATTCGTGTAAGTTGTTTCCGTCGGCATCTAATTGATCGTGCAGCATTCCTGTACGGGTGGCGAGCACAGCCCGAATCCACTTGGCACAAATGAGAGCATGAACGCCATAATTTCGATCGAGGATGCCCTGCTGGCGGAAGCGGATAGGGCCGTCCGGGATCTCGGATTGAGCCACAGTGGGTTGATCGCAGAGGCATTGCGCGAATATCTGTTAAGACGGCGACAGGCCCGCATTTCCGACCAGTTGAATCAGGCACGCACGAATAGGTCCAACCCCGACGAGCGGCGACTCGTCCGCATGCTGAATACAAAGCTCCAGCCCCAGACCGTTGGTGAGATTCGATGGCGAAAGAGATTCGTCGGGGAGAAGTCTATTGGCTTGACTTTGGTTTATCGGCCGCATTCCGGACCCTACATTGGCAGCAGTCTTAAGGGGACTGCGGCTGGTTTTCGAGGGCCGTTAGCGGTCGAGTTTCTCAGCTCGATTTGCTTGAACCGTTCGCCTTGGCCTCGATGACGAGACCGCGTTTTCCACTACTACGCGCAAGATGTTATTGATGCGAGTAGAATAGCCGGGGCCGAATCCCCGGAGCCACGCCAGAACCTCGCGGTCCAGCCGCACAGCGATCAGTTGGCGGTTGGGTTGGAAGGCCGTAGCGAGTTGTTTTTCCGTCAGCGGCGGGATGTCGGAAAAGCCGATTTCGCTATCGCGCCGGTTTTTCAGGCGTGATAGGTCTGCCCGTTGGGCCCTAGTTAACGGCTTGCCCAAAATATCTTCGGCTTTCACGCTCACTAGTTTGCCGGGCCGAGATGATCCGGATGATTTCTTCGCCACCTTGGGTGCTCCTATACACATGGACTACCAGTAACGGAAAGTCTTCGGCAACACCGATAGCGTGCCAACGCTGCTCGCCTTCTTCATCAATGCGGTCTTGCTGTAATACATAATTCGGATCGCGAATATAGGCGCTGCCGTCTCGAAGTCCACGCCGTGCTTTGTCCGGTTGATCCGATTCTTCTGTTCGTCCCGTTCGAACAACACGGCGTTATACAGGTTGTATCACGGGCACGTTTTAAGGCGCGCGACCTGAATTCGCAAGGAAGGCTGAATCGCGCTACTGCGGCGCCACCAACCCCTTCCGAATCGCAAACAACACCAATTCCGCCGTCCTATGAATATTCATTTTCTCCATCAAATTCGCCCGATGCACTGAAACTGTATTCACACTCAAATCAAGCAAGCTGGCAATATCCTTATTCGATTTCCCTTGCGCAATCAATTGCAGCACTTGCTTCTCGCGCGGCGTCAGCCGGTTCAGTTCATCGTCCGCTTCATGGGCCACGTACTTCAAGCCGCTCCCCATGAAGCGCTGACCGTCAGCCACGGCTTTAATCGCGCCCACCAGATCTACATCGATCGCCGATTTAAGTAAGTAGCCTTTCGCCCCGGCATCTAACGCATTGCGGACATAATTATCCTCGGCGTGCATGCTTAAGACCAACACTTTCGTGTCGGGCAGATGCTTGGCGATCTCCTTGGTAGCCTGCACACCATCCAGTTCGGGCATGGATAAATCCATCACCACCACATTCGGCTTCAACTCCTGCGCCATGCGGATGGCTTCCACGCCATTAGCTGCTTCCCCCACCACCTTCATGCCCTCTTCGTCTTCCAAGATTCGCCGGAAACCGCGGCGCACCAGGCTGTGGTCGTCTACGAGTAGTACGCTAATTTCTTCAGTCATAAAATCTACCTTTTGGAGCTGATGGCCTCCCTCTCTTTGTCTTCTTCACCGGCTTTGAGTGCGCCCTTTCGGTCAAGCGGAATCTCCAACGTCAGCGTTGTACCTTCGCCTGGCTCCGAATGGACGCTCACTTTACCACCTAACAACTCAGCGCGCTCGCGCATGGCGATCAACCCTAAACCGCGTTGCGACGGCTTCCTGGTTTCCGGCAAACCGCAGCCGAAATCTTGCACCTTCAACGTAAGCATGTCAGCGGAAAACGTCATGTCCACCAGCGCGGTTTTCGTGCCCGAATGTTTGGCCGCATTGTTCAACGCTTCTTGCACAATGCGGAAGCAGTGGGTTGCCGGTTGACCGGTGATCCTCGCGGGCACCCCGTGAATGGCAACCTTGGTGGTAATGCCGGTTTGCTTAGTAAACACGTCGGCATACCATTCGAGCCCCTTCACCAAGCCGTCGTCGTCAATCACCGCCGGGTGCAGCATTTGCGATAAACTGCGCATTTTCTCCAGCGTGTTGTGGACGATTTCGCGCACTTCGCTCAACTCCGTGCGAAACGGCGAATCCGGCGGCAATCCTTTGCGTTCGGCACGTGCCAGCATGGTGCTCACCGCGGTCAGAATTTGTCCGAACTCGTCATGCAATTCGCGGGATATGGAACGCAGCACTTCTTCCTGCAGGGCAATCAACCGGGCGGCCAGAATTCTTCTTTGGCCGGAGAGGGATTCCATCCGGTCGAAGATTTCGCGATTCGAATAGATCAGGTACAAACTCGTGATGAGGATGGCCAAAATCGTCGCCGTGAGGAACGCATAAATATCCCGTTCAACCCGGTCGTAAATGCCGGCCACTTTTTGATCCGCGCGTTCTTCAGCCTCGTTATTACGCTCCAAGAGCCTTGAGACATGCGCGGCCAACTCTTCCTGACGGGTAAACAAATTGGTGGAAGCCAACACGCTGACAATGCCCGCGTGCCCCTGTCGAGCGGCGGCGAAAACATCGTCGGAGTTCTGCCAGAATTCCTTCAGCGCTCGAATAAGGCTCGCATGCTGGCCGGCGCGCCGCGTCACAGGATTAAATTTCTCTTCTTCTTCGATGGATTCCTGCAGATCGGCACGCACGCGGTTGAGGTCTTCGCGAATGCGCCCGAGTTCATGCGTTTCCGGGCCATCGCCCATGTCGCGCATATCTCGCAGTTTCAGGCCGATAGTGTTGATATCGCCTTGCACTCGAACTAGCAGCAAGGAGTCGTGCCGGTTCAAGTCGATGGTATCGGTTTGCAGCTTTCTGAGCTTGTCCAGCTGAAACAGCGTGTACGAAGAAAAACCGGCCACGGCGGCCAGTGTAATCAGCAGCCCCATCAGCAGACGCAGAGTGGGTGAATTGGTCATTTCTTAAATACTTGCCCAATCATAGACCCACTCGAATGCCAAGATCATAATAAAAGGACGAGTGTAACTGCCCAGATGTTGCTCTTTTTAAACAAATTGCGCTGCTACGGTCCGACCGGCGCGCCTAATCGAATGAAGAATATCAGGAAGAACACGACAATTTTGCCGGTTGCTGCCCTATTGTTGACCTGTGCGGCTTGGGCAGCGCAGCCGTTTTGGGAGAAGCCGGCCGACACTTGGTCCGCGGAAGACGTGGCCGCGCTGCTGCATAATTCACCGTGGGCGATACAGGCCGCAGCCGTGATGGAAGATCCCGAGGACACGGCTATGGATCCCAGGCCAGCCGGGCCGCCGGATACCGGCCAGCAGGGAATTGGCGCCAACAAGCAGCGTTGGGACGGGGAACCGGGCCACAACCGCATCGGCCACTTGGCGACAATTCCGGTCACCGTTCGTTGGGAGAGCGCGCTGCCCATTCGCCAGGCAGAGAAGGATGCCGCTGTACCGGCCAACGCCTACGTCGTCAGCCTGACCGGGCTTATTCCAGCCAATCGATACCGCGCTAGCGGCCAGACGGAAACCACTTCCTCCAGCGATGGTTCCTTCGATGCGCGCAACCCCGAGGAAGTGCTCGAAGCCTTTATGGCCTACTCCAAAATTGTAGTGAAAGGCAGCCGCACATTGCAGCCAAACAATGTGAAGCTCGATCCCGCCACAGGCACGGTGCGCGTCTTTTTTTCGCGTGAACGGCCCATCGACACGGGCGAGAAAGAGGTGCTTTTCATGACCCACTTCGGAGGGCTCAACGTCAAGGCAAAGTTTCGCCTCGCCAGCATGAAATATCACGGGACTATAGAACTTTAGAATGAAAATCATCGGCTTGCTGTTCTTGGCGTTGCCCATGGGTGCAACGCCCGCTGTGGAGTATCGGCTGAGCTTTCCCAATGCCGTCCATCACGAGGTGGAGGTGAGCGCCACTTTCAACGATGTTTCTGAACCTGTCCTTCGAGTGGAGATGAGCCGTTCCTCGCCCGGTCGTTATGCGCTGCATGAATTTGTTAAGAACGTTTACCACTTCACTGCTACGGACTCCGCCGGAGCGCCGCTCAAAATCGAACGTCCAGATCCTTATGGGTGGAATATATCTGGCCACCACGGCACGGTGGTTGCGCATTACACGGTTTTTGCCGACCATGCGGACGGCACATACGCCGGCATTGATGAAACGCACGCCCACATGAATCTGCCCGCTGTGCTGGTTTGGGCTCGTGGTTTTGAGAATGCGCCCAGCACCTTGACGTTCGATGTACCACCGGGCTCCGGGTGGCGCCTCGCCTCGCAGCTCATTCCGCAGTCGAACGGCACGTGGTCCGCGCCGAATTTGGAATGGCTGATGGATAGCCCCGTCGAACTGAGCGCTCATACGATAGCCGAATGGCAGATTGAGAATCAGCACTTTCGCATCGCCCTACATCACCGTGGCTCGGCGGACGAAGCGAAAGCATTCGCCAAATTATGCCAGTCCGTCACCCTCGAAGCCGCAGGTGTTTTTGGCGGGTTCCCCAAGTTCGATAACGGCTCATATACCTTCCTGGTGGACTACCTGCCCTACGTCTTCGGCGATGGCATGGAACATCGCGATTCCACTTCGATTACCGATAGAACCGATTTGAAAGACGCCGTCCCACGCGCAGTCGACACGGTGTCGCACGAATTCTTTCATGCCTGGAACGTAAGGCGCATTCGCCCCCGCTCTTTGGAACCTTTCGATTTTGAACGCGCCAACATGTCAGGCGAACTCTGGTTTGCCGAAGGCTTCACCAGCTATTACGGTCCGCTGCTGATCAAACGCGCCGGTATCTCAACGCTGGATGATTTCGTCCGGGAGCTCAGCGGGCCCGTGAATCGCGTCTTGAACGCGCCAGGCCGAGAGGTTTTTTCGGTAGTCGATATGAGCCGGCAAGCGCCCTTCGTGGATGCCGCACGCTCCATCGATGCCACCAATTTCCGCAATACATTCATCTCCTATTACACCTACGGCGAGGCCTTAGGCTTTGGCCTCGACCTGGCGATTCGCCAGCGTTTCCCGGGCAAGTCTCTCGACGATTGGATGCGAGTGATGTGGCGGCGTCATCCCGACATCGATCGGCCTTATGACCTGAAAGATCTGGCGGAAGCACTGGGTGAAGCCACCGGCGATGCTGACTTTGCGCATGCCATCTTCAAACATCACATTTACGGCGAGGAACCGTTGGATTACCGCGCGCTGGTAGCGGCCGCTGGGCTCGTGCTCCGCAAAGCGCATCCAGGCAAGCCCTGGATTGGCAGCGATCAAGCGGAGTTATCCGGGGACCAAGTCAAACTGACCGAATTGGCACTACGCGGTACACCGCTTTATTCGGCTGGCCTAGACAATGGCGATGAGATTTCGCGCTGCGATGGCAAGCCCGTGAAAAAAGTGGAAGAGTTTGAATCCTGTGTGGCCAAACATACTCCTGGCGAGCGCTTGACCGTGGATTACCGTTCGCCGGCTGGCGCGAAAAAAGCCACGGTCATGGTGGACGAAGATCCCTCAGTTGAGCTCGTCACCTTCGAAAAGGCTGGGCTGGAATTGAGCGACCGGGTAAAATCGTTTCGGAACTCATGGTTGGGTTCGCGCGCACTTCACAGTGAGGTTGCCGAGACAATTGTAATCTGGTAGAAATATGATAGCTCTGCTGAGCTCCTGAACCCATGTACACCCTAACCTGTAGGGAGTGTGGCGCTAGCCTACGTCGTTCCAAGCGCCGGTGGTTTGAACGCTTCCATTATCTCGAAGCTTATCGCTGTGAGAAGTGTCGCACCCGCTACCACGTGACCTTGTCTTCGCGGCTGCAGTTGGCGCGCTTTGCCAAATGCCCCAAGTGCCGGTATCAGGACATTACCGCGCTTCGCCGAGTCGACAAAATCGATCACATGCGTCGCGGAATCTTCAATTTTTTCCACAGGATTCTTGGCGGCAAGTTGTACCACTGCTGGTTCTGCCGGCTGCAGTTCTATGACTTTCGTCCGCGCAGGGACAACGTCAAATGGAGCGACGATTGGCTGAAGGGCGGCAGCAAGCATATGTTCCGGGGCGAGTTGTAGCACGGCGGATTTACCTTCCGATAGAATGCAAAGTGGTCCAATAGAATCCACTATGCAAAGACGCCGTTTTCTTTCTTCCTCCATCGCCGCTTCGGCGTTGGCAAGCTCCGCTGGCGGGATCCTCAAAGCGCAAGCGAATGCCGGACGCGAACACTATGAGTTGCGTTGTTATCGGATGCAATCGGGCGAGCAACCCAAGCTGGCTCACAAATATTTTGCGGAGGCGCTGATTCCCGCGCTGAATCGCTTGGGCATGAATCCCATCGGCGTGTTCGATTTGTATCTGGGTCCACAGACACCCGCTCTGTATCTGCTGATTCCATCCACTTCGCTGGACGCGCTCGCCACCGCCGAACTCCGCTTGGCACACGATGAAGAATATTTGAAAGCCGCCGAACCGTTTGATGCCGCGCCCGCTAAACAGCCGCCCTTCGAGCGCCTGGAAAGCTCCCTCATGATTGCCTTCGAAGGATATCCGAAACTCACCATCCCGCCCGTTACCGCGAAAAACGGCGCACGCGTCTTCCAGCTGCGCACCTATGAAAGCCCCAGCCTGCGCGATCATCGCCGCAAAGTGGAAATGTTCAACAGCGGTGAATTCGATATTTTCGCCAAGGCCGGTTTCTGGAACGTCTTCTTTGGTGATACGCTAATTGGCGCGCGCCTGCCGAATCTGACATATATGCTCAGCTTTCCCGACCTCTCCGAACTCGACGCAAAATGGAAAGCGTTCAGCGATCATCCGGATTGGAAGAAGCTTAGTTCTGAGACGAAATTTTCATTCGAACCGATCGTCTCGAACATAACGAATTTAATTTTGCGCCCGGCCAGCTATTCACAGATCTAAATGCGCTTCCTTTTTTGCAGTTTTCTAATGACCACGCTCCTCATGGCTGCCGATTTAACGACGATCCCGCTCCAGCCCGCCGGATCGTCCAGTTTCAATCCGGGTCCGGAACACGACACCACGACTGCGAAAGACAACTTGGTAGCTGGCAAGCCAGTTATCAGGCTCGGCGACGTATCCGATCCAACATTGACCTTTTACCCGGTGCCGTCCGCCAACAATTCCGGCGCGCTCGTCATTGTGTTTCCGGGTGGCGGCTATCGGATTCTGGCGCTCGACCTGGAGGGCAGCGAAGTCTGTGAGTGGCTCAACTCCATCGGCGTCAATGCAGCACTGGTGAAGTATCGCGTGCCCTCGGCGCCCGATGCTCTGCGCTACGCCGCGCCCCTGATCGACGCACAACATGCGCTCGAAGTAGTTCGCGCGCACGCCGCCGATTGGCACATCGACCCGCACCGCCTAGGCGTAATCGGCTTTTCCGCTGGGGGCCATCTGGCGGCCCTGGCTAGCAATTCCGCGTTCCGCCCCGATTTCGCCCTGCTGATTTATCCCGCTTACCTTACCGCCGAGAAAGACCTAACGCAACTAGCGCCCGAATTGGCCGTCTCGGCAGATACGCCGCCTACATTCCTGATTCAAACCGAAGACGATGGCGTTCACGTTGAGAACAGTCTTGTGTATTATGCGGCTCTCAAAAAATGCAAGGTTCCCGCTGAGATGCACATTTTCGCCAAGGGCGGCCACGGCTATGGCCTGCGCCCAACGGCGGAGCCAGTCACGCAGTGGCCGAAATTAGCGGAAGCCTGGCTGCGGTCGCGCGGCTTGCTTAATTCGCCACATCCCTAACTCCGCTCCAGTAGCCCGGGCGCGCTCGCACGTGGACGTCCCGGTAATTCTTCACGCTCACAGTGAGCTTGTGTGATAGACGGCGTTCTTTTCCGGCTCAGCTACGAAGCTGAGTTGATATTGGCTATGCACTTCGTTGCCGATCTCCGTCAAGTCTCTCTCTAAACCACGGACTGTTTCAAAACCCAGGTGGCGACCGCCCGTATATTCGGGTAAAGTAACGCTCATATTGCGTTTCGCCGCCCGCGAAATTTCCAGAAACAGTCCAACCAAATCGCCGCCCTCGGGCGCCTCCAACTCGCTGGCTTTTGTCGTGAATGGTGTCACAAAAGCTGAATAAGTAGCGGCATAGATCGCCACGTTCTGTTCCTGTGCATGCGTCAGCACCTCACTCGCTTTTGCTTTGCTGTCCCGGTCGAACGGTCTGCTCAATAACAGAAGCAAGCGCCGCTCCGCCGGCGATCTTGAAGCGAACAAGGAGATAGCCGCGTCCACTCCATCCAAGGTTCGTCCTGCCCCGCCCCCGCGCGTTCTCAATTTCTCGAAGGTCTCCTGAATGGCTTCCCAACGGGTGGTAAAGTTCAGTCGCGTCTGCACTTCACTATCGGCGGTGACCACGGCTACTTCGCCGTTCTCGCCGATAATGCCGTCCAGCAGGCTCGCCATCTTTTTCACTTTGAGAAGCGCGGCTTGCGAGAGCGTGCCGGTTTCGATGACCACCGCCAGCGCGACCCGCGATTCATAGGTACCCCACGGCTCAACCGTTACCTTGCGCTCCTGCCCGTTGTCGAAGAGTGCAAAGTCGCTCTCCTTTAATCCCCACACGGGCTCGCCCCGGTTTGAATACACGGCAACAGGCACAACCACTAAGGGCGATTGCGTCTTAAAAGTAGTCTGCTGCGCTGCCGCGTAGCCAAAGAACGGCAACAACAGCGCAAACCGCGCCCACACCTGTCCAACTCGCATCATTGCGATTCCCTCTCGCCATTCCAATATCCCGGTCTGGCCCTCACAATCGCATCCGCATGATCCTTCACAGTCACTGCAAGCTGATGATAAACCGTTTTCGTCTCTGACTCGGGAACGAAGCTGAGCTGATACTGGCTATGCACCTCCTTGCCAATTTCCGTGAGGTCTTCTTCCAAACGGTGCCGCGTTTCGAAGCTTAGATTGCGCCCCCCGGTATAATCCGCCAACGCCTTTCCCACATTCTGTTTCGTGGCGTGAGCGATCTCCGTAAACAAGCCAATAATGTCGAGCCCACCCGCGGCCGCCGGTTGCAATTCGCTGGCTTTCGTCGTGAACGGTGTGATGTACGCCGAATAGCTCGCCGTATAGATCGTGACATTCTGTTGCTCTGCGCGCGTGAGCACATCACTTGCTTTCGCCTCGCTGCCGCGATCGCGCGCTTCACTCAATAACAGAATCAGCCGCCGCTGCTCCCGCGGTCTCTTCGCCAGCATCCCAATCGCCGCATCCACCCCATCCAAAATGCGCCCTGCCTTACCGCCGCTCGCATACAGCTTTTCGAAGCATTCTTGAATCGGTTCCCAATGTGTCGTGAATTCCAGCCGTGTTTTCACCTCGCTGTCGGTCGTAATAACCGCCACTTCGCCGCCTTCGCCGGTAATGTCATCCAGCATCGCCGCCATCTTTTTTACTTTGAGTAACGCCGCTTTGGAAATAGTGCTTGTCTGAATCACCACTACCAGCGCCACATGCGATTGATACGTCCCCCAAGGCTCAACGGTCACCTTGCGCTCGCGGCCGTTATCCAGCAATTGGAAATCGCTGTCCTTCAGTCCCCAAACCCGCTCACCGTTCTTCGACGACACCGTAACCGGCACAATCACCAAAGGCGACTGGGAGCGAAAGGTAGGCTCCTGCGCTAAGGCCTGTATGCACAACACTGCCGATACCGCGCACCCGCTCCATCCCCATCCGGCTCTCATTTTGAATGTTGATGTCCGAGCTCGAAACCAGGTTACGGCGAATGGTGCGCTAAGCTGTGGTTGCACTTACCCTCATCATGGACTCCGACTTCCTGGCCCTAGGCCTTCTTTGGTATGTTGTCTTTCTGCTCTCGACAACCTGCCATGAGGCGTCGCACGCGCTGGCGGCGAAATGGGGCGGAGATTTGACCGCGTTTCGCGGTGGTCAAGTCACTTTGAATCCGCTGCCGCATATCCGGCGGGAACCTTTCGGCATGATTTTTTTCCCGATTATCACCTATGCCGTGAGTCATTGGATGATGGGTTGGGCCAGTGCGCCCTACGACCCGGTCTGGTGCCGCGAGCACCCTAAGCATGCAGCCCGCATGGCGTTGGCTGGACCGGCCGCTAATTTTACTCTCGCCATTCTGGCCGGCCTAAGCATTCAGATCGGTCTTCACGCTCACTTCTTTACTGCGCCCGATGCGATCAGCTTCTCTAGCGTAGCGGATGCGGCAACGCCCGGCATGGCTGAAGGCGCCGCCAAGTTTCTTAGCCTTCTTTTCTCGCTCAATATCCTGCTGGGTTCATTCAACCTGATCCCTCTTCCGCCGCTGGACGGTTTCAACGTAATTCCCTTGTTTTTGCCGGTGAATGGCGGCCGCCGCTTCTTGCTGTGGGCTGACCGCATGCGGACTTATAGCCTCATTGGTTTAATACTGAGTTGGCGGCTTTTCGGCTCCCTGTTTGAGCCGATTTTCGGCTTTGCCGTCCGCACCATTTATCGCTAATTCTCACGGCAATCAACTCTCTAGAAACCGGCGTTGTGCTCGATAACACATTTGGTGGAATCGCAAAAGTCAGCATCAACGCTTGGCCTTGGCCCACCCCGCACCAAATCCGAAAGGGATAAGGCGAGTGTAAATGCGGAGTTGGAGGAGGCCAAGGCTGAGTTGCAGCGCCTCAAAGCGGACGCCGCCGCCGCCGAACGTACAGCGGAGCAACTGCGAGCGAATTTCAAGAAATCGCGCCGCGATGTCACCGTCCGTCTGCGCGTCATTGCCGTGGTTATGTTAACGGCTGCGCTCATCAAAATAACCTGGCAATCCGCTGACGCGCCGGTGGCGCCTGTCATGCGCGCAGCACCCCTGCCGGCCATGTCCGGCGCTATCGCCATGCCTGCCGCCGTGGAAGAAACCACCCCCGATTCGCCCGGCACTCGCAAATTCACGCAATCGCTCAATCGATTGCGCGATGCCTTCCATTCCTTGCCGGAAGAGGATCAGCTTGATGTGGTGCGCGAGATCAACGAAAAACATCCCGGCGACGCCATGGCGTGTCCGCTCGTTTGGAATGCCCTGGGCGTCCCCTCGCTGTTTTTAGGCGATAGAAAAAGCGACTTCCCTCCCTCCATAATCGTGGCCCTCGATCAGTGCGCCGGCGAAATCGAGAAGCTGCGCGCCGAAAAAGGGCCGCCCAAATAACGTGGGGCGAACCTCCCGTTCAGCCTTCCCTCTTCAACTCACTTTCCAATAAAGCGAATACCGCTCCCCATTCACCTTATAAAAAGGTTCCATAGCGACGTTCACACTTTGTCCGCTCGTTTTGAAAGTCAGCGGTCGATCGCCCGGCTTGATCCACTCATCCAGCCGTTTATTGTGCGCGGTAAATTGCGGTATCTGCAGCGCCGGAGCCTTGCCGATCTGCGGTCCCTCGGGACCAATTTCGAGAGCAGGCGTCAGACCCTCGCGACCAAGTTTGCCCGCCAAAACCAGCGGCCCATACAGAAACGCACGCAACGAGTGGTCATCCGCCATCCATTCCGAATCGAGCGACATGGGCAACTCCACTTCTACGCGATCTCCTTTTGTCCAGGTGCGCGCGATCGCCAGGTAGCTGCCGGCAGCAGCCGAAACATCGCTCAACTTGCCGTTGATCTTAACGCTGGCGCCGCGCGCCCATTGCGGTATCCGCACCCGCAAGGTCAAAGCTACCGGCTGCTCGGCATCAATGACTAATCTCGTGCGGCCTTCTTCGGGAAAAGCCGTTTCCTGCCGAAGCCGAAAATTTCGCTCCGCCCAATGCAACTCCGACGCAATAAACAGATTGACAAAAATTCCATCCGCATCGTGGAAGTAAATGCTGTCGTTTAATTTGGCATATTCTTCCGTGCCCGTCCCAGTGCAACACCAGAAGCTGTCGTACTTTGTTGCGAACGCCCGCCACGACCCCGGAACTACGCCCAAATAGTATTGCGTCTGCCCGTCGCTATTAATCGTTCCTAAGCGATGATTGAACAACGCGCGCTCATAGAAATCGAAAAACCGCGGATCGGGGTTCCATTCATATAACTTCCGGGTAAGCTTCAACATGTTGTAAGAGCAGCAGCACTCATTGGTCGCATCGCCGAGTTTCAATTCGGCCGCCAACTGATGGGGACTCACCAGCCAGCCTTCGTTGTTGCTCGTCCCTCCGGTGACATAGGTCCGGCTTCCTGTTACCGTCTCCCAGAAATATTCCGCGACGTCCTGAAAGCGCTGATCACCGCTGATTTCATAGCGCCGTGCTGCCGCGATGATTTGCGGAATATGCGTGTTCACATGCAAACCGCGCAGTTCGTCGCGCCCCAAAGCCAAAGGATTAAAGAACCGTTTCTTGATAAAGCGGTCGCCCGCCTGGGCAAACCGCTCATCCCCGCTCAGTGCGCTCAAACTGTACAGCGTCTCTCCCATGCCGCCGTATTCCGTATCGAGCACCTTTTGCATATGCTCCTCACTGAGCGCTCCCGACCACCCATCCGCCCATGCCGCCATGCCATTCAGTACCGTCAACGCTTGCGCATTTCCGCAGTGTTCATGCATATCGAGCATGCCCGCCATAATCTTATGCACTGTATAAAACGGCGCCCAAACTTCCTTGCGCGCGCTCAGACGGTCGAAATACTCGGTTGGAAACGCGCTCAGATAGCCGCCTGGTAGCCGCTGCTGGCACTTCGCCAGCTCGGCAACCAAATAATCGCCGCGCTCCTTCAGTTCTTTGTCGCCACTCGACGAATAACTCAGTGCGCACGCCGATAAATAATGTCCAACAAAATGCCCGCGCAATTCACAATCCGGTTTCTCCCAACCGCCCAAAGCCTGCGCGCTGGAAGCGATGCCCGCATTGAGGCGGAACACATGCAACAGCCGGTCGGGCGTTTGTTCGTAAAGGAACTTGCGATTGGCCTGTTGCGCGTCCTCGAATACGCCGGGCAACAAACGGACGCTGGTCATCGGAAAAGGCCAGACTTTGGGAACAACATCGTTCCTCTTAAACTCCACCTTTGCTGCGAACGGAACGCTTTCCGCCAGCGTTCCCCCGGAAACCGTCGGGGCAGCCGGATCTCCCGGCACCGAGACTGACGTAATCGGCCGTTCCTTTTCCTGCCCCAGCAGGCCCGTTGCCAGAGTGCCCAAGGCAAATCCCCGCCTCGTCAAATTCGCCATGTTTTTACGTCCTCACACACTTTAAGATTCGCGGCGGTCGCCTGCCGTACTTGCTCGATACTCACTCCGGGCGCCAGTTCTTCCAGCACCAAGCCTTGCGCCGTAATGCGAAAAAAACCCATCTCCGAAATCACCGTGTCCACCACCTTCAATCCGGTCAGCGGCAAAGTGCAGCAGGTAAGAAGTTTCGGTTCGCCGGCCTTGGTCGTATGTTCCATCGCCACGATCACGCGCCGCGCCGCCGCCACCAAATCCATCGCGCCTCCCATGCCTTTCACCACTTTCCCCGGCACCATCCAATTCGCCAGGTTTCCCTCTTCGTCCACTTCCATAGCGCCCAGAATACTCAAGTCAATATGGCCGCCGCGAATCATGGCGAAGGAATCCGCGCTTGAAAAGTACGCCGTCCCCGGCAACTCGGTGACGGTTTCTTTGCCTGCGTTAATCAGGTCGGCATCTTCTTCCCCCGCCGGCGGAAACGGCCCCACGCCCAACATGCCGTTCTCCGATTGCAGAATCACTTTCACTCCCGCAGGAACGTAGTTGGCCACCAAAGTCGGCATCCCTATGCCCAGGTTCACGTAATAGCCATCCCGTAATTCCTGCGCCGCGCGTCGCACAATCAATTCGCGCTTTTCCGCATCCTTCAAACCCACTTCAGACACTCCTCAGCGTGCGCCGCTCAATCCGTCGTTCGTACTTCTCACCCTTGACGATCCGCTTCACATAGATTCCGGGCGTCATAATCACATCCGGCGCCAACTCGCCCGGTTCCACCAACTCTTCCACCTCGGCAATGGTAATCCGCGCCGCGGTCGCCATCATCGGATTGAAATTCCGCGCGGTCTTTCGATAAACCAGGTTCCCCTGCCGGTCCCCGCGCCACGCCTTCACCAACGCAAAATCGGCCTTCAGCCAGCGTTCCATCAAATAGGTCTTGCCCTCGAACTCGCGCGTCTCTTTGCCTTCCGCCACCAGCGTGCCCACCCCGGCCGGTGTATAAAAAGCCGGTATCCCCGCGCCTCCCGCGCGAATCCGCTCCGCCAGCGTGCCTTGCGGAATCAGCGTCACCGTCAGCTTTCCCGCAATGGCCATTTGCTCCAGTAGTTTGTTCTCACCCACGTAACTGCCCATGTGCGAGTCCACCATCCCAGCCTCCAACATGAGCCCCATCCCATAACCATCCACGCCCATGTTGTTGGCAATTGTGTGCAGGCCAGTCACACCCCGCTCGACCAGCGCCGCCACTAAATTTTCTGGAATGCCGCACAAACCGAAGCCGCCGATCATCAGCGTCGAGCCAGCGGCGATATCCGCCACTGCCTCCCTCGAACTGGCGACAACTTTATTCAATCGTCCATCTCCCCGGATCTTTCTTCGCGGGCCGCTAGCGCCAGCGCCGCCTTCGAAGTCGTTTCACGGCCGAGAACTTTCATAATCACTCGCCCCGCCGCCGCCAACTTCTTCAAATTGATGCCCGTCTCAATGCCCATCCCGTCCAGCATATACACTAAATCTTCTGTCGCCACGTTCCCCGAAGCGCCCGCCGCGTAAGGACATCCTCCCAAACCGGCAACCGACGAATCCGCCACTTCAATTCCCTTCTCCATCGTCGCCAGAATATTGGCAAGCGCCTGGCCCCAGGTATCGTGGAAATGCACAGCCAGTTGTTTCGGCGGAATTGTTTGGGCCACAGCCAGCACCATCTCCTGTGCCCTGCGCGGCGTGCCAGTTCCAATGGTGTCTCCCAACGAAATTTCGTAACAGCCCATCGCTGCCAGCGCCGCCGCCACACGCTCCACTGACGCCAGCGGTACTTCGCCTTCGTAAGGGCAGCCTAATACGCAAGACACGTAACCGCGCACTCTGATGCCGCGCGCCCGAGCCTCGCCCGCCACTAACCCGAGACGCTCCAGGCTTTCCTCGATCGAGCAGTTAATGTTTCGCCGCGAAAACAGCTCCGAGGCCGAAGCGAAGACAGCGATCTCCTCCACGCCGCAGCGCACCGCCTCCTCCAAACCTGCTAGATTGGGCACCAAAGCCGAGTAATGCACACCATTTAGGCGCTCGATCTTAGCAAACACCGCGCCGGTCTCAGCCATTTGCGGAACCCACTTCGCTGATACGAAGCTCCCGCACTCCACATTTCGAGCGCCCGCCTCCACGACTGCTTTTATCAGGCTCACCTTCGCTTCCACGCTCACCGGGCGCGCCTCATTCTGCAGCCCGTCGCGCGGACCCACTTCAACGATCTTCATCGTCCACGGCCACTGGTTTTTTGTGTTTCGGCTGAGCGCGTTTCGCTTTGTCGGCAATAGCGAAAGCGGGTTTGGGTTCTCCCACCCGCTCTCGCGCAATGGCTCTGATTCGTTTATTCTTATTTAGCTTACGAGGCTTCTTGGGCATACGCAGCGCGGTGGCGCAGGCGCTTCCGCCTGCGGTTTTCCGGTCGCTCTTTAGGCAGCGATGGTCCGGCTCGCGCTGGTGGGTGAATTTACTAGTTCCAGAAACTCAATTTCGAAACGCGCTTGTTCCCGCGCGTCCTCGGCAGGCCGAATGCGTCGGCACACTGCGCGCAAGGTATCGTCCAGGGGTCGATCGAGGGCCTCGGGACCCAGCACGAGTTTCACCAGTTCGCGCGCCGCAGTGCGCGCCTGCTCTGGCGTATTGGCGAACATGAGAGTGTCGTACCAAGCGTTCACTTTCTGTAAATGCCGGTCCATGGAGTTTTCCTTCCCTTTACTAGATGCGGAAATCTACCGTTTGGTTATGTTTCTGCGCGCTTTTGTGCAAAAATTGCGCGATGACCGCTCTAGTGCTTATCGATCTGCAAAACGCGATCGACCATCCCAAATGGCGGCAACATGGTGACCGCAACAATCTCGAAGCTGAGGCAAACATTGCTCATCTGCTCCAAGCATGGCGCCAGAACCAACGTCCGATTTACCATATTCGCCATGATTCCAACGAACCCGAGTCTCCTTACCGTCCCCAACAGCTCGGTAACGAATTTAAGCCGTTCGCCGCGCCACACCCTGGCGAAACCGTGATCACCAAGCAAACCAACAGCGCCTTCATCGGCACCACTCTTGAAAGTGCCTTGCGCGCCGCCGGTCATGAAAGTCTCGTGGTTTGCGGCGTTATCACCAATAATTCGGTCGAAGCCACCGTCCGCATGTCGGGAAATCTCGGCTTCCAAACGTATTTGGCTGCCGATGCGTGCTACACGTTTGCCCGGCTGGATTGGAATGGCCAACTCTGGCCCGCCGCCCAGGTGCATGCCCTTTCGCTCGCTAACCTGCACGGGGAATACTGCACCGTCCTTTCCACTGCCCAGATCCTCCATCTCTTCTAAGCGGGACGAGATAAGATAGGGGAACGAAAAAATTCCATGCCTGAGTGGTTGGGCTTCGTCCTATTCATCGCCGCCTATGTAGTGTTGCTGAAGTTTGTGGTGCCCCGTTTCGGCGCTCGCACCTGCCGCTTCGGCTCGTGCCGCGTCGATTCCGTCATCGAAGCCAAAAGCCAAAGCCCTGCCGCAAAACTCTCATCGACTCACGCCGCCGGCGGCAGCTCGCGCTAGTAAGTACATCCGATCGGGGCGGAAGAGTCAGCGACCTACGCTCGCCCTAGCCGGATTCAGTTAGTTAGCTGGCCGTAGGCGCCAATTGCGCCAGCTCGGCAATCACCCGGTGAAGTTCCTCCTGCCTAATTGGTTTTGATAAATAAGCGTCCATACCCACAGCCAGGCACAAGTCCCGGTCACGCGCAAAGCCGTGCGCCGTCAGGCCCAAAATTGGCAGCCGCTTTCCCGTAAACTTTTCCCGCATGCGGATCGCAGCCGCTGTTTCATAGCCGTCCACCTCAGGCATCTGAACGTCGGTAATGAGAAGATCGAATGATTCCCGCTCCAGCATTTCCAAGGCCTTGCGGCCATTGTCGACAACCGTAATTGAGTGCCCGCGCGCTTTCAATAAGCGTTCCACCACGATTTGGTTGATGCGGTTATCTTCCGCCACCAGAATTCGCAGTTTCTGGCCTGCCTCTTCCAGCAAAGGAGAAGCGCCAAGCTCCGGCCGCAAATCCATTCGTCTTTCTGCTTGTTCGACCAGCTGCGCCGTGAAATGGAAACGGCTGCCTTCCCCTGCGCGACTCTCCACCCAGATTCGCCCATTCATCATCCCGACTAAGCGGCTTGCTATCGCCAAGCCCAATCCTGTCCCCCCGAACTGCCGCGTAGTCGAGGCATCTGCCTGCGAGAACCTTTCGAAGATCACCCGCTGCTTATCCTCCGGAATTCCCACTCCGGTATCGGACACCGTGAACTGCACCTCTAGATTTAGCCCCTCACGCGAAAGAATGGCTGCCGATAGGCAAACTTCTCCCTCCAGCGTAAATTTGATGGCGTTACTCAGCAGGTTCAGTAGAATCTGCCGCAGCCGCATGGGATCGCCAATCGCCAGGCGTGGCAGGTCGGGCGGCAAATTCAGCACCAGCCGCAGTCCTTTACGGTTGGCCAGCACCTCGAGCAGCCCAGCGCAATCAGCCGGCAAGTCCCGAAGGTGGAACACCACCGGATCCAGCTCCAGCTTTCCGGCCTCCAGCTTTGAGAAATCCAGCACGTCGTTGACAATTCCCAGCAAAGACTCGGCGGAAAACTTGACCATTGAGATCGTCTCGCGTTGATCCGCATCCAGCTGTGTGGCCAGTGCCAGCTCCGTAAGCCCAATGATTCCGTTCATCGGCGTGCGGATTTCATGGCTGATATTCGCCAGAAACTGACTCTTCACCAGCACAGCCGATTCCGCCGCTTCTTTGGCGCGCGTCAACTCCTCTTCGGCCTTCTTACGCGCGCTGATGTCGAGCGCCAGCATTCCCACCAGCCGCTGCGAGCCGACACCACGTAGCGGGAAACGGAAGGTTAGCCAGGTATGTTCCGCGCCATCCGACATCCGCACAACCTGCTCATTCTGCCGCGCTTCACCGTTTTCAAGAACGTCCCGGTCGCGCCGGTTGATTTCATCCGCTGTTTCCGGACCATAGAAGCTTGAGGCATCATGGCCGCGGACCTCTTCTAAAGTCCTTTGGAATATCCGCGCGTAGGGCTCATTGATGTAAACGTAGCGGCATGCGTCGTCCTTGATGGATGCAATCAACGGACTATTGTCCATGAAGATCCGGTAACGCTCTTCCGCTTCGCGCTTCTCGCTCTGCGAAAGTTGGATCGAATCGAGCATGCGATTAATAGCTTCCGCAAAGCGTGCCAGCTCGTCATCCCCGTCACAGCTCACGCGGCCTGCCAGATCCCCGCTTTCCGCAATGCCGGCCACATTTGAATCGAGTGATCGGAGCCGCGATACCAGTAATCGATCTAACAGAAGCTCCACCACAACACCAAACACAAAGCCGCCGATGGCCAGCGCCACTGCCAGGTAGAGCAAGGTTAACTGGCCTTGCCGATAGATGGTTCGGGCCATCTGCGCCTTCAGCACGAACGCCGGCTTGCCATAAACGTCGCGGAAGAGCACATAGCCGGCAATCGTGTCGCCATTGAGGGGATTGACAAAAACGGACGATTCTTTTGCCAGGTGACCGCGCGCGATAGCGAAATCGGGCGCGAGTTGCGGATCGTCAAGGCGGCCAATCGAGAGATTCAAGTGGATTTTTCGCTCCAATCGATCCAGATCTTGGCGCTTGAGATAGCACCCCATCAGTAACACTCCGCCCACAGGTCCTTTGCTCTCGGAGGTTAGAATGGGCCGCGCGGAGACGAGAATCGGTCCTTCCGCAAGCAGCACGATACCGGTGACCGGTATACCAGACAGAGGCAGCGCGATGAGCCCGTCCTGTTTCGAGAAATGTCCCAGCAGGCTGGGCGAAATATCGACGTCCAGCTTTGTTGCCGGATCGTAAGCCTGCGTGGCTACCGCCTTGGCCGACGTGTCGAGGAAGGCTAGCGTCTGATAGTTCTCGCGTGCCAGCGTGCTCGTTTCACCGCTGCCGAAGTTGGAACGCAAATAGTGTGCGGACGGATGGCCCATGAACCGGTACGTCTCGTCGAACACCGCATTATCGACGGCAACCTTATCGAGCTGTACAATTTCATCCTGCACGGCGATCTCAGCGCTCTCAACCGAATCCGCCATTCGCCTTTCCTCGAAGTCCGCAAAGCGCTGCACCAGGAAGAGTCTCGAAATCGTACAGAGCACCACAATCAGCACAACCGTGGTGACTGCTATCGCGCCAACCGTCTTACGCCCTACCGTCGCTCGGTTAGAACGTTTACCAGGCGCTGGGCGACGCACTACAGGCGCAGCGGCGGGGCGCGGGGATAAACTGTCAGGCCGAGTCGGTCGCAAGGGTGCTCCCTTGTCTTATCGGCGAAAATCCCCGTAGAATCCAGAGGGCTTTCCGCTCACCCTTACACCCTCTGCGCCTCCCGGTCTCCTGGAACCGCGCCCTTGGGGCCTCGATCCCTCGTCAAGGCATACCCGTAGTCTCAGCCTGAATAGCCGTAGTACGTCTAGAACCCCGGCCCTTGCGGTATCGCCGCGCCATCGCTTCGCGGATCAGCCCCAGCGAAATTCACATTGCGCTTCCCATCGCGCATCACAGCCTCGCCCTGGCCGACCGTGAAAGAAAACGGCTCCAGAATTTTCGGCACGTGCCCGCGCTTAATTAATTCTGCCCGCACGCTCTCAGGAACGGGCTCTTCTATCTGCACATCGCAGCCATCGAAGGTAGCTTTGGTAAAACGCGCGGCTTCCAGTGCCGCCTGCACGTTCATTCCGTAATCCACCACATTCGCCACAAACTGCGCATGCGCCTGCGCCTGGTTCCAGCCGCCCATAATGCCGAACCCAATCCGCACATCATCCTTTTCCATAAACGCCGGAATAATCGTGTGCAGCGGCCGCTTGTGCCCCGCCAGCGAATTAGGCTTACCCGGCGTCAAATCGAAGTCAGCGCCTCGATTGTGGAAGGAAAATCCCACTCCCGGCGCCACCATGCCTGTGCCATAGCCCGCGTAATTACTCTGAATCAGCGAAACAATATTGCCGTCTTTATCGATCGCCGAAAGGTAAATCGTCGAATGCCCGCGCGCATTCAGTTGTTCGGTGATTTGCGAGGGCGCCACCTGGCACGCCGCATGATCCATCTGAATCAGTTTGGCCCGCTCCGTCCCCAGATCCTTCGAAAGCATTGGCCCCACCGGAACCGGCGTGAACCGCGGATCGCCTACATAATGAACCATATCCGCATAGGCCAGCTTCTTCGCTTCAATCATCACGTGCAGCGCATCCGCCGAATTATGCCCATAAGTCGCCAGCGGAAAATGCTCCATGATGTTCAACATGGAAAGCGCCGCAATCCCCTGCCCGTTCGGCGGCAGTTCATAGACCTTCCATCCGTGATACGTCGTCGAAATCGGCTCCACCCACTCCGGTTGATAACTGGCAAAGTCTTCCAACGTATGTGTGCCGCCTTGTGCCCGCAGAAACGTCACCATCGCTTCAGTGAGTTTGCCGTTATAAAAAGCATCGCGCCCATGCGCCGCCACCTGCCGCAAAGATTCGCCCAATGCCGGATTCTTGAACGTATCTCCCAATCCCGGCGCCACGCCTCCCGGCAAATAGGTCTCGGCGTAACCAGGCTGCTGCAATAATTTTTTCGCCAGCCAGTAGCGGGCGTTCTTTTCCGCCAGGGGGAAACCTTCTTCCGCGTAGAACACGGCCGGATTGAGGAGGCGCTTTAAAGGGAGGGTTCCAAAGCGCCGCTGCAGCGCATCCCAACCCGCCACGCAGCCGGGGATGTCAATGGTGTGCACCCCGATCGGATCGATCTTGTCGATATGGTGTTCCTTCAAGTACTCGATGGTGAGTGCTTGCGGTGTCCAGCCGCTCGAATTCAGCCCGTATAACTTGCCGCTTTTCGCCTCATATACCAGCGCGAACAAATCGCCGCCCATGCCGTTTACATAAGGTTGCGTCACGCCCATCACCGCATTCGCCGCGATCGCCGCGTCCACCGCATTGCCGCCCTCGCGCAGAATTTCCGCGCCCGCCTGCGCCGCCAGAAACTGCGGTGCCGCCACAATCCCGTACTTGGTAACGGTCATAGACCGCCCTTGTTCCGGGGCCGAGGAAAACTGCCCGCCCAGCGCCAGCGTTAAGCAGGCGGGAAAAAGGATAGATAAGTGGGGAGTTTTCAGGGGGTTTTTGAGGGGTTTTCGGAGGGTTTTCATGGGGTTTTTGTGAGTATAGCGCAAACATGCTAGGGCGCTATCCCCAGACACCATGCCAACTCGCCTTTGCCCGCCCTGCCCGCGAAGACGTAACGTCCTGCCGCGATGACCTCGCAACCGCACACCCACAGGAGCGTGGTCAACGAACGCTCGGTGAAATAGTTGATGTGCTCGTGCATCATGTAGAGAGCGGCGGGACAAACTACCGCCCGCGCGAGAGCCGGCCGCGTCAGAGCCATCAGCCCGATCTGGGCAACGCGCCGAACAATTCTTGGCAGACCGAGTGGCACTTCACAAGGCACTTCCAGGAAAATCAAGCCTCCTCGTGGAGCGGCCTGCAAAATCTCTCCCACCAAGCGGCGCGGAAACCCGACATGCTCCAATACATTGCTATTGACGATCAGGTCGGCTTGGCATTCCGCCGGATCGCTGGTTGCCGTTACTCCGTCGACAGGCGGCGCGCCCGAAATGTCGTACACGAAGGCCGTCGCCCCAGGGAGCAGGCCGCGCACCAAATCGCCATGATCTCCGCCATAATCCAGCACGCGCGTGATCGCACGCTGCCCGAGGTGCTGGCGCAGGATCGCGCCCACTTTCCCTCGGCGGATTTCGTAAGAGCGGGCCGACGCCAAGTCCGCATTAAAGGTTTCGCTATACCAAGGCTCGGACGCCTGCCGCAGGCGCCGGTATTGCTCCGAACGGTAGCCCGTATAAAGGCGCGCCTCTTCAGCGGCGTCCAGCCGCGGATTGTAAAACACGAATCCACAAGCTTGGCATTCGACGAGATCCACGCGAAACGGCGTCCGCTGCCAGATCCGAGTCGCTAGAAAAGGCGCCACCAGCGCGCGCTTAAGCGGGCGGATCTGCCCATCGCAGATCACGCAGGCCGCAACTTCGATCATCCCTTAATAGTGGCTGCCATGCGATGTGGTGCGCCCTTCCGTCATGCCCAGCACCCACTTGATCGCCTCAAAGTACATTTTCTGAATATCCGGATCGTCCCAGGCTTCCTTCGTGTGCCCCAACGTCGAATAGAATACTCGGCCTTTGCCATGCATTTTCGACCAGGCTACTGCAAAATCGTGATCTTCACGATGCACGCGCGGATTATTGAAATCCAGCTTGGTCTCATCCAGCCGCAACAGCACATTCACCTTGCCGCGCGACCACTCCTTCGCCTGGTAGATCTCATCGCGCTTCACGAAAGCAGCCGGAAAATGCCGCACGGCGGGAAAGGTTGGGTCTTCCAAGATGATGGGCGCGTTGAACGTGCCCCAGGGATGCTCGTTAAACCAACCGCCGATCATTTCGCCATATTCCGGCCACTTATAGTTGGTATCGAGCGCGGCGTGAATGCCCACAAAACCCTTGCCGTCGTCCTTGATAAAGGACATCATGTCGGCCTTCTGATCGTCCGTCAGATCCAGTTCGCCCGTGGTGCTGGCGAAGATCAGCGCGTCAAAGTAATTCAGGTTCTTGAAATTACCCTTCTTGAGATCTTTCTTGGTGATGTTCTCGGTATCGGTGCGCAGCGTGGTTTCCCAAAGCCGCGATTCGTGCCCCATGCGATAGACGGCAGCCATCGCGTCCGGTACTGAATCATGCTCAAAACCATTGGTTTGCGCCACCACCAGCACGCGCGCCATGCGGTTCGGCGGCATCTGCGCCTTGGCGCGGCCTAAATATAAGCCGGTCGCCAACATTCCGATGCCCACCAGCGCCGCGATGGCGATTCGACGATTCTTCATTCATCCTCCAAAGTAGACGACGTTATCACATCAAGCCGGATCGTAATCGATCTTGGCGACCGAAGGTCCCACGGCGCGTTTGCGCGGCTGATAGCGGATGCGCCAAATCGTCGCGGCGACAATCAGGATGGCGCAAAGCTCCACCAAAACCTTTTCGCCATCCAGCAAATCCGGCGGCTTGTCTTTCAGATCCGGATCGATCATGACGCCGTGCACGAACAGAAGCGCCGCCGCCCCATAGGAGATATAGTGCAGCTTCTTCCATAGCCGGCTGCCCAGGCGTGAACGGAAGTACGACGTCAGCACCACGAACACGACACAGTAGAACGCCGCCGCGCCCAACGTGTTGTAGAGCGTCTGGTGCGGCGACTTCAGCGGCCAAAAAATATCCAGAATGCCAAAATGGGCCGTCTTCGATAACAGCAACAAAGCGGGATGCGCCACAATCAGCGCGAGCGCGAAATACGCAGTCCAATTATGAACGTCGAAAATCGGCAAGCGCCGCCGCGGCCAGGAGCGCAGGGTGTTGTAACGGGCGGAAAGCAGCAAGCCGAGCAGGATATTGACGGTGAGCAAGACCATCGCCACCAAACCCGCATCACTAGACAAATCGACAGCGGTAATCTCGCCCAAGCCGCCGCCCTACAGATTGCCTCTCCACGCCACGCGGATCGCCACGAATACTCCCTGCAGCGTGTCGCTGATGTACTCGTCGCTCTTGGACGAAGTTTTGAAATGATAGAACCTTTCGCCCGCGATGAGTTCCACCTTCCCCACCCGGAACCGCCACGCTGGCCTGTACATCGCCGATATCGGAACGGTGCGGCAAACCGAAACCTGAACCGCGCACATCCCAACGGAAATATTTGCCCAGGGTCGATCCCATGGCCATGCCGAAGGTCGGCAGGACCACCGATTTCGTGCCCGACGCGGTACCGTAGTCGGTGTTACCGCTGGCGTCGGTAGTGGTCGCAAAGAAAGGCGCGGCGGTATTAATGCTGGTGTTCACGTACTGAACCTCATAAAGCGTTTTTAAACGAATGATGGTGTTCGGCTTGTGCCAACTATAGGAAAGATAATCCCACGAAGCCTTCACCGCCTGAATTTTATAGGTGGCGTTGATGAATTCACCCGCAGTGTACGATTCGCCGAAAATCAAGGCATCCTGCGCCAGTGTCGCGTTGCCGTTGCCTTGAATGCGGAAATAGGAAACGCGCAGCGTGTTGGAGCGCCCGGCGGGAATGCCAATTTCGCCACCCAAGTCCAAATTTCGCGTTGCCGTTGTACGGGAAACTCGCCCGGCGACAGGGCGGCCTTGCCGGCGTCTAGGGTCGGTTGTGCCCGGTTCAGCCAATACAGAGGCTCGATATACAGGCCGCCGTCATCGAGAATGTAAGGATCTTTCGGCGGCGGTGGGGGTGAAGGCACGACCACCGGTTGCGAAGCCGAGGCGGCGGGCTGAGCGGTCGGCGCGGCGGGAGGCTGTGTCGGCGGCGGCGAATCCTGCGCTCGCAACGGCGCTGAAATCGACCCTATTATCATCATTGAAAACGCCAGTGGCAGCGCCACCGCACCAAAACGAAGTATTTGACTCATTGAAAAAGACGACGTATCCAAATTGTAGCGGGTTAAGAAAATATGCTAGCCATTGAAATTTCCCAGCCAGGTCCGCCCGATGTCTTACGTCCGGTGGAACGGCCTGTTCCCATACCCCATGACGGCGAACTCGTCATCAAGGTGGCGGCCGCCGGCGTGGCGCGCGCGGATGTCTTACAACGCCAGGGCCACTACGCCCCGCCGAAAGGCGCGTCCGACATTCCGGGCTTGGACGCGGCCGGCACGGTGCATGCCCTGGGCCCGTCTGTTTTTGGCTGGCAACTTGGCGATCCGGTGTGCGCCATTCTAACCGGCGGCGGTTATGCCGAATATTGTGCCGTTCCCGCCGTGCAAGTCTTGCCGCTGCCTGGCGGCTGGAGTTTCGTCGAGGCGGCGACGCTGCCCGAAAACCTGTTCACCGTGTATGACAATGTAGTCACTCGTTCGGGCTTGCGGGCAGGAGAAACGATGCTGATTCATGGCGGTTCGGGCGGCGTCGGCACCATGGCGATCATGCTTGCCCGCGCTCTAGGAGCGCATCCCATCGCCACCGCCGGCTCCGCTGAGAAATGCGTGGCTTGCCTGCAGGTGGGTGCCGAGCAGGCGATTAATTATAAAGAGGCCGATTTTGTCGAGGAGGTGCATCGCTTCACGCAGGGGCGCGGCGTCGATCTCATTTTGGACATGGTGGGCGGTTCCTATCTGGATCGCAACCTGGATGCACTGGCGCCGGAAGGGCGCTTAGCGATCGTCGCTACCCAGGGCGGCCGCAGTGCGGTTCTTGATATTGGCAAGCTGATGCTCAAACGCCTGCGGATCAGCGGTTCGACGATGCGCGCGCGGCCGAGCGCCGCCAAGGGCGAAGTGGCGCGCGCCCTTTTCCAAAACGTTTGGCCGCTGTTGCCCGCCAAAGATCACATCCGGCCCGTGATCGATTCCACCTTCCCGCTCAAGGACGCACGGCTGGCCCATGAGCGGATGGAGAGCGGCGCGAACATGGGCAAGATTGTGCTGATCTGTGAGCCTGGGAAAATGTAGAGCATGGCACCAGTCAGAATGGATAAGTGGCTGTGGGCGGCGCGCTTCTTCAAGACACGAACGCTGGCCGCGCGAGCCTGTGAACTGGGACGGGTTGAATCTAACGGCCAATCTGCCAAACCCGCGCGCGAAGTGCGGATCGGCGACCTTTTACGGGTGAAGAACGAAGGCGGAGAATTCCAATTGGAGGTGCTGGCTCTGAGTGAAATGCGCGGTCCCGCGACGGTGGCGCAGAGGCTTTACCATGAAACAGAGGCCAGCCGGGAACTGCGTTTCAAGGTTCTCCAAGAGCGCAAAACACTGCCGCACTTTGAAGCGCTGCGCGAGGGTAAGCCCTCTAAGCGCGATCGGCGGGAACTCGCGCGGCTGCGAGGCCGAGGGTGATCGCGCCGGCTCGCAAGGTTGGGGGCAAATTTCAGAATCCTGTCGAGACCAGAGTGGGGGGTCTCAGCATGATTCCCAAAGTTTTGAAGCTTTACCTCGCCAACAAAGAGGAGCGGGTTCCGCGCCAGCCACTGGGTCCGTTCTCGACCGATACTCGCGTTTACCAACGCCTTCCGGAAAGCGGACTGCGCGTGACTTGGATGGGACACTCATCCTTTCTGATTGAAATTGACGGCGTGCGGCTGCTGGTGGATCCCGTCTGGGATCAACGTGCCTCGCCGGTAAGCTGGTTGGGGCCTAAACGGTTCTTTGCTCCCCCTTTGCGTTTAGAGGATTTGCCGCCGTTGGATGCGGTGCTGATTTCGCATGATCATTACGATCATCTGGGGAAAGAGACGATCCGCAGACTGGCTGGGCTGGGAGCGGCCGAGCGGGCGCGGTGGGTTACTTCGCTCGGGGTTGCCAGGCGGCTGCGCGGTTTCGGTGTGGCGGCAGACAGAATTGTGGAATTGGATTGGACGCAATCGACAACAGTGGCAAATGTGGACGGCGCATCACTGGCGATCACCGCTCTGCCTGCGCGCCACTTTTCCGGTCGCGGATTTCATGACCGCTTTGAAACGCTGTGGTCGTCGTTCGTCTTCAAAGGCGCGCGACACACTGTGTACTTTGGGGCCGATTCGGGTGTGTGGGACGGCTTTTCTGAGATCGCTCAGCAGTACGGCCCTTTCGATCTCACGATGTTGGAGGTGGGCGCCTACAACGAGCTTTGGAAGTCAATCCACATGGGGCCTGATGGCGCGGCAGAGGTTTTCACCGCCATGGGTGCGGCCGGGCTGCTGATGCCTATCCATTGGGGGCTGTTCGAACTGGCACCGCACGCTTGGCGCCAGCCGATTGAACGGACGGTGCAATTGGCGGATGAGCAGGGGTTTAATTTGTGGTCGCCGGAACCAGGCGCGCCTACGGAGGTGATCTTAGGGCAGGAACATCGTTCGGATTGGTGGCGGGCGGCGGCCGCTTCGTGAAACACGTCGGCGCGGGGTGTGAAGTAATGGACTTGTAATTTAGCCCAATAGTGCAGCGATCGCCTGACGGAGCGCCGCCGGATCGGAAGGGTCCAGAACGCCGAGCTTTTTGAGGATGAGATTCTGTTCGAGGGTAGCGAGGACCGGCTTAATAGCGGAGGGCTTTAATAGATTGGCTATTTGCCATTGATTGATCCGAACTTCGCCCAAGCAGGAGGGCGAATTCAGCTGGGTGGTAATTGCCGTGATGACCACATCCGGCCTAGAGAGGTTATATACGCGACTGCTGACAACGACGGCCGGCCGCTGCTTGAAGGTGGTATGGTTCGTAAACGGAAACCGGATGAGAACTACATCTCCGAACTCATAACGCATCGTAAACGTCGTCTTCCGGGTTGTTCCAGATCGACTCAAAAGCGGGATTGCTCACTGCGGCAACGGAGCGAACCAGCTCCTGTTCTTCGCCCCGGAGGCGAAGAAATTCTACGAAGTCCCCTACTTCGCAATCTGCTCGGCGCTGAGAGTTTGGATTTTCGCAGTCAGAGTATTGACATTCGAGTTCATATCGCGCTCCAGATGCTCCCTTGTCGATTCTAGAGCATTTCATGTCTCTGGTGAATTAAGGTCTTTGACACCGAACTACAGCGAACTACAGTAAACTCTTGAGTGAGAGGAATTCATCATGTCTGCTGACAGCGTAGACCGCCGCCATTTCCTGAAACAAGCCGGCGCACTGGGTGCCGGTGTTACCCTCGCCTCCAAAAGCTTTGCCAAGCCGGCCGCCAAGCTGAACCCGAGCCGGGTGATTGGTGCGAACGACCGGATTAATATCGGGCTGATTGGTTGCGGGGGCCGCGGGTCGTCCGATGCCGAATCCTTTACTAAATACGCGGAGAGCAACAACAACGCCTGCCAGATTGTGGCGGTCTGCGATCCGTACGAAAAGCGCAAACGCACGCAAGCCGAGCTTTATAGAGTCAAGGGCTTTACCGATTACCGCGACGTTCTCGCGATGCCCGAAGTGGACGCGGTGATTGTGGCCACGCCCGATCACTGGCACGCGCGGATTGCGCTCGACGCGATGGGCCAGGGCAAAGATGTCTACATGGAAAAGCCCATGTGCCACACGCTGAAAGAAGTGGAAGAGTTGATCTCCACCGTTCGAGAAAGCAAGCGTGTCGCGCAAGTGGGTTCGCAGACCACCTCCGCTGATCAGTGGTGGAAGGCGAAGAAAGCCATTGCCGACGGCATGATCGGCAAGATGATCATGAGCCAAGGCTCCTACCACCGGAATTCGATTGAGGGCGAATGGAATTACACCATCGACCCCGCCGCCGGTCCCGACGGCAAAGGCGACGATCATATTGACTGGAACATGTGGCTCGGGCCTGCGCCGAAGCGTCCCTACGACGCGGACAGATTCTTCCGTTTCCGGAAATATTGGGATTATTCAGGCGGGATCGCGACCGATCTCTTTTTCCACGTAGTGGCGCCGCTCAACATTTGTTGGGACAAGCCACAGTATCCGACCAAAGTGGTGGCTTCCGGCGGCAACTACGCCTTCACCGACGGCCGGGAAGTTCCTGACACGTTCCACCTGATCGCCGAATATGCGGAAGGCCATTCTCTGGTGCTGAGTTCCTCGATGGGCAATTCCCAGCATATTCCCGGCTTGATTCGCGGGCACGAGGGAACCATCATCATGGTGGAACACGGGCAATTCGAAGGGTCAACGCCGGATATCACCGTAAGACCGCAAATCGTTCGTCTACCGGAAGGTGCAGACGGCATGGCGCACCGCGGGCCGTTCCCCGATTACAAATTCGGCAAGGACGAAATCAAAATTCCCGTGGAACAATATGACATGATGCAAGCGCATGTGGGCAACTTCCTCGAATGTATGCGCACGCGTGAAAAGCCGCATCTCGACGTAGAAACGGCCGCGCATGCGCAGGTGCTCATTACGTTAGCGGTTGAATCTTACCGGGACGGCCGCGTGAAGTATTGGGATGAGAAGACCTGGAAATCCAGCGATAGACCTACGAAGGGATGATTTGAAAGGTAAGGCCAAACAAGGTCGCTGACGCTTTCGGCTCCGAAGGGTTTTCATTTGTCATCTGCGGCCTAATTCCGCAACTGAGCCTGCCCCACAAGACGAAAATTTTCAATGGCGGTAATCAAATCTTCCTGGGAGATTGGTTTTGCTAGGTGGGCATCACAACCCGCCGCGTGACTTCGTTCGGCATCGCCCAACAAGGCATCGGCGGTTAGGGCCAGAATGGGTGTGCGGACGCGCGCATTGCGCCCTTCAAAAGCGCGCATCAAGCCGGTGGCGGCCAGGCCATCCATAACGGGCATTTGAATATCCATGAGAACCAAATCGAACTCTTCCTTTTCGAAGGTAGTTACCGCCTCGTGGCCGTTCTCGACGAATTTGAGGCAATAGGGTTGATCGCTCAGGTACGCCTCCACCAGGAAACGATTGTCGTCGGAATCTTCGGCCACCAGGATCTTTGCTAAAGTTGGCGGATTTACTTTCGTTGGGCCGGCCAACGTGCGCGGCCCGGTTTCACGATCGGGCCGAATGGCTGCCGAGACAAGCCGCAGCAACTCGGCGCGGCGAATGGGCTTGACGGCGAAGGCCAAAGCGCCGAGGGCCCGTGCTTTGGTAGCATCTCCAGACTGGTTGTTGGAGGTAATCATGATGACCGGAATGCCTGGGCTGATGGTGCGGATTTCGGTGAGGGCCGCGAAACCATCCACGTGGGGCATCAAGACATCGATGATTGCCAGTGCGAAAGGCCGCCGCTCGTCCAGTGCCTGTTGAACTAAACGGCTGGCCTCGGCGGCACAGTTTGCACCCGAAGGAAGCATCCCCCAGCCTGAGCACATCTTATCGAGAATCAGGCGATTCGTGTGGTTGTCATCGACTACCAGAACGGGCCGCCCGACGAGATCCGTGGCAACACGCGGCAGTTCAATAGGCCGCGGCTGGGGGTTTATCGGGAAGAGAGCATCGAAGCAGAAGGTGCTCCCCTCCCCGAGGACGCTGTTCACGGTGAGGTTGCCGCCCATACAACCGACCAGCCGGCGGGCGATTCCCAGACCTAAGCCGGTTCCCCCAAAACGGCGTGTGGTGGAGGATTCACCTTGGGTAAAGTCTTCAAAGATGGCGGCGAGTTTCTCTTTGGGTATGCCAATGCCCGTGTCGATTACCTCAAAGCGCAGATGAGCGGATTCGCCGCTGGCTTGGGGCGCCACTGTCAGTATAATCTCGCCCTTTTCGGTAAATTTCACGGCGTTTCCAAGAAGATTAATAAGGATTTGTTGAAGCCTGATGGGATCGCCCAGCAAGCTAAGCGGTGTTTCGGGAGCGATGCGCACACATAGCCCGACACCTTTCAGCCGCGCTCTGGACGCAATCATCTCGACCGTTCCTTCCACCACGTCTTCCAAATCGAAAGGAACGTGCTCCAATTCGAAGCGGCCGGATTCAATCTTCGATAAATCCAGAATGTCGTTGATGAGCGTGAGGAGACTGGCGCCGGCGCGGCGGCAGCGGTCAACATACTCTCGTTGTATCGGATCGAGCTCAGTTTCTTTCAACAGATCGCTCATGCCGAGAATGGCATTCATGGGGGTACGAATCTCATGACTCATAGCGGCCAGGAATTCACTTTTGGCGCGATTGGCCTCTTCGGCAACTTCCTTCGCGAGCTGCAACTGGGCAGAGGCCAGGCGGCGCTCCGTAATGTCCTGTATCATGCCAGTGGCTTCGATTGCCTTGCCATTGACGTCGCGCAGAATTTCCCCGCGCACGTGGACGAACTGGGCGGCCACATTCGTACAGGTGATTCGGCAATCTTCTGCGATGAGCGTTTGATCGGGCGAAGCGAGGCTGGCATCTATCAGCGCCCGGTCGGCGGAGTGAAGACAATTCAGGAACTGCTCGAAGGTGAAATCGGCGGCGCGGCCATGGCGCCCAAAAATCCGCCGGGCTTCGTCCGACCAGACCGCCACGCCGGTTCGCAGATCGACGTGCCAGGTCCCCAAATGAGCGAGGCGCTGCGCCTCGGCGAGTTGGCGCTGGCCCTTTTGCAACTGGCGCTCCGCATAACCGGCTTGGCGGCGTCCCAGTGCATCGCGTAGTTCGCGCTCCACGGCCGGCACTAACCGTTTGAGATTTCCAGTGAAAATGTAGTCATCGGCGCCAGCCTGCATGGCGTGGACGGCGGTGTCTTCGCCGGCCTGGCCGGATACGAGAATAAACGGGACGTCTTGGGAAAGCTCGCGCGCCATGGCTAGAGCGGCGGGTCCACTAAAATCAGGCATCGTGTAGTCCGCGACGATCAGATCCCACGGCTGCGCTTGCAGCGCGGCGGTCATCCCCTGCGGTGTATCGACGTGTTGGTGAATCACCGCCCAACCTCCGCCGCACAACTCGCTCACGAGCAGCGCGGCATCATCTTCGGAGTCTTCCACAATCAAGACACGCAACTGAGCGGGACTTTCTTCCTTGGCGCGGCTCATGCCAGCGACGCCTCATGCCGCATCGGCCAGTAGATTCCCGATTGAGCGAAGCGCACTGGTGTGCGGAGGTAACTATGGGCGCCCAGATTGTAGCTCTTGAGCACGTTTTGCTCCCCTTGGGAGCTAGTCAACACAGTCACAGAAATGCGGCGAGTGCGTTCGTCGGCACGAACGCGCCGCACCACTTCCATGCCGACGCGCGCCATCACGAGCTCCGCCCTGATGGTGAGTTCGTCGTCATCGGCGTTGTCTTTTACCGGAAGAATTGTTTTCTCGAGCATTTAAATTCTCTCTTATGGAGAGCAGGGGAAGAAGAAAGGCCAAACTAGGTCGCTGACGCTTCCGGCTCGGTAAGGCTCCGTTGAAAAACAGTTTGGAATTGGAGATATTGGTGCCGCTCCTTCGCAGTCGCGGCCCGGCTAGGAGTCGCACGTTGTAACGGTCGTGTTTTCATAGGGTGAAATCCGATGCTTATATGACGCAGCCCACAAGAGCGAACAGAGAAGAGCTGCGCCTTCTGCCCTTCCGGCAGTCTTCTGTGAGTCATATCGGTGTTTACAGCACCGCACAGCATATTAAAGGTGATTTGCAACGGAGTACTGCTACCGGCTCCGAGGGCTGACCGGGAGGTCAGCCCCACGAACGCCAGGCGTATGGGCGCGCGTGCCAGCAAGTTAGGCTGAGGCTGCTCTAAGGCAGGCTTCGAAATCGTTTAGGCATTCCTGGAGTTTATCGGTATCAAACGCTTTGGCCGCGGTGCTGATTTGCAAGCCGAGACCGCTTATTTCGGGAAAGCCATACCCTGTGCCGATTCCTTTGCAGTTGTGTGCAATCGTCCGCATGGCGACGTAATCCAACGCAGCCAAGGAAGATTTCAATTTATCCAAGTCACGCCAGCGATTGGCAAGAAAGGCCGGCCGGCGAGCTCTGATGCTCTCAGAGATTCCGTCGCCCGAGGCGGCAGAAGTTTTGAGAGTTATTTCGCTGCCGGACGTTTGCGCAGTGCTCGCCGGCTTGGCGAACTCGGCAATGGCAGCCAGCAAAGCCTCCCGCTGGATTGGCTTGGTAAGGTGTCCATCGCAGCCCGCTTCGATGCTATCGCCGGACGCTTCGTTGCGGGCATAGGCAGTCAGCGCCACGATGGGCACCCGCCGCTGGCTATTTGCCTTTTCCCAGTCACGGATTTGGCGAGTGGCTGTGTGGCCATCCATCACGGGCATTTGCATGTCCATCAAGATCAGGGCGGGATTGGTGAGGCGCCGTCTTTCCAGGGCCTCCTGACCGTTCCCAGCAAAGTCCAGAGACAGCGGAGCGTCTTCCAGGTAAGCGCGCAGCAGGGTCACACTCTCAAAATCGTCGTCAACAATTAAGATTCGCGTGTTGGCTGCCAAAGCGCGCATGACGTTGGCTGTGGTCACTCCGGTCTCTGCCTCGAATAAGTTTGGGGTGCTGTGCATAGTCGCGGTTTCGCTCAGCCCTAACCACTGAGAATTTCACCTACTGCTTCTTATCGTCTGCAACGTTGTGGGCAGCACAGGTATTTTCATTGGGTTCCTTGGCAAAGCGCCACCTATTAAAACCCATCAAACCGTAATGAGGATGCGGAGCTGTAGCGGCGGTAACCGGAAAAGCTGATTTGATTCCATTCGCGGCGTTTCGCTTCCGTGTAGGATACCGAATAAGCAGCGGCGCTGGGCAACTGCCAAGTTTTTCCATTCAGATCGACTGCGCCCAGGGTCACATCCCAATCAATTTCGGAGATGCCGGTCTCTTCGGGCATAGTGCTGGATTTACGAGCGACCTTGAGAATTTCACCCGACGACGCCAAGATCCAGACATCGGTGGTGAAGGGAATGCGGTAATGCTCGATACCAACCCGCAGATCCCAGGGGCTTTCCTCCGCGGTGACGCTGAAGCGATAGAGGACGGCGGCATTGCCGGCGATGGTCGCCGCGGCAATGAAGGAGGTGGGATGGGTTGCTAATAGTTGAGCGGTTTGTTGCAGCAGAGTGCCAAACTCCCCTTCAGACCAAGCGCCGGCGAGAGTGGAAATGCTAGGTAGGCTGCGCGAGTTCTGGCGGATATCGTAATAGCGTTCTACGCCGTTTTCAAAGGAGAGATTGGCCGAAACACGATCGATGGGGCGCGTCTTAGACCCGCGCAGATTTCCTTGGAAGCGCTGGATCTCTTCCTGGCAGACGAAGGATTTCAGGCTGGCATACAGATAGTCGTTCGCGAGGCGCGATTTTTCGAGAAGTTGCGCTTGCGCCTTGATCCCGAAGGCGAGATCCGGAACCGTCGAATCCGCTGGCGCACCCCATGCCGCGCAGGACAATAGACCCAGCCCAACGGTTACCCGGCAAGAAATGGATTTCCGACGAAGTATCTTTGCGTAATGGTTCATCGAGAACTTTATCGATGAAAGTGCGGCCGGATTTCGCCCTTGCGTGCATATTGTGAAGGCCGCGGGCTGGCCACCTCAAAGGTGGCCTGCTGGCAAGAATGCCCTGCCCTACCCACCGAGTCTAGGTAAGCGCGAGTTCCGGACTCTTCTTGTCGAGCCGTCGACCTTCTTTGTCGGTGGATGTTCCCATCCAGTGAGTGATAGCCGTGGCGGAGGAGGCGCGCACGGGAATGCCATGCGCCGTGAACTGATGGTAAGTTCCGTCTTTCGCTCTAATCCGGTAGTCCACGTCGTAGTGGCCGCCCGTTTTAAGCGCGGTTAACCAACAACTTTGTGCGTGGGCTTGATCGTCAGGGTGCAGCGTGCTAAGCCAGCCCGAACCCAGCAGTTCCGCTGATGGCACACCGGTGTATTCCGCCCACTGATTGCTAAGGTAATCGAAAGAGCCATCGGGCTGCGCGGACCAAACGAATTGGGGCAAAGCTTCCACCAGGGCCTGCAAGCGCGCCTTACTGGCGTGAAGCTCGCTGTTTTTTTGCGCCACCACGCCCTCCAGTTGGCGCTGGCTCTGCTCGATTTTGGTCCGATACACCACGTGATCTGTTATATCCCTCACCGTCATCAGGCGCGCCGGAGCGCCGGCCGGCTCTATTTCATAGGTGGTTGGTTCAACCCACATGCCACGGTTATTCTTCGTGCGGTAGCGCCATGGTTTGCCGAGTTCGCGATTCGGCTCATCGTCGCCTGTTTCCGGCTCGCCCGGCATACGCATGGAACTGACGCTTAGGCCTAAGAATTGATCGCGCGACCAACCGTAATAATCCATCGCGGCTTGGTTGGCGTCTAAAATCCGCAGGCTCTCGGGCGAGTAGATCCAGCTGGGCAGCGGGTTGCTGTCGAACAGTTGCCGGTAGCGCGCCTCGGAAATCTGCAATTTTTCCTCACTCCGCTTACGCTCGGTGATGTCGGAGTGGTAGCCCACCAAACGAACCGGCTTGCCCATGTCCCAGACTGCTTGGGCGCGCGCCAAAATCCACCTGAGGGTCCCGTCGCGATGACAGATCCGATACTCCATTTCGAAGGCACCCTCGCCCTCGCGGAGATATACTGTCAGCTCGTTCTCTACCATCTGCCTGTCCTCCGGGTAGATGAGCCGCCGCCACGTTTCCAAGTTGGCATCCAGTTCATCGGGAGCATAGCCAGCTATCGCTTTCCAGCGAGGTGAGTAAAACACCTGCCCACTGAGAAGATCGAAATCGAACAGGCCGTCCATGCTGGTGCTGACAACCAGGAGCCAGCGCTCCTGCTCGGAAAGGAGCAATTGGCGCTGCTCGGTGAACGTGTGATCGACATGAGAACCGATGAGGCTGAGTCCGAGCACCGCCAGGGTAAGCAAAGCGATTCCCGTTATGCTGAGGCCGGGCGCGCCGACCGAGTGGCCGGCACCGGCATAGAATTGGGCGGAGTGGAAGGCGACCGCAGCGAGGCTCATGTAGTGTGCGGCGGCGATGGCAAATCCCATGGCAGCGGCGGACGCAAGGCGCATCCGGGTGGGCCGCTTGGCCTCATTGCGCAAGTGCGCCAGTTGCAAAGCTGCGCCCGAACCGACAACGGCCAGGACCACTGAGAGCGCCACAAAGCCGGGATTGTAGACCGGGTAAGCGGCGAGCCGCATAGCCGCCAGGCCCAAATAGTGCGTGGCTGCGATCCCACCGCCGAGGGCCAAACTGCCGCCCACCAGGTACACCTCGCTGAGCTCTTTCCGGCTGACCACAAAAAGTGCCACGGCGGAAGAAGCGATGGCCGTGAGGAGCGAGAAAATGACGATGGGGACGTTGTAAAGAACCGGCACGGGCAGAATCAACGCCAGCATTCCGATATAGTGCATGGCCCAGATTCCGACCCCCAGCGCGACTGAGCCGCAGCCTAACCAAAGCGCCCGTCTGCGTCCGCGCGAAGTGGCGATTCGGCCGGCTAGATCAAAAGCGGCGAACGAAGCGTAAACAGCCACGCCTATGGAGAGAGCGACAAGTCTCCAGTCGTACTGCGTGGAAAGAATAATCTCAGTCATAAGCCAGAGCGGTGGTTCAAGAGGAAAGAACGCTCATCGAATTCACCCAGCGATCGGCTAACCAAAATTCGTTCCGAACTTCGGCGAACCCTGATCGCGTTTTGCGGAACCCGTCACCCACAAAGTCGTATCGGTTAGGGTTTGTGTTTCCTGTAGGGAAATGCTTTTCTTTGCAGCCGGCAGGCTGCTTCAGCGCAAGGCCTGACCAGGAGGTCAGCCGCAGACCGGAGGTCCGCCCCACACGCGGGCGGTAGCTACTCTCTGCTTCCCACGGCCGCCGGCAACTCCTGTTCGAGGTATGTCACCAAGCCCGCCACCTGTTCCTGATCGCTCTTGTTGGCGGCAATCTTCCTGGCTTGCTCGGCGTAAATGCGCGCCTGGCCGGCTCGGTGTAATTCAGAGAAAGAATAGGCCAGCATGTAAGAAACGGAGTATGCGTGCTCAGGCTTCGGTTTGGCAATTCCCTCCAGAGCTTCTGCTGCCAGATCGAATTTCTTGTTTTTGGCTGCCACGAAACCCAATTCCAAGCGCGCGTTGTAGTGAGAGGGGTCGATGGCTACGGCCTTCTCGAGCAAATCCAGCACATCCGCGCCTTCGTCGCCTTCGCCCATCTTCAAATGGGCCAGTGAGAATAACGCGTCGGCATCTTTCGAATGAGCGCTTACGGCCAGCGTGAAGTGGTGTTCGGCGGCGCTTTTCGCGCCGGCTCTCATTGCTATAAAGCCCAGGGATTCCTGAGGGCGGGGATCCTCGGGATATTTCGCCGCCAATGCCTCGAGCTGCCCCTTCCCTTCCTCTACGGTCCGCGGATTGACCGCCAACACATCGGCCAAGGCAAACTCCGCCTGTTTCTGGGCGTCGGCCACGTCGGAGGTCTGCAATGGACCTGGTCTTACGTCCACATTGAGGGCGCGCGGTTCCAGAAGTTTCGATCCGATATTCTGTTCCGCCTCCTGCCCGAGTTCAGCTAACGTCTTGTGGTAAGTGGCCGACAAAGCGTCCTGTGTGGAAGCGCCATTCGACACCGCTGTCAAAAATTTCGGCAATTCATTGGCGTAAGCCGGATTGAGAACCAGCAAACGCACCAGCGCCCAACTCTGGGCATAAAAGAGGAGCATCTTATCGGACTGGCGGTAGTAAGGGGAGTGCTGGTCGACCGCCGCGAGCGTGGACCAATCCATCCACTCACCACGGTGCAAAGCGTTAGCGCGCCCGGGCGGCGGCGCTCCTATCACCACCTGCGCCTGACGGCACTGCATCGTCGAATAAAAATCCGCCAGCCCTTCATTTAACCAAAGCGGTAGCGTCAAGCCTGCATGCCCTACTACGTAGTGAGTGTATTCATGAACAACCACCGAGTAATGCTCCGGTTCCAACGAGCGCATGAGAACGAAATCCCCCTCGCGGGTGGGCTGATAAAAAGCGAATGCGCCAGGATTCATCCGGTACGAATCGAACTCTTTATCCGAATTGAAAGCCAGAATATTGATGGGGTTCTTCAAATCGCGTGACGCCCAGCCGGTGTGTTCGTAGAAAAGGCGGGCGGTTTCCAACAACTCTAAGACATCCTTTCCGCTATTGTTGCGATTTGTGGTAAAAATCGCGAAGTGGACCGTTGCCAACCCGCCCCAGGTATAGACGCCCAGGTTCGGCGAACCTAAACACACCCCCAGGGCCAGACAAGCCAACGCCGCGAAACAATAAGCGGACTTCACAAGGTCGTATCGCGATTTTCGGGGCATATTCTAGGATTTCCGCTGGAAATGGCAAGTAATTTTCTGGCCTGTAAAAAGCTGAGATGGGCGGCTGGAGAATCGAGCGAGTTGCTCTTTCTGCCAGCCAATTCGGCCGGCAATCGGGGGTCGATAAAACGCAACAAGCCCACCACTTGGTCGCGATCCATCCTCGCCTCGCTGGCCGTCTCAGAATTGGCCGCCAGTACCTCGGCCAAGGCAAACTCGGCACGTTTGCGCGCGTCCGCGACTACTTGCATTTCAAGTGAGCCAAGTCGCGCGTCAACACTCACCCAATGCGCCTTCATGCGTTTCGAGCGCACATAGCCCACCACTTCGTCGCCTACCTGCTGCAAAGTCTTGTGGTAAACCGCCCAGAAGGCAGCGTCGGCAGTTGCGCCGTCCGACACAGTAGCCAAGAATTTTGGGAATTGATCGGCATAAGGCGGCTCCATGGCCAGCATATGCACCAAGGCCCAGCTCTGCGCGTAGAACTGCAACATCTTTTCCGGTTGCCGATAATAAGGTGATTCTTCGTCTACTGCGGCGAGCACTGCCCAATCCATCCAACGCCGATTCCGCAGAATGAGATCGCGTCCCTCCGGAGGCGCCCCCAGCAAGACCTTCGCTTGCCGGCTTTCCAGCGTAGAATAAAAATCGGCCAGCCCCTCGTTGAGCCATACCGGCAAGTTCAGGCCGGCATGTTCCACTACCGAGTGGGTGTATTCGTGAATCGCGACCGAGTAATGCTCCGGTTCCAGGTCGCGCATGACGATGTAATCGCCTTGGGGACTGCTCTGGTAAAAGGCGTAGGCCGACTCGTGCAGACGGTAGGATTCGAACTCTTTATCCCCGTAAAAGGCCAAAAGTTCAACGCCGCGCGCAGCGTCGCGCTCGGCCCAGCCGGTTTTCTCGAAATAGAGACGAGCCGTCTCGAGCCTTTCGATCACTTCGCGGCCTTGCTCCTGGTGGCCCTTCGCCAAGACGGTGAAATGCGCCGTCGAGTAGCCGAGCCACTCAGCGCTAGAACGCCCCCAAACGGTGTAGACCGAACTCAAAGCCAAGATCGAGATAAGGATTGGAGCGAACGAGGGTTTTGGCTTCACAAAGCGGTATCGCAGGTTTTTTTTGCAATTTCGGATTATTCTGGTGAGCGAAAATGGAATGAGTACTGCTTAAATAGGTGTATAATCAGTACCAGAAAAGGCTATAGTTCGGCCTAAGAGTTATCATTTGGCCTATATTCCTAAATCGTTCCTATCAGGTGGTCTGCTTTTTTCTTACCTGATTCTTGGCTCGGGGACCAACGTCGTTGACCCGCCCACTAAACTGACTCCGCGGCAAATCATTTTTAACTTTGCGCAAACTGTTCCGCGCAGAGTTTACAAGTATTCTGTTGTGCCGGGTGGCGTCGAATCGCCGGAAGAGCTAGCCGAAGCGCGCCGCAACGATCCGGTGGTGGCGGCCAATTTTGCGGACTTTGGGACGCACACCTACATCACCCACCTCCAGCAGGACATGTACGTGTATGTCGCCTATCGCATCGGCAACAAGGTTTATTACACGAAAAAGAAACACAAGGTATGCAAAGGGGAGGAAATCATTACCGACGGAAAAAATTCCGCCCGTACGCGCTGCGCCAACCGGATTACAAAAGTATTCAAAGCGCCCAATATAGTGTTCAACGAACCCAAACCGCCGGAGTTGGACATTCTGGAGCCGCCGGAATCGCCCTATTTGGACGTACCAGACAATCCGCTCATCACGCAGAACTATAATCCTTATCCGCGAATCGAAGAATACCAGGCGCCCAAAGCAGGACCCGTCGCTTCTTCGGGCGCATCCCCGCTGCCCAAACCGGTTCTTCCTTCCGAGGTGATTCTTCCTGGCATCCAGCCCCTGGCGGGCGGAATCGCACCCGCGCTTTTCTCACCTATCCCCGCAGGGACTGGCCCTGGCGGCGGTGGTGGCGGCGGTGGAGGTACAGGTGGCGGCGGTGGCGGCACGGGATCAATCGTGCCCGAGCCCTCTGCCTTGGCCTTGTGTCTAATTTCTTCGTCTGTTTTCTTTTGGCTAAAGCGAAAGAACCGCTCCGCCTAGTTCCGCTTACGAAACAGAGCCGAAGCGAAGCGGCTGGGCACGGTATTCTGCGCCCATCCAATAACTTAGTGGCGTTTGGGCTGAAGCCTGCCCCACCTAGGTACGCGGCAAAGCGTAGAGAGCGCAAGGGCCACCTAACGGTAAATGAGAACTCTTGACATGCTCCTTCAGTTAATGCTACATTATGTAGCGTTACAGCATGTCGCCTAGACCGCCGGTATCGGAACTCGAGCGCGCCGTCATGCACGCCATTTGGACTTATGGCAACGCCACCGCCGCTAAAGTCCAAGAGGCGTTGGCCGGCGAACGCCCACTACGCGATTCCACCATTCGAACCGTTCTCCTCAGGTTGGAAGAAAAAGGTTACGTACAGCACGAAGTCAGGGGGCGCACGTTTGTCTACTCCTGCCTCGAACCGCCGCGCAGTGTCGCCGCGCGCGCCGTCCAGCAAATCGTCGACCGCTTTTGCCAGGGCTCTTTGGAATCCCTCCTTGCCGGCATGGTAGAGGACGAACTCGTAGACACGCAAGAGTTGCGGGAGATCGTGGATCGCCTGAGCCGCGAACGCAAAGAAAGGAAAAAACGGAAATGAACCTCAGTGAATGGGAAGCCGCCAGTTGGGCGTTTATCGCCATCGCGCTTGGCACAATGGTGCGCTCACTCACCCTCGCGTCTCTGTGCGGGCTGGCTGGCTGGCTGCTGCGTTCGAGAACTGCCCTGCGCTTCTCGCTCTGGAAGTGGATGCTATGCGCGCTGCTTGCCTTGCCGGCGCTGATGCACGTTACTCCTCCCGTCTTCAAACGCTCGCGGACTGTGGCGCAACTGGAGACCACCATTCTCCCGCGCCAGTTCGCAACGGCCCCGGCAACGGTCAGCCGTGAGCCGAATGAGCAAACCTCTGGCAGCGAGTCAGCGAAAGATTCCGCGGCCTGGGTGCTCGCCATTCCGGCCATTTATCTGTGTGTGACACTGTTGCTACTCACCCGCTTCCTTTGCGACCTGCATCGCCTCCACCGTATGGCCACTCGCAGCCAATACATTCCCGATGCAAAGTTTCGCGAACTCGCCCATGAGATCTGGCTCTCGAGCGGTGCGTTCCTGAAACCGCGGCTGGCGTCATCGGACGAAATCAGCGTGCCGGTCACTTTCCACGCGGAGGACAGCTGGATTCTACTGCCGCACTCCTGGCGCGACTGGGATGAGGCCAAACTACGCGTCGCTCTGACGCATGAAATGGCGCACGTCGAGCGCGGCGATTCCGCCACTCTGCACTTGGCTTCCTTCGCCAGCTGTTTGTTTTGGTTTCATCCTCTCTCTTGGTTCCTGCGGCGTCAACTGTGCGCTTTGGCCGAGGAAGCTTGTGACGAAATCGTCGTCGCCAGCAGCGGGGCACCCGAGCAGTATGCGAAATTCCTCATCGATTTCGCGGCTGAGGTGAATCTCTGGCACGGACGCTTGATCCCGCAAGCGACCGGTGTCGTGCGCGGTTCCTCTTTGCAGCGTCGCATTGAAAAGCTTTTCGCACCAAATCCACCGGCGCTGCGCAGTAAAAAGATTACGGCTTTAGCCATGGCGCTATTCGTGCCGGCACTCTATGTCACCGCCGCTGCACGCTTCGATCAGCCGCAAGCGCAACCGAAGATCGTCTGGCCGCTGCCGGGACAGATCGCCGGGTTGAGCGAAGCCGACGTCGCCGCTCTCGAGGCCGATCTCCAAACCCATCCGGAAGACTTGGGTACCCGAATGGAGTTGCTCGTTTATTTCGGCCAGAACGCCCAGGACTTGCCCTTCACCTCTCAACTCCTCTGGTTCATTCAGCACCATCCGGAAGTCTCTACCTTGCCCATGGCGCAGGGCATGTTTCGCTTCAGCGTGCAACTGAGCGACAGTTCCGCCGAACAAATCAAGACTGCCTGGGAGGACGCAGTCGCCAAGCATGGCGACTCACCGGTTGTTCTCGCTAATGCAGCTAGCTTTCTCGAGCGAACCGATCCCGAGCGTGCACTCCAGCTCTTTCGCGACGCGCAGCAGTTAGACGCCAGTCCGAATCGCTATGAGTGGGCGATCGCCATGATTTACGCAGCCGCTGAGGCGCAGGCGATCCAGCCCGAGGCCCGTCTAAACAACATCACAATGAATTCTGAAACGCTTGCCAGACTGCGCGAACAATTGGCGGCCTCTGGCGACCCGGCGCTTTTGGCCAGCGTAGGACGCATTCTGGTTCAGCTGCATGCTCCCGCTCTGGGTGGCGAACAACAGAACAGCCGCGGACTCGCCCTCATCCGCCAAGCCATAGCCCTTGATCCTGGTAATCCCAAATGGACCACAACCCTCGAAGACGCCCTCGCCGAACCAGCACGCCGGGCGGCTTTCCAGCGCCTGAGGTCCGAACCTCCGAAGCCCGGCCTGGTCCGCATCGGATCAGCCGTTGCGGAGGCGAGTCTGATCAGCAAAGTCGATCCGATCTATCCAGCGGCAGCGCTCGCGGCCCGCATCCAAGGCAGCGTCGAATTTACCGTAACGGTCGGGACAGATGGGAAGGTGGAGACTCTCCAGTTAGTCCGCGGCCATCCATTACTGGTGCAAGCCGCCAAGGCGGCGGTTCTCAAATGGGTGTATCACGCCGCCACGCAGGATGGAAAAGCCGTTACGTTTGAGACACAAGTGGTCGTGCCCTTTCGACTAACCGAATGACACGGAGGCGGCTCGAGAGCCGCCTCGCAGCCAGGAATGGCCGCCCTACGAGCGCTAGAAAAACACCACATCGCCCTCTAGATCCGATTCCTGATTCGTTAATTCACTTAAAGCGCTCGCCGCGCCTGTTTCGCCCTCGCCATAATGAATATCGCGCTGCTCTTGCATGGTGTATTTTTGGGCGAATCGAGCCAAAGCGCGGGCGGTGACTTCGTCGCCGTCGCTGAAACCGCTGGCTTGGATCTCCGCAATGATCGCCTTGAGCCGTTCGCGCGTCTGACCGAGAACGTCGGCAAAGCGCGCGCCGACCGAAAAGCTTTCACGCGCTGACCGTATACCCTTACCGAGCCGCTCACCTAAAGCCGCGATTTGCCCAATCTGGCTGGCGCTGCTTTCCTGAGACGCCCGCAACTCCGACACAGCCTCGCGCATGCGTTCCAAGTTCTCATCCTGCGCCTCCTGCTCACCCGCCTTTGGGCGCGCGTGCTCCGATAACTGGGCGACCGCCTCATTCATCGAGGCCAGCGTTTCCACCAGCGAGTCGGAACCTTGCCGCGATTCAGTGGCTCGCTGCTTGATAGAATTCGCCAGCGCGCTTAAAGCTTCCCCGGACGGACCCAGATGCTCCGCGCTGATGCGGGCATTCATGGCAATGCGCCGCATCTGCAGCTCAATCGTGCGAATCTCTTCAATGGACTCGCGCATTCGCTCGATTTTTTCCGACAATCCGCCGCTGGTTTTTCGCGTGGCTTCGTCGGCGCCCGCGCACTGGCTCAGTCCGGAAAGGATCGCGCTGCAACCCCGCTCCAACTGGCGCAACGCGGAGCTTTTACCCGATAGGCCGGACAACGCGGCGCCCTCTTCCACCATTTGGGCGACGCTCGCCTTGATCTCGTCTAAACTCCGCGAGACGGCTGCCACTGATGTCGTGAATTTGTTACTGGCGTTGGCGAGTTGCGACGATTGCAATTCCAGCACATCCGCCGCCCCACGGCTCTGAAGCAGCGAACTGCCGTTTTCTTCCACCCTGTCTGAGCTGAGGTGCCTTAGCACTTCAATGACATGTTCCACCTGCTGCCGCGTGATGTCGTTGAACTGCATGGACATGATCAACGTCTTGAACGCTTCGGAGATGTCGCCATATTGGGCGCCCAGGCGGAGCGAAGCGTTGTGCGCCTCGCGCTGCATGTCGCGGTAGGAAGAGAGGCTGTCGGCCACCTGCGAAATGACCAGAGGCAGATGTTTGGCCTGCCCCTCTTGCAGCGTGGAAACTTCCTGCAGCGCGCTTTCGATGCGCGGAATCAGCTCCCCCGCAGTGTCCAAGGCGCTCTCCACTCTGCTCTGCACATTGCGCGCGAGCAGGCGCACCTCTTCCGCCAGATTGCCAAAATCGGCACCCGCGTTGCCCAAGCGTGCCGTTTCAATGCGCGTCAATAGCCCTAACGAATGAAAGGTCGCCACCGTTCCGCTAAAGTGCGAGAGCGTCTGCTTCAATCGTCCCGCCTCGCGGCGCATTTGCCCCAAAAGGCGGGCGCCTTCTTCGCTACGCACCCCCATCTCGGTAGATTGATCCAGCACGCGCGTCAACGCCTCGGAAGCCTGCTGCCCCTGCTCGCCGGAAACCAATTCAGCCAACGCGCTCAGATCGGCGGACATGACATTCACCGTCTGGATGAACTCGGACACTTGCGCGCCGATTTTCAGAAACTCCTGTTCCGTCTCGCCATTCAGACGCTCCAAATCCGCGGAGAGCGCTTCGAGAATCTCAGCCCAGGCCCCCCTGGGCGAACCGAGGATTGCCCCTGGCAGACTCGCCATGGTGATTCCGCTCGCCGTCAAGTAATGACCTTCTTTACCACCGCCAACAATTGGTCTGGGTTGAATGGCTTGACAAGCCAGGCAGTGGCCCCAGCCGCTTTGCCTTCCAGCTTTTTTTCGGGGTGCGATTCCGTGGTCAATAAAACCACCGGCACGAATTTGTAATCCGCCAGCTTGCGGACCCGCCGGGTCAGCTCCAGCCCGTCCATATTCGGCATGTTGAGGTCGGTCAAGATGAGGCTTAACTCCTGTCCCGTCAACTTCGCCAACGCGTCCACGCCATCTACCGCTTCCACCACTGCAAAGCCGGCGCCCCGCAACACCAAGCCGGTCATTTGGCGAACTGTCGCTGAATCGTCCACAGCCAAGATGGTTTTCACAAAACCTCCCTTACTCCCTGCGGGATAGTCCGCAAAACGCCCTCATCAGATCCGTCGCAAAAGAACTCATAGCCATAGTGTGTCTTTCCGCGAAACGTCTCAGGGCGAGCCACGAGCGAAGCGCCTGGACGCCTCTTGCCGTCTCATCGAATCAGCAGGAGGGTTGGAAGGGATTATTTGTTCAATTCGGCGAAAATTGAGGGGCGATTGCCGCTATTAGATCGATTCCGCATAGCGAAATGGCCGGTCTGCGGCACTCTTCCAAAAATAAGCCAGCACGATGACGCTGGCCAACGCCGCATAAGCGCACCACAATGATGTGAAGGCATAGCGCTTCACCGCCAAGACGACCAGCAGGATCGCCAGATTGGCGGCGCCGAACAGCAGCATATCCTTGACCTTCGAAAAAAACAGCGAGCCGCAAGTGGCAATCACATATAACACCGCCACCGTTGTGTTATTCGTTCCCTGGTTCAAGTAAACGATGCTGTGTCCCCTGACAAACACCTGGGTGGAATAGGCAGCCAACGCCCACAGTATATACAGCGCCGTGCCTGCGCCGAGGATGAGGAACGGTAGCATGCGCCGCCGGCTTGTCACGTCCGGCTCAAACAGCATAATGCTGAATGGCAGCAGAAATGGCAAAAGCCCCTGCGCATACAACATGAACGCCGCTCCCATGTCATGCGCCACCGTAGCGGAGAGATTGCCGTCTAACCCGAGCCACACAAATCCTTCAATGAATTGGTGAACGGCGAACAGCGCAGGCAGCGCGGCAAACAATAACTCGCGCCGGTGTTTCACTTTCGTTAATGTAATAACGCCGAGCGTACCCAAAACTCCGCTGCCCACAAAGTTTGCCGGCGCTGAAAAGCACACGTGTTCCCTTCCTCTCCTGCCTTATTGAATGATAAGGGCAAGCCGCGTCGTTCACGGCAATTTGCGGAGCAACCCTAGGGAAATCGATAGGCCCTTAGCTCGCGATTACAACCTATATTCAAGCTAAGGCCGTTTTCGTAGAGATGTACAAACTAAACAGCCCGACCGTTGGCATTGTCAACGAGCACGACAAGTGGATTGCGATCGCCATTCCGGCGGGTGCTTTGATTGACGTGATCGGCGAAAATCTGGCCGATGGAAGCGTTGACATCCGCTGGAACGATCAAGACGTTAACATCTTCCGGGTTGATTTAGACCAGCGGGGGCAGCGCGTCGAGACGTGTGCGCCAAAATCCGCTTCGTCAGACAACCCGTCATGAAGAAGAGCGAGTTGGCGAGCAAGAGCTTTCCGGTGGTCTGCCTCGGCGGATCGGCGGGCAGTTTGCTGCCGCTGCGAAAAGTTATTCGCGAGATTCCAGCGGACGCGGGCCTTGCCATTGTGGTGGTGAATCACCGGCGCCGTGCTCCCACCAGGCTGCCCGAAATTTTGGCCGGGGAATTTGCTTTACCAGTGGAGCTGATCGTGTCCGGCCTAAGAATTCAGCCCAACCGCATTTACGTCATTCCCCCAAATTGCGACCTGACGATGCGCGACGGCGCCTTTCATCTCAGTACGTTGTCGAAAGGGCACGGCTGGCCGATTGTCATCACGCTCTTTCTCGAGTCGCTGGCCCGCGAATGGCGCGGCGAAGTCATTGCCGTGATCCTTTCCGGCCTGGATTCGGATGGCAGTAAGGCTTTGCAGAGTGTCAAAGACATGGGCGGCATCACCTTCGCGCAAAAAGTGGAAACCGCCGAACATGCCGATATGCCGCAGAACGCGCTTCTCACGGGCTGTGTCGATTTTGAGCTGACGCCCAGCGAAATCGGCCGCGAACTCGCAAAAATCGGCCAGTCACAGCGTTCGCGGCAGCGTGTGCAGCACGCGTGAGGCAACTCGATCTTTCGCCGTGCCGGTCGACGCTCCGGTTGCTATCTTTATTCCATGTCGCGCGTGTTCCTCATCGACACCGATACGGCGTCCGACGACGCGGTGGCTCTGATCATGGCGCTGAAGGCGCCCGCCGTGAAGGTTGCGGCTATCACCGTCGTGGCAGGCAACGTCGCGGTCGATCAAGCTTGCCGCAATGCTTTGTACACAGCCGAGCTGTGCGGCGCGGACGTACCGGTGTTCCGTGGGGCGGAAACGCCTTTGTGCCGCCCACTGGAAGATGCCGGCTGGTTCCATGGGCGGGACGGCATGGGCGATCACGGTTATCCGGAACCAGGTCGGCGGGTGGAGTTATTGCATGCCGCGGACGCCATCATCGAAACAGCGGAAACCTACCCTGGCTTGGTCTTAGTCACTCTCGGGCCTTTGACTAACCTGGCGCTCGCTCTGCGGCGAAAGCCCGACCTGGGAAAGCTGATTGGACGCTGCGTCGTTATGGGCGGCGCACCGTGCTGTGAAGGTAATGTCACGCCGGCAGCGGAGTTTAATATCTGGTGCGACCCGGAAGCGGCGCACTCGGTGGTTCGTGGACGATTGCCATTGGAGTTAGTGGGCTGGCAGCTGTGTCGCGGTCCAGCCGTAATCAACCAACAAGACATCGAGACGCATTAAAGCTATGGGCACACCCCTGGCTGACTTTGCGATCGAATGCAACACCACCGCGCAGGCTGCTTACTTGGAACAGACCGGTGAACATGGGATATCGCTGCCCGATCCGGTGGCCATGTCGATCGCGCTTGAACCGGGGATCTCCACAGCCTCAAGCTCCCACTACATAGATGTGGAAACCGTTAGTTCCTTAACGCGGGGAATGACGGTGGTCGACCGCCTGGGAGTCGCGGCGAATGAACGTAATCAATCGATCTGGCAAGAGTTACTGAAGCATCCAGCAAATGCCAAAGTGCATTGGAGCTTAGATGTGCGCCAGTGGAAAAAGTGTCTTTTCGAGGCACTTGGCGGCTAAGGCATTGTTGATAACTCGGAGGCGGCTCGAAAGCCGCCTGGCTGCCACGAATGGCCGCCCTACGTGTGTCGAGATATCCTCAGCCGCCGGAGGCGCGCTCGACGTGGCCGCCGAATTTGAAGCGCATGGCGGAGAGCACCTTTTCCGTAAAGGTATGTTCGCGGCGTGAGCGGAAGCGCGTGAAGAGCGCCGAAGCGAGCACCTCCACCGGCACGGCCTCTTCAATGGCGGCGTTTATGGTCCAGCGTCCTTCGCCCGAGTCCTCGACGGAGCCACTGAAATTCGATAAATCGGGATTTTCGACCAGTGCCATGGCGGTGAGATCGAGCAGCCACGAACCGACGACACTACCACGTCTCCAGAGTTCCACAATATCGCTGACATTCAGATCGAAGCGTTCGTTTTCGGGCAGATCCTTGGAACTTTTGTGGACCAGAACGTCCAAACCTTCGCCATAGGCTTGCATGAGGCCGTACTCAATGCCGTTGTGAATCATCTTGACGAAGTGGCCCGAGCCAGGAGGGCCGGTCCGCAGATAGCCTTGTTCGCAGGTGCCTGGAATCTTGTCGCGGCCAGGGGTGCGCTCGATGGAGCCTAATCCGGGGGCCAGTGTCTTGAAGATAGGTTCGAGGCGGTTGAAGGCTGCCGGGTCGGCGCCGATCATCAGACAGTAGCCGCGCTCCACACCCCAGACACCGCCGCTGGTACCGGCATCGATATAATCAATGCCGCGTTTCTTCAATTCAGCGGCGCGCCGGATATCGTCTTTATAGAAACTGTTGCCTCCGTCGATGATGGTATCGCCCTCTTCCATCGCTGCGGCGAGCGTTTGGACGGTGCTTTCTGTGGCCTTGCCGGCGGGCACCATGACCCAAACCGCCCGCGGCTTTGCCAGCTTCTTCACTAAGTCTTCGAGCGAAGTGGCGCCGGCGAAACCTTCGGTCGCCATCTTCTTCACGCTATCGGCGCTTAAATCGAAAACGGTACAGGTATGTCCGCCCTTTTTCAGACGACGAACCATGTTCGCGCCCATACGTCCCAGACCAACCAAACCAAGTTCCATGTATCTCTCTTCCTTGTGGGCATCGAAGTTTCCTTCGACCTCACCTGATAGGTTAGCTGATTCGCTGAAACTCACTAAGACAGAGCGTCATAAGAGGTGGCGTATCTGTTGACATCTACTACTGAGCCGCGCGAGAGAGTAAGCGATTCGGGAGAGCAGACCGCAAAGAAAATAGCCCTCCCTCCTCGCCCGGCCGATCTCGGAAATTTGAAGATCCCGCGATCGACGCCTCAGTTGCATCCGGATTTAAGAAAGTATTGGGATGCCGCTGGCTATTAATGCCGGTAGTAGGCGGCAAGTGAATCACCGGTTTGCGGCGCGGTACTGGTGATGGTGATGGACGAGCCGCTGAGTGTGTAGTCGCCGCCCGGGTCCATTAAGAGACCGTTGCGGAACAAGCGCAGACTGCTCGCGGGGTTGGGCGCCGAAGCCAGAGTAAAGGTGAGGTTTACGCCATTGATGGCCCCTCCTGGTGTCTCGTTATCGGCGAAGTTGGTGGCGGAACCAGTGCCCGGTGTCCGGTAATAGGCAAGCACGATGTCACCCGTTTTCGGCAAGGCGTTTGCCGAGAAGGTGATCGCCGAACCGTTAAGTGTATAGTCGATACCTTGTGCTAACTCAAGGCCATTACGAAAGAGCGTGAGGCTCATGGCCGGAGCGGGCGTATTGGCGAGTGAGAAAACCGTATTGACGCCATTGATCGCACCGGCGGGCGTTTCGTCGTCTGCGAAAACCGCGGTGGAACCCGCGGCGCTCAAGGTGTTCACGGTTGCGTTCAAACCATTGACGAGATTCGTCAAGTTCGTCACGTTCGTGGTGAGTCCAGTCACAGTTCCGGTCACGGTGTTCAAAGAAGTAGTGTTGCCGGCCACGGTTGTCGTGAGATTGCCCAGATTGGTCGTGAGCGTTGTGATGGAGGTTCCATCACTCGCTACGGTGGTGTTCAAGCCGGAGACCGTCGTGCTTAGCCCCGTCACCGTTGTGTTCAGACCGGTGATGGTTGTGCCCAAGCTCGCCACCATAGAATTCAACGAGGTTACTGAGCCGCTTAGCCCGCTCACGGTTGTGTTCAGTGTGCCCAGGGTTGTGCCTTGGGTGGTGACGGTGCTGCTGAGACCGGCTACGGTAGTGCCCAGTGCGGTGGCAGTTGACTGGATGGTGGAGATCGAATTGTCAATGGAGCTGAGATCGCTCGCGAGGTCAGTGACCTCACTGATAGAGATCGGCAAGGTTGCGTATTGACCGCCGCCCGACCCCGTTCCCGAGCCTCCTCCTCCTTGGGTACTTGTTTGACGCACCTCGGCGATAGTCAACGCCGTTGTGCTGGGCGGGACTTGCCAGGTTTCGGTCCAGGTCACCGTGCCATCGCTGCTACTGTAGACAACCTGATAATAGGTGCCGGGAGAAGCGGTGGTGGTGGGGACTAATAGAACTGAAAGCGCGCCATTGTAAACCGTCGCTGAAGTGCTGAGTCGAGAAACTGTTCCGCTACCGCTGTCTGAGTAGCCGTTCCAAGTAATCACCACCGTTCCATTGAACGGTGTTCCATCGGGGTTCGTAATGGTGTCTAGAATCTGAGTCAGATTCGTTTGCGCAAAAGCGCTCGCGGCGACCAGCGTCGCCGCCATAAAAATCGCAATAAGCGGTTGGCGGAAGTTAACCATGATGCCTCACGTGGAGAATCGCCGTAATATCTACGGGCGACTTCAGTCGACCATGCGCGGCGCAGCGGCCGAAATCCGCAACGCTGTTTTTCGAAGCGCAAAATTGGCGCTAATCCAGTGATTCGCTGGGGTTTAAAGAAATTTTCAGAAAAGTTCCGAAAGCTGTGACTGGAAATCGCGGGCGGCGCTTTCGCTATAGGAGGGAATAAAAAAGCGCGTCTTGGCCGCCTGTCTTGGTAAAGGGGATTTCTGTCTAGAGCGTCGATTCCGCTAAAGCGGTTCGACTGTGTAGCTTGGAGAGTTCTTTTCGGAGGATTGAGATTTTGGGGAGTAGTCGCTGCTTCATGGCAGCTAGTTGAGAGCGTCAGGGAGGTAGCTCAGTAGGGCAGTCATTGCTCAAGCCTCATCTGAAATAATCTGAAATGAAAAAATCCTAACAGCAGGAGCTGATATGTTTCGATACCCACTCACCCAACGACCACAGATTTCGCGGGAACCGTTCAGCCAACAGACGCTGAAGAAGGCTTCCCGGCTGCGCGGCGCCACGGTCACCGAGGGCGTTTGTCCTTACTGCGCCGTCGGCTGCGGTCAGCTGATTTACAGCAAGGGTGGCGAGCTCATCGACATTGAAGGCGATCCTGATAGTCCCATCAGCGGAGGCCATCTGTGCCCGAAAGGGGCCAGCGCCTACCAACTCGCGGTCAATTCACATCGCGTACACGAGGTGCTATACCGCGCTCCCTACTCCGACAATTGGGAGACGCGGACGATGGACTGGGCGTTGGAGCAGATTGCCCAGCGTGTCAAAGCGACGCGCGATGCCGATTTCACGACTCGCGACGACGAAGGGCGCTTGCTCAACTCGGTGCGCAGCATCGGCACGCTGGGCGGGGCCACGATTGATAACGAGGAGAACTACCTCATCAAGAAGCTGTTCGGGGGCGGGTTGGGAGTGGTGTCGATCGAAAACCAGGCCCGCATATGACACAGCGCCTCGGTGCCCGGTCTGGGCGCCTCGTTCGGCCGCGGCGCGGCCACCAATTATCAGCAGGACATGGAAAACAGCGATTGCATCCTGTTCATGGGATCGAACATGGCGGAGGCTCAACCTGTCGGCTTCCGCTGGCCCATGAAGGGCAAGGAGAAAGGCGGAACCCTGATTCATGTTGATCCGCGCTTCACACGCATGTCGGCGGTGTGCGATGTTTACGTGGGCATCCGCTCCGGCAGCGACATTGCCTTTCTGGGCGGCCTGGTGAATTACGTTTTAACCACCGACCGCTGGTTTCACGAATACGTCGCGGCCTACACCAATGCATCGACGATCATTGAGGAAGGTTTCCGCGATACCGAAGATCTGGCCGGGCTGTTTAGCGGTTTCGACCAGCGAAACGGCGCCCAGAACGGATCCTATGATGCCAGGCAAGGCCATTGGGGCTACGAGGAGGAGTCTGGGAACGGCCACCCGGAGCATGGCGCGCAAGATCCGCATGGGCGTCTCGGCCACTGCATGGACGGCAGCGGCGAACCATACACCTCCCCGTACCAAGACATGACAGCTGCGGAGCGCGACCCCACCTTACAGCATCCGCGTTGCATTATGCAGATCCTAAGCCGGCACTTCGCCCGTTACACGCCTGAAGTTGTTTCGCAAGTGTGCGGCTGCACACAGGCAGAGTTTGAGCGCGTGGCGGAATTGCTCTGCACTAACTCCGGACGCGAGCGGACCACTTGCATCGCCTACGCGTTGGGCTGGACGCAGCACACGACAGGCGTGCAGATCATTCGGACTGCCGGCATCTTGCAATTATTGCTTGGCAACATAGGCCGGCCGGGCGGCGGCATTATGGCGCTACGCGGCCACTCCACCATTCAAGGCGCGACCGACGTCTCCACTTTGTACGACACACTGCCGGGCTACCTGCCGCAACCCGCTGCACATCACTCCGAGCACGAAAAATTGAGTTGTTATATCGATTACGAGAGGGATGCCCACTGGCTACTGGGCGCAACTTCAGCAAATTCATTGTCAGCCTGCTCAAGGCGTGGTACGGCGACGCAGCGACGCTCGAAAACGACTTCGGGTTCTCGTGGCTGCCGCGCGTGGATGCCGACTACTCGCAACTGGCCTATTTCGATCGGATGGCAAACGGTGAGGTCAAGGGCTACTTCCTGTTTGGCCAAAACCCCGCCGGCGGCGGACCTAACGCCGGCCTGCACCGCGCCGGCCTGCGCAATCTCGACTGGCTGGTGGTGCTGGACTGGTTCGAAACCGAGAGCGCCGTCTTCTGGAAGAACGACCCGAATGGGCCACCGCCCTCCGAGAACAAGACGGAGGTCTTCTTCATCCCGGCGGCCGCCGCTCCCGAGAAGGAGGGCAGCTTAACCAACACCCAGCGGCTGCTGCAATGGCATAAGAAAGCCGTCGATCCGTCCGGCGATTGCCGTTCCGACGGCTGGTTTCTCTACAACCTGGGTAAGCGCCTCAAGCAGCTCTACGCCGGCTCGACCAATCCCAAGGACCAGCCGCTGCTGAACCTCACGTGGGACTACGACTTCGACGAACAGCCGCGGCTACCCGATGGCACGCTCAGCCGAATTGAAGGGGAACCGGACCTGGAGAAAGTCCTAATGGAGATCAATGGTCACCGGCTGGATGAAACCGACCCGCGCACCGGGCGGCCTCGTCTGGTGAGCGGCTACTCGGAGTTGAAGGACGACGGCACGACAGCATGCGGCTGCTGGGTTTATAGCGGCGTCTTCCCCGAGCCGGGACGCAACCGGGCAAAGGAGCGCAAGATCACGGATGACCCGTTTCAACCGGAATGGGGCTTCGCTTGGCCGAACAATGTGCGCATCCTGTATAACCGCGCCTCAGCCGACCCCGAAGGGCGGCCTTGGTCGGAACGCAAGAAATTGGTCTGGTGGGACGCTGAGAAGCGGCGCTGGGTGGGACTCGACAAACCGGACTTCGAGCTGGAGAAGCCGCCCGACTACCAACCGCCGCCGGGTGCAACTGGCATGGCGGCCATCGGCGGGACACAGCCGTTCATCACGAAGGCCGATGGCCTGGGCTGGCTATACTCGCCGGGCATTAAGGATGGGCCTCTGCCGGCGCATTACGAGCCGGTCGAATCACCGCTGGGTAACCTGCTCTATCCCAAACACAATAACAACCCGACGGTACGCTTGTTCGAGGGACCGCTCAACCAAATCGCCCACACGCCGACAGCCGACTACCCGGTGGTGGCCACGACCTTCCGCCTTACGGAGCATTACCTGAGTGGGCCGATGAGCCGCTTCAATAGCTGGCTTAACGAATTGCAGCCGGAGATGTTCGCCGAGCTGAGCCACGAGTTGGCAGCCGAACGGGGTGTTGTTCACGGCGGCTGGATGACAATTCAAACGGCGCGCGGCCGGATCGAGGCGCGGGCGATGGTGACACGACGGCTGCGGCCCTTTACCATCGACGGGCGCATGGTCCATCAGATCGGTCTCCCCTTTCACTGGGCTTTCGCGGGAGAGGTTGTCGGCAGCAACGCTAACGACTTGACCGCGCTCGTGGCCGACCCGAACGTGAGCATGCACGAAAGCAAGGCGTTCGCCTGCCAAGTCCATGCCGGGCGGCTTGAAGGCCACGCACCGCAACCGACGGTGCCTGCGGCGCCTTGGCCGACGCTCGATCCCGTCCCGGACACGCCGGCCAGCGCCCAACCAGAAGGGAGGATCGGGAATGGCAAGTAGAGAAACAGAACTGTCCGCATTGCCCCAGACGAGCGATCCGCCGCGCGGCCCATTGGCGGAGTTGGTGGGACACCTGATCTATCCCTTCCAGCACGGTGAACCGCCGGAGCCCCGTCCGGCTACCGGCTTCTACACGGACACTACTGTATGCATCGGCTGCAAGGCCTGCGAGGTGGCGTGCAAGCAGTGGAACCAACTGCCCTCAGATGGCTTTACGTGGTCCGGAAATAGTTATGACAATACGACGGAGTTGTCGGCGACAACTTGGCGCCATGTGAAAATCATCGAGCAATTCTCCGAGGGACCGTCCAGCAACATTGTTTCCCTGGACGCGAACGAGCCAGCTCTCAACCGTTGGCTCATGATGAGCGACCATTGCAAGCATTGCCTGGCGGCTCCTTGCCATCAGGCTTGCCCGACCGGCGCCATCATTCAGAATGAGTTCGAGAACGTCTATATTCAGGCCGACATCTGTAACGGTTGCTCGTGCTGCGTGGCGGCCTGCCCGTTTGGCGTGATCACTCGCAGCGACGTGGGCGGCCATTCGCACAAATGCACGCTCTGCTACGACCGCCAGCGCGACGGTCTGGAGCCAGCCTGCGCCAAGGCATGTCCGACCCAGTCCATCCACTTCGGCCCGGTAGACGAGTTGCGCGAGCAGGCCCGCAAACGGGTGGAGGAACTGCACCGGCGGGGCGTCCCGCAGGCGTACCTTTATGGCGACGCCCCGACTGAGACCTATTCCGAGATGCATTCGTTCTATCTGCTTGTTGATCGTCCTGCGGTTTACGGCTTGCCGGATCAGCCATTCAATCCTTGGCTGCACATGCTGGGAGATTACGTTCGTTCTGTCGTAGGCGGATTGGCCGCTATCGCCGCACTGCTCGTGGTGGTTTTTCTTTTGAAACCCTGAAATGCACGCGAACTCCAAAGCGCAGCACGCTTTCACCAAACCTCCCTTACCGGCAGGAGGGCCGGCAGGAGGAATGGAGAGCGGTTATGCGAACATGCCAGTGACCAAGGTGCCGGGGTGGCACGGCATGATCGCCCTGGACGCTTTGCTGAACGGCATGGCGACGGGACTGTTCATGGCCGCCGCCGTCAGCGAGTTGGCGGCGCCCGCGGTCTTCACTCCCGTGGCGAAAGTCGCTTATCCGGTCTCTCTCGTGCTTTTGTTGGTTGACCTCGTGTTGCTCGTGTTCGATCTGGGCGACCCATTGCGTTTCCATCACATGCTGCGGGTTTTCAAACTTGGCTCGCCTATGTCGGTGGGGACGTGGTGTTTGACGATCTTCTCGCTTCCCCTGACTGCGGCGGCGGCGCTCAGCCTGCTGGCCGAGATGGGGATGGACTTCGAGCGGGCACGTATCATCGCGGTGGTGGTGGGACTGCTGCCTGGCTTCGGCGCCGCAGCCTACAAGGGCGTCTTGCTCAGCACGAACGCGCAACCCGGTTGGAAAGATGCGCGCTGGCTGGGAGGTTATCTGACCAATTCGGCCCTCCTGTTGGGTTGCGCCGAACTGCTGGTCGTGTCCGCCCTGCTAGGGCAAACACAGGCGAAAGACATCCTCCGCACCGGGTTCCTCGTGCTGCTTGTGCTCAATGGGATTCCCTTAGGACTGTTGTTTCGGAACCTGCGACCAACCCATGCGCGACTCTACACTCGCGAACAACAGTGGCGCGTGGGCGCGCTGATATTCGCCGCTGGAACGCTGATTCCGCTAGCGCTGACGGTCCTCAATGGCGGCTTCCTGTTCATATTTGGCGCGGTGATTTTTCTTTTGTTGGCGAGTTGGGTCATCCGCTTTGTGTATGTCAAGATACCTCATACTGCCGATTGCCATGGTTCGGGCCACCTATTCGACAATGAAGGCGCAACGTGAAACTGAGTTTCGACGGATTTCGCGCGATCGCCGAACAGGCGCACGGCGTTTCCTCGCGTGCTTCGATCGCCTATCAGCATGACGCATTGAAGAACCTGCTGATCCGTCTGGCCATATTAGCCTCCGTGATTGCGGTCCATGTCAACGACCGGCAACTGGTCTGTTGTAGACATGCCGTCGATGCTCACAATGATTGGAAAGCTGCTTTGTGTATTTGCGGAGTGTGTTGGGGACTGGTGCCCGGGGCGGGACTTGAACCCGCACTTCCCTTGCGAGAAAAAGGATTTTAAGACCGTTCTGAAAGTGCCTCACGGCACTATTGTTCTTTGTTTTCAATCGCTTCAAAACCACCGTACTCGGCGAAGATTCGACGAATCCGAGCCACGTCATACGGAAAACCTACGGACTGATTTAGCAGCCCGCGCGGGCGTCAGTCGGCTACAGATTTGGCCAGTAAGACAGGCATTCGCTCCTAATCTGTTCAAGGGTTTAAGAAGCAAATTCCCCTACCTTAACCAACTCCAGCTTCTCTACGCGCTCGAAGTGAGCCCTGTTCCGCGTGAAGAGCGGCAGGTTGTGGGCCAGGGCAATACCGGCGATCAGGCTGTCACCCATTCCGATCGTTTGTCCGGCTTGGTCGAGCTTCCTTCTAACTTCTGCAGCATGCCGCGCAGCCTCGCGGTCGAGCGGCAGCACATTAAGCGCATCAAGCAATTGGCGAACGGCACGCCCTCGCTTGGTCTGGTCGGCGCCGCTAAGAAGCTCAAAGCAGGTAATTGCTGTAGTTTCGAGCCGTTCGGCCTTGATGTACTGCGCGATTTGATTCTTGACCGGCTGCACGCCGACCAAGAAGTCTATCAGCACGTCCGTATCTGCAAGAATCAACGCCAACTCTCCCGGAGTTCCCTAACCGTACTTCGTAATTCATCGCCTTCCTTCTTTGAAAGCGACCCGCCTAGGGACAGCAGGGTTTTGCGACGCTTTTCCCGTTCCACTTCGCCCTGCAAAAACGTTTCTATTGCTTCGCCGAGCACAGTGGAGAATCCCTTCTGCCCGCGACGCGACGCTAGCGCCAGCAAAGCACTCCGATGCTCAGGTTTCATCTCTATCGTCGTTCGCATATCTCTATCATACATGCACATGCATGTGCATTGAGCCCAATCACGGCATGCGGAAAGCCTCCGCACTGATTTGTCGGCGCCAGCGGGTGTCTCTTGCCCGTGGGTTCGGCTACTAAAACACATCGAGCGACCGCGCACGTTTTCCAAAATCCCCGTTGTTGACAGGCGCGTAGTGCGCCTTGAAATCACTTCCTAAACCGTCTTGGACGGTTAAGCCCCGTATTGTCCAAAAACCAATTTTAAGGAGTTCTGTTTATGAAGAAACACGCCCATCTTTTTTCCCCGGCCGTTCAGTCATTGTTACTGCTCGGCCTAACCGCAACCCTTTGTTTCGCGCAAGCGAGTCCTTTCGGCCAAGTGGCGCAAGGCGTCTCGGTGGAAGTCGTCGCCATTGTCAAATGGGTCGGCATTATCATCGCCGTGGTTGTCGGGCTCAGTCTCGCCGGCGGCGGCTCGCATGGCGCGCACATGGGCGCCAAAATCACCGGGCTGTTGATCGGGCTGACACTCGCGCTCTTCGCCAGCCCCATCGTGAATTGGGTGCAGAGTCTGTAAGCCGATGAAGACCAACCAGACCCACGGCGAAAGCCCTCAACAAACCGTTGCTCATTGCAGGCGTCGATATGCGTCTGGCAGGTCTCGCGCTTGTCACTGCGACGGTCGTTGGCGCAGTCAACGACGCGCTTGTCTACAAGGGGATCGCGATTGCTCTCTTCCTTGCGGTCTGTACGGGCGCGCGGATTGCCACGCGCCGCGACCCCAATTTGCTTCTGGTCTGGAACCTGGCTCGCCGGCATCGCTGGCTCTACGATCCGGCGAAGCGCGCCCACTTCCAGGTTCTGTTTGTCCGAAAGCCCGAAACGGAGTAACGATGCTGCCTCTGCCCAAATTCATCAAGCCATGGAAAGATGCCGGTGAAGCGAATGCGCTATTCGCGCCATGCGCTTTTATCGACGAGCACGTTTTTCTCACCAAAACCGGTGCTCTCGGCGTGGTGTTTGAACTATCCGGCATTGATCCCCAGTGCTTGACGGACGCCACGATGGACTCGAACACAAAACGGCTGGCCGCGGCTTGGCGCGATCTTCCATGAGGACATTCGGCTGTATCAGTACGTCGTCAAGCATGACGGCGCCAGGATTGACCAGCAGACTCAGTACGACAGTCCGGCTGTCCAAGAAACTGTTAGCAATCGGCGGGAGTTTCTCGAACAGAAGGGCCTCTATTCCATCCGACTGTATTTGGCCGTTGTGCTGGAGCCAGGCGCGGTCGGCAAGAAGGCTGCGAGTTCCTTCCTAAACAAAAAAGCGCTGCGCATACTGACCCGTGAGTTGGAAGAAAACCGCGAGAGACTACTCGCGCAGACTCAGGCCTTCGAACGAAGCATCGGTGATTTGATCGGCCTGCGGCTATTGCCAAAGGCGGATGCGTTTCAGTTCTTCCGTGTCCTGGCAAATCTTGATCGAGAGACCGCAGGGATGCAGACACTTCGCCATGATTCGCATGTCGATTTCTACATGACGAGTTCAGCCGCCGCACCGCATCGCGACGGGTTGCGGATCGGACACCAGAACGTGGAAGTGCTGAGTCTGCGGGAACTTCCAAGCGAGACGTTTCCAAACGTGTTTCGCGAGTTGCTCAAGCTCGAATGCAATTTCATTCTCGCGAGCGAATTCCGCCGCTTGCTCAACGATGATGCCATCGCCAAGATTCGCAGCGCGCAGTCTCACCACTATTGGAGCCAATGGATCTCCGATCCCATGGCTCTGCTCAATCTGATTTTGAGTTTCGGGAAGAAAGACGAATTGGTCGCCGATGAATCGGAAACGGATGATGTCGCCGAACTGACGCAGACTCTCAAGCGGGTCAAGAACGGTGGCGAGTATTTGGGCGAGTTTTCCTTCACGGTTGTCCTGTTCGCCGAGCATAGCCGCGCGAAGTTGCGAACAACAGCGGCCGACGTAGTCAAAATCTTCGGCGCTCACGAGGGCGCTCTGATCCAAGAGAGCTACAACGCATTGAACGCTTATCTTTCGATTGTTCCCGGCAACGGAGCTTTCAACCTTCGCCGCGCCTGGCTCCTGAGTGGCAACTATGCCGACGTAAGCCTTGTCTATGCGCCGAGCGCCGGCGAAAAACGCAACCGCCATTTGAATAGCGAAGCCACTGTGGTGCTGACCACTGAAGACCGGACGCCGTACTACTTCAACGTCTACGAAGCGGACCGTTTCGGGATGCTGATTTTCGGCGCGCCCGGAGCCGGCAAGTCCGTCACCACGAATCTGCTGATTGATCACTCGCAGAAAGACGATCCGCAGAACCGTCATTCTCGACATCGGCGGCAGCTACAAAGGGGCTCACCGCAAAGTATGACGGTAGCTATCTCAATATGCGCTTTGGCGAAGGTCGGCAGAGTTTTCGCATCAACCCGTTTGTTCTCGATCCGACGTCCGACAATTTGCAATTCCTCTTTTCGTTTGTCTTGTCGTTGATGGCGGTGAATCAGTTCGCACCCACAGCGGAAGACAATCGCGAACTATTCGAGGCGATTGAAGGGCTGTACATCCTCGAACCAGGTATGCGAACACTGAGTCAACTGGCGCGCAGCTTGCCGCCGAAGATGACGCCCTATCTGCAGCCCTGGATCGGCCGCGGGCAGTATGGCTCGATCTTCGACAACCGCGAAGACAGCCTGACGTTCTCGCACTTCCAGACGTTTGATTTCCAGGGCATGGACGAGCTGTATCCGCAGGTGCTGCAGCCGCTGCTTTTCTATATCTTCCAGCGGATCAGCCAGATCGTCTATGATCCGTCACTCTCGACCCAACCCAAACAGTTATGGGCCGACGAAGTCTGGCGTTTCCTGGCGAATGAGCGCGCCCGCACTTACCTCGTCTCCGCCGGTAAGACCTGGCGCAAACACAACGGCGGGATTGCCTTGATTACACAATCCGCCGCCGATCTCGAACTCGCCGGCGTTTTGGACCTCGTCAACGAAATCTGCCCGATGAAGCTTCTGCTGGCGAATCCGGGCGCCGACCTGGCCAGCTACGCCGAGATGTTCAAGCTCAACGAACGCGAGTTGGAACGCTTCGCTGCGCTGATTCCCAAACGGCAGTTCCTGCTCAAAACGCCAACCCGGTCCGCCGTGCTGAACGTCGAACTCGATTCAGCCGCGTACTGGACCTACACCAATTCACCGTTCGACAATGCCCGCCGCGACGCTGCGATTGCAGCGCACGGCCAGGCCAAAGGTTTAGAAGTTCTTGCCGCTGAGGCGGCGCACTAAGGAGCACACTATGACTCGACTACTTCAACATTTCGGCGCTCGGCTTCGCACTGAGTGCTTTCCTCTTCGCGGCAGATCCGTCTGGCACCAGCCGCGAAGTGCAATACAAGAAAACCGACATCGTTCCGATGGCCACCGCCATCCGGTTTACCACTTTGATCGAACTGCCGGAAGCGGAGACGATCTTGGAGGCCACCTGCGGCGACAAGGAATATTGGGCCGTCAACTGGACCGGCAATCTCGCCTATGTGAAGCCTGCCAAAGAAAAGGCCCGTACCAACATCAACCTCGTTACCCAGGCAGGCCACGTCTACAGTTTCATTGCGACGGAAGTGTCGGGAACGCCAACGCCGGCCGATTTGAAGCTGTTCATCGTTCCGTCGGATAACAGCGCGCTTGTCACGTTGCGCGACAAACCGCGCTTCGTCCCAGTCGCCGACCTCGAAAAGGAGAAGAAACGCGCCGATGATGCCGAGGCGCGCCTCACCGGGCAGCAAGCCGATGCGCACAAGGAAATTGCCAAAGAGCGGGTGGAGGCTTTGGCGAATGTCACAGCCAAGATCGAACACGACTACAAATACAAGCCAACCGCCATGCATGAGCCATTCAACGTCATGGCCATGTATCACGATGACCGCTTCACCTATATCGAAGCGACGCCGACTGAGCCCCCGGCAGTTTACGAAGTCAAAGACGGCAAGGACTCGCTGATTCAGTTTGAGTTCGATGAAGCGCACCATCGCTACACCGTTCCGAAAGTTCTGGATCAGGGTTATTTGCGGGTTGGAAAAACTGTTCTGAAATTCAAGCGGGAGAAACAGGGCTAGTTCTATGGCCACGAACACCAACAACGTAGGGACGCCCGGCATTCCAGACCCGGAGACAATCCAAACGCCTGGGATCAGTGACGCCGCGAAACGCAAGATCTTCTTTGCCGTCGTCGGTCTGCTGGTGGTTGTCATTCTGGCGAATGTCTTTAGCCCGAATACGCCGCCGAAGAATCCCGTTACGGCGCGCGAACAGAAGCGCACCGCGCAAACACCGACCGTTCAGCAAGTGAACGACTTGAAGAAGTCGATTGACGACTCGACCAGAATCCTGCAAGAAAACCTGGATCGCGACAACGAAGTGGCGTCGCAACGGAACCAGCAAAAGCAGACGCTCGCCGAACTGCAAGCTGCCGACGCGTTGCGCGATGCGCAACAGCAGCGAGCGATCTTCGAAGCAACGCACGGTATGGCGGGTTCGGCTGGAGATGCGCGGCAACAGGCGCAGTTGCAACACGCGGAGTTGGCTTACAAATCGCTCTTTGCCGACAATCGCGTGACTCAAACCGGCCAGCCGGTTTCGTTCACGACCAATGGCGCGAGTCCAAAACCTGCACCGGAAGCTGGTACCGTCGTCGCTCCAGACGCCGCTACGGAATCGGCAAAAGCAAAGCCGGAAGGCGAACACGACCGGCAACACAAACGCCGGCCTTTGGATTTCGATCCCGCCGCACAGCCGCTGTACTGGCTGCCGGAAGGCACCGTCATCGAAGCCGAACTGACCAACCGGCTCGACGGCGACGAGCCAGGTCCGGTGAATGTCATGATCACCAACGATGTTTACAAGCCGGGCACACGGCTGGTTCTCATCCCTCAAGGTGCGCGCGGCCTCGGCGAAGCGCATGAAGTTTCATTGCTGGGACAGCAGCGCCTGGCTGTCGCGTTTCACCGTATTCTGACGCCGGGTCTGGACGGTTACGGCATTCCTCTCGACCACCCCGAGCCAGGTCTGGCGCAGGCTGGCGAAGCGGGATTGCATGACAAAGTCAACAACCACTACGCGACAATTTTCGGCGCGGCGCTCGCCGTCGGCGCGATCGGCGGTCTTGCGCAAATCGGCAATAATGCCGCCTCTCTCAATACTCTTAGCGATTTCAGAAACGGCGTTTCGGCCAGTACGGCTCAGTCAGCCGATCGCATTCTCGACCGGTTTCTGAATCGTATGCCAACCATCACCATTCGCGAAGGCACGCGCGTGAAGATCATCCTCACCGATGACTTGGCGCTGCCTGCTTACCAACCAAAGGAGCAGTAGACAACCATGCAACCCAGCACAGAACGCTTGTTGCGCTATCGACTTGGCCTCGATCTCGTCATTCCCGGCTTCATCGCCTTCGGAATGTCAGTCATGGCTTTAATTTGTGTCCTCGCATTGTTTGCAGCTTTTGTTTTGCGGCCGGTTGAAAACTGGCTGCGCCACCCGCAACCCATCACGATTCACCACGAAAGGAGTCCTCGCCAATGAGGAAACGCATCATTCCTTATCTCAAAGGCGGCGCTGTTACCGCCGCTGTCGTTTTGTTTTTGCCGTTGTTCACGCCGCGACTGAATGGTCAGATTGCGGTGTTCGATGGTTCATCCTGGGCGTCGCTGGGCAAGATTTGGCAGGAAGACATCTCGAATGGCGCCAAGTTGATCCAGGAGTACAACGAACTCGTCAAGATTTGGACCAGCGGCATGCAGATTTACAACCTCGGCATGTCAATGGCAAGGAGTTTCACCACCGGCCAGAAAGGTGCATGGATGACCATCGCGCAGATGGCCACCAACGATTTCACCAAAGACAAGTACGGCGAGACCATTCTCTGGCCGCAGATGATCAATGGCCAACCCGGATTGACACCGCAAGCCTGGGCGACAGCTACCTATCCGCTCACGCATGACTCTTACATGGCTGGCCAAGTGCCCGGTTCCAGCACGACTTTGGCGCAGCTCGCCACGCTGAACGCGATGGACGGAACTTCCGTCAGTTGCCTGCAAAATGTCGCCAACTACCACGCCAATGTGGCGCTCAATCTTCCCTCGATCATGAAGCTCGCCGTTTCGCATCTGGACGGGACGGCCGGCACAAACAGCAACATCGAGCAGCTGAACATGATCAACGGCCACCAGGAACAGGGCAATACCGAGCAGCGCGCGCAAGGTGCGATTCAGACTTGTCTCGCGCAACAGCAAACGCTCGCCGATCAAACTTCAGCGCGATCAGCTGGCGGAGTCGCTCGACTTCCAAGGCCAGGTTTACGACTACAACAATGCCCAGGACTTCAACTGGGGCGGCTCCGCCGCCACCATTTCCAACTATCGCCCGCAGTAAGGAGATTGCCCTATGTCAAATCTGTTGAACATCAAATTTCTTGCAGTTGCCGTCTTGTTGCTCGCCAGCATTGCTGGTTCGCTCGCCTATCGCAACGCCAAAGAAGCCGAGAAGGAAGCGGACGCGGCGCGGTCGCGCGCGGCGCTCCAGCAAGCCATCAAGACCAGCTCCAACAACTGGGGTGGCAGCGCGAACACCATTCGCAAATACCGTCCCAAATAAGGCCACTTCATGAACTTAACGCGCAAACTCGTCTTCCTGTTCCTGGCCACGGTCCCGCTCTCCTTCGGAGCGGGACTCCAGGACTATTCGGGCATCGTCACGAACCAGATCGACCAGATGACGACGAACTTCAGCCCGATCTTCTTGGCGGAGGGGCAAACTGTTTTCACCAGCATCGCCGTCATCATGCTGGCGATTCTGGGTCTGCGGGTGGCTCGCGCTTCGCTCGCTGCGCATCATCTCGTCGTGCCCCTCGACGAGTTGATTCATTTCTTCTTCCTCTTTGTGCTGGGAGAGACGATCTTGCGCTATTGGAATGCGCCGTTGGCGTTTGCTGGGCGGGAATAACGTTCACCAGATCATTCCCGTGATTGCCTACGATCTGGCGAACAAAATCAACATTGCAGCGCTCGACACTCTCACCAGTCAGGTCGACAACATTCTAAAAAACACGCCGTTTCCAGGTGCAACACAGCTTCTCGAAATCGGCTTCTACTTCGAGTTCACCGGGCTGCTGGTTTTGGCGGACGGTGTCCTCTTCGTCCTGACTCTCCTCAGCTTCGTCGCTATCGGCATCGGCACGCTAGTGGGGCCGCTTCTGGTCCCGTTCATCCTGGTGCCGCGCTTCAATTGGCTGTTCTACAACTGGCTTTCCTACACCATCAAGTACAGCTTCTACCAAGTCATCGCTAACGCGTTGACGTTCATCTGGGCGAACGCTTTTGTGTTCGTGATTAATAACATATTTGGCGGCAACTTCGCGCTGGCTCATGCCGCTACCGAGATTCTTGGGCTCTTTCTACTTTCGCTGGGGATGCTCGCCAGCATCTTCTACGTCACGCATTTCGTCAACGACCTGTTCACAGGCGCCGCCCATGCCGGTGGCAACTTGGCCGGAACAGTGAAGAGCAGCGTCATGAAGGCTTTCAAATGAAAACAGACAACACTTTCGATCCGGCGGCGCTTCCTCCCATCGAGTACGCCGCCGCCAAGCACTTCGAGTACTACGGTTCCACCTTGACGACGAACACAGCGCTCAAGATCGCGCTGCTCGCCGCGCTCGGTGTCATCGCGATCCTTAGCTTCAACAACCTGCGGATCTCGCGCGCCATGGCGCACATCAAGCCCGTCATCGTGCGGATTGACGATGTCGGCCGTGCCGAAGCCGTGAATTCGTCGCAGGCGGACTACAAGCCGCAAGCCAAGGAAGTTCGCTACTTCCTGACGCAATTTGTAACCGGCTTCTATGGCCGCAACCGCAAAACGGTTCAGGACCGGTACGTCGAATCAATCTACTTCCTGGAACGCAGCGTCGCCGATATTGTCGACGCCAGCGACCGCAAGACAAACTGGCTGCCCAAGTTCCTCGCCAGCAACGAAGACAACGTGGACGTGCTGGTCTCGAACGTTGTGATCGAGGAACTCGAAACCGAACCGTACCGCGCGCGGGTGGAGTTCACGAAAGTCTTCACCACCACTGCCGGCACGGAAGACAAACGCGAACGCTGGACCGCCGAGTTTCAGTTTCGCTTTAACCCCGAGGTTCCCAACAATGTGGTTCCTCACAACCCGCTGGGTCTGGCGATTACCTATTTCCATGCGGACCAGGCGTTTCAGTAAGAGGGATAAGATGCCAGACCAAAAAAACCGTCGGCTTCTTCAGGCTTTGGGTGGCATTACAGCTTCCAATGCGCGTACCAATTCGGGAAGATCGGAAGACACGGTTTCCCAAATTCGTTCCACGTCCCATTCGAAGTACCCGTGCGTCAGTTGGTTTCGCATCCCTACGACTTTCGGCCACGGAATAGTATTGATCCCTGCCTTGTTTCTGGCGAAATCCGACTCGCAGCTTCGCCGACTATTTCAAGTTCCTTTACCAAAGAAGAAGAAGCATCCGATCGCGGGTGAGATCGTCTACGGTTTTTCCTGTTGCAAAGCTGATGGCCTCCCGCGCCGCCTCCAGCATGTGGCGGAGACGTGTCGGATCATCAATGATCATATTGAACAGCTGCCGAGGCGACCACCTCATCCCGGAAGTAGCGGCTGAGCTCCGCCGGGGTGCGCAGATCCACTTTTCGCCCGATCATCTCCGACAACTCCAGCTCCATACCTGCGAAGCCGAAATAGCCAGGCGCTCGACCGGGTTCGAATTCCACCAGCACATCCACATCGCTCTCGGGGCCGAAGCGCTCCGTAAGCACCGAGCCAAACAACGAGAGTTTGCGGATATGGTGCCTGACACAAAAGGCCGCAATCTGCTCGCGGGGAAGTTCAACTGGCAGCTGAGTTGTCAAGTTCGTTCCTCGCCATCAGTATGCCATCCCGCACGGATGGTGTTCCATTTCCCTCTACTCAAACACACGAATCAGGAGAACTAATCATGCCACTCATTGAAAAAGAAGATAAACGCGAGCAGGAACCGCTGCGTATCCGCTTGCAACCGGCGGTCGCCGAACAGCTGAAAGCGTATTGCGCGTTTGTTGAAAGTTCCGAAGCTCACATCGTCAACGCCGCGCTGCAACGGTTGTTCGGCGCTGACAAGGAGTTCAAAGAATTCCTGGAAACCAACCCCGACGC
>CAVXRP010000034.1:0-33068 GCA_963764105.1 Bryobacterales bacterium
AGGTGATCGAGATAATCACGAACTGCTCTGCGGCAAACAAGCGCCGGATCTCAACAACGAACAGCGGCAGTTCGGCTGCGAACTCGGTGCGCTGCTCCGAGGCTTGAACAAAGTTAAAAAGTTTTTCGCCGATCAGATAGTCCAGCGCGTTTTGCAATCCGAACTGTCCCAGTATGCCTTCGGCAGCCCGGCATTGATCGATCCAGATTTTTTCAAACTGAATGGGAGCGGTGCTCATAAGATTATTTTGGCGGGCCATAGATTTTGCGGACCGCCCGGAAAACATCATAACTCTTAACTGGAGTTGACGTTGACGCCCAGGCGTAAAAGCGTTTCCCGGTAACTCCAGGCATCCATTCGGCTGGATGGTTCGCCAGTTCTTGTGCGTGTTGTTGAAGCTGTGTCAGATAGTCAAATGAGTTCGCGCCACACAGCCCGCAGCTATGAATGAGGCTCATGAATAGATCGCCCACCTGCGCGCCGTTCAGCGTTTTGTAGAACACTGCATTCTTGCGATGCAATACGGCGCGTTTGAGAGCACGTTCGCAAAGATTGTTATCCAGCGGCGCGTTGGCCTCGCGCAAGAAAGCGGTCAACCCTTTCCAATGCCGCAGCAGATAAGTGATCGCCTGGCCCAAGCCGGAGTTTGGTTCTAACTCGTTTATGCGCGAACTGTTCCTGCAGCCAGTGATGCAATCCTCCATCACCGGGCCACTGTGTTGTTGATGGAATGACAGTCTCTGGCGCCGCCGTCAATCTGCGCTCGCGCGCATCGGCTTCATGAGCGTAGACCTTGCCCAGCATCTCAAGAACGTAGCGGCACTCGCCAGGAAAGTTTTGAATGATCTCGACGAATTGTCTTCTTCCGTGAGCAAGGCAATGGGCAATCAAAATCTCAACTCCTGCCGCAAGCTTCGGCACATTGCGCGAAAGCGCATCACACATCTGAATGGGCGGACGCAACTCCGCCGCACGTTGCTTCAATACATCCGCCAGGTTCTCGCCGGCATGCTGGCGGCCTGTGAAATACAAAGCGATCTTGTGTCCTTGACCAGTGGCTACAATGCCGCTGGTGAACACGCCCGTTCGTTTGTCGGAAGGCTCGCGCGCCAGTTGCAACACGCGCATGCTGGTGTCGTCGTTGTGCAGCACTTCGCCCTGTGCTGCTTGCCGAATCAACTCTTCCTGCGCGGGCTTGAGCACCTCGGCCGCTTCTTCTACAATCTCCCACTGCGTAGCCGCCGGCATCGGAATCCCGAGGTTGTGTTCTAACTTTTCCAATCGATTGAACGGAACACCACTGCCATACTTCAACTGCGCAATCATTGCTGCCGTTGTTTCGTCGTACTTGTCGGGTCCAATGCCCTCCGGTTCTTCGGCAGTAAACACCTGGCCGCAGCCGTTACAACGCAAGCGCTCCAACTCGTACACTGTCGCTGCCAACGGCGCTTGGCCGATGACTCTTACCAAAGGCTTCGGCTCTTTCTGTAGGTAGACTTTCCCTTTCTCGCATTCCGGGCAGCGGTCGCCGCTCTGCAACTGGGCGTGTGGAACCTTTACCTTCCGCGCGCCGAAAAAGGCTGCGGCTCCGTTGCGTCCATGTCCCGATTTTGAAGGTCGTTGTGGGTCGTCCTTGTCGGTCGACTCTGGCGCGTTGCCAGAATCCCCGACAACCGCATTCGTTTTTTCCGTGTTGCGTGCCGGCGCCGCCAATCCTGCTAACGCATGCAGAGCCGTTTTCAACTTCAAATAATCGGGATCGCTGAGCGGCTCATGCCGTGCTTGTTCCAACAAGGCATCGAGTTCAGGCAGATTCACATCGACTCGTTTCCTCGCTTGTTTCATCTCACTGACTTAATAGCTGACGAAAGTTTCGCGTCAACGGAAGCCCAAATAACTCCTTGACTGGCTGCGTCGATTTCTTGGTGCGCGCATTGTGGCCGCGGCCCGTCGTGTTTCCCAGATGTTGCCAGTTCGCTGCGCGATAGCACGTGCCTTTGAAGCGCGCTGGATCGATGAATGTTTCCAGCCAATACACCGGATGCGCATACATTTTTGCCAATCCAGTGGCACGAGTTTAGCCATGCGGCCCAAGATGTGCGAAGCCAGATGCGGCACTTGTACCCAGGGCAGAATCAGAAAGCGCGTGTTGTAGGCAAGCATTCGCAGATTGCGTTTGCGCGCTTCCGCGCTCCAACCAATGAAACGATCCCGGCCCGCCAAGTGACGCGGTGCCGAACACCAAGCCAAGCACGCAATCGCTTGCCCTCTCACATAGACCAAATACTTCAAGTGTTCGCCGACCGGTTGCTGATAACCGAGATAGTGATACTGCTCCAGCAGACTGTTAAAGAGTGGCTCTTGCGGTGTGCGCCGCACTTGCTTAAACTCCAGCACGCCTAACTTACGTAAAGCGCCACGCACGGTTCGATTATCCGGCACCACTGGTTCGGGACGCTGGTCCAACCGCTTCGGAAAATGGCCGCGCACCGCCGGCAACGCAATCGCTCCGCCGCGCTCCAACAGTAACAACAATCCACGGCAGAGCGCATCGCACAATGCGCCGTTCGCTTGTTTCCATTGCCACACTTCGCATAACTGCCGCGACAACGCCCAGCGGCTCAAGGTTGGATGTTCAGCGATGAACTGGCGCAGAAAAGCAATCTCTTCGTCGCCAATGTTCCGTCCCCGATAGCGCCACTGTGCCGCCACAGCAGCAGTGTGACAGAAAAATGCTCAGAACGCAAGACCTTTTTCGAATGTGGGTTCAACTCACTCGACGCCACATCGGCGCGGCCTTCGTGTCGGGATCGCCAGCGGCCAATAGCAACTGTGCTTGATAGGCTTCGAGTGATCGCGCCGCGCCCTTGCCGCTCGGCCACCACCGAAAGCGACCTTTCGAAAGCCGCTTCTGGGCGAGCCAGAACCCTTGGCCGTCATAGGTCAACAATCGGATGGACGTAGCGCTGCGGCTGCGAAACACAAATACGCAACCGGAGAAAGGATCGGCATCCAGGGTTTGGCGACACAGTTGAACTAAAGAATCAATGCCCTTGCGCCCATCGACCGCCTCGATGGCGACCAGGATGCGCATCTGCGGCGTGATCTGCAACATGGCCTAACGGCCCGCGAAGGTATGAATCAGTTCGGCAATCTCGCGAGTGGCAATGCCCTTCAACTCCAATCGAGCTTGCCGCCACGTTGCGACTCCACTTCAATTACGCAACTCGCGGCGGTAGGAGTCAACAGCTCCAAGAAGGCCGTTGGTGGGGTGGGCACTTTGCTCTTTCTGCTCGCGCGCCTCTGGCCCGGTTCACTGACTCCCTTGCCCATCCACTTCTTCAAGCTGTTGGCATCCAGCCGCAAGCACCGGCAAACCAGATTCATTCCGCGGCGTTGCGCGATCTCCGCTGCGGCCCGCCATAACTCTTCTGGCAGTCGAGTCCGTCTCTGATGTCGGCCCCGGAAATCCTCGAACCTCTTTCTTAGCTCTTCGACATCGTCGAAGCTGCTGGTATAGAGTGCTCGCGTCATTGCTTCCGGCCTCCCAGCCTTTGTTGACGCTAGCAGGATTTTTCCCCAGTGTCATGCAGGCTTGCCGAAAAGTCACGATACATTTTGGGGGGAATTTGAGCGGAGGCCGACAGGGGTTCGTGCTACTAGGGTCCGAATCATGGTCATGAGTTGGAACCTCCCGCCGATTAACCGCGTTTTGCCCCAAGTCGCGCGATTTGATGACGGAAGCGGCCGGCTCTCGACGAGAAAAAATGCGAGGTGGGCTACCCTCCAATAAGGGGCAGGTGGGATAGAAGTTGCTGATTTGCTTGGATCTGCATGCACGCCGGTGAGCGCCTCTCCTCTCAATTTTCAATCGACGCGGAGATTCCCAAGCTCGACGTCAATCGCCTTTACTGTTTGGGAAGGATTAGGACCGATAAATAGGATGAGAAGTTCGCCGGAAGGCAAATTCGAGATATGAAGACTCAACAAACCTCATCCGAGAAGACAGCTTCAAAGAAACTATCGGAGCCCAATGAGGAACGCAGGACTCTTGTCGGAAACTAGATTTCGGCTTCACGAAGACATCTGCGGCCAAACGTTTGAAAGCGACCGCCTCGCAAGGAGGCAGCCAGCCTGTCACCCGCGAGTAACGGCGATGTGTTTACTTTCCCGCTAATTGCCTGGAAAGTGGCTTTCGGACACGCGGGATTCGACAGACCCTGCCCGTTTTTGCCGTCGAGAAATAGAACGAATTGGTCCTCTCTGACTGGCAAACTTGGGAGAAACCCATTGACCGTTAAGCACATATGAGTCACTCGCAAAATAGGGAACGATAAAGACCGATGGCGACTGGAATCCACTTGGCCGATTTCGTCGATTGAAGTGAGGTTGACCCGAAAGGACACACCGGGAAATAAAGTTTGCTGAAAACAACAAAACTCTCGCCGGGAGATTCGCCTCTAGACTGTCCCACACGTTCCGATTGATGCCTTGATGATCGAAGTCGCTCGCATCAAAGCGCGCCTGCAATCGGCACCTTCAAACAAATGGTCCAATTCACCAGACTCGCCACTGGCGGCGTAATGCTTGCGAGCTTGTTCAGTTGCGTGGATTGCTTCTTCGTGTCTTCCCAAGGTTTCGAGGACAAAAGCTTTCCATAGCCAGAGCGGCACGTCATAGGGTTCGACCTCAAGCGCTTTTTCGAACGCCGTCAAAGACTCACTTGAATCACCGCTCAAATGACGAATGATTCCGAGTTCTGTCCAAGATCGTATTGCCGCTGGGCTAACTGAGATCGAATTCATACAAGCATCGGCGGCCAACGTGAGCCGTCGCCGATTTAGTTCGCTACCATCATGCGGGCAAGAAACAGCGATCACCCGAAGAGCGATCGCCAGGTTTAGCCATCCAACTGGATGATTCGGCGTGCGAACGTGGTGCGTCAGAGTCATCGCCAGCAGACCCACCCCATCAGGCTGGTCCGGAATCAGAGCTCCTTGCTCAGTCCAAAATGGTCAGGAATGACAGCGCAAAAGAGTCAAGATAGCTATCTGGTTCACGTAAACCAGAGAAACACGCAAGAACCGCTTGGACGGACTCAGTGGTGACGGCTAAATAAGGAGAACCAGAAATGTCGGTTGCGGCTTCCCGTGCGCGAGTCATTTTGCCGCAATCTCGCGAATACCGTCTTCGACATCGTGCGTCAAAAAACGATGGTCTTTGTGATGATCGTTCGGCGGGTCAACTAACAATCGGTGAACTCGGAAACCTCCACGAGCAGCCTTTTGAGACTCGCTGGCAGCCTCTGAATAATTTCCTTTCGACCAATTGAGATATGTCAGAACGACGTGTACTTCCCCACTCTGTGCATTGATTTCTTGCGCCTTTTCACAATATTCGAACGCCGCGCCATTATTCCCTTCAGCAGCACCTACCAGCGCGGGACCAACGAACCCGCGCTCGTCGCCGGGAATAGGTGAGCCATTTCGCCGAAAATCTCAAGCGCCCGGTCCCGCTGTTTTAGAGCCAGCGCACTTACACCCTGAAACCAGAGGGCCTCTCCAGAATTTCAACCGCGTTTGCCCGACGGAACTGTTCTTCAGCCGCCGCGTACCGGCCCATCGCGAGGAACAGATAGCCGCGACCGAGATGAATACCGGCAGACTGTTCACCGGCGACCTCGAAGCACCGAGCGGCATTAGCCAAACGAGCTTCGGCGGACAACCACCAGCCCGGCCGGTAAACAACGACGGACTCCTCAAATTCGGCTTCGTCTTCGTATCCCTCTTGAATGGCGGCGCGGCATTCCAGAGCTGCCGTACCGAAGTCGGCGCGCAAAGCTGCGATATCCGCAAGTTCGACGTGGACACTTGCGCCCCGCCCAAGGATAGTGTCGTCCGCTGAATATTTGGTCATGGCCGTTCGACACGAATCCAAGGCGCGATTTAAATCTCCTAATCCTTTGTATGCGTGCGCCTCAAGCGCGTACCATTCGGCGTCCTTCACGTCCGGCTCTTTTTGCTTGGTATCTTGAAACTGATCTAGGGCTTCTCTATATCGTTTCGCTTCGAGATAGAGTCGACCAAGCTCGACGTGGTCATAGGCATTCATTTCCGAAGCGCGCGCCCATTCTTCAAACGCGGTGATCGCAGCATCGCAATCATGAAGCTGCCTAAACAAGTAAGATAGTGTTTGCTGGAATTCCGGCGATTTCCGGCGCTCAGGATGCTTTTGGACGACCTCGCAGAGAATCCGCAATCCTTCCGTTGGGCGTCCATGATGGATGTGCCAGTGGGCTAGACGCTCCTGCACCTCAACGTCCCGTAATTGATCATTAAGGAATCCGAAAAGCGCTTCGACCATTTCGGGGCTCGCGGGTTCTTTATACTGTTTGTCGCCACGGCTCACCATCTTGCCGTCGAACATCTCGAAATGCGCTTCGGTATCGTCAGGTTCCGAATACGGTTGGAACATCTTGAGCGCCTCCCACCCCGCCAAATATAGCTTTCGTTCTTCGCGATCAACCACCAACGCATGGAACCGCTTGCAATACACGCCCCGTCCTGTATCGTCGAGTTCCTCGAACTGTTCGTGCGTGAATATCCGGCCTTTGCCCAAACGACCGAACAGAGTCGTGCATTGATCTATCTCAGGAGAAGTGCCGGATGACTAACAAAATTGAGCCAGTCACTTGCATTCGGGATTGGCAAGTCGTCACCACCATCGGAGTGAACTGGGACCGCCAGGCTAGGGGAGTAGTGAAAAGCCACAAACCGCAGGGCACCCCTATAACTAAGAGCGGCTTCCAGCATCGGCGGCGCTGGCAAGTAGAGCTCTCTCATTCCCACCATTAGGGCCACCTTGGAAATCGGTAGCGGCCGATCCTTAAGAAGTTTTCGCATCGCCACTTTAATCCCGGCGACGTACCGTTTGTGAAGAGCGATGACGCTGTTGGTTTCGGTGGACTTTCGTGGCTATTCATAATCTTCAAAGCTTGTTATATTTGTACGCCTGTCAAGCCCTACGTTGTTTCTCTTTCAAGCAGTAGACAGTACGCCGGAAATGCTGGCCAACGCGATAACAGAGCCGGTCATCAAGTACAGTCTCGATCTGGCTGACTGTAAGCTTAGACGCTGCAAAAACCTTATAAGATTTGTCGCAATGAAAACACCAAACAGACCAGCGGTCAGCAAAGAATAGTTGTCACCACTGTGCCGGTGCTTAAATCTCAAAACGACTGCCGCGGCGCAAATGGCACCAAAAGTTAGACAACAAGCCGAGCCGATCAAGACGGGGAAGAGGTCAACGCCGCCCAAGTGGCTCGTCCACCAAATTGAAAGCGGAATCGTGACCGCAGCGGCAAACTTAAAAAGGATCTTAACGTTCCTGGGTGCGTTGCACCGCGCCATCAGGATTTCAGCGCAAGCTCCGACGAGTAAACAATTGGTAAAAAATGTGGACACACTCTACAAACAAAGCCAACCGATTGCGATCCAATACCTGGTCGAGAAATAACCGGATACAACACTGGGGATGCCCGAACTGCAGGGGGAAGGAGGCAGCTACCCACGTAAGTTTGGGAACGCTGCCCTGGACCCAGCATTTTAAGAACGACAAAGACCGCCACTAAGCTCGCAAAAAGAAAAACCCACGAACTCCACGTCGACAACTTTTAACGTCGAAGGATATCCCATCGAAAAAATCGAACAGATCGGACATTGCACTAGGAACTCTTACCAAAGTTTCGTTCGATTGAAATTCCAGCACGCGTGAATGTAGAAGATGGCGTTCTGTAAGAGAAATTGACTCTGAAGCCAAGTTTGTACGACAAACCACAAAACAAACCCTACGCAAATGATTGTAGCCTCAATTTGGATTTCCTTATTGGCCAGTGATTTTACCATCCACTCTTTTCAAGTCTAAGGGCCGGGCCAATCCTGTCCTTCTATCAATAAATATGCAATTACATCATTTTAGCTCTTGACGTTATTTATAACTTATCATAAGCTGAAAGAGTCAACGTTAGTGCTCTTGAAGTGCTGGTGGGTATAGACTTTGAGGGTGACCCCTGAGCAAAGCGAGTTAGCAAAAGGAATTAAGATGCTGCGCGAGCAACTTGGCGAATCACAAACCGTTTTCGGCAAACGTTTGGGCGTCAGTGTTGTTACGATCGGCCGGTACGAAACCCGTCAGCCGCCGGTTGGCGACGTCTTGATGCAACTCGTTCGTGAGGCTGAAAATGCTGGTCGACCCGATTTGGCGGAGTTGTTTCGCGGGGAGCTACGTAAGGAACTTGAAGGCCGCAGTCCGTCTGCTAGGGCTATTAAGGCGATTCGAGTGAAGAACGACTGGACACAGCAAGATTTGGCGCATGCGGCAGGCATTTCGGCCGCATCAGTCGTCCGATACGAGACAAATGGAATCCCAGATCGCAAGATTCTTGACCGTTTATCAGACCTTGCCGAGGCAAGTGGGTTGTCGGAGGAAGCCCTTACACTAAAGCGAAGTAATTTAGAGCAGGACTTAGTGGCGTTCTTGGCCACCGCAGAGGACGGCTACGTCTACGCACTTTCTGGCCTTCTATCTGCATTAATTCAAGCCCGCGATTTAGACAGACAGAGGTTAGCCGATCTTCATCCTTCGGAGGTGGTGGCGGAAGTGGATGACGTTCCACCGCGACCGTGGGAAGGGATTGCGGCTGTTTCTAAGGATCGTCCCCCGGCACCGTTTTCAGCGATCGTTTGGATGTTCCAAAATCTTAACGACGGAGAACTAGCTGCGCTAGGAGCTTGTCACATGATGATTGTTGCGAAAGCACTCGAACGCCGAATCAACCCCAGTACTCCTTTGATCGACGCGGACGCTCGGTACCTGGGCTCCATCGGCGAGGAAGCTTTGAAGCTCATAACTGACCCCGCCCAACGGCGCAGAGTTCTGGAATTTATTCAACGAGAATTGGGAGGACCTGCTTAGCCGCAGCAAATACGCAGGTCAGTTCAACGTTAAACCGAACTAGTTTTCGAGATGTGCAATGCCAAACAAAACCACCAATCCGACCGTCCTTACCGTCGTTGAGGTCGCCAAGATTCTTAGGATCGGAAAGATTTCCGCCTATCAGGCGATCCAACGTGGCGAAGTCCCGTCGATCCGTATAGGTCGGCGAATATTGATTCCCAAATTTGCGCTCGAACAGATGCTAATTTGCCTTCCGACCTCTAAACAGAAGGCTCACGTTTTGCGTTAAGTTGAGGCGACATGCGAGGGCACGTGCGGAATTATCAACTCAAAACCGGCGAGAAAAGGTGGGCAGCCATCGTCTACCGCGGAAAGCGCGTCGCGAAGAACGGAGGGCTTCAGGACGCCTATCGGTGGATTCGCGGGTTCCATACACAAAAGGCCGCACAGAACGAACTGAATAAACTCCTCCGTTCACTGGATGACGGAACTTACGCCGAGGCGTCGAAACAAACACTTGCCGAATTTCTTGAACGTTGGTTGGCCACTGTCAAACCGAACTTGGAGGCAAAGACATTCGAGCGCTACAAGGAAATTGTTGATCTAAACATCAACCCCAGACTAGGGGCGATCCAGTTGACGAAGCTCCAACCGCAGCAACTCTCAGAGTTCTATGCCTGGTCCGCTACTTCTGGAAATAGACGCACCAAGACCGGCCTTAGCCCGCGCACCGTTCTACATATTCATCGCCTACTTCGTAAAGCGCTTCAGCAGGCGGTCATCTGGCAAGTTCGGCCTACAAATCCCGCAGCCATGATCCAGGCTCCTCGCGCGAAAGATAAAGAGATGAAGCCGGTAGAAGAAGATCGGGCAGGCTGGTTGATTGAAGCGGCCGAGGGTACGGATCTCTACCTTCCAATCCTGATTGCCCTATACACCGGAATGCGACGAGGTGAAATTCTGGGCCTCCGATGGAGTGATCTCGACTTGGACAACGCCCGGCTGACAGTGAAACAGTCGCTTGGTCAAACGCGCGCCGGCATCCATTTCAAGAAGCCGAAGAACAAGAAGTCAAATCGCACCATTGCGCTTTCTGAAACGCTGATCGAAGCGTTTAAAGAACATCGCGAGCGCCAGGAAAAAACGAAAGCGCTATTCGGCCCAGACTATCCGAAGCATGATCTCGTGCTTCCGCTTGAACGACGGAACTCCCTGGCCGCCCGATCGCTTCACCGACGATTACATAGCATTCACGCGCCGTGTAACCGCGCGCGAAATACGCTTCCATGATTTGCGGCACACGCACGCGTCCGAACTCCTTCGTCGCGGCATTCCGCTCAAAACCGTTTCCCAACGCCTTGGCCACGCGAACCCCACGGTGACGCTAGATATTTACGCGCACGTCATGAGCGGCGATGATGAAAAAGCCGCCAAAACCACGGAAGACATCTATAAGAAGAAGTCAAAGAAGAAAGCGACAAAGGGGGCGAAATGAATCTGGCATTTGCACCACATTTGCACGGGGCCAAAAACTACTGTTTTGGCGGCTCAAGCTCGACTGAGCTAAGTCCTTTATTTTCTGGCGGTGAGGGTGAGATTCGAACTCACGGATACCTTGCAGGCATCAACGGTTTTCGAGACCGCCGCATTCGACCACTCTGCCACCTCACCGTGTTTGGGTCACTTCTAAAATAGCAAGCCAGCATCTTGCTTCCTCAAGCCGAACCCAGCTTCGCAACGGTTTGTAGTCTACCAGCCCAACACCGCTGCGAAAATCAACGGCGCCACAATGGACGCATCCGACTCAATCACAAACTTCGGCGTATGTATGCTCAACTTCTCCCAGGTAATCTTTTCGTTCGGAACAGCGCCCGAATACGAGCCATAGCTGGTAGTGGAATCACTGATCTGGCAGAAGTAACCCCATAACGGCGTATCTTCGCGCTCTAAATCCTGGCGAAGCATCGGCACTACACAAATCGGAAAATCGCCCGCGATGCCGCCGCCAATCTGAAAGAAGCCAATCGAAGCACTCTTGGAAATTCTCGTGTACCAATCGGCTAGCGACATCATGTACTCAATGCCCGTGCGGACTGTATGGACGTTCTTCACATCGCCTGAAATGCAATGACCAGCGTACATGTTCCCCAACGTTGAATCTTCCCAGCCTGGCACAAACATCGGCAGGTTCCTTTCCATAGCAGCGTAAAGCCAACTATCTTTCTTGTCGATTTGAAAGCTCTTTACCAAATCGGGCGAGTTCAAAATCCGGTAGAAAAATTGATGAGGAAACAGCCGCTCGCCCTGGGTATCCGCCGTCATCCATTCCTGCAAAATCACGCCCTCAATCCGCCGCATGGCTTCTTCTTCGGGTATGCAAGTATCCGTCACGCGGTTCATGTGCCGCTCGAGCAAGGCTTGCTCGTCTTCCGGCCGCAGATCGCGCCAATGTGGGACACGCTCATAGAAATCATGGGCCACCAGGTTGAAGACATCCTCTTCGAGATTCGCGCCCGTGCAGCAGATGCCATGAACTTTACCGCCCCGGATCATTTCAGCGAGCGAAACACCCAGTTCGGCCGTGCTCATCGCGCCGGCCATAGTCAAGAACATCACGCCACCTTTGTTCAAATGCGCGATGTATCCGTCGGTAGCTTCCACAAGCGAGGCCGCGTTGAAGTGCCGGTAGTGATGCCGGATAAAAGTTGTGATAGGACCTTGAGTCATCTCCCACTAAGTTAGCGTGCGGAGCCAGACCTTTCAATCGAGCTGCAGCGGAATGTACATCAAATGCCCGTTCCGTTCAATCAGCAGCACCAAACTCTGTCCGCTCTTCGATCGGTCGAGGATATTGCGGAGCGCCTCCACTCCATTTACGACACGCCGGTTCGCTTCGTAAATGACATCGCCTACTTGGAGCAGCGGCCCGGTATAGGGTGCATTGGTTTTGCGCGCCGCCACCACCACACCCGCCGGACGCCTCAAATCAGGCATCAGGTCGCTGACGGCCTTGCTGATGTCTAAGCCAACGATGCCTAATTCCGGCACCACGTTCTTCAGTGGGTCGACCATGTCGGCAAGCGAATCCAATTCGTCGCCCGACTGCTCTTCTGTAACCACCGGCAGACTCAGTTTGCTGGTTCCGCGCTGCACTCGCAGGGTCACCGATGTCCCCGGCGACAACCTGAAAATGTAAGCTTCGAGCTCATGCACACTAGTGATGGTCCTGCCGTTCAAGCCGGTCACAATGTCGTCCACCTGCACACCGGCACTGGCGGCAGGCCCGTTGGGTTCGAGATCGGAAATTACGATCCCATGATCCGTTTCCAACGTCAACCCCTCCGCCATGTCGGGCGTAATCGTCTCGCCGACAAGGCCAAGCTGCGCCCGATGTATATGTCCTTTCGTCTTCAATTGCGCATACACTTGTTTGGCAATGTCGCTTGGAATGGCAAAGCCGATTCCTTCACTCCCGCCCGACTGGGAAAAAATTAAAGTGTTAATGCCGATCACTTGGCCGTCCGCATCCAGCAACGGGCCGCCGCTGTTTCCGGGGTTAATGGGCGCGTCGGTTTGAATGTAAACCATTGGATCGTCGGTCTTGATCTGCCGCGACACCGCGCTGACCACGCCCATACTGACCGAATTGTCCAAACCTAACGGGTTGCCCAGCGCCAGCACAATCTGTCCCTGTTTCAATTCATCGGAGTTTCCAAACTTCAGGAATGGGAGATTGGTCTTTTCGATTTTGACAACCGCCAAGTCGCTGTCACGATCAATGCCCACCACCCTGCCCGCCATCGGGCGGTTGAACGAACGATCTCCCTGCTCGCGCGCCTGTGCCTCGGCGCGTATGTTTAGTTGCACCTTTACTTCATGTGCGCCTCGAACCACATGAGCATTGGTTAGGATGTAGCCGTCGGCACTGAGTAAAATGCCCGATCCGCTGACGGTTTCTTTTGTCAAAAGGTCGGCCACGCGGTCCGAGTCTTCCGCCGTGACGTAGCTGCGAACGAAGATCTGCACAACACTACGACCCGCGTCGGCAGAAAGATCTTCGAGTGTCTTGCTCAAGTCTTTCAGCGCAGCCACTCGTTCGGTCGTTTTTGCCTGGTTGGCGTGGGCTGTCCGAACCAGCAGCGCCGCACTGATCATCAATATGCAAAACGACGACTTTCGTTTCAACCGAAACTCCTAACAGTTGGTGGATGCGCGAGGGCCCAAAGTAAATTCATAACAATTGTTAACCTCGGAAGGAAGCAGTTCACAATTGCTAGTTCGCATCCGAATTCCAATAAGAAACAGGCCCAGTTTCTCACCGACCGTTGCGCCGCTGCCGCCCCATTCCCATATGCCCACTTCCGAGCCGGCGATAGAAGCCGCCTCCTTGCCCAGGCGCCGAGCTCTCGGCGCATCCTCCACGGTGGCGCTCGGGATTCTGCTGAGCCGCATCATCGGCTTCGTTCGTGAACGGGTCTTTGCCCATTATTTTGGCGTTCACTCCATTTCGGCGGACGCGTTCCGCTCCGCGATCCGCATACCGAATATGCTAAGCAACCTCTTCGGAGAGGGCGTTCTGTCGGCTTCCTTTGTTACGGTCTACGCAAAGCTACGCGCCCAAGGTAAAGACGAGGACGCGGAAAGAGTGGCGGCAGCGGTCTTCGGCATTCTCAGTCTGGTCTGTGCCGTTCTGGTGGCATTGGGCGTAACGGCCACGCCTCTCTTTATTGATGCGATTGTGCCTGGTTTCAGAGCAGCCGACCCGAGGCGCATTCTGGCCATCCATTTGGTGCGCATTCTGTTCCCAGCGACCGGCCTGCTGGTGATGAGCGCCTGGTGCCTGGGAGTGCTTAACAGTCATCGCCAGTTCTTACTTTCTTATCTCGCGCCCGTGGCTCTGAGTCTAGCCGTCATTTGCGTGAATCTCACAGCCGGCCACAGCGCAGCGGATACGCGCCTCGTGGTAGATGTCGCCTGGGGATGGGTTCTGGGCAGTCTACTGCAGTTCCTCGTGCAAGTGCCACGTGTGTTGGCGCTCCTTCCTGGATTTCGACCGCGCCTTGATTTCAAGTCGCCTCCAGTGCGCTCCGTGCTTCGCAATTTCGGCCCGGTGTTCATCAGTCGCGGTGTTGTCCAGATCAGCGCGTTCGTCGATCAACAGATCGCCAGCTTCCTGCCCCTTGGCGCAATTTCGGCGCTCGGTTACGGTCAAATTATTTCCATTTTGCCAGTCAGCCTCTTCAGCATGTCGGTGTCTGCCGCTGAGCTGCCCACTTTGTCAAGCGCGGTGGGCACCGACGACGAAATTGCCGCCTTTTTGCGTGGCCGCCTGTCGGCCGGTCTCCGCCGCATTGCATTTTTCGTCATCCCCTCGGCAGTCGCGTTTCTCTTCCTGGGAGATATCGTCGTGGCTTTGGTTTTCCAATCCGGCAAATTCCAGCGCACCGCAGTAGAGGACGTTTGGGCAGTGTTGGCCGGCTCGGCTGTGGGATTGTTGGCCACCTCGTTGGGACGCCTATATTCATCGGCCTTCTATGCGCTGCTCGATACCAGGACGCCGCTACGCTTCGCCGTGATTCGCGTGATATTGACAGCGACCCTCGGTGTGATCGGTGCCTTGCTGCTGCCGCGCTGGCTTGGCATCGATCCGAAGTGGGGCGTGGCTGGCTTGACCGCCTCCGCTGGCATAGCCGGTTGGGTTGAGTTCGTGTTGCTGCGCGCGGCGCTAGCTAAGCGCATCGGCAAGACACCGCTGGCGCCAAGCTTCATGATTCGTCTGTGGTCCACCGCCATTGCGGCAGCCGCTTTGGCTTACTTCATCAAGCGCGGCATGGGTCCGGGCCATCCTATTCTCCTCGCTGGCCTGGCGCTGCCGGTCTATGGCGCGGTTTATTTCGCAGGCACTGCGTGGCTCGGGGTTCTGGAATCGCGTAGCACGATCGAAGCTGTTACGCGCCGCCTGGGAGTGAACCTATAGAGGCAATAAATTTCAACTCTGCCGCAACAGGGCCACAACGTCGTCGACCGTGATCACACCGAGCAGTTCCTCGTTTTCGTCAACCACGGGCAGAGCCAAGAGATTGTATTTGTCGAAGATTTCCGCCACGCGGTCCTGTTTTTGATTGGCCGGGATGGAAAGCAGCCGCTCGCTGGCGAATTCCTTGAGAAGGGCATCACCCGGCGCAAAAAACAGTTTTGCCAGCGGAACAGTCGCGCGTAGATGGTTTTCGGCATCAACCAGGAACAAATAATGCAAGTCTTCGATTGCTTCTTCGGAATTCTTCAAAGCCTCCATGGCTTGCGCGACGTTGGCCTCTTCAGGCAGCGCTAGGAAACCGGTATCCATCAGGCCGCCAGCCGTGTTGTCGCCAAATTCCAATAGCTCTTCGACTTCTTCCTTTTCTTCAGGCTCCATCTCTTCCAGGATCTGCTCGGATTGTTCGTCTTCCAACTCGTTCAAGACATCGGCGGCTTCGGAGGGCTCCATTTCCTCCAAAATGTCAGCCGCCTTTTCGGCGTCGAGCGATTCGATGATGCTGGTCTGAATCTCGGGCTCTACTTCGCTTAACATTTCAGCGGCCGTCTCGGTATCCACGGCGTTAATCAGCGCCGTGCGATCTTCATGGCCCAGGTGTTCGACAATGTCCGCCAAGTCCGCCGGGTGCATGTCCTCGAGCAGCTTGGTCGACATATTCAGCCGCACGCGCCGCTGCGGATCGGCCTCGACAATGTTGCAGAATTCCCAACGAATGGAATGCGGGGGTATCCGCTGCTGCAGGGCGCGAATCAGCGCCGGCGGCACAATGCCGCTAAGCACGCGGCGCACAATAGAGCGGATGCCTATGTCGATCTCCAGGATGTGCAGAACTTGCGTGCCATTCTCCATCTCGTTGAGGAATGTGACATCGTTGACGCGCACGACTTTGCGGCCCTGAGCGTCGATCACCTGCTGATCGAGCAGGTCTCTGACCATCCGCAACATGTATTCATCGGAATGGTACGGCGTCAAGAGCTCGTCTTTGAGGTGGATGCCGCTGGTATCGATGGACTTGATTTGGTCGTAACGGATACTGAGCCAGCCGGGCCCCGCGCCGACCAGGAAGCGGTCGACACGAATGGGATCAATCAGCGGAACCAACGCTGCATCGCGCAAAGTGCCGATGAGGCGGCCTTTGAGGTCATAGACCTTAAGGCCGAGCAGTTCGGTGAGGTAAAGAATCTCTTCCGCCATGATGCCATTGCGCGGGCGCGCTGCCCCATCTTAACGCGCGTGGTGAAAACGAGTCTAGTGGGGAGCGCAACGGGCGCGGTTGCGCGCCGCTATGGCCGCCGGCTTCTATCCCGACGTCCGCCTTCCGGCACTCTTCATCGGCTCGGGGGTCATAACTGACCCAAATTCCTGCCTTGGGGAGGTGTCTGTCTCGAAGCTAGGATGAGTGCCGATCTAGCGGCGATTTTGAACAAACGCATGTACCGCGCCCATAGGCGGCTAGAAAATAGCAGCCCGATAGGTCGAAGCGAAAACCAGTGGGAGGACGGACGTGCCGCAAAACGAAAAATGCCGGGTGCAATGGCGGGCGCGCCCGGCAAATCAGGTCAGCAATACACGGCGTAAGGGATGCGCCGCCGTTACAACGCGCAGGGGAATGCGCGCACAGGATCAACCAAGAAGTCCACCGTGCCCCAAGCAGGCAATTTCCCAGCCTGAGATACGGTACTTCGCTAACATCGGAGGCAAAATCAAATCGAGGATATTGGGTTTGACGGAGCGGAAACAGCAGGGAGCCGAGACGATGGGCACATCGTCTTTGTAGCTCAGAAGCATTAGGTTGCCGGGTTCAACGGGAGCAAGAAAACGTTCGACGTGGGCTCCGAGGCGCACCATGGCGCGGCCGACAACGTCCTCCGGCCCGGCAGGGGCTGTGGTTGAGGCGATCAGAATCGCCGCAGGCTTGGTGCGCAGCAAATGCTGAAGAGCGCGCACCACTTGTTCTTCGTCTTCCACCGCCGAAAGCGCATAGCGGAGATTGCCGCCAAAGCGTTCGACGCGGGTTCGTACGATGTTTTCAAACAGCGCCCGCGCGCGGTCTCCGTGAACGGGGTCGGCATAAAGAACGCCGACGCCGGGATCGCGAATGGGGCGGGCTTGCAGAATGGCCCCGCGCTCGCCCAGAATGCCCAAAACCGTTTCCAGTTGGGCCTTCGAGACAGCGAAGGGTGAGCTTTTGATGGTGGCAATCCGTTCGCCACTGCGCACGTATCGATAATTGTTGACGGTGGCGATAACTACGCTACTGGTGCAGTTGATCTGCTTCAGTAATTCGTCGTCCACCAGCACGCAGGAATCGGCAGTGGCAATTAAGTTAGCGCGTCCACCCGCAGCCAAGCGAATCTCCACGGACCCACAGCACATGACTTCAGCAACAGCCATGACCGCTTCATCCTCGCCGATCTCGCCGTCTTCCAACTCCGTCACCCAAACCTGCTGCATCCCTTCGGTTGACAGCAGGCGGATGTCTTCGTCGCTCAATACATGGCCTTTGGCCAACAGTTTTCTGCCGCCGGGACGGAATATCGTGCAGCAAAGAATTCGTCCGGCAGAACTCTGAACGTCGACTGTAAGAGCTCGCATTTTTTAGTTTCTCTTCCCCCTCGGAAGATTCAGCCAAGTACCATTACGGCTGTGCAACGAGTATATGGTACTTATTCGCAAATTACTAGTATAAAATTGAATAAATCTGAAAAATTTACCAAGTAGTTTTCTTGCTATGGCGATTAAATGGCGAAGTTAATTGAATCGTCATTTGTCCAGGAAGGTCGATGGCGTCGGAGGGAGTTGGGTTAGTTTTTAAGTTCTAGTACCGTGGAAACTTCCGCTAGACTCAGCTATCTCTCGCGATCTGCAGGCGTTTGAGAATGCCGAGCTACTAGGCAATTTTGGACTTTTGTGCAGCGTAAAACAACTTTTCCACGCTTTAATTCCGCGCGCCAGCATGACGGCCTTGGCGGGCGCAGTCATGCGCCTTGTTCGCGCAACTGTCCTGAGGTGAGACGCGTGCCGAGGGCTTGGCCAGCCAGTAAACGGGCGCAGATTTCCGATTCCTGGCCAGATGCCACGATCACCTCGCTTAGACCAGCTTCCAGCGCCCAGAGAGCGGACTCCAATTTGGCTTGCATGCCGCCGTGAGCGACACCGCATTGAATCAGATGGCGCACTTCCGCCGGTGTCAGTTCAGCCCGAATGGCTCCGTTACGGTCTTTGACCCCAGGAACGTCTGTTAGAAAGAGCAGTTTGTCCGCGCCCCAGCCGGTCGCACAGGAAACGGCCATTTGATCGGCATTTACGTTGTAGATATTGCCGGCGGAATCGGCGGCGATGCAGGCGATCACCGGCAGGTAGCGGGCGGCGATCAGCATATCGAACAGCCTGCCGTCAGTATGCAGCGGCTTGCCAACGAAAAGCAAATCTGGATGCACGAGTTCGGCGGTAGTGAGCAGGCCGTCTACTCCGGATAGCCCAACGGCAGGTTGTCCTGCAGCACAGAGCGCGGCCACCAGTTGTTTATTCAGGCTGCCCGCGATCACTTTGGTGACGGCATCAATGACCGTCTCATCGGAGACGCGCAAACCGTCGACGAAGCGGCTTTGGATGCCACGTTCTTCGAGAAAACGAGTAACCTGCTTGCCGCCGCCATGCACGACCACCAGTTCCACTGTATTTGCAACCTGAGCGAGTTGGCGCGCCAGATCCTGGCGTTTGCCAGCGTCGTCCAGCAGAGTGCCGCCGAGCTTAATTAAGACCTTCATAGAAGGGCTTCGGTCTCGTTATAGCCCAGCACGAGATTCATGTTCTGCACGGCTTGGCCGGCGGCGCCTTTCAGCAGGTTGTCCTCCACCACCACAATGGTGGCGCGCTGGCTGGCCACGTCAAAGACGAAGCCAATATCGCAGAAATTGGTGTGCTGGACGGCGCGAATGTCGGGGGTTTTGCCCGGGGCGTAGAGGCGCACAAACGGCTCATTCGCGTAGAAATCCTCGTAAATCGCCAATAGATCCACGGCTTTTTCGATTCGTTCCGTGCGCAAGTAGATAGTTTCGAGAATGCCGCGCTCCATGGGGAGTAGATGCGCAGTGAAGGTGAATTCCCGCTCACCCAAACCGGAATTCTGCAAAACCTCAGGTACGTGACGGTGCTCCAGGAAACCGTAAGCGCTAAAGTTATCGGCAACCTCGCAAAAGCTGGTTTTGAGCGAAGGCTTGCGCCCGGCGCCACTGACGCCGGATTTCGCATCGCAAACGATGCCGCGCGCCCGGTCGACCACTTGCGCGTCAACCAGAGGGCGGATGGCCAGATTGGCGGCTGTGGGGTAGCAGCCTGGATTGGATACGAGCCGCGCGCCACGAATCTTATCGCGATAAAACTCCGGCAGACCGTAACGCGCTTCCGCCAGCAATTCAGGCGTAGTGTGGCGTTCTTTATACCACTGCGAGTAGGTTTCGGCATCGCGCAGGCGGAATGCGCCGCTTAAATCGATAACTTTCACGCCAGCTGCCAGCATGGGCGCGGTTAATTCGATCGAGACTTCAGGAGGAGTAGCCAGAAACACCAGATCGAGGCCTTCCTGGCGGGTGGCATCCGGCGTTGCTTCGATCGTTTTGGGAGGTTGGGAGCCGAGCGGTGCCAGAGGCTGCTCTGAATCGACGCGGTGTTCCAGGAGAAAGAGGTCAATGTGAGGATGCCGGCTGAGCAGGCGGACCAATTCCGCACCGCTGTAGCCGCGAAAACCGACGACACCCACGTTGTGCCGTTTTGAATTATTATTCACTATTATGAATAATTATACTACAGTTGCTCCGAAGTCGACCGGGCGGCTAAATCGCCCAGGATGGGCAGGTGGACTTGTTCCGACTGGCTCGCCTTAATGAGCAGAAAAATCCAGCAGATGGTGAGCGCGGTTTCGAGCAACGAAGAGAAGCTGTGGCGGAACGGCAAGCCCAGAAAAATGAGCGGGCCGGCCGAGGAAACGATGAGCCAGGCGACAAAGAGATAAACGGATTGAAAGGCGTTGAAACGGACGCGCTGGTTGTAGCGGAATTTCTGCGAGGCGAGAAAAACGATGGACGGAATAACACCGAAGACCGGGATGTAGCAGAGGATAGAGGCGGTGCGATCGCTAATGCCATGGAGCAGATCTTGCGTTTGGGCTGCGGAGCGCGGCTGGGCGGTGCCGCAATTCGCGCAAAAAGAGGCGGATTGATCGACACGATTCCCGCAATGGGTGCAGAAGGGCATGGAGTTCTTGTTAACATGATGACGCAGCTGGGGAGGCGGATGTTCGGAAGATTGACCGACTTAGTCTATTCCGTAGCCCGTCAGCGTCACCAATTGCGGCGAGCCGGATGCATTATCGTCAATATCCAATTCCCCATCCTCCGGCCCATCGGCGTTAGGCGTGAAAGTCACGTTCAACGTGCAACTCGAGTTCGGCGCGAGAACGCCCGTGCAAGTACCGCCGCTGATGCCATACGGGCTGGAAACGGAAGTGCTCATGTAGAGAGTACCCGCACCAGTATTCGAGATCGTTAAGGTCTGAGTTCCGGTCGTTAAACCTGTCCAACGCCTCCCAGGGCGAAGGCATTAGAATTCTCCCCCGCAACATTCTGACTTGGGTAGGGGTCTATCGGGACAATCGATGGGCCTTCTTCAACTGCTTGCCAATTGGGTTGGAAGTTCCAGTCAAGATCGACCCCGGCCTCTCCTCGGGCGCCGATGTGATAGAGCGGGAGCGATGCTTGAAAACTTCCATTGAAGCCGCCTGTTTGGCCAGCGGCCGTCCCAAAAGGGGTGGCGCCAGCCATGATATTCAGTGCCACTTGCTGGGAGTAGGCGACGCTGCCGGCGAGGCAAGCCGCGAAAACGATCGCGCCGGCGCGGCGTCGCGCAGCCGAGCCCTTTGCGCTTTTAAGATCCGGAGCACCTTGGACACGCCAAATACGAGTCCCAATTCTCGTAGGCAATGTCCCCATCCCCCCGTTTTATTCCGAGTTGCCTATTCCGGTCAACACCGCACAGTCATACTATCGAAGGCGTGGTGCTAAGGGACAGGGCCTTCGTAGTACTATCAGTTTGCCTTCGAGCCGAGCGACCCGATAGCACGGGTCTGATTTCATCGTTGAGAAACCGCGGGCTTCCCTCAAAATTGCGGCTTTGCGGCGCCAAAGACGCCCGAGGGCCTACTCGCTGATCGCGGCCACTTCTTCACTCTCCGGCATCGAGGTCTGATTCCTCTTTGAAAACTCGCTCCATCTCACAACGGCGATTCCTGCGAAGACAATGAGCATGGCCATGGCGGACCGCCAGCCGAACGGCTCATGAAAGACGAGCCAGCCTAACAACACCGCAACCACCGGATTTACGAAGTAATAAATAGAGACAATCGCGACCGGGAGATTCTTCACTACGTAGATGAACGCGCTATAACCCACAACCGAGCCGAACACCACCAAGTACGCCACCGCCCAGGTGGTGCGTGTCCCGACGACGGCCGGCATATTCTCGATCCTCAGGGCCACCAGCAAACAAGCTATGCCCGCGCCCAACTGCTGCACCGCTCCACTCACAAACGGCGGGGCCTGCGAATGCACGCGCTTTTGCAACAGCGAACCGAGCGTCCAAAACGCCGCGCTGCCTTGAATGAGCAGGAAGCCCGGCCATGTTCTTCCGCTGATGCCTTCGTGGATGGCGGCTGGGTAGATCATGCAGGCGACGCCGAACATGCCGATGAGCAGACCTCCGAGCGTCGCCCCTAGCGGTCTTTTGCCGCGAGGTAGAAAAGCATCGATGCCCACCATCCAGAAGGGCGCCGTCGTGTAGAATAGCGCGGCTGAACCGCTGGGGATGTACAGTTCCGCGACAGCGAGAAGACAGCTGCCCGTGCCGATGCCAATTATGCCGCAGAGCGCCGTTAGCCAGAGTTCGCGCCCATGCGGAATAACGATCCCGGCCACGCGTGCCGCCACCAACAAAATCGCCCCCGAAATCACATAGCGAATACCGATCAGATACACCGGCGGCAGAGTTTCCAGAGCGATGCGGATGCCAAGGTACGTGGTCCCCCAAAAGAGGCACACGGCGGCCAGTGCGAGATAGGCGATGCGATGAGAGTGGCGAACGACGGTCAAGATTCTTTAGCGGACTCGACAGGAGTTTTGGAGTCGAGTTTCTCTATAGTAACGCTGGCAATGCGGTTGCGATCCATTTTGGCAATGGTAAAGCGCCGGCCTCCGTAATCTACCCGTTCATTTTCTTTGGGGATGTAACCGAATTGGAAGAGCAGAAAGCCGGCCAGTGTTTCGAAGCCGGCCTCCGTCGGCAAAGCGATGTTGTAGCGCGTTTCCAGATCGCGGATCGTGGTGCTCCCTTCCAGCTCGAGCGCTTTTTCGCTGCCGGCCGGCTCCACACGCACCGCATCGTGCTCGTCGCCGATATCGCCGAACACTTGCTCTAGAACGTCTTCCAGCGTGACCAAACCGGAGATGGTTCCGAACTCGTCCACCACCAGCGCCATGTGAGTGTGGCTCTTGCGAAATTCGTCGATCAGTTGATTGAGTGGTTTGGTTTCCGGCACAACCACCGGCTTGCGGACAAAGCGGCGCAAGCGAAACGGCCGGGTGGCGCGACGGCTGTCGTGCGCGAAGCGGCGCTCGTCCCAAACACGCATGAGGTCCTTATAATGGACAATGCCGATGATCTGTTCCGGCCGATCTTCATAGACCGGAACACGCGAAAATTTGTTCTCGGTCATCACTGCTAGCACCTGATCTAAAGGCGCGTCAACCGACAGGGAAACAATGTTGTGGCGCGGGGTCATGATTTCGCGCGCGGAGTAGTCGGACAGTTCCATTAAGCGCTGGATGGCATCCTGTTCAAACTGCTGCAAATGGCCTTCGCGTCGGCTAGATTGCAGAATGTACTTCAATTCTTCGGTTGAATGGCCGCCATGGCCCTGTCCCTTTCGTAGGCCGAGCAGGCGCAGAGCGAGGTCCGCCGAGCGCTCAATGATGATAATGAGCGGCTGGGATAAGCGGTAAAAGATGAGCAGCGCGGGAGCGGCTAATACGGCTACGCGGTCGGCGTTTTCGATGGCAAGATTCTTGGGCACAACTTCGCCAATGATGACGTGCGCATAGCTGATCACCAGGAACGCCAAAGCAAAGGCGACGCCATGCAACAGGACCTGCGAGACGGGAAGTTGGAAACCTTCCAGGCCAGAGCGCAGCAAGCGATACATGGTGTCTTCGCCGGCCCAACCCAGACCGAGACTGGCGAGTGTTACGCCGAGTTGTGTGACCGAGAGCAAGCGGCCGGGATTGGCAAGGAGGTTGAGGGCGCTCTGCGCGCCGGCCTGCCCTTGCGCGGCCAGTTCGCGGAGGCGGGAGTGGCGCACGGAGACAAGAGAAACCTCGGCGGCCGCAAAGAATCCGTTGGCGGCCAGGATGAAGATGAGAACCAGAAATCTTATGCCCATAGCATGCGGCGCAACAATGGAAGCGGCATGGCGAAAGCCGTGGCAGAGTAAAATCGGTGAGTGTTATCCCGCTTAGTGCGAATCGTCAACATCAGTGTTGCCGTCATCGTAATTTTTTTCTTAGGTGTTGTTTACTGGTTCGCCATTCGGCCGCTGCCGCAAACATCGGGCGAAATTAAAGCGCCGATTTCTTCTGCCGCCACCATTCAACGCGACGCGCGCGGCGTTCCACACATTGAAGCAGCGTCCTGGCAGGATGCAATTTTCTTGCAAGGCTATGCCACAGCCCAAGATCGATTGTGGCAGATGGACGGACTCCGCCGCTATGCGGGGGGGGATTTGGCCGAAGTTTTTGGCGCGGATTCCGTGGCGCGCGACGAGCGTGCCCGTGCGCTGCGCATGCGGGCCATTGCGGAGGCGGATGTCGCGCGTCTCACTCCCGAAGACCGCGACGTCATGGTGCAATACGCGCGCGGCGTAAACTATTTCATAGACACGCATCGCGGAGACTACTCGCTGGAGTTCTCCATCCCACTCAACTCCTACGATCCACGCCCGTGGACGCTGACTGACTCTATGCTGGTCGGGCTGTTGATGTTCCGCGATCTAACAGCTGACTCCCTGGAAGCCGACTTAGCGAGGGGTGCGATTCTGAACCTCGGCGCGGACCCAGCCAAATTTCGCACACTCTTTCCCGCTACCGGGATCGGAGTGAGTCCGGGGTCAAACGCCTGGGCCGTGAGTGGCGCGCATGCGGCGGACGCCGCACCGATGGTGGCGAACGATCCGCACCTGCATTATTCGGTCCCGGGCACCTGGCATCTGGTGCACTTGAAAGCGCCAGGGTTGAATGTCTCGGGCGTAGCGCTGCCTGGGTTGCCATGCGTGATCAGCGGGCACAATGAAAACATTGCATGGGGTGTAACCAACCTGGAAGCGGATGTCCTGGACGTGTACTCCGAACAACTTGACGAGCAAAGCGGGCGTTATCTATTTAAAGGAAAGGTTGAGCAGGCCACGCTCGACCAACAAACGATTGCTGTGAAAGGCGGCAAACCTGTGGACATGCGCCTGTGGGTGACGCGCCATGGACCCGTCTTCAAGGAAAACGGCAAAGCGTATAGCGTGCGTTGGAGCGCGGCCGACGGCTTTGGGTTCCCCTTCTTTAAACTGGACCAAGCGAAGAATTGGAGTCAATTTCGCGCCGCGCTGAGCACGTTTTGGGGACCTGGACAGAACTTCGTTTATGGCGATCGCCAGGGCAACATTGGTTATCAAGCCACGGGCGCCGTGCCGATACGCCGGAATTTTGATGGCAATGTGCCGCTGGATGGCGCTAGCGGGCAGTTTGAGTGGGACGGTTATATTCCGTTCGAGCAATTGCCCAGTATCTACAATCCGGCCTCAGGCATCGTCGCAACGGCCAATCAAAATCCGTTTCCGAAAGACTATAACTACCGGATCGATGGCAGCTTTGCCGATACTTACCGCGTGCAACAGATTCGCGCGCGACTCAGTGCCAAGGCCAAGCTCACGGTGGACGATATGCTGGCGATCCAGAAGGATGTCTATTCCGCGTATGACCTCTTTTTGGCAAAACAGGCGGTGGCTTCGTATGCCAAGGTTGGTAACGCCGTGCATGATCCTTTACTCAAGCCGGCCGTGAGCATTCTAAGTCAGTGGAACGGCCAAATGGAGGCGTCCCAAGCGGCGCCGGCGATTACTGAATTGCTGAGCAACGAACTGCGGTTGACCTTGCTGAAATTGCTCATTCCCAAAACAAAAGAATTGCCGGACGTGCTGCCGCGTCCGCAGGCCGTCGAAGCACTTTTGCGCGATCGGCCCGATTGGCTGGGTGGCTAACGATAACTGGGATGAATGGCTTACCTCAGCACTCTTGCGAGCTCTGAATAAAGGCCGAGCGAGTCTGGGCGGTCTCGGTGACCGAGTGGCGCTGGGGCCATTTGTTGCATTGGAAGTTCGAGCATCCCGTGATCAAGCGCCTGCCGCCCGTGGAGTGGTTTTTCGATGCCACCTATCAGCGCAACCCAGGTCCCTTTGAGATGAGCGGGTCAGGCACGACCGTGAAGCAGACCACCGAGAGCTTGGGGCCATCGGAGCGCATGGTGGTGGATATGGGGGATTTGGATCGCTCAGTACAAAACCTCGTATTGGGTGAGTCGGGCTTCGTTTCGTCGAGCCATTTCGAAGACCAATGGCCGGCTTATTATTACGGGAGAAGTTTCCCGATGCAATTTAACCACGTGGATGGTAAAGATGTGTTGAGGGTTAAGCCGCAGTGAGTGCTGGGAGGACGACGAACTATGGGCAATTCATCATCTGATGAGAATGGGTGGCCTGAACTCAAGTGGTCTGAGTGGGAGAAGACTGCGGAGACGGTCCACATGTGGACTCAGATCGTAGGTAAAACGAGGTTGGCGTTGAGTCCGCTGCAGGCTCATTGGTGGAATGTTCCGCTCTATGTCAGCGCGCGGGGACTGAGGACGTCAGCCATGCCATATGGTGAGGAGCTTCTCGAGATCGAATTTGACTTTGTCAGCCACGATTTGCGCTTCCGGCTAAGCACTGCGGCAAGCCTGAACATCCCGCTGCGCGCACAATCAGTAGCCGATTTCTTCGCCGAATACCAGCGTAGCCTTGCCGCTTTAGGCGTTTCCGTCCCCATCCATCCCATACCGGTGGAGTTGAAGCATCCCATTCCATTTGCAGAAGACTATGAGCATGCATCCTATGATGCGGAGTACGTTCATAGGTTTTGGCGAGTTCTGGTGCATGCCGATCAGATCTTTCAAAGGTTCTCTTCGAGCTTTATAGGTAAAGTAAGCCCGGTACACTTTTTCTGGGGGAGTTTTGATCTGGCGGTGACTCGATTTTCGGGGCGGCGCGCGCCTTTGAGAGCCAATGCCGATGCGATTACGCGCGAGGCTTATTCGCACGAGGTGATCAGCGCCGGTTTTTGGCCGGGAAACGGCGGTTTTGGCGAAGCAGCGTTTTATTGTTATGCTGCCCCCGTGCCCGCTGGCTTGGAGGCTGAACAAATTGAACCGAAGGCGGCGAGATACAACGCAGATCTGGGTGAGTTCATTCTCAAATACGATGATCTACGCGCTGAAACGTCTCCAGACGAAGCTCTGCTGACCTTCCTGCAGAGCTCCTATGAGGTTGCAGCGAGGCTGGCTAAGTGGGACAGGGGTTCTCTTGAGCGGCAGCGTGCGGCAGCGGGATAGGCCGATTTCTATTCATACCGCAACGCCGCCATGGGATCGGATGCCGAAGCCCGGCGGGCGGGGCCTGCACACGCAAAAGCCGCGACAGCGCTAAGTAACGCTATTGCGCTCACGAGTACGAAAGCATCCCGCGAACTTCCTTCCGCCCAATGAGCCAGTGCGTTGCTGAGAGCCACCGTCAGTAAAATACCCACCAACAACCCGCCGCCCACACTCGCCAGCATGGAGGAAAAGACGAGTCGCAAAACATCTCCGCGTTGTGCCCCCAGCGCCAGGCGGATGCCGAACTCATTCGTCCGCCGCTCGACTGAGAAGGAGACGACACTATAAAGGCCGGTCGCCGCGAGTGCGAGAGCTAGGATGGCGAAGGCGCCGAAGAGCCAAGCCACCAGATGTTCCTGCTGCCACTCCTGCTGACCTTGAATCCAATGCTCTAAATCTTCGACGTGGCCGGAGATCTGCTGCTCTGCATTGATCGAATTGACCTGCTGGCCGATGGAATGGAGCAGAGCTAGGGGCGGTGTCTCGGAGCGAACGAGGATCTGGGTCCACATACGCAGGGAGACGGTAAACGGAATAAAGGCTTCGGGGAGGATGGGCTTACGGAGGCCGTCATTGCGCTTGTCGGCCGCCACGCCGATGATCATGAGCCATGGGTCCGTACCCGGGGGCCCCACGTTGAACGGCGGTTCGTTTCGCATTTCAGGATCTTGAGAGAGTGACCGAGTGGATCGCCGTTAGGGAAATAGAGCCGAGCCATGGTCTCGTTGATGACGGCGAAACGGGCGCCCCGCTGGTTTTCCGCCTCGTCCCAAATGCGGCCGCGAGTGAGCGGGATGCGCAAGATTGGAAAGTATCTGGGGCTTACGAAGTTGACGCGAATCTTTGAGAGTCTCGCGGAGGTTTCCCGAGGATTTCGACTGCGGTGTTCCACCCGTTAGAGGGTGGTGTGGCGTTCGTTGAGACGGCGGCGATGGTTACGCCGGGAACGGCGGAGATTCTATCGCGAATTTGTTCGATCTAGGCCGTGCGAGTCTCCCATGTCGGATAGGCGCCGTCGTGGACCGGAATGCCGACCGACATGACGTTATGGGGATCGTAACCCAACGGAGTATGTAGGAGGCGGAGAAAGCCCTGCATGGCAGAAGACTTTCGTCTTCGACGCTATTCAGAGCGAACGGTTAGCCGGTCGAATCACTTTTTCTTGCGAATGTAGATTTGTCCATTGAAAGTGGTGAATTGATATTCCGGGCCCCCGCCGTTGATGGTTCCGCGCAGGGTGCTATCGAAGCGCAGGTGATAACTGCCATCCTGGCGCCGGCCAGTCTCGTTTTCTACCACGCGGGTCTGGGCGTCCAACTTCACTTCGAAGTCGCTGTAAATATCCCCATGGTCGGTTTTCATGCGCACGTTGGCCTTCAGGTTGTCCGGCAGAGTGACATCAATGTCGCCATTCATAGTGCTGAACGACATTGGCTTAGAGGGATCGATGCGATCTAGCGAGACGGTTACCTCTCCGTTGAGTGAATGAGCTATCACCGAGCCGGCGACATTTTTCAACGTGATCTTGCCGTTGAGGTTTTCGGCGTCGATTTCGCCGTCCACTTGCTCGACGAAAATGTCGCCGCCATTCATGCATTTCAATTGCAGCGACGAGTGCCGTGGGACAGTGATGATGAGATCGGCCGCCCGGTTGGCGGTGGTCTTGATATTCACGACGTTGTTCTCTTCAGTTACATCAAGGCCCGATGAGCCAGGCAGATCGAGCCGCTTCATGCCGTCGGCCCGAGTTGAATGCCTGCCGTGCGATTCCTCGTCGGCACGCGCACGAGCTTCCACCAGGACATCTGTGCGGTCGGTGCCCCGCAGGGTGATCCCGCCGTTCATTAGGTGGGCGTGGATCATCGGAGGGTGCGAAGGATCTGTTAGCGGGACGGTTGCTTTCTCCGGCGTATCCTGCGCCCCCAGCGCCCCTGTCCACAACATCAATATGCCAAGTGTTCTTTTCATGTAAGCCCCGTTTTGAATATCGTTGAATGAGTTACTGTCCGCGATGCAGCCGTATATTCCCGTTAAAGGCGTCGAAGGTAAACTCGGGTCCGCCGGCGCCAGCCCGGCCAGCCCTCAGGCCGTTACTGCGATAGATGAACTTACCGTTTTTCTGCTCGGGCTCAGTCACTGGCAACGGTCTGGCCGTTACATCGAAATCGCTATAGATCTGCCCGTTGAATGTCTTGAAAAGGAGATCGGCTGAGAGGTCCGTTGGGAAATAAACATCCAGTTGGCCGTTGATGCTCTTGAAGCTGCATGGGCCTGCCGGATTTCTGGAAAATTGGATGACTATCGGGCCGTTGACGCTGCTCACGTCTCCCGATCCGGCGACGGATTGCATGTGAATCCCGCCGTTGACGTTGCGCACCTCGAAATCTCCGGTGGTCTTCTCGACGGTGACGTCTCCATCGTTGACCGTTGAAACGACGATGCGGGCGGAAACAGGCACGGCGACGTCAATGTTGTAAGTCACGTTGTAAAAATGGCGAGACTCCCCGCGGCAGCCAGTGCTTTCGCCATTGCAGCGCCAAGGCGCATCGTAGTAAACCGAAACGCCACCGGGCTTTTCGTCCATATTCAGTTTCACATCAGCTTTGGCCTCTTGCAGGTCGGCATCCGTCTCGGCACGGATTGTTTTGTGGGCCGTTACACGAACCTCAGAGCCGCTGATGCCGGTGATGTGAACATAACCGTCCACATTGTCAACAATCAGACGCATGGGTGGGGCGGCGAGGGTGAACGTCTTTGCGATCGTCTCACTCTCGCGAACCGCCCAGCGATCTGAATGATTCGAGTTGGCTAGCGACAAGGCGGCTGCGCCCATTCCGAGAAATGCCACGAATTCAATAGGTTTCACGCTTAATCTCCTCATTGATAATTCAATTTCTGCAAGCCCCACTGCGCCCGCTGGCGAACCGAGGCATTTACTTCCTCATCGGAGCTGATCTTGCGCAACTCATAGGTAGCGGCGTTATCGCGGATGTGAACCAGCGCGTCGATGAGGGCGATTTGCACCAGCGGCGAACCTTGCAGCGGAATCGATTGCTCGAGCGCTTTGCGTACGGTCGCGTCTCCCGCCAGTTTCTCGAGCGCATCCAGCGAGGCGAGACGCACGTTGATGTTCTGATCGTGATTCAACGTGGTTAGCAGAGCCGAGACCAGTTCAGTATCTGGGCGTTGGACCTGGGTACTCCAAGAAACCCCTTCCAGGCGCGAAGTGGCCGATTCGCCGTCCAGCAGCGAGAGAGCCACTGTCTGCCGCAGTCCTTCCACCTGTCCGCGTAACTGCGCAATCTCCAATCCCGACACGCTATGAGTGGTGTTAAACCGGCCCACGAACACACCTAAGGCGAAAAGTGCGAGCGTTCCTGCCAGCTGGGGAACGCCGATTTTCCAACTCCGCCAACCGCTGCCGGAAGCCTCGCTTGGCGCCTTGGTAACGGCATTCAGTCTCTGGTAAAAACGCGCGCGCACCGCGGCACTGGGCTGTTCCTGGCCGACAAGCTCCAGGCCTTGCCAAACAAGCCGCAATTCCGCCAATTCGATCCGCAAGTCGGCATTCTTGCTCAGCTGGTCTTCAAATGCTTCCTTTTCCGCCGCCGTCAACTCACCGGCAAGGTACTGCGGAATGAGCGCCTGCCATTCGTCAAAGCTCATAAATCTTATCTCCGCGAAGCTGATAAAACGTCGCGCGTAACTCCTTCAGGGCACGATGGGCGCGAACCTTGACCGCGCCAATTTCGCATTTGCAAATGTCCGCTATGTCCTCATAGCGCAACCCCAGATAGCGGCTCAGCACCAACACCTCGCGCTTTTCTTCCGGCAAACGTTGAAGCGCTTCTTCCAGGAACAAAACGTCTTGCTTACGGGCGAAAAGCTCCTCCGGCAAGGGTTCCGTGCTCCTCACTTCAGGAACCGCCGTCGCCGCTTGCTCGCCTCGCGTCTTGTGTCGGCCGTCACGATACGCATTGTGGGCCATCGCATAGAGCCAGCGCGGAAAGGAGCAATCGGGATCGTAACTGTTCGCATATTTGAGCACTCGAAAGAAAACTTCCTGTACCAGATCCTCGCTAAGCGCGCGATTCCGCGTCATTCGCAGCAGATAACGAAACAAAGCGACGTGATGGCGCTCGAACAACAAAGCGAGTTGGGCGGTTTCACCCCCTTGGACTAGCTCCATCAGCGCGCTGTCAGTCTGCGTTTCCAATCGCCTTCACCCTGCAATACCCGAGAAACGAACAAAGGTTACAAAGAAATTGAATGCCTCCGCGAAAACCACAGCGGCACAACAGCTTTAGAGGGTCATTCTCTAACCGTGAAATGAAGCTTTTGCTTGAGTCTATCGCCAATTCGATCGTGGCTTTATGCCCTCCTTTTTGTGCCCGGACTAGAGTAAGCTGATGGAAGCTTTTTATGGCCAACCGATCCTCCTTTGGCGGAGTCGTTCTCGACGTCGATCCTTATCAAATTGAGCCGGAGAGTGAGCCTCTGCGCGAAGTGGAAGCGCGGCCTTCCCTGCGCGTGCTCGTCATCGGATGTTTCAGCGGGCAAGCCACGGGGAAGCTAGTCCGCATTGATCGAGACAACTTTGAGACCATACTGGCAGGCTTCGCGCCACAGGTAGAACTCGCGCTTGCCAGCGTCCAAGGCGGCGATGCGGTTCTGACATTCAAATCGCTGGAAGATTTCGAACCCGACAGTCTCTACCGGCAGAGCGAGCTTTTCGCGCCACTACGCGATGGTAGTGGCTGGCAGCTTTACTCGGAACCGGAGGAAAGCGATTCCCCAGCGCCGTTGAAGCCCACGGCGGAGCAGATCGAGCGATTGACCGCTCCCGGCGGGTTGTTGGATGCGATTGTTGAGCAATCGTCGCCGCAAAGTACCGCGCCGGCTCCCAAACGAGTTGATGAATTCCAATCGATGGTTGAGCGCATAGTGGCGCCCTATTCTAAGCCTGCGGAGAGCGCGGAGAGCCGCCGGGCATCGACTGAGCGAGTGCAACGCCTGTGCCTTCTGATGGCCCACATTCTGCATGAAGAACAATTCCAGGCGCTCGAGGCAGCCTGGCGAGGTTTGGATCTGCTGGTGCGCGGCTTGGACACCGACGAACTCGTAGAGCTCTCCATTCTGGATTGTTCGAAAGAAAAACTTTACACGCAGCTGACGAGCTCTACCGGCAATAAGCCGGGCCGCTGGGATTTGCTGATCGGAAACTTTGGATTTGATCGCTCGATCGTCGCCGACGTGGAGCTGTTGGAACGGGTTAGTTTGCTGGCGAAGGATCTAGGTGCGCCTTTTCTGGCCGAGTGTCTTCCTTCCCAACAAGACGACAGCAAAGCAGAAGCGGCTTGGCAGGTTCTACGCAAATCGCCGGCCGCCGCTTATATTGGGTTGGCTCTGCCGCGCTTCCTGCTAAGGCTGCCATATGGCAAAGAAACCACGCCCGTGGATGCTTTTGACTTTGAGGAGATGCCCGGCGCTCCCGTTCACACCGATTATCTTTGGGGAAATCCAGCCTTTGCTTGCGCCATGGCGCTAGGCGAGCTCTTTGAGCGGCAGGGCTCACTGATGCGTGTGCCTGGCAACCTGCGGCTGTGTGCACTGCCACTTCACGTTTTTCGTTCGGACGGCGAGACCTGCACGCGCCCTTGCACTGAGGTGCTCCTCTCAGAGAGCGATTGTGCGAATTTGCTGAAGAGCGGTGTATTGCCATTGGCGGCGATGAAATCGGTTGACGAAATTGTGTTTCCACGTATGCAATCCATCGCCAATCCTTCCGCACCTTTGGCGTTCAGTCTGTAAGCTGAATCCCAAGCTGCAACCGTCCTTACACACCACATCGAGACAATTGAGGCGCTATTGACAGGGCGAAGTGTAGGCTGTACAATCAGTTTTCTATGCCTAGCGAACGGAGTATTGCAATTGGCCAAAGGTAACTCCGCACAAACTGCCCTCGATTTGCTTGTCTTGACTGTTCTTGAGCGCCGAGGGCCGCTGCATGGTTATGGAATCGCCTCCGCGATTGAAGATCTATCGCAAGAGGCTCTGCGCGTCGAGGAGGGTTCGCTCTATCCGGCGTTGCACCGGATGGAAGAATTGGGATGGATTTCGGCGGAGTGGAAAATGAGCGAGACCAACCGTCGGGCGCGCTTTTATAGGGTAACGAATACCGGGAAAAAGCAACTTGTTTCTGAATCGGAACGCTGGCTCAGTTTCGCCGCCGGTGTTTCGCGGGTTTTGCGTCACGCATAGCAGCAGTTGAAAGGAGTGTCTTATGTCCTGGCTC
>CAVXRP010000035.1:0-18115 GCA_963764105.1 Bryobacterales bacterium
AAAAAAAAAAAAAAAAAAAAAAAAAAAAAAAAAAAAAAAAAAAAAAAAAAAAAAAAAAAAAAAAAAAAAAAAAAAAAAAAAAAAAAAAAAAAAAAAAAAAAAAAAAAAAAAAAAAAAAAAAAAAAAAAAAAAAAAAAAAAAAAAAAAAAAAAAAAAAAAAAAAAAAAAAAAAAAAAAAAAAAAAAAAAAAAAAAAAAAAAAAAAAAAAAAAAAAAAAAAAAAAAAAAAAAAAAAAATGGCCACCAAGGTGGACGGCAAGCGCCGCCGCCCACCAAACCAAAAAATCAATGATGAGAGTGGTTCTCGCAAGCATTTTGCTGCTGGCTAGGCTTTCGGCTTCGCGGCGGATCTTGCCCGGCGCATGTTCGTAATTTTGGTCAGGTGAATCAAAATCCTTTTCGTGGCGGGAGCCCACCGACGAGGGTTACAGGAATTGCGCCGCTCGGCGTCGGTTGATGATCGATTTGCGCGAAGAGAGTAAGACTCGTGATGAAGCGGAGAAAGAGCTTCGAACAGCTGGGCATCCGTTATGCTCATGCTGGCGATGGGGCCTTTCGGGGCCGCTCCCAGCGCGAAATTCAACAGGCACTTTCGCTGATTCTTCATGAAACGTCAGGCGAAGGTCTTATGTCCATTGCCTGCGTGGAAAGGACCGCACGGGCACGGTATCGCCTGTTACCGAATCCAGCACGAGGCTGGGATAACGAACGTGCTTTAGCCGAGGCAAAGGCCTATGGAATGAGCCGTTTAGAGAAGCGATGCAAGCTTTATCAAGATTTCGCCCCGTTACGCTGGCTAATTCCGCGGCACCATTCAGCAACTGGGAAGGCGCCGCCAAAGTCGCCATTTTCGAGCTTCGACCCGAATTTGCCGCACTTCACTTCTCCGGCGTCTATTAGCTGCATTACACCGGCCATGTGTTTTAATGGGACTGAAGCGTTCTTTTACGCATGTCGGAATCACGCCTGAATAGGGAACGGCTCAGCCGGAAGCTTAACCGGAGTTACGGGAGGCTAAAGCTCGTTGCGAAGGGTACGGCTGATACCAGCCACCCAATCATGGCGCACATCATTCCGATCCGCCGTTGTAATCTCTCTTGCACCTATTGCAACGAATACGACGATTTCTCCAAACCTGTACCAGTGGAAACCATGCTTCACCGTATCGAGCTGCTGGGAAACTGAAAACGGGCGTCATCACACTGAGCGGTGGGGAACCACTCCTCCACCCGGAACTGGACGAAATCATTAAGGGCATCCGCCGGCATGCGACGCTAGCCGGTTTATTACAATGGCTACTTGTTACGGCCGACCGCATCCAGCGCCTGAAGCCGCGGGACTGGATTATCTGCAGATCAGCATCGAAACGTGATGCCCGACGAGGTTTCGAAAAAGAGCCTAAAGGTGCTCGATAAAAAGCTCCAACTGCTCTCTGAACACGCCGAATTCCACGTCAACATCAATTCGGTTTCGGCGGCGGAATCCGCACGCCGGAAGACGCACTCATCGTAGGCAAGCGCGCCATGGAATTGGGCTTCACGTCAACGGTCGGGATCATTCATGACGGCGACGGACAGCTTCGCCCGTTGGCCGATCGGGAGCGCGAAGTCTTCCTCGAAATGAAGAAGTTCGAAAAAAAGCATTTTTCGCGGCTAAATTATTTTCAGGAGAATATCGCGAATGGCAAGCCAACGAATTGGAAGTGTCGTGCCGGATCGCGCTATTTGTATATTTGCGAAGACGGCCTGGTTCACTATTGTTCACAACAGCGCGGCTTCCCGGCCAAGCCCTTGCAAGAATACTCCGTGGCAGATATCCGGAGGGAGTATATTACCGCGAAATCATGCGCTCCTCTGTGTACCATCTCCTGCGTGCATCAAATTTCATACTTCGATTTTTTCCGCGGCGAGCAAACCCTTTCGGTTGAGCCCATCCCCGCTGAGCGGCTCGTCACCATCAAAAGCGCGCACTAATCTATTGCCCGCATGATTCATACCGGCTTGGTTGCCGACTCCAGAGTCAAAAAACACGATACCCCCGCCGGCCACCCCGAACAAGCGGCGCGTTTTTCGGCCGCCTGAACCGGCTCGAGTGGTCCGGCCTTACGCACGATCTCGTTCGACTGCCCTCACGCTCCGCAACGGATGAACGACTTGGCTCTAGCCCACACGCGGGATTACATCACTTTAGTTGAAAGGGAAGTAGCTGCGCACAACCGCCATCTGAGCACCGGCGACACGGACATCTGCCCGGGGAGCGCGGCTGCGGCGCGTTTGGCGGCGGGTTCCGTGCTCTCGGCAATGGATGCCGTATTTGCGCGCGAGGTGCCCAATGCCTTTTGCCTGGTGCGTCCGCCCGGCCACCATGCCGGCGCGGCAACGGGCATGGGGTTCTGCTTGTTCAACAATGTGGCGTGGCGGCGCGCTATGCCAGGCGGAAATATGCCGCGGACCGGGTTTTGATTGTCGATTGGGACGTGCATCACGGCAATGGCACGCAGGACATCTTCTATGAGGATGGCCATGTTTTGTTCTTTAGTACGCACCAATCGCCGTGGTATCCAGGCACGGGCGCGCACAATGAAAAAGGCGAGGGCGCAGGAGCAGGCAAAACGATCAACTGTCCGCTTCCCGCAGGTGCCGGCCACGCCGAAATCGCCGCCGCCTTTCGCGAGCAATTACTGCCCGCCGCCACTGCCTTTCAACCTGATCTGGTGCTGATCTCCGCCGGTTTCGACTCGCGCATCAACGATCCGTTAGGCCGCTTCCTGCTGGCCGATACCGATTTTCGCGAGTTGACCGCGCTGCTGCTGGAACTGGCCGCTAAGTTCTGCAACGGGCGGCTCGTCTCTGTACTCGAAGGGGGGTACAACCTGGAAGGTCTCGCGCTTGCTTCGGAAGCGCACGTTCGCGCACTCATGGCGATATCTAAATCCACGCGATTCCTACTGCTCGTATCAGTGTTGTGAACTTAAAATTCACGCACAATTCAGCTCGTTTAAATACCGGACTGCCAATCCGCTGTCACTTCGTTGACGTGGGTGGCATCAATTTCAGTGAGTGAGTGAGGTACTGAATTGAGAGCTCGCATTACATTGTCATTGCTGCTGACTTCAGCGACCTACGCTGCGACCTTGAAACCAGAAAGTGTTCAGGCGTGGGACCGTTATGTCGCTGCAGCCGAGGCCAAACTCGAAAGACGCACGCATGGAAATGAAACTTTTTTGTGGGTCGATGAATCGCCGGAACGCCGCCGGCGAGTGCAGAACGGTGAAATTGTTGTTGCTGAAACTTACTCCGGCGTAAACAAAAAGGCGCCGTCCGCTCTCATCCACGATTGGACTGGCGCTGCTTTCATACCGGGCGCAAACGTTGACGATGTGATCGCCGTGGTGCGTAATTATGCTAGCTATCCGGATTACTACCATCCGGGTGTCGCAAGCGCTAAGGTGTCTTCCAAGAGTGCCACAGAGGATAAGTTTTCACTCGTTTTGGTGAATCAGGCGGTGCTCGTGAAAACGGCTGTCGAAGCGGATTGTCATTCGACCCTTACCCGGCTGAGCGACAAGACTTGGTACTCGGAGACCTCGGCCACGCGCATCCAAGAGATTGAAGATTACGGCCGCCCGAGCGAACACCGACTCGCAGCAGGCGAAGGCGGCGGGTATCTTTGGCGTATCGCCAGCATAACGCGTTACGAAGAGCGCGATGGGGGTGTCTACGTCGAATTAGAAGCCATGGCGCTCAGCCGCGATATACCGCTGTCGCTACGCTTTGTCGTTGACCCTATAGTGCGCCGCGTTTCGAGATGCTCTCTGGCGGAGTCATTGCGGCAAACGGGCCAAGCGGTAAGCACCATGGTCGCGGCGAATGCAGCCACCAAGGTGGCTAGCGAACGAGCTTCCACCCGCACGCACGCGATCGGGGCGTTTGGATTGGCAGCGATCAATCAGTAGACTGTCCGCCTCACCAGGAAGAACGGCCTTAATCTCTCGCAATGAGAGATTATCGGGATACCCCGACTCATGTCGCCTCACTTAGCCTCCGATGAGGAAGTGAGGAAAAACAACCAGTGCATAAGCAATCTCTGGCATTAGCCTTAGTCGTCTTGGGTTTGGCGGCTAGGGCAGGATTCTCACAAGCTACGCCTGACGATTCGAAACAGAACGTCAAGCCAAGCGACAGCACACCCGACCCATTCGCCATGGATCTGGACTCGCTATCTAATACGAAAGTCACGACGGCGTCGAAGTTCGCCGAAAAACTGTCAGATGCGCCCAGCGTCATGACGGTTGTGTCGCAAGATGAATTGATTCGATTTGGCGGGATGACGCTATCGGAGATTCTGAACCGCGTGGCCGGGTTAAATGTGAGTAGCGGCTTCTTCCAAGATCGCAGCACCATCGCCGTCGAGGGGGATCAGACCCGTGTGGATAGTGGACACATTTTGTTCTTGATCAACGGCCGGCCGGTGCGCGAGATTATGGAGGGCGGCGTGAGCAGCGACTTGTTGGAGTCGTTTCCCGTCAGGATTCTCGAAAGAATTGAAGTCATCAAGGGTCCCGGATCGGTGCTTTATGGTTCGGATGCATTTTCGGGAGTGGTCAACCTCATTACGAAAAAGGCGGTGGGCACGACAGTGGATGTCAGTAGTTCCGGTGGCCCGGGAGGTGCGGAGGCTAACTCGGCAGAACTCTTGTACCAGCTTGGCGATTTGAATATCGTCGGCGCCGGGCAATATCATCAAATGCCAATTTGGGATACCAAGATCGGGTTCCGGCAAGTCCCGGCACCCTGCGCTCAATCCAAAATGCTTCGCTGCGGGACGATGGTGAGGGCGCGTATTTAGGCATTAACTATAAGGGATTGCGCTTTATGTCCTCCTATACGGGGGTAGAGGAAGCTTCGTTCATCAGAGGAATTCTGGGCGATGTTCGTTGGAAGCGGGGATTCACCGATCTTGGGTACGATCTTAAAGCTACAAGCAAATGGGAAATGTCGTTCGATTTCACCTACGCTCGCACCACTTTTGACACCGCCGAGTACCCCTTTGTCCACCGGGACTCTTATTCCGCACTTTTCGAATGGACTAACTTTTACACGTTCTCCGAAAAAGACCGCATTACGTTTGGAACGCTCTTCGAGCATATCTCCGGCACAGAGCTGTATAAGACCTTCGTAGACGCTCAAGGAAGCCGTGAACAGGGTGGTTTTTACGCGCAGTACGAACACAAACTCACCGACGATCTGAAACTGATCGGTGGATTTCAAGCCAATAAGATCGGCGCTATTTCGCTGAACGTTGTTCCACGAGGCGGCATTATATGGAATCCGGCAGCGCATGTCACGCTTAAAGCCCTGTATGGCGGCGCCTTCCGCGCACCCAGCCTCGATGAAACGCTACTCAGTAACCCAGGATTAAAGGGGAACCCAAATCTAGTGCCCGAAACATAGGTACACTCGACATTCAGGCGAGTTATCAGAACAATCGAACGCAGCTCGCGATTGCCTATTTCCACAGCCACCAGGAACATGTGATTTTCGAAAACGGGACCACCTTCCCGGCGTTTATACAAACCTGGCTACCGCGTCGACGTTCCAAGGCATCGACTCGGAGGGAAGTATTACTTGAAGAAGGGCTGGTTCCTGATGGGCGGAGCGCTCTACCAAAATAACCACAATTCGGCGCGTGCAGTTACTCACGCCCATTCCCAGCTTTTCCGCAAAGGCCGGGGTCAGTTATCAAGTGGGAAAAACCACCGATATCAGCATATTCGATGCCTATCAGGGGCACTTGCCCGGCTATGCCGATTCGTTGAATCCGCATCCCGACGCCTTTCATTCTGTAAGCGCCCATCTGCGTTATGATTTGACGAAGCACTGGGCCACCAACGACAAGCGAGGAATCGCCGCACTTCTCTATGGCGACAACCTGACGAACACCCCCGTTTGGATGCCGCAATGGGGCAGCGGCGCGCTTAACACCATCCCGGTAAACAGAGGTAGAACACTCTTTTTGGGAATCGAGTTCTGGCAGAAGAGCGAGTGAGACCAAGCGCGCGGTAGGGGCGCCGGGGTAGAAGGCGTCCCAATCGCTCGCCCTAGCGGCCGCGAAAAGGCTTCGACGGCTTGTGTTTTTAGGGTGACGATCAGTGGAGCTATCCGAATTCACCTAACGGAAAATAAGGTTCCTGTCCGATGAGTACGTTGGGAGGGAAACACAACGAAGGACGAATAAATCAGCCGTGACGCGGGGCATGCTCACCAAACTCGTGCTTGTGTTACTGCTGGGCGCGGTGATCGAAGCATGTGCTGCGGAGCCCGATAGCGGGGGAGTACCAGGTAAAGGGGGCGTTTCTGCTCAATTTCGCCAAGTTCGTCGAGTGGCCTTCACAAACCTTCAAAACTCCGACTGATCCCATCGTCATCTGCGTTCTAGGAGAGAATCCGTTCGGCCCGGGGCTTGAGAAGGCGGCGCAAAGCACGGTAGTGGCAAACCGGCCGGTGAGTGTGCGGCAACTCACGACGGCCAACAGGTCGGCCAGTGCCAGATTGCGTTCGTGACCGCCACCGAGCGCAAGCTTTCCAAGGCTTTGCTACAAGCCGCGCAGGCCGCGAGTGTGCTCACCGGTGGGAGAGTCGGAAGGGTTTACCACGAATGGCGGTGTCATCGGATTCAAGTTGGATGGAGAAAAGGTGCGCATCGAGATCAACACAGCAGCGGCGGATCGGGCAAAGCTCCACATCAGCGCCAAGCTGCTGAGTCTGGCGCAGGCAGGGAAGCACTGAGTAAGGCCCTCGCAAAACGAAAACCCGCATGACGATCCGAACTACCTACCGGAACCTGCCCGTAAAGCAAAAGCTGCGGCTGATTGTCATGGTTACCGTGACAGCGGCTCTGCTTTTCGCTTGCGCAGTAGTACTGGGATACGACCGTCTGGCGGCTCGCGAATCCATGCGCAACGATTTGGAGGAATCGGCGGAGATGCTGGGCGGGAACAGTACCGCCGCTCTCAGCTTCAACGATGCGGCGTAGGAACGGAAATCCTCTCCACTTTGCGCGCCAAGCGACCCATCGTCGCGGCTTTCATTTTCTCCGCGGGGGGAATGCCTCTGGCGAGCTATCACCGGGCCACCGAACACACGGCGGCTGTGCCCGCACTGCACCAGGATGGCGTTTGGTTTGAAGGTGAACGGCTGGTGGCGTTCAAAAGCGTCATGCTGAGTGGGGCCAAAATCGGCACGGTCTATGTCGAATCGGACCTGGCAGAGCTGGACACGCGGCTACGGAAAATGGTCCTCGTCGTGGCCGTGATTCTACTGCTCACCTGGCTGCTGGCATTTGCCATCGCCTCGAAATTACAGGGCGTGATCCTGAATCCGATCGCGAATCTAGGCCGTGCCGCCCGGATCGTCTCCGAGGAAAAGAAATATTCGACCCGAGCCGTGAAGGTCGCCGACGACGATCTCGGTCAACTGACCGACGCCTTCAATGGAATGCTGACGGAAATTGAGCGCCGCGATGAGGATCTGCTGAGCCACCGCGACCACCTGGAGCAGGAGGTGCAAGCCCGGACGGCAGAACTGGTAAGCTCGAACCTCGATCTGCGGGTGGCGAAAGAAAAGGCCGAGGCGGCCAGCCGCGCCAAGAGCGAATTCCTGGCCAATATGAGCCATGAAATCCGCACGCCCATGAACGGCGTGATGGGCATGACCGATTTGGCTTTAGACACCAATCTCACAAGCATGCAGCGCGAGTATTTGGACACCGTTAAGATGTCCGCCGAGTTGATGCTCGCCGTGATCAACGATATTCTCGATTTCTCGAAGATTGAAGCCGGCCGGCTGGAACTCGACCCCATTCGTTTCAACATTCGCGACCTGGTTGAGAACTGCGTGAAGGTAATGGCGGCCAAGGCGCATGAGAAGCATCTTGAGCTGGCAGGCAGCGTCGATCCGGACTTGCCGGAGTTTGTCGTTGGGGACATGACGCGCTTACGGCAGATCCTGACGAACCTGTTGAACAATGGCATCAAATTCACCGAGAGGGGAGAAGTCACCCTGCAAGCGAGCTTGTCGGCCGTGGATGAAAAGCAGAGCGACGGCGGCCTGACGCTGCACTTTGTGGTACGCGATACGGGTATCGGTATTCAGGCGGACAAGCGGCTGGCTATTTTCGAGGCTTTTTCGCAAGCCGATGGGTCCACCACTCGCAGATTCGGCGGAACGGGTCTTGGCCTGGCCATTTCCGAGCGGCTGGTAAACGCGATGAACGGCAAAATCTGGGTGGAAAGCGAGGTAGGCAAAGGAAGCCAGTTCCATTTCACCGTCTGCATGCAGCGCTCGCGCGACCTGGCCGAACAATACGCGCCTGGCCCACCGCTGGACGGAATATCCGCCCTGGTCGTGGACGATAACCCGACCAACCGGCTGATTCTCAGCGAGCTGCTGCGCAGTTGGGAGATGTTGCCGGAAATGGCCACGAGCGCCGCCGAAGCCATGGCCCTCATCCGTTTGCGAACTGAGCAAGGCAGGCCATTCCAGGTGGTTTTGACAGACCTTCACATGCCGGACATGGATGGCTTCGGCCTGGTGGAGCAAATGCGCGGTAGTCTGAGCGGCGCTCAGCACGTGGTCGTGCTGATGGCCACCTCCGGCAGGCACGTAGGCGACCTGGCGCGTTCGCGCGAAATGGGAATCGCCGCCTACCTCACCAAACCGGTGCGCCGCTCCGACCTGCGGACGGCCATTTCGACCGCTCTCGCGAAGGGGCAGTATTTGTCAAAGCCGGCGGAGCCCGAGGAACGTTCAATGGCCGACCGCGAGGCGCTTTTGCCCGCTCCCGTGGCTCGCAAGAGCATTCACGTCCTGCTAGCCGAAGACAACCCCGTGAATCAGCGCGTCGCTTGTGCCATCCTCAAAAAAGCCGGTTATCAAGTGCAGGTAGCGCCAGACGGCCGCGAGCGCGGCAGAGCTGGCCGCCCGTAACACATTTGACGTCGTCCTCATGGACATACAGATGCCTCATATGGACGGCTTCGAAGCCACCGCGGCGATTCGCGAAATGGAGAAACAAACCGCGGCGCACTTGCCCATCATTGCTATGACCGCGCACGCCATGGCGGGATACAAGGAGCGCTGTTTAGCGGCGGGAATGGACGGCTATTTGACGAAGCCCATACGGCCTAAATTACTCCTCGAGGCTTTAGAAAACATTCTCACCACCCCGGCCGCGGCGCGCCCAACAGCTGATCCGAAGCCGGCGGAGGTTACGCTCGTTTAAGGCCCACAGGTCTGCGCGCGCGCCCGACTCGGCGCCTTCCCATTGGCAGTGATTCGGCCTTAATCTACTCACAACGCAACGTTGTGACCGGGTCGGCGCGCAATGCCCGCCGGGCCGGTATGTAGCAAGCGAGCAAGGAGGTAAGCAAGATAGCGGCGGCTACCGCGGCGAACGTAAGTGGATCGGCTGAACTGACGGAGAATAGCAGCTTTGTCATTAACCGGGTAAGACAGAATGACGCGGCGATACCCGCGAGAACTCCCGCCATGGCAATCTTCGCTCCTTGTGCCATCACCATTTGCAGCACATCGCTTGCCTGCGCGCCAAGCGCCACACGAATCCCGATTTCCCGCAGGCGTTGTGCAACCGAATAGGAAATGACGCCATAGATGCCGACGCCTGCCAGCACCAGCGAGAGAGCGCTGAAGCCGCCGAGGAGCAAGAAGGTCAACCGCCGGGTGGAAACCGAGTCGCGGACGTACTGGTCCATCGTCTCGATGTCGAACACGGGTTGATCTTTGTCCAGGGAAGCGATCGCGCTCCGAACCCCGGCCGTCAGCGAGGACGGTTCGGCCGCCGATTTTACAATCAGCTTCATTGAGTCCGGTACGAACTGATGGAGAGGCAGGTACACTTCCAGACGAGACGGATTCGCCAGCCCATAAAGCTTCGTGTCGCCTACCACTCCCACCACGGTGAGCCACTCCGGCGCATTCTTTTCCGCTATCTGGCCGAAGTGAAAACGTCCCCCAAGCGGATTGCGCCGTGAAAACAGTTGCCTGGCCGCCAATGAATTGATGATCGCCACCTTTGGCGCATGTTCATTATCGCCGTCTGAGAAGGTTCGCCCCTCGACGAGGCGTAACCCGAGCGCGTTGATGTAGGCGGGGCTGACGATGTGAATGTCGGGATGGGGATAGCTCCCCGGTCTGGGCGGGTCCATGCCGTCAATGGTGATGTCAGTTCGTGAATGATCATCCGTCAGCGGCAAGCCTGTTCCAAGGGCGGTTGCCCGCACGCCGGGCAACTGGGCGACAGCGGCGAGGAGTCCGTCCCAGAAGTTCAGTTTGGCCGGATCTTTGTCATACTGAGCGGTCCGCAAATCGATTTGCATGGTCAGGACATGTTCGGTTCGAATGCCGGCATCGACAGATAACAGGCGGAAGAGGCTCTGCATCATGAGTCCCGCGCCGACCAGCAAAACAAGCGCGAGGGAAATCTCCGCCACCACCAGAAGCACGCGCCAGCGGGCCTGCGAAGCGCCGCCGCTGGCGCTTCTGCCACCGTCCTTCAGCTCCAACTGCAGATCTGCCTTTGCGGGGCGCCCAGCCGGCGCAAGTCCAAAGAGAAAGGCGGAAAGAAGCACCACCGCGGCTGTAAAGAGAAGCGCCGGACTGCTGAGGCCGACGTTGGCGCCCGCCAGCATCTCGACGGGCATGAGCCGCGTCAGTCCGCGAATCGCTACCACAGCCAGAGCCAAACCGGCCAGACCTCCAAGCGACGTCAAGATGAGGCTCTCGGCCAGCATTTGCGCCATGATGCGGCCACCGCTCGCGCCGATGGCCATGCGCAGAGCGATTTCCCGGCTGCGGCCGGCGCCGCGCATCAAAAACAAGTTCGCCACATTGGCGCACGCGATCAGCAGCACAAACGTAACGGCGACAAAGAGCAGAATCACCGCCGGCCGTATGTCGCTCACGAACGTGTCGCGGATAGGTTCGAGCGCCACGCCAAACTGGTCATTGGTATCGGGATAAGCGTCTGCCAGGCGGGCAGCGATGCCACGCATCTCCGCTTGCGCGCGCTCAAAGCTGACCTGCGGCGACAAGCGGCCGAGCGCGACCATGTCGCCGCGGTCACCGCGATCCTGCGAGGAGGCGCCACGGTTAGTAACCCAAACACCGATGGGCTCCAGGAGGTCTGTCTTTTCTGTCCACCGGAACTCGGGCGGCAGCACGCCAATTATGCTGAAGGCGCGGCCGTCGAGAGATATGGTGTTCCCAATCACACTGCGGTCGCCGCGAAAATGGGATTGCCAAAGCGCGTGGCTCAACAACACCACCGGTGCGCTACCCGCCTTGTCCTCGGCGGCGTCGAAGTCGCGGCCGAGAAGCGGACGCATACCCAACATCGAGAGGAAATTGGCGGAAACCGCCTGCCCGGAGACGTTTTCCGGCTGGTCAATACCTGCCAGGTTAAATCCGACGCTATTCACCGCCGCCATCTCCGAAAACGTAGTGTTCAGAGCCCGCCAATCCAGAAAATCCGGGTACGAAGCGCTGACGGTACCCGCTACCCTTGGTGTCGTCTCACGAAGCACAATCAAGCGTGCAGCGTCTTTATAGGGTAGCGGGCGCAGGAGAATGCCGTAGAGAATCGAAAATATTGCCGTGTTTGCGCCGATTCCCAAGGCAAGCGTAACTAAGGCGATTACGCTGAATCCGGGAGATTTGCGGAGCACGCGCGAACCGTAGCGAAGGTCCTGAAGCAGGGTCTCGAGCAGGCGCGTTCCCCAGGCATCCTGACATTCCTCCTTGATCTGGTCAAGGCCGCCGAAGCTCATTCTTACGCGCCGCAAAGCCTCCGCTTCCTCCAAACCCGACTTCAGGTATTTTTCGAGTTGGCGTTCGCGATGAAAGCGCAGTTCCTGTGCAAGCTCGCCCTCGGCAACGTTTCGCCGGAGCAGGTGGCGAATCCGAAAGAACAGATCGTTCAGCATAGCGCAGCCCTATGCCGTTCCCAGGACTTGAGCGATGGCGGCGGTCAGTCTGTTCCAACTTGCCGTCTCCAACTCCAATTGCCGGCGGCCGCTTTTACTGAGTTCATAGTATTTGGCGCGGCGGTTGTTCTCAGAGGCGCCCCAATGAGCCTTGATCCAGCCACGCCGTTCCAACCTGTGCAGTGCGGGATACAGCGACCCTTGCTGGATGCACAGCCGGTCGCCTGACATCTGTTGAATACGCTCGGAGATGCCCCAGCCGTGCTGCGATCCGAGGGCGAGAATACGCAAAATCAATAGATCCACGGTTCCTTGCGGCATGTCTATCCGATTCTCCTGCATGCGGTCCCCTTGTCCTTCTACAAGGAATTGTGACACGGCTCTTGTAGAAGCGCAAGAGGAAACAATTCGGTTGCACTGTCCCAATCGAAGATAATTTGTGTGCCGCCTGTGATTTTGCGGGCACCTCAAGCGAATAACAGGTTGAGCAGTGGAAACCACATGACAAAGCCGGTTTTCGAGGAGCGTTTCCAAAATCTCCTGGAGGAACACAAGAAGATCCTTTATAAGATCTGCAACCTCTATTGCAAGAACCGCGACGATCGTGAGGATCTGGCGCAGGAAATTGCCATCCAGCTATGGCGTTCGTTTCCCTCGTTTGACGAACGCTGCCGGTTTTCCACCTGGATGTACCGCATCGCGCTGAACGTGGCCATCTCTTTTTACCGGCGGGAGGACACGCGCACCCGCTACATATTTTCAGATAACGAGCGGCTCTTGCATGCCGTTGACGAAACCGCCAGCGAGCCGCGAGCACATGCAGGCTTTGTACCAGTTCATCGAATCGTTGGATCCGTTGAACCGGGCGCTTGTGCTGCTGTATCTAGACGGCAACAGCTATCTCGAGATAGCGGAAGTACTGGGCATCAGTGAGACAAATGTGGCAACGAAGTTAAGCAGATTGAAGAGAAGAAAGGTGCAAAAACATGTTGGACTTGAATGAGATGAAACAGCAGTGGGCGGAACACGACAAGCAGCTCGCTGAAAGCATCCGCTTAAATCGGCAGGTGTTGAGCGCGCTTAACCTGAAAGGGGCGCGCTCAGCGTTGCAGCGAATGACGCAGGGGTTAGCTTTGGAGACCGCAGGGTGGTTGGCCATGGTGATCGCGCTGGGCGGATTTATTTACCATCAGAGCGCGGCGCTGCGCTTCGCTTTGCCGGGTATAGCGCTTGATCTGTATGCCGGCAGCATGCTCGCCGCCACGATACGCCAGATTGTGGCGGCCCACGGCATCGACTATGGCCAACCCGTCGCCGCGATTCAAAAGCAGGTCGAAGCCGTGCGCGTGTTGCGTATCCGCATCACTCAGTGGGCGCTCTTGGCGGGAGCGGTGGTTTGGGCGCCGTTCGCCATCGTCGCGTGCAAGGTGGTATTTAGCATCGACGATTATAGTCAGGCTTGGCTTGCGGTGAACGTGCTGTTTGGACTCTCGCTCATCCCGTTGGCCTTCTGGGTGTCGAACAGGTTCGGCGGTAGAATGCAAAATTGGCCTTTCCTACAACGTCTGATGCAGGATATCGCGGGCCAGAATTTGACGGCCGCCAAAGACTTTCTGGCAAAGCTTTCCCAATTCGCGAATGACCGCCCGGATGCAGCAGGGCCATCGGCCGGGTTATCGAAGGGGTAACAAGCGTGAATGAATTGCCCGCTCCCTAATACCGTCGCAAAAACTTAAATCTGGGCAGTATCGGCTGAATCTCAAGTCTGGCAGTTTAAACCTTTTTTGGGAGTTAACATCAGTGAACATCAGACTTGCAAACTTCGGCCTGGCAGCAGCATTCATCGCGTCATCGCTCCTGCCCACGGCAGCCAAAGCTCAAACAGTCAACCTATCCGGGGGTGAGACGAAAGTAGTTCTCAGCTCAGGGTTTGTTTCCGCACTCGGCACGCTAGGCGTGAAACCCGGCGCGGTCGGCCCTGCCAGCCTTTACGGAGGGGTCGCCACTTTCCCCATCACGCTGGGAGTGGCCGATCTCGCCATTCCTAAAGTGGAAGTTGGCCACGCGGGCGGATTGTCCCTCACCGCTGGCTCGACCAAAGTGGAGCTCTTGAACTTCGAGATTGAAGTTCTCGACAGCAGCCCGGTTCTAACCGGCATCGTCACGGACAATGGCGCTATCGTCGCCCGTGTTCCGCTCTTTACAATAGCGTCCATCGGCAATGTTTATAAGCCCAACAATGAGACCCTCAGCATTCAAGATGTGTCTCTTACCTTGACGTCCACCGCCGCGACGGCTCTCAATTCCATTTTCAACGTGACGGCGTTCAGCGGAGGTTTCGGCATCGGAACCGCGTCCACCTTCACATTTGTCCAGCTCTCCCACTGCAAGTAAGTGATCTCGAGACCGAGGCGGCCATCTGAGAGCCGCCTCCAGAAATTACAAAACTTAACCGACGCAAACAGTTTTTTTGCCTAAGATTAGGGCATGGAAGAAGATGTACGAGAAAGGACCCTGCTGAGCCGCCGCGGATTCATGATCAGCACCGCGGCAGTGGCGGGAGCGTTGCGCGCCATGCCCTCTACCCCCGCTTGTCTATTGACGACTGAGCAGGAAGAAGGCCCCTACTATATCGATTACCAGAACCTGCGCCGTGATGTCACAGAAGGTAAAGCGGGCGTTCCGTTGCGGCTGAAGATTGCCTTGATGCACGCCAAACGCTGCACGCCGCTGCCGGATGCGGCTTTGGATATTTGGCACTGCGACGCAGTAGGGGTTTACTCCGGTTTTACCGCGAACCATCCCGGCGGACCGGGAGGCCGCGGCGGACGCCCGCCTGGTCCACCTCCTTCTGGCCCACCGCCCGGTGGTTTCGGCCCGCCTCCGGGCTTTAGGCGGACCGTGGATGCCACCCGCTTCCTGCGTGGCGTCCAAACAACCGATAGCAATGGCATGGCCGAATTCGCAACCATCTATCCCGGCTGGTACGAGGGTCGCACCATACACATCCACCTGAAAGTGCATACCGGCGGTCACGTGTCGCACACCGGTCAACTATTCTTTCCCGAAGAGATCACATCCCGGATTGCGCAACTACAACCATACGCCAAACATCAGGATGTCCATCTCACCACGCAAGACGAAGATCATGTCTTTGAAGACGAGCATGGCGCTTCCGGCATGCTGACTCTCAGCAGAATCGAAGCAAAATCGGATGCGGCCGGATTCATCGCGACCGTCACGCTGGCCGTCGATCCAGAGGCAACGCCCGAACCGGTGGGCATGCGCGGTCCAGGTTTCCCTCCACCACAACGCCCGTAGCTTACCGCATCCTTAGCTTGTGGGGCAGACCTCCTGGTCTGCTTCCTGGTCTGCGGCTGACCCCTGGTCAGCCCACCAATAAGATGAAAAACCAATGCCAGCCGATTTTTCAGCAAGAGCGCACCCATAGGTCAGTACTGGTAAAACTGCCCACCTCATGCCGAGTGCCGATACAATTCGGCTATGGATAACTCCGCAGAACAGGACCCGCGCGTCTACCTTGCCGCTGAGAGAACGTTTCTCGCCTGGCTTCGCACCGGACTCGGTCTGATCGGTGTCGGTTTCGCCGTCAGTCGCTTCGGCTTGTTCCTGCGGCAGTTCAGTGCCGGGACCTCGCATCTCTCCGCTCCCGCGACAGGTCTCTCTGTGTGGTCAGGGGTCGCGCTCGTCTGCTTGGGTGTCCTGGTGAATGTGGGTGCGGTGCTCCGCCACTTCCGGCTGGTGCATGAGTTAACTAGCGGCACTTGGAAAGCAGGCGTTTCGCTAGAAGCCGTAATTCTTGGGCTGATTCTGGCGGCCGTCGGCCTGGGGATGGCCATCTACCTCATCCTGGTGCATTAGACTTGCCTGTCAGATTCTTGCAAGTGAATCATTTTCCCGCCTTCAAAATGCTCTTCGATTTCCTCCAAAGTCTTGCCTTTTGTTTCCGGCAGGAAGAAGGCAGCGGTAATGAAGTAGATCACGCGTAAAGCCGGCAAACAGAAAAAACATCGTCGAATAACCGTAATTGCTGACAACTGGCAGAAAGATCGCAGCCAGCGTGGTTGAAACGATTTGGTTGATCACCAGGGCGATGCTCATGCCATTGGAACGGATGCGCGTGGGCATCAACTCCGATAGCGCCAGCCACACGCAGACGCCCGGTCCAATGGCGTAGAACGCCATGAAAACGTAGAGCGACAGCGCGACAAACCGGCCGTTGCTCACATCGGGCACAGGAATAATATTGGCCTTCTCAATTTTGAGCGGCGCGGTGCGCGCGGCATCCACATTGGCAAACGGATTCTTGAAGAATGCCTCCACTTTGTTGGCCGGCACGCAGCTCGCGCGTGTAATATTGATGGGCGCGGCGGCCGGATCGTCAGAACGCGCGACATTGGTGGCCGCGGAGAAATCGCCATAGGAATAGACAACCGTTAGCGAGGCGCGCCCGGCATTGATCGCGTTATGCCGTCGATAGGTGTTCTGCGGCCATCAGCGTGTGCGCCTCGGCCGGATCGAAGCGCAGCGCCAGGCTCTGGTCCGGCGTAACCAAGGCTTGCAGCGCGTCGTGCGTATCCACGTGCAGTTTTTCACCACTCCGAAAGAGAACTGCGGTAATCGACAGCGAGACGATAATGCCCGCAGTTCCCACCGTCAGCAGGAACTTGCGCCCTTTGCGATCAACCAGCAGCACGCCTCCCACGGTCAGCAGGAAATTCACCAGCGTAAAAACAACATAGCCCCAGTGCGCCTCCACGTCCGACAAACCGCTTTGCAACAGAATATTCGTGTTGTAACCAATGATGGAATTGATGCCGGTCGCGGTATTGCAGAAAAGAATCACACAGGCCAGTACAAACGGGATCACGTATTTCCGATGCAGCAGCGATTCTTTCACCTTTGCGCCAGGCGATCCTTGCGCCTTCTCGGCAGCCAGCGTGTCGTGCATCTCCTTCATTTCTAAATCGGCCTCGTTGGCGGTGCGCGAGCGAAGAAGCGCGGTGCGTGCGGCTTCCGTCCGGCCGCGGCGGAACAACCAACGGGGCGATTCCGAAACCAGCAAGCTGCCAATCACGAACAAGAGGCCGGGCGGCAGTGAAACCCAAAAGATGCGGCGCCACGCTTGGTCTTTGAAGGCAAACGTGGTGGCCGCGTCCGAGACGGCGGTCACATCCGCCACGCGATAACTGAAATAGATGCCAATCAGCGCCGCCGCCAGGATGCCGAGTGTCAGCAGCCATTGAAAAATGCCGGTCCCTTTGCCGCGCGTGGAGGCGGACAGGCACTCCGCCAGGTAGAGCGGCACAACCACGCCGATGACTCCGCCACTAATGCCCTGCAGCAGGCGGCCCAAAAATAGCGGCCCGTAGCCGTGTGAAAGAGCGATCACCGGAATGCTAACCACAAACGTGATACCGCTCAGCACCATCAAAGGCTTTCGCCCCAGCCAATCGGAGATCATGCCGGCGAATAGCGTGGAGATCACGCTGCCCAGCAGCACAGCCGCCACAATAATGGAAAGCTGCCCGGCGTTCAGGCCGGAGGTCGCCTCCAGATACGGTAAGGCGCCGCCAATGATTCCCACATCGACCCCGTAAAGCAAGCCGCCGAGCCCTGCCACCAGCAAGAGAAAGCGATTATAACCGGACGGACTGTCTTGAACCTGCATTGAAACAACACTAGCAAATAGGCCCAGCGTGCCGATACAATCGCCATTTCGCTAAAAAAAATCGGCTCAGTGTAAGAAATGGCTCGCTGGAACGACTATCTGTTGCGAACGGCGCCCTCGGAGCAGTCGCGGTAGAAGCGTTACTGGAGGAATACTTGCCGCCGCTTCGGCGATTGGCTTGGTCGTATACGCGCGACGCAACGGAAGGGGACTACCTTCTGCAGGAGATTGCCTTAGCATTGTGGACTGCGTTGCCGCGATTTCGCGGCGACTCGAGTGAGCGAACGTGGGTGTATCGCGTTGCTCACAACACGGGCATCAGCTACGCTACCAGCCAAAAGAGGCGCACCGCGCGCGCGCGGGCTATAGCCCCGGACAGGGAACCCACCAGCAGGAGCAATCCCGAGGGTGAGGCGCTGGGCC
>CAVXRP010000036.1:0-73149 GCA_963764105.1 Bryobacterales bacterium
TCTACAACCCCAAGCTGAACGCCTTCATCACGGTGCTGGCGGAACAAGCGCGCGCCCCAAGCCGTCAACTCGATGCGGAACAGAAAGCCGGCAAGCTGCGCAGCCCGCTCCACGGTATTCCCCTCGCCCTCAAGGACAACTCGACACCGCCGGCATTCGTACCACCGCCGCCACCCGTCTTTGACGATCGTGTTCCCAAAGATGATGCCTTCGTGGCGCAGCGCCTCAAAGCCGCCGGCGCCGTGATCATTGGAAAAACAAATCTGCACGAATTTCCATGGGCGGTACTTCGGCTACCAGCTATTTCCGGGCCCCGTCCGCAATACCCTGGGCTCTGGACCGCACCACCGGTGGTTCATCCGGCGGGTCCCGCCGCCGTCATTACCAATCTATGTTTCGGAGCTCTGGGAACGGATACCGGTGGCTCCATCCGCACGCCTGCCTCTTATTGCGGTGTCGTCGGTCTCAAGCCGACCTATGGCCTGGTCTCCATCGCCGGCATCTGCCCCTGACCCTTTCGTTAAATCACTGCGGTCCCCTTAACCGTAGGTGGAAGACGCCGCCCTGCTGCTCAATCAATTGGCCGGCTACGACAAGCTCGATATCGCCAGTGTCGAGCATGCAAAAGAGGATTACGTAGAGCAGATGACGCACCCCATTGCCGGCTTGCGCCTCGGCATTCCGCGGGCACCCTTCTTCGATTGGCTTGATCCCGATATCGCCAAAGCCGTCGAAGACGCCATCGCGCTCCTCAGCAAACTGACCAAGAGTACCCACGATGTGACGCTTCCCTCCGTCTCGGACATTGTGTTGCTCGGTGAGACTTACGCTTATCACGAACAGTATCCTTAAAACTCCCAACCGATACATGCTGCCCACGCGCCACTCCCTGCAAAACGCCAGCTCTGCGAAGGTCGGTGAGTACGTACGCTCCCGTTGGAAACTCGAACTCCTCCGTCGCACCATTGACGATTCCTTCTCCGATTTCGACTTAGTCGTCCTGCCCACCCGCCGCCACACTCCCAGAACCGTCGAAGCGGCCATCAAGCGCGAGGACGACGAAAAACCCAAGAACCCGGAGCTGGAAAACACCGGCGCTTTCGATTATTACGGCATCCCCGCCATCTCCATCCCCTGCGGCTTCACCTCCGACAACTTACCCATCGGTCTCATGATCGCCGGCCCCCGCTTCTCCGAAGGGCGAGTTCTCGCGCTGGCTCGTGCCTACCAACAAGCTACGAATTGGCACACTCGCCAACCTCCCATTCGCCCCGACACTGCCGTGCCGAAACTCGCTGCGGTGGATGAACAGTTCAAGTAAATGGATACACCTCAAATAGGCCCATCCGAAACGGAGCCGGAAGCGTAAAGCGACCTAGCCTGGCCTAGCTCGCCCGCAACAAGGTCACCGGTACTCTTCGCTTTCTGCCAACCTCCGCCAAGCCTTTATCGAAAGTCACGACCTTCGCGCCGGCAGTCGACGCGAAACCAAGTAGGTAGCAATCGGCAATCGCTTTAGTGGCTGCCTGATCGCCAAACAGCGCCAGCGCTTGGCGAAACTGCGCTTCTATGCCGCGCGGCTCCGGCGCAAGTTCAACCTGAGGATCCTGGCGCCACCGGTCATAGAGTTTCAACGCCTCACCCACAGTGACTATGCTGTCGCCCATAACTTGCCGGTTCGTCAGCAATCGCAGAAATCCGAGCATCGTGAAGCGCCAGAATAGCAACACATCATCGGTTACAGACTCGTGCCACCTGCGCGCGCCGGCGTGTTGTGGGTGTCCGTCCCAAGTCATACCCAGCCAAACGTTGATGTCAATCAAATACGAGACCATAGGGCGTTTCAGTATTGGGGCACAACGGCCCTCGCCTGCCCTTGCCCTTCAACAGCGGCAAAACAACCCGTTCACCCTCGCGCCTGCGCCGCAACGGCGTAATGCGCGCCAGCGGCTGACCTCGCTTGCTGACGACAATGCCTTCAGCAGGCAAGGCCTCCAGCAGTGAAAGGCATTTGCGGCGGAACTCGGTAACGCTTAGCGCCTTCATCTCCTTAGTGTACATCCGGATGTACAGGATTCTAGGTCGTGCCTTCGCTAGAAGCAGAATCTGTAGTTCGCCCCGAACGCCAACCGCGCTGGCCTCCCGCCGTGGTGCGCCCTTTAGTTATCAAACGGAATGCCGGTCCTTCACCATACCTTCATTGCGAGATATACGTTGTCAGGTCGTAGCGATATTGACACATACCCTTGAGGAACAGCTGAACAAAAGGCACTCGGGCCGCCACTTGCACCGACATCTCTAAAGAACCTTTTTAAGTTAAAATTGCTGGGTGGAACCTTAAGACCTATCGCCCAGTTTTAGAATGCCAGCATACGTCAAACACAAGATCGAGGAATTCATTCGCCAGAATCCCTCTATAATTATCGGCTCTCTGCAGCAAGCATACGCGGCCGATGGCTTCGTTTCGCAATACACCCGCCAGACGAAAGCTTGGGCCCAAGTTATCCCAGAGCTACAGCGCTCCCTTTCAGAACTGCTAAAAATCAGTCCGGAGGCAGGCGACTGGACCGTTCTTCTCGAATATCCTTTATATCGGCTTCGCCGCCGAATAGACATCGTCGTCCTCACTAAGAGCCTGGTCGTCGTCGTGGAGTGCAAAGTTGGTGCAGAGACCTTGACCGCTGAAGACCGTCGGCAAGTGGAGGAGTACGCTCTTGATCTTCGTGATTTCCACGCACAGAGTTACCGTCGCAGAATTATTCCGGTAGTTTGGGGCACCGAAACCGAGTCAGCAAAGGGACACCTCTTGCCTCGGACGCTCCGACCAACGCGGACAGTGATCGACGAAGTGACACAGGTAGGGACCGAAGGCCTACAATCCTTCCTGGCAGCGCTCGCCGAACCTGCTGCCGAGACCCTCGTAATCGCAGACGAATGGGATCAATCAACCTATAGGCCTGTTCCCAATGTGATCGATGCTGCGACCAGCATCTTTGCAGGGCATGACGTCCGGAACATTGCGAAGGCAGACGCTGATAACCTCCATCTCGCCGCGGCGCGCCTCCTCGAGCTCATCGAGCGAGCGCGCCGCGAAGGAAAAGATATCTACTAGTCCTCACGGGCGTCCCGGGTTCGGGCAAAACGCTCGCAGGACTTGATGTCGTTCACAGCGCGGTGGCTACCGGCGTCGAGCGACAAGGAGACATCGTTTATCTATCGGGCAATACGCCTCTGGTGGTGGTGCTTCGTGAAGCTCTGGCGCGGGACGAACACATGAGGCAGCGCGGGGCTGGGGAAATAAGAGACTGGGAGATATTCGTCGCGGGGTGCGCGCCGCATTCAACACATTAACGACTTTCTTCAGGAAAGTCTTCGCGGCTCCGCCGCGACTCCTCCCCACGAGCACGTAATAGTATCGACGAGGCGCAGCGCGCCTGGGACGAGAAGCAAGGATTCGAAAAGTTCGACCGGACCGCGCGTCTGAGCCAGCACTGCTGCTCGAACTCATGTCTCGCCACCGCGACTGGAGCGCCTGCGTATGCCTGGTCGGCGGCGGGCAGGAAATCAACTCCGGCGAAGATGGATTATTCGGCTGGGGCGAGGCACTCCGTAAGATGAAGGTCGAGAATCAGCAAGGCTGGAGCGTTTTCGCCGGTCCCGATGCGCTGAATGGAGGCCCCTCCGCCGGATCATTGACCCTGGGAGATTTGCCCTCGGGCATGGCCATTTATATCGAAACGGACCTGCAGCTTAGAGTGCCACAGAGAAGCTACCGGTCGCCAAGCTTAAGCCGTTGGGTGGACTTCGTACTTGCTGGAAACGCAAAGGATGCTCGGGTGGAAGCCGAACAGCTGCATGAATACCCACTCGTTATCACGCGCTCGCTTGCCGAAGCAAAAGCCTGGCTTCGAGAATCTGACAGAGGTGAGCGACGTTATGGCCTTGTTGCCAGCTCTGGAGCGAGACGGCTCCGAGCCGACGGGCTAGGAATCACGCTCAACGCGTTAGATGGTAACGAGATCGCCCACTGGTATCTTAATTCGCGGGGCGACATAAGGTCGTCCTTGGCCCTCGAGGTACCAGCCAACGAGTACACCTGCCAAGGGCTTGAGCTTGACTTCGCTTGTATCTGCCTGGGCGGCCACCTTCTTTGGCAAGAGGGCTCGCAATCCTGGGTCGTCTCTCGTCTTTCGGGAACCGCCTGGCAACAGGTCCGCCAACACGACGGTAGACGCTTTGCAATGAATTCCTACCGAGTGCTATTGACGCGGGCGCGGGAAGGCCTGGCGATCTGGGTACCGCGAGGCGACGGCTCCGACCCGACACGTTCGCCCACCGCGCTAGACGCCACAACAGCCTTCCTGACACGTTGCGGAGCGACGACTATCCGATGAAGGCAGGGACCCAGGAGCGCAGCGCGCTTTGGCCGGTCACAACTTTAGAAAATTTCTTGCTTTTTCTCTAACCACCTTCCTGTCAGCACCTTACAGCCATTCCTCCCTCCCCGTCCGCCGCAATCCCGCTCGCCCTCCGTTCTATCCTTTCCTCGTAAGCCGTCGCGTGCGCCGTCACGCCATCGAGCTCAAAACGTTTTATCAAAATCGCCAAAGGAGAATCGACGAAAATTATGAAAACCACACGGACCGTCTCACCCCACCCGCACCCGCCGCTCGCCGTCTCCTCAACGGGAAAAATCAGGGGGTTTCTGTCGCATCTCCCTACTTATTTTTATACAGGGGACCCAACGCCCCCTTTTTTCCCCTTTTCCGCCCGCTTCGCATGCCTCTCCGCACCCCGCCAAACCGCTGCGCATTTCTTACTCGCGCTGTCGATTATAGATGCGCTATGCCCTCGTTTTTGCTATAATTTAGAAGGAATTTGAATCCCCCGCAGTTCCTGCTGATACCATCTCCTTCTAGTACCATTTTCCGGTCCTAGAGGATTAAGAAAAGCCCGGTAAGGAGCTCCAAGAAGAAACCATGGAATTTACGGTAAGCAAGTCAGATCTGGTGCGGGAACTGGGCCTCACGCAAGGCGTCGTCGAAAAGAAAACCACCATTCCCATCCTTTCGAACATTCTGATCGAAACCGATAAAGATCAGATCTGGCTCACGGCCACTGATTTGGAATTGGGCATTCGCTGCGGTTGCCCTGCGCGCGTCAAGAAGGAAGGCGCCGGCACCATTCCGGCGCGCCGCTTGCTTGATTACGTGCGCTTGCTGCCCGATGCCGATGTGCAGGTGAAGCTCGCTGAAAACCATTGGGCCAGCCTCGTCTGCGGCCGTTCGCGCACGCGCATCGCCGGCATGTCGCGCGAGAGTTTTCCGGAACTGCCGGAAATGCCCGAGCCCCTCGCCAAAATTCCGCTCGGCGTCTTGGCGCAGATGATCAACAGCACCATCTTCGCAATTTCATCCGAAGAGTCGCGCTTCACTTTGAACGGCGCGCTGCTGCTGTTGCGCGAAGACGGGCTCGTCATGGTCTCCACGGACGGCCATCGCCTCTCGCTCATTGAAAAGCATGTCCCGCTGCCCGGCCTCACCGCGCAATTCAAAGCTTTGCTGCCACGCAAAGCCATGGCCGAGATTCAAAAGCTCGCCAGTGACGATTCATCCAAAACGGTGGAATTCTCCGGCAATGAAAATCATCTCTTCTTCCGAATTGATAAGCGCCTGCTGCTCAGCCGCAAGCTTACCGGCAACTTTCCCGATTATGAGCGCGTGCTTCCCAAAGATCATCCCCATCACATCGTTCTGCGATCGCGATGAGTTGAAAGCCGCCATCGAACGCGTGGCGCAGTTTGCCGACGAACGCTCGCGCGCCATCCGCCTGCAGGTTTTAAAAGACGAATTGAAGGTGCATTCTTCCATTTCCGAAACCGGCGAAAGCGAAGAAACCCTGCCGGTTACCTATGGCGGCGCGGCCGTCGAAATTGGCTTTAATGCGCAGTATATGCTCGAATTCCTGCGCTCGGTCAGTCAAAGTGAAGTGTCGTTTCACTTTAAAGATTCCAATAACGCGGGCGAATTGCGGCCGCATGGCGGGGATAGCGACACTGTCTACCGCTATGTGGTGATGCCCATGCGCATTTGATTTGGAACCGCACGGCACGATAACTGGAAATTCTTGGCAAGCCCGCGTAGCGTTAAGCCGCGCGGGCCATTGCCGAAAGTGTGACTAAATTGGCTAAAGACGATAACGACAATAGAGAAGGCAACAAAGACGGCAAGAACGGTAGCTACGATTCCAGTAGCATCAAAGTCCTCGAAGGTTTGGAAGCGGTGCGTTTGCGCCCGGCCATGTACATCGGTTCAACCGGCGAAATGGGTCTGCATCACCTCGTTTACGAAGTGGTCGATAACTCAGTGGACGAAGCGCTGGCCGGATACTGCACCGAAATCGGCGTCACCATTCACATCGATAATTCGCTCACCGTAGTGGATAACGGTCGCGGCATTCCCGTCGATATGCACGCCGAAGAAGGCGTCTCCGCCGCGCAGGTGGTGTTAACCAAGCTGCACGCCGGCGGTAAGTTCGATTCCAATACTTACAAAGTATCCGGCGGCCTGCACGGCGTCGGCGTAAGCTGCGTGAACGCGCTTTCCGAAACATTCCATCTGGAAGTTTGGCGCGAAAAAGCCACCTGGGAGCAGGATTACGAAAAAGGCGCGCCGAAAGCGCCGCTCGCCAAAACCGGCAAATCGAACAAAACCGGCACCAAGATCACCTTCAAGCCTGACACGACAATCATGGATTCCAGCGAATTCAATTTCGATACGCTGGCCACTCGCCTTCGTCAACTGGCTTTTCTCAACCGCGGCCTCAAAATCACCCTCACCGACGAGCGCGGCGATAAAATTCGCTCGGAAGAGTTTTTCTATAGCGGCGGCATAGCCGAGTTCATCAAGCATCTAAACCGCGGCAAGGCTGCGCTGCACGAAAAACCCATCCACTTCGAAGGCGAACGCGATTTGCCGAACGGCGTTCTTTACATCGAAGTCGCGCTTCAGTACAGCGATTCTTATTCGGAAAACGTCTTCAGCTTCGCCAATAACATCAACACCGTCGATGGCGGCTCGCATCTCAGCGGCTTCCGCAGCGCTCTTACCCGCACCATCAACGCGGCCGCTACGTCCGCCGGCATGATCAAAGACGCCAAAGATAACCTCACCGGTGACGACGTGCGCGAAGGCCTAACCGCCGTCATCAGCGTGAAACTGCCCCAACCGCAGTTCGAAGGGCAGACCAAAGGCAAGCTCAACTCCGATATTCAAGGCCAGGTCGTTCAATTGGTCAACGAAAAGCTGGGCGAATTCTTTGACAAGAACCCGGCGGTAGCCAAGAAAATCATCAGCAAAGCGATCGACGCCGCCCGTGCCCGCGAAGCCGCCCGTAAAGCCCGCGATCTAACCCGCCGTAAAGGCGCGCTCGATTCCGGCGGTCTGCCCGGCAAACTGGCCGATTGCCAGGAGCGCGATCCAGACCGTTGCGAGCTCTTTCTGGTCGAAGGCGAATCGGCCGGCGGCACCGCCAAATCCGGCCGCGACCGCCGCTATCAGGCCATTCTGCCGCTCAAAGGCAAGATCCTCAACGTTGAAAAAGCGCGCTATGACAAGATGCTCGGGCATGAAGAAATTCGCGCCATGATCACCGCCATCGGCACCGGCATCGGCAAAGGCGAGGATTTCGAACTCGCGAAATTGCGCTACGGCAAAATCATCATCATGACCGACGCCGATGTCGATGGCTCGCACATCCGCACCTTGCTGCTCACGTTTTTCTTCCGCCACATGCAGGAACTCATCACCGCGCGGCAAGATCTTCGTCGCCCAACCGCCGCTCTATCGAATCAAGAAGGGCAAGAGCGAAAAGTACATCAAAGACGATAAGGAATTCACCCGCGAAATTCTGCGGCGCGCCACAGAAAATCTCGCGGTGGAATTAGCCCCCGAAGGCAAAGCCCCCTCCGTCACACTGGAAGGCGGCGAATTGCGCAGCTTCCTGATGTCGCTCGATGAGTTGGAACAAATCTCCGCCCGGCTGGTGCGCCGCGTCAGAGTTCCGCTCGTGGCCGAAGTGCTCAGCGATATCAGTCTTGCCATCGATACCAAAGCCGATTGGCAGGATGAAAAAAATGTCCGCGCCGTAGCCGAAAAGTTCAAGGCGGCCAAGCTTGAAACGGTCGTCGAAAAAGAAGAAGAGCATTCGTCCTGGATGATCGGCTATCGCGATCCAACCAACGCCATGCGCATGATCAACACCGAGTTTGTTTCGCTGCCGGAATTCCGCAAAACCCGCGCGCAAGCTAAGCATGTCGGCAAATTCAATAAGCCGCCCTTCACCATCATTAAAGACGGCCAAAGGCAGGTCATACCAAATTGGCGCGAACTGCTCAGCACCGTAAAAACGGAGGGCACGCGCGAAGTCAACGTGCAGCGCTATAAAGGGTTGGGCGAAATGAACGCGGAACAACTTTGGTCGACAACCATGAACGCGGAAACGCGCACGTTACTGAAGGTCGATCTGGTCGATTTTGCCGAAACCGAACCCATCTTCTCAACACTCATGGGTGAGGACGTCGAAGCCCGCCGTAAATTCATCGAGGAAAACGCTCTAGACGTCCGCAACCTCGACGTTTAGTGCGTAGGGCGGCCATTCCTGGCTGCGCGGCGGCTTTCCAGCCGCCGTTAACTAAACGATCTTGACCCATTCGCGATCGATTTCCACTGAGATCGATCGCTGTAACATTGTCACGGAAATCACCAGGCGGAAATCGGATTTCTTCTTGGTGAGAATTCCTTCCACTCCGGCAAGCGAGCCACGCGTCACGCGGACCGTTTGGCCCTCTTTCAGAAAGGGGCACGGCTCCGTCGCCAAACCCGATCGCAGGATCAGTTGAATCGCGTCTATTTCAGCATCGTTAATAGGCGCTGGTTCATTGCCGCAACCCACGATGGAAATAACTCCAGTCGTCGTCAATACTGGAAGTCTGTGCAACGGGTTAAATCGGCAAAACACATATCCGCGGAACAGCGGTGTATCGGAAACCACAACTCGGTCCGACCAGCGTCGCCGGTCGCGATAAGTAGGCAAGTACGGTTTCATTCCCTTATTTTCGAGAGCGACGGACGCGATCTTTTCAAAATTAGAGCGCGTGCGAACGGCAAACCAGGGGAACTGTGCCTCGGATTCGGGCAGAACAACAGGTTGGGGGGCTAGGCCTTCGATTGCGATGGTATGAGTGCTAAGTTGCATAAATATGAATCCTCCGGAAACCCTTTCTTAGTGTATAGACACTACTCACTGCGTCAACTCTACGAGGGGTTGCTTATAGTAATAGCACGGTAGATGCGTTAGCACAAGATCAGAAAAATTACCAGGCTAACTCCTGCAGAATGAGGCACTTAAGATAGTGCGTCTCCGGCACCGTCAGCAGAATAGGGTGGTCATGCGCCTGCGTACGCCGATCCAGTATACGCAGCCTTTTTCCGCAATCCAAAGCCGCCTGTGCCACCACTTCTAACAGGTGGGCCTCGCTCATGTGATGCGAACAGGAACAGCTCACCAGGATGCCGCCTGGGTTGAGCAATCGCAAAGCCCGTAAATTGATTTCTTTATAGCCGCGCGCGGCTTGCTCCACTGATTCGCGCGACTTGCTAAACGCCGGCGGATCAACTACCACCATATCGAAGGTCCGATGAGCGGCCACCAGACCCGGCAGATAGTGCAGCGCATTCGCTTCGTGAAACTCAATGTTCGAGAGATGGTTCGCGACCGCATTTTGGCTTGCGCTTTCCAGCGCCGAAGCCGAACTATCCACCGCCTCTACCGACGAGCATCGCGCGGCCAGATGCAGCGCAAATCCTCCACTACCTGCGAAGCAATCAAGCGCTCGGCCGCCCGCCGCATACTGCGCTACGGCAACGTAATTCTCACGCTGATCCAGAAACACACCGGTCTTTTGTCCGCCTACCAGATCAGCCGACAAACGCAGCCCGTTCATCTCGATATCGAGGCGCGGCGGAATTTCGCCCGTCAGAATTTTCGTCTCCAACGGCAGATCTTCCTTCGCCCGGACAGCAACATCGTTGCGCGCCACGATGCCGCGCGGCGCTAACAGTCGGGTTAATGCCTTCACCACGTCGCCAGATTGGCGGTCCATCCCTTGGTCGAGCAGCTGCACCGCCAGGCAATCGGCGTAGCGATCCACAATCAGTCCAGGCAGCAAGTCGCCTTCGGCATGAATCAAACGGTAGGCGTCGCTGTTCTTCACCACCCGCTCGCGAAAGCGTAGCGCCGCCTCACAGCGTTTGAGGATGAATTCCTCATCAATGGGTTCAACGCGCCGGCTCAGCAGCCGCAGCACGATCTGCGACGTCGAACTGTAGTGCGCCGTGCCCAGCGCGCGGCCTTTCGGATCGACCACCTTTACGAAGTCCCCCGCCTGCGCCGCTCCGCGATCCACCACGTCGGAAGCGAAGACCCATAAATGGCCATCTTCTAATCGCTCAGCGGCCTTGCGGTTAACCCGAACCGCCGTGATCGTTGACATGCCCTACAGTACAACCCGAACGTCGCCGTCGCGCTTGGTCACTCGCTGATGGTCGAGGTATTCCAGCAGCGGGATGGCGTACTTGCGCGACACGTTTGTCCACGATTTGAAATCGGCCACGGAAAAGCGCCGGCCCTTATGCGCCGCCAGAGATTGCCGGATATGAGCAAGCACGTCGGCATGAAAAATTAAGTCGGCGGAAATACGGATGAGCTTGCCGTCTTTCACTAACGATTCCAAAAGGCCGCGCGCCGTCTTCGGATTCGTGGTGGCAGCAGCCAGCACTTCACTCGACGCGGGCGGCTGAAACGCCGCTTGGCGGAACGCCAATTCAATCTGCGCTAGCACCTTGGCATCCACCGCTGGCACTTGGGGCCGATGGCGGGAAAGCGCAACGAGATCCCCGCGCAGGCTGATATCCGGAAAGTTGTCGAAGACAGGGCCGAGTAAAGCCGGGGGCACACCGAGCCGCGCTTGCGAAACAGGCGCTCCCGCCGCCGCCGGATTCTTGGCGTGAAATGCCGCCAGCCATTCCACCAGCTTCTTCCGCTGTTGCTCCACCCAGCGTTTCGAAACAAGATGTTGCCCATTCACCAGAATCAGATTAGAAGTCTGCACCACTCTTTCGGGCGGAAGACCCGTGAGTCGAACGAGCTGTGAAACGGACAGACCCGCCGGGCTCTCCTCGACAAGGATCTCAACGCGTTTCTCTGGTGGTGCGGATGCCAACGCGCCCAGCCGCTCGAAAGTCTTGGCCCGGTTGAGCCGTCTGGGCGGAAATGGATCCATCACCGTTCCGCCGGCAACGGTAAGCGCAGGCGATGGGCGTCGCAGAACAAAGCGGTCACCCGGCAACGCCAGGATACGTTCTGCCAAATGCAAACGTGCAAACGGCTCGCCCGCTCGCAGCGGCTTGAGCGTAACGGGCAGCTCCGCTGTGCCGATATCGAGCAGGAATTCCGTCGCTTTCGCCGGCCTCCCATCCGGATTGAGCCAATCAACCGCCACATCCATAACGTCTGTTGTCTCGAGCGCATTCAGCGAAGTCAAGGTAAAGCCCCGCCTGATCTCGGCATGCTCAATGCCCGCCAGATTCACCGCCGTCCGGTCGCCGGCGCGGGCGTTTTCCACCGCTCGCCCGTGCCGCTGCAAACCCCGCACACGCGCCTGACGATTTGTGGGATGAATGCGCACGGATTCGCCTACCCGCAGGCTGCCGCTCCACAACGTGCCTGTCACTACCGTGCCAAAGCCTTTCAACGCGAAGCTTCTGTCAATGGGCAGGCGCGCCAAGCCAAGCGCATCGCGCCGCGTCGTCCGCCTTGCGAGCAACGCCAAATGCTCTTGCAATTCCGCCAGACCTGCGCCCGTGACGGAACTCACCGGAACAATCGGCGCGCCTGCCAGAAACGAACCCTGCGTCAACAGCCGCGCATCTGCCGCGGTCTTCTCCAGTTGAGCAGCGGTGGCCAGATCGCATTTCGTCAACACAATCAGGCCGTGGCGGATATCGAGCAGCCGGCATATATCAAAGTGTTCGCGCGTTTGCGGCTTTACCGATTCATCGGCCGCAATCACCAGCAGAACCGCTTCAATGCCAGCCGCACCCGCCAGCATGTTCCGGATAAACCGCTCATGCCCGGGAACATCGATAAAACTAAGGCGCTGCCCATCCGCGAGTATCAGATGCGCAAAGCCGAGATCGATGGAAATACCCCGTCGTTTCTCCTCCGCCAAACGGTCTGTGTCCATCCCGGTTAGCGCGCTCACGAGCGATGTCTTTCCGTGGTCGATGTGGCCGGCTGTCCCGATGACGAGTCCCTCGGACATGAGATTGTTTAATGGTACACGCCACTTATGAGCACCAATCGCTTTGATGAAGTAAGGCGCAGGCACGCGCGCGCTGAAGCCGGCGGCGGCCTCGAGCGCCGGGAGCGCCAACACGCCGAGGGCAAGCTTTCCGCCCGCGAGCGCGTTCAACAGTTGCTCGATGAAGGAACCTTCGAAGAACTCGATAAATTAGTACGCCACCGCAGCCAGAACTTCGGCATGCAAAACAATGTGATCGAGGGCGACGGCTTCGTCACCGGCCACGGCCTGATTCACGGCAGGCAGGTATTTGTGTTCGCCCAGGATTTCACGGTCTTTGGCGGTTCGCTGTCGGAATCGAACGCGCAAAAAATTGTCAAGCTGATGGATTTGGCTTTGAAGACCGGCGCGCCTATCATCGGCTTGAACGATTCCGGCGGGGCGCGCATCCAGGAAGGCGTAGCGTCACTGGCGGGTTATGCGGACATCTTCCTGCGCAATACGCTCTCGAGCGGCGTCGTGCCACAGATCTCAGCTATTATGGGCCCTTGCGCCGGCGGAGCCGTCTATTCGCCGGCGCTCACCGATTTTGTCTTCATGGTGGAAGGTACTAGCCACATGTTTGTCACGGGCCCGGAAGTTATCAAGACCGTGACGCACGAAGACGTGACAAAAGAAGATCTGGGCGGTGCGGTGACGCATAACTCCGTCAGCGGCGTGGCGCATTTTCAGGCCACCAACGATGAGGATTGCCTACAGCACATTCGCGAATTGCTGACGTTTCTGCCGCAAAATAACCTGGACGGCGTGCCCAGAGTGGCCACAAAAGACCCCGATGAGCGGGCTGACAAAGAACTCGACTCCCTGATTCCCATTGAATCCAATAAGCCATACGACATGAAGGACGTGATCCGCCGCGTGATAGACGACGCCTATTTCTTCGAAGTGGCGGAGCACTTCGCGCAGAATATAGTGATTGGCTTCGCGCGCATGTCGGGCGAGACCGTCGGCATTGTGGCGAATCAGCCCGCGTTTCTCGCCGGCTGCCTGGATATCAATTCCTCGACAAAAGGCGCGCGATTCGTGCGTTTTTGCGACGCCTTTCAGATTCCCATCCTAACTTTCGAAGATGTTCCCGGTTTCCTACCCGGCACTGCGCAGGAGTTTGGCGGCATCATCCGACATGGCGCGAAACTGCTCTACGCTTATGCCGAAGCCACTGTACCCAAAATTACCGTGATCACCCGCAAAGCCTATGGCGGCGCGTACTGCGTGATGGGTTCGAAGCATTTGCGAACCGACGTGAATTTAGCCTATCCCACTGCTGAAATCGCGGTCATGGGCCCGGAGGGTGCCGTGAATATTTTGTACAAGCGCGAACTCCAAGCGGCCAGCAACGCCGAGGAAGCCAGGCAAGCGAAAATTGACGAATATCGCGAACAATTCGCCAATCCGTTCGTGGCCGCTGAACGCGGCTACGTGGATGACGTGATTGAACCGCACGAGACACGGATTAAGGTGATTCGCGCTCTCAGAATGCTGGCGAATAAGATAGACACCATGCCGCGCAAGAAGCACGGCAATATTCCACTTTGATGTTCAACCAAGTGTAACGATTCGACGACAGCGGGCACTATTCATTCGAACGGAGTTCCGCCCATGAGTAAACGAATCGTATTTTGTGCCGATGGCACTTGGGACAAGGCGAGTTCGCGAACGAATGTTTACAAGCTATTCAAGGCCGTGTTGACCAGTGGCGACCAGCTGCCTCTCTACGACGATGGCGTGGGAGCAGACGGCGCCGCGCTGGTGATGCTGCTGGGGGGCGCGTTCGGTACCGGGCTCTGGAAGAAAATCCGCCAAGGCTATACGCAAATTGCGCACGTTTACGAACCCGGCGACGATCTCTATCTTTTTGGCTTTAGCCGTGGCGCCTTCACCGCGCGCGCCTTGGCCGGGATGATCGCCATCTGCGGATTGCCGGTGAAAAGCTTCACGGACGAGATGGTCAATCTCGCGTTCGACGCCTATCGCGATAAAGTGAACCGCCAGGTGAAGCTGCAGAAGTTGGCGCCCTGGGATATGTTTGCGCCCGACATGAAAATGGTGGGCGTGTGGGATACCGTGGGTGCTCTCGGCATACCCGCGGCGATCGGCCACATCGATCCAATCGCCTATGGATTTCTCGATACCAGCCTCAACCCGAAAATCAAGAATGGCTTCCATGCCGTGGCGATGGACGAACGCCGCGCTCAGTTCATGCCGACGCTGTGGACGGGCACGCCGGCCGCCGATCAACACGTCGAGCAGGTTTGGTTTACCGGGGCGCATAGCGACGTTGGCGGCGGAGAACCGGACGATGCGAACGGCGTGAAGGAGCTTTCCGACATCGCGCTGTCGTGGATGATAAACAAAGCGCGCGCACTAGGAGTGACCTTTGACGAAACCGCGGCCGCTCAATACGCCTCCCCTTTGGACCCGCAGTATGCACTCGGCAAGTTTCACGAATCGTGGAATCTCTTGTGGGGCATCCCGGTGCGGCGTCACGTCGCCAAAGACGCAGTCATCGCAAATAGTGTAGTGGTGCGCTGCCAGCAAGATGCGGATTGGCACCCCAGCAATTTGAGTTTTGTGAGTGGCGCCGTGGCACCGGGTTACAGCGTTGTGCCCGTGGTCGGTCAAGCGTCTACAGTGGCCGCACAGGGCTGAACCGCAGTACCATAACGCGCTTACTTGGCGCGTTCGTCAACTCCGTTGCCAGAAAGAGCCGGCGTCGGAATGGGTTTGGTATCGCTGTACTGAGAGGCCAGATAGTCGAGCAGGACTTGCCGATCGGGAACGATTGCTCCCCATCCCACCATTTTGTTTATTTCTTTTCCCCAGGCTGCGGCGGATAGTCTTTGTGAGTCGATCAAACGGAGACTGTGGCAGGGTGTACAGGCGCTCTGTTCCACCTTGCGACCTGCTTCGATCGACTGAGAATAGGCCGCAGCGCCGAAACTACAGAGCCCGAATAAACGGCCGGCAAAAAGCAAGAAACTCCTCATGCGCCCTCCACAATCACCCCAATTCGATCCACGGCGTTGAACAAATAGCCGGATGGATTCCAGGCGGCAATGAAAGGCTGAACCCGGCCAGCGGAGTCAGTGGCGCGGGACAGCACTGTGTAATAGCCAGGCTTCGGAGGTTTCCATTCGGAGGTCCACAAGCGCCAGGTGAATGGGAGGTTCTTGGAGGAAAGTTGAGCGTCGCGCCAACTGCTGCCGCCATCCGTCGAAACTTCGACTCTCGCCACGCGCTCTTCGCCGGCCCACGCCATGCCACGAAGCGCGGCGGTAGTGAGTGGAATTTTGTCTCCGTCGGCAGGCCCCGTGATGTACGACTTGACCGGCATCCCTTCGATCACCTCAAGGTCGGCGGGATCGATAGGTGTTCCGGGCGGACCCGGATGCTTCGGATAACGATAAGCGGGATTCATGAAAAACCCGTGGTCCGGCTCATTGGCGACGGTCAGTGAATTCACCCATTTCACCCAACTGGTACCGTCCCAGCCAGGTACGATTAGGCGAAGTGGAAACCCGTGCAGAGGGGGCAGCGGATCGCCATTCATGTTGAGCGCCAGCAGCGTAGCTGGGTTAATGGCCTTGCGCATCGGTAAAGAGCGAATGAAATCGGGCGTTTTGGCGATACCCACGTCCGCTGCGTTCGCCGTGACGTAAGAGGCTTCGAGATCGGCACCGGCCAATTTGAGAACGTCAATCAGGCGTGGTCCGCTCCATTCGGCATTGCCGACCGCGCCTCGACCCCACTGGATGCCGGGAACGCGAGGGCGGTAAAATCCTCTTCCGTTCCCCGTGCACTCCAAGACAGCGGGTACGGTGATTTGCGGAAGTTTGCGCAGGTCTGCGACAGAAAGTTGGATCTCTTGAGCGGTGCGCCCGCCCACCGATAATCGGAAATCAACCTCGCGAACTGCGGGTCGAGGGAGATGTTGCCGGACGAAGAACACATCATTCGGCGTTAACCATTGAGTGAAATAATCTAGCGGAGTTTCAAGATCTTCTGGACGATCGTTATGCAAGATCATGGGACGCTTGCCGGGGATGGTCACAACATCTTGCGCTTCGATTACGGTTGTTGCGGCGAAAATTGACGCGAGGACCTCGCGCCTGTTCACAAGGCCCGCCTGCTTGGTTCTCTCTTCTTGCACGTTGCGCGTTAGGATGCCGCGAGCCTGGAAAGCAACTATTGTTGCTTCAATCAAATTCTAGTGTAACCGAAGCGGCGGCCACAGATGAATAGAACATAGGAGGGCAGCGGATGCGGCTGCTCTCCTATGTTGTGGTTACTTAGAAATTCGGCATGCTCCCCGGCAGGGTGTAGCGAACGTCTACATAGATGGTATTGTCGTGCGTCGCTTTGGGAGCGCCGACCGCAATGGCCCAAGGATCGCGGGTCGCGTACTCGTATTGCCCAATCACGTTGATAGCTCCATAGCGCGGATTTTTCCAGATGGTCTGGTTGAAGCCAAGCGTACCTTCCTGAATCGTCCTGTTCTGGCTATTGGCCGCACCCTTGTAGCCGTAGCCGATCAGAGTTTTTCCGTTGGCATCGAGCGCCACGTCGCGATCGATCAAGATCCCGCCGTAGTAGGCAAAGAGCAACGTGTTCTTGATCGTGGCTTCGAATCCATCGACCGTACCGCCGGAGTGAACGGGGCTGAGGCTACCATTGGCGCGCACAATCACGTCCGGCGCCTGACCGAAGAGATAGCGACCACCGCCATCGCTCCAGTAATTTGTACTAATCAAGCGAAGGTGTTTGACAACTTCTGCATTCAACCCGGCTTGGATGCCCGCGCCCGTTGCGCTAAAGTGTTGCCCCGCGCCCAATGCCGCACCCGTGTTGGGATTCCAGATTTTGAATTGGCTGGTGATGCCCGCCACTTCAAAGTGAAAGCGCGATGTCGGGTCAAGCGCGATTTTGGCGATGATGTCGGGTGATACGGTGGGGGTGGTCAACACGGTGTTGGCGGTTCCAATGGTCCCCCCGTTGTCAAGCTGAGTGGCAGCCAGCCCGGTGAGCGCGGCGGGTAAAGTGGCCGCACCGCCGCCTGACGATCCGCCCATGTACTGATCGGGATTCTCGAATGAGAGGCCAAACGTTACTTTTTCGCTCGGATGCAGCAGGACGCGAACGCCTGGCTGGCGCGTCCAGGTGAGGCCGGCCATGTAGTTTACGTCCATGACCTGCGAATAAAAGAGGTCGCCCGGTAATGGCGAGATTCCCTTGCGATTAGGCGTGAGCATGCTCCAACTTTGTCCCGCCAGAAATTCCACTTTGCCCTTTCGCGCGTCGAGCCAAAAGAGGCGGAGCCGCGGAACGAACGCGCCATTGGTGACGCCGATATTGGTCGCGCCACTGGTACCGAGGAAATCAAACTCATTGTAGCCGATGAAATGCGTTCCCAGCCAATCGCCATCTACGCGGAAGCCAATGCGCGAGTTCTGAGGCGAAAAGCGGAATTCCGAGTTCTTGGCGTTCGTCGTGTTGTTGTAGGGGATACTGCCGAAATTCGTGCCGATGCTTGAGCCGGCGTTCTTATCGCGCCACAAACCAGTGAGGTCCATGAAGCCAATCGGTACGATACAAACGCTGCCGAGCCGGATGAACGTGGGCGAGCTATTATCGGTTTCGCAGGGATTTTGCATGCTCCCCGTGTTGGTTTTTTGCGGGCTGGGATTCGCCAGTGGATTGGGTTGACCGCCTAATCCCAGCGCCGGAACCAGCCTCACTGGCCCAGCTACGTTCGTGGTAGACGCTTCGGCCAACGCTGTTCCGTCGCTTGTCTTCGCCACCGGCTGCACTGCCGGCTGTGCGGCGGCAGTGGTCTGCAGTGCGCGTTCCAACAGTTTTTGTTGTTCATCTACCGCTTGCTGCAACTTCTTAATTTGCGCTTGCTGTTCTGAAATTCGTGCCTTTAGCGAATCCAAATCGCTGGCGGTGGCGCCCCCCGCGCCTGTGGTTGTGTTCTGAGCGAACAGAGAAGTCACCCCGAGGCCCACCAGGAGGATTGTACTCAATGCAAAACTTTTCCTCATATGCTCCTTAATTCAACTGAAAGTCCGAAAACTCTCCCCAAGTTACAGGAGCTTCGTTACATTCACATTAACGTTTGGTTACTACTTCTGCGGTGTCGACGCGCCACAGTCCCATCGAAAGTAAACTAAGGAGAGAACACATGCCCGAACGCCCGTTCGTCCACCTGCACTGTCACACGGATTACTCTTTGCTCGATGGCGCCTGCGACATTAAGAAGCTGATGTCGGTCGCCGAGCGGCAGAAGATGCCGGCCCTTGCCATGACCGATCACGGAAATCTGTTTGGCGCCGTGGAGTTTTATAACGAAGCGGAAGCTCATGGGGTTCTTCCCGTGATCGGCTGCGAAGTTTACGTCTCACAACAGGGTCACAAAACCAAAACGGATTCCGATCGCTACAACCATCTGATCTTGCTCGCCGAAACCCAGGAGGGTTACAAAAATTTAATTAACCTAGTTTCGACGGGCTATCTCGATGGTTTCTACTACAAACCGCGTATAGATAAGGATCTGTTGGCGCGCCACGGCAAAGGTCTGATCGGCATGTCGGCCTGCTTGCGCGGCGATGTGAACGAAGCACTAATGGCCGACAAATACCCAGAAGCGCGCCGTTTAGCGAGCGAATATAGCGATCTGTTCGGCAAGGATAACTTTTTCCTGGAACTGCAAGATCATGGGTTGGAGCAGGACAAAGTTGTGATGCCGGGTGTATGCCGCTTGTCCAAAGATACCGGCATTCCACTCGTGGCCACAAACGACGCGCACTATCTGGAGAGTGGCGACGTGCGGGCTCACGAAATTTTGCTCTGCATCCAAACCGGCAAGACGATGAAGGACGAGAACCGGATGCGCTTCTCCACGCCGGAATTCTACGTCAAATCGCGGGCCGAAATGATGAAGCTCTTTGGTGAAGTGGAACACGCGCTCGACCGGACGTGGGATATCGCCCAGCGATGCCACGTGAAGCTGGAGAAGGTGAAGGATCCCTTCCCGCGCTTCGATGTCCCGGAAGGTCAAACACTTGATAGCTTTTTCGCTTGTGTAGCTCGCGAAGGTTTTGAAAAGCGCCGGCCGCGGCTGGAGGCGCTCCACCAACAGGGCCGCCTGAAGCACAGTTTGCCGGAATATCTGGAGCGCCTGGATTTCGAAATTCGCATGATCCAGCAGATGAAATTCCCCGGCTATCTGCTCATCGTTTGGGATTTCATTCGATTTTCAAAACAAAAAGGAATTCCGGTGGGACCGGGCCGTGGCTCGGCCGCCGGCAGCCTGGTCAGCTATGCGATGGAGATTACCGATATCGATCCGCTCGAATACGGCTTGCTTTTTGAACGCTTTCTGAATCCGGAACGTATCAGCATGCCCGATATCGACGTGGATTTCTGCACCAATAGGCGCGGCGAGGTGATTCAGTACGTCACCGAAAAGTATGGCCGCGAACAAGTGGCGCAGATCATCACCTTCGGTACGCTGGCCGCTAAAGCGGCGATCAAGGACGTGGGCCGCGTCCTCGACATGACGTTTGCGGAAGTGGATCGCATTTCGAAGCTTGTTCCCAGAACGCTCAATATCAAGCTCGAACAAGCCATTGAAGATCCAGAGTTGAAAGCAGTTGCTTCCAAGGAACCGCGCGTTAAAGAAGTTCTCGATATCAGCATGAAGCTCGAAGGCGTCTGCCGGAACGCCGGGATGCACGCCGCGGGCGTGGTGATCTCCTCTGTGCCGTTGCGCGAGCTGGTCCCTCTTTTCGTCACCAATAAACAGGAAATTGTGACGCAGTATGACATGCTCGGGCTGGAAAAGCTCGGCCTGTTGAAGATGGACTTCCTGGGCCTAACGACTCTCACGATTATCGAAGAGGCCATGAAGCTGATCCAGAAATATCGCGGTGAAAAAATTGTCATCGAAGAGTTGCCGCTCGACGATGAACTCACTTACAAGAAAATTTTCTCAAACGCTTTCACCAGCGGCGTCTTCCAATTTGAATCGCCCGGCATGCAGGATGTGCTGCGCCGTTATCAGCCCAACCGGATTGAAGACTTATGCGCTTTGAACGCACTCTATCGACCGGGTCCCATTCAGGGCGGCATGATTCCAGATTTCATCGACCGCAAGCATGGCCGCAAGCCCGTCGTTTACGATGTGCCGGAGCTCGAGCCCATTCTTTCGGAAACTTACGGCGTCATCCTTTACCAAGAGCAGGTGATGCAGATCTCAAACAAGCTGGCCGGCTATTCGCTGGGCGACGCCGACATTTTGCGGCGCGCTATGGGGAAGAAAAAGGCGGATGAAATGGCGAAGCAGCGCGAGCGGTTCATCACGGGCGCAACCGCTCGCGGATTACCCGCAAAAAAAGTAGCCAAAATTTTCGATCTGATGGAGCAATTCGCCGGTTATGGGTTTAATAAGTCTCATTCGGCCGCCTATGCTTACCTCGCCTATGTCACGGCCTATCTCAAGGCGCATTATTCGGTGGAGTTCATGTCCGCGCTCCTCACTTCGGAATCCGGCAACACCGACAAAATTGTCAAATACATCAATGAGTGTAAGGAAATGGGTATTCGCGTATTGCCGCCGGAAGTCAACCAGAGCGATTTGAACTTCACGCCGGCTGGCGACGCCATCCGCTTCGGCCTCGGAGCGGTAAAGAATGTTGGGCAGGGCGCGGTGGAAGCGATCGTGAAAGCCCGCGAAGAGGGAGGAGCCTTTACTTCCATTTACAAATTCTGCGAGCGCATCAATCTGGGCAATGTGAATTCGCGGGTTATTGAAAGCCTGGTCAAGGCGGGCGCGCTGGATTCTACCGGCGCCAACCGCGCTCAGCTCACCGAGGCGATTCCACGCGCCATTGAATCCGGCACCCGTGCTTCACGTGACCGCGAAATGGGCCAGCACGGCCTGTTTGGATTTGCCGAAGAGGAACTGGCGAGCGAATATCCCCTCGCCAAACTGCCCGATTGGACCATGGAACAGAAGCTCGCCGGTGAAAAAGAAGTGCTCGGCATTTACGTTTCCGGTCATCCGCTGGATCGATTCAAAGACAAGGTCGCGGACTTGGCCACGCATTTCACAGACAAGCTCGAGGATTTGGAGAAAGGGACGCCGGTCGCCTTGTGTGGCATGCTGACAGGCATCTTGCGCAAAACGAATCGCGACGGCAAGTACTGGGCTTCGATGAAACTGGATGACGGCCGGGGTACCGTTGACGCTATGGTCTTCGCCAACCGCTATGAAGAGTTGTTGGGCGCGCTGCGCGAAGATGGCGCGGTTTTCGCGCGTGCGTCGGTGCTCACCGAAGAAGGCGCCCCGCCTAAGCTCTCGATTCAGGAAATGGTGGCGTTGGAAGAGGCGCGGCTCGATCTTCCCTCGCTGATTTCCATTCGCGTCTGGCTGAAGGACGAGGCGTCTGTGGAAAAAGCCGATGCTTTGAACGAACTTTTTGTGCGCAAGCACGGCGCGACAGAGGTGCGCTTGCGTCTGGAAAAGCCGCGCGACTTTTTAGTAGTAATGGACGTGACAAGCAAGGTGCGCCCCGACCGCGAATTCCGCGCCGAACTGGAAAAAATCTGCGGCCCCGAAGCGCTGGAAATACTGGCAAGCTAACCTAGTGGCTGACGAACGAATGCCTGGCGACGAAGAAGACGAACAAGAACCAATCGCGCACCACGCCGAGCACCAGCGGCAGGCTGAACACGATGACCCGTCGGTAGCCTTGAGCTGGCAGCGCGTCCAACTCGCCCGCCATCCCAAGCGTCCGCATTCGCGCGACTATATCCAGGCCATCTTTACCAACTTTTCCGAAATTCATGGAGACCGCACTTTCGGCGACGATAAGTCAATCCTGGCAGGGATGGCCTTCTTCGATAGCAAGCCGGTGATGATCGTGGGTCATCAAAAGGGCCGCGATACCAAAGAAAAGCTGCTGCGCAATTTCGGCATGCCGAAGCCGGAAGGTTATCGCAAGGCCATCCGTATTATGCAACTGGCCGCCAAATTCGGCCGGCCGATCATCACGTTTATCGATACACCGGGCGCGTATCCCGGCATTGACGGTGAAGAGCGGGGGCAGGCCGAAGCCATTGCTTACAACCTGCGCGAAATGTCGCGCTTGCATTGTCCCATTGTGAGTGTGGTGATCGGCGAAGGCGGCAGCGGCGGAGCGTTGGGAATTGGCGTCGCCAACCGGGTGTATATGCTGGAGAACGCCTACTATAGTGTGATCTCGCCTGAAAGTTGCGCAGCTATTATCTACCGCGATTCCAGAAAAGCGCCCGAGGCGTCCGCGGCTTTGCGAATGACGGCGGACGATCTGCTTTCCATTGGCTTAATTGACGGCATCGTGGCTGAACCTCCGGGCGGCGCGCACCTCGATCCCGTGGCCGCCGCCAACGCTTTGCGGGCGACTCTTTGTGAAGCGCTGGCAGAGCTGTCCGGTCACTCGCCAGAAGTTCTGGTGAAAGAACGCTTCGCTAAATTCCGCGCCATGGGCAGTCATTTTCACGAGGGTGTGCTCTGAACAGGATCGGACTGGTTATCGGGCTCTTTGTGGTTGCCTTTCTCGCGCTATTGGCGTATTCCACTTTGCATGGGCCGCGCTTTCGAGTGGAAGTGTGCATGACGTTCAACGGGCAAACTACCTGCAAGACGGTGAATGCGAAGAGCCAGGATGCCGCAGTGCGTTCTGCCACCGAAAATGCATGTGCCGATATTTCATCAGGAGTGGACGACACGATTCGCTGCCAGAATACGGAGCCGAAGAGTGTGAGGTGGTTGAAGAAGGGGGAGTGAGCCGAGGAGCGCTAACTTAGGGTGGATCAGCTTTCCTATTGCCGACCGGCCGTTCGGAACGTTGTTGCTCCAGCAGTAGAGAACTTACTTGAGGCCGCAGATGTCTGCAACGCGCGTTTACGGACATGGCGGCCAAAATTCATCCCGCGCCTTTTCGCAGGATAGCAGCGTACGAATGGCGGTAGACCCGGGAACCGGCAAAGCACTTCCACAAATAGCGCTTTTTGCGTCAATGTGAGCCGTATGCCGGTGCTGCATTATTCCAGCGACGGACGCACTTTGGATTCCAATATGCCAATCGATTCGAACCAAAGAGATGTATACTTTTTGCGGGCCACATGATCGTCAGATCCATGCTGCTAACCGATTCCGACCCCGACAGTGAGACCCGTTATGAAGTTGAGATCATGCTGGGTCCAACGGATCCCAGCCATCTAATCCGCACTATCGAATATTGGGACATTGAGCGACGTCGCTATCCGGCCTGTGACCATATTGCTGTTCTGGTAGCGGAACGGGTAACCGCGCGTTTTTTGAACGTGATTTCTCTTTTTGCGGGCAGCATTCCTATTATTGCTATCCAACTAAACGCCCTCAAGGTCAACAACATGGTTGTCCTTGACTTCGTTAAGGTGCTTGATCAGCGGCAGTTACGGGAAGACGACACGGGCGATGCAGGCGGGTCCGCAGAGCCTGACGTGGACCGGTCCACCTGGGATGCGCGAGTGGGTGCCGCCATTATGAAATTGTGCGACCAGCTGGCTCAGATTGCCAACGAAACCGCTAACCCGAAGCTGGAACTGAAGTATAAGAAAGGCTTCGTTGCTCTAAGCGTGCCGGGCAGCTTCTTCAACGTTCTAGGTCTCTCACCTAAGAAGAACTTCGTTCGCATTCGGTTTCGCGTTCCGGATCCAGAAACGTGGGTCAAGCAATTGAGTGAGGCTGGTGTGAAGGCCGAACTAAAGGATGGAACGTTCGTGCTTGTCCGGCTTCGGAAGAGCGACTTCGAACACAATGAAGATCTTCTGCGCGAACTCGTTCATCAAGCGATAAAGGAGAAAGCCGAAAATTAGTCGCTCAGATTTCCTCCTTTGATTCGGCATCGAAGTAGAACCACACGGCCGTATCGTCGGCATCTTGTGGAAATGCCCGCTCCGGCCAAATCACGCGCCACTCGAGAAGGCCAACTAGGCTCCGGTGTCCATGCAGAAGCTTGATCCTGCAAATGGCGTTCACGGCATCCAAGTTGACGGTTTGTCGGCAAACCGCTGATTGAGAGAAAATCGCCTGCCATTGCTGTAGGACCACGCGCCGTCCGGAGCTGTTCGGCCTTAGGTTAGCGCTTATAAGATTGATCCCTCTGTACACATAGGCCCGCTGTGGTAACATAAAGGTTACCATCTCGATTGCCCGGATGCTTGAACTGCGTGGCTACATTGACGGTTCTGGGCGCAGGCCATTCGCCGAGTGGTTTGAGGCTCCCGATGCGCTGGCATCTGCCAAAGTGACGATAGCCCTTTCGCGCATGGAAGGGGGAAATTTCTCCAATGTGAAAGGAGTCGGCGCAGGCGTTTATGAGTACAGGATCGATTTCGGGTCGGGTTACCGGATTTATTTCGGCAAGGATGGCGAAGAGCTGGTGATTTTGATCGGCGGCGGCACCAAGAAACGTCAGCAAGGCGATATCGCCGCTGCGCAGCGATGCTGGGCCGACTACAAACGCAGGAAGAAACTGGAGACCTTTTAATGCCTCTCACTCACGACTTCAAAGAAACGATTCGTGCACGGGCCCAAGCTGATCGCGATTTTCGCCACGCACTACTACGCGAGGCGGTCGAATGCCTCATAAACGGCGATCTCTCCACCGGCAAAGCCGTCCTTCGCGATTACGTTAATGCTACCGTCGGCTTTCAACGTTTGGAAAAACGCACCCGCATTCCGGCCAAGAGTTTAATGCGGATGCTCGGCCCCAAAGGAAGCCCATCGATAGCCAATTTGTCGAGCATTCTATCCGCACTGAAGAAGAACGAAGGGGTGACTTTTAAGCTGTCACTGAGCCGATAAACGCGCGCCAGCTTACGGCCGTACCCCGGCAATCTTCAACCGCATGCTGTACACATTAGCACTGGCCGTAATGTACAACGTCCTGCCGTCCTGTCCGCCCCACGCTAAATTCGCCGTCCGCTCGGGTATATCAATCGTCCCGATGTGATCGAGCTTCGCCGAAAAAATCCAGATCCCGCCTGGACCCGTGCTGTAGATGTTTCCTTTCTGGTCCACTTTCATCCCATCCGGCGCACCCTCGCGCGGATCGTCGCTCACGTCCAAAATCAGCTTCGGATCGGCCACCGTCCCATCCGCCTCGACCGAATAGCGCATCCACACCTTCTTCTTCGGATCGGAACAATCCACGTAAAGGTACTTCTCATCTGGCGAAAACGCGATGCCGTTCGGCCGTGGCAGATCGGAGACGATCAAGTGCAACTTCGCCGCGTCCGGCGGCGCTCCTGGCGGATGGTTCACCGCATCGTCGAGACGGTAGACGCCGTTCACCTTCAATTCCTTTTGCGGATCATCGTCACTCTGTGTCTGCAGCCCATAGGGAGGGTCGGTGAAGTAAAGCGAGTGATCGCGCTTGTAAACCAGATCGTTTGGGCTGTTCAAGCGTTTGCCATCAAAACGGTCGGCTAGCACCGTGATCTTGCCCTTGGGGTCCATCGTCTCCAGCCGCCATACGTTGCGGCGCGCGTGCCCTGCCACTGTAAGGCGCAGCCGCGAATCGAGAGTCATGCCGTTCGAACCCGGTTCCTTACCGTTGTACGGCGTCGCTTCGTTCCAACCGCTCGGATGCATAAACACCGTCGGCTTATGCCCTGGAATCATCTTCAAGATCGCGTTGCCGGGTATGTCGGCAAATAGCAGATAGCCTTCGTAGATCCAGATCGGCCCTTCCGTCCAGGTGAACCCGTCCGCCACTTTCTTGATAGTGGCATCTGTGGGCACGATGTCGTCGATTCCTTTGCCGAGCCTTTCGACTTTGGCGGGCTCTTGTGCCAGCACGGCGGAAGCGATGCTGCACATCAAACATAAACTGATGGAGAGGCGTTTCATTGTCAAGGCGCGATTGTACAACACGAGGCCGAGCATAATAGAGTGAAGGACTCCACATGAGCACTGTCGGCAAAGCGCTGGTCACCTGGGAACGGTTTCTTGAGCTACCCGATCCTGAGCCCGGTTTTCATCTGGAACTTCAAAACGGGGAAGTGATTTTAGTGGCTCCTCCTAGACCGTTACACATTTTAGTTCAAAGTGTGCTGTTGGAATGGCTCACTGCGGCGGCACGAGGTCATGGTCGTGCCGCGCAAGAATTCCCATATCGCCCAGCGGCGAACTTGCAATTCTGGCATGCCGATATGGCCTACGTGCCTAAAAAGGATTGGCGAGGCATGCGCGGGGATGACTATCCCATCTACGCTCCGCCGCTCATTGTGGAGGTGCTTTCTCCTTCGAATCGCCTCTCCAAGATCAAGGCGCAACGCAAGGCTGCGTTCGGCGTGGGCACGCAAGAGTTTTGGATCGTCGACACCCTTGAGCGCTCGATACAAGTCTCTTACCCCGACAATACGCAACGCATTTACACTTTTGGCGACTCCGTTCCCGTTGCAGTGCTGCCCGGACAATCGCTTCCCGTCGCCATTCTCTTCGAAACAGCCTGAACATCCAGCCAGTACTCAGCAAATTTGACTATTGACTTCCTTCCAACAAATCACCATAATGTCAATAGAAATATCGTAGTTATGCCTTTCCTCCCTACTTCCCTCAGCGCATTAGGCCGACCAGCCTACGCGTCGTCTTGTTGTCGTTAGTATCCACCGCTGCCTTTAACCCTACCCAACAAAGCTGTCAAAGGAATGAATATAGGATGAGTGCCGTACTACAATCTCCCCATCTTTTCCGCTCTCTGCGCCGCGTTAGCGAGCAAGAGGCAATTACTACCATCGGCCGCCTGGCTCTAACAGCCAGTGATGCCGCCAGCGGCATTGAAGCGCTGGCCAGCACAGCTTTGCGGCTCAGCGGCCTTCATGGCGTCGAAATCACCCTCACTTCCGAGTGCGGCACTGTCGAAACAATGGAGTGGCATGATTCAAAATTGCCCGCGCCACGCGGTTCTGCCACCGGGCTGATTGCCGCCAACTCGCGCGCCTGGGGCCGGCTTCGCATCCTGTTTGAGCCGCGGATTCAGAGCGTAGAGTGCCCACTGCGCTTCGCCCGTGTTCTCGCGCAACATGTGGCACTCATGTTGAATCGTCTGGAAGTGGCTGGCCATAATGCTGCTATCGCAGCCGCCGTAAATCGCCTGCAGCACCGCCTCGATACCCGCAAAGCGGTCAGCCGCGCCGCCGGCATTCTAGCCAGCGCGCGGAACTTAACGCACCGGCAAGCACTCTCTCTTCTTCTCGCACAAGCGCGCCAATCGCGCCGCCCGCTTCTTCCATTGGCGCGAACCGTCATTCTCGGCCAACAAACCGGCCACCTACAGCCGCTCTCTTTGCATCGCCTTGGACCAAATGAAGTGACCTCGGCCGCCAGCGCGCGCGCCTAAACTGTACACAACTCAACGGCGCTCTTCAGAGATGTCAACGGGTCTTTTGTTGGCACGAACTCGTGCGCGAAGTATCCTTGAAAATTCAAATCCGCAATCGCCTTCGCCACCGTGCGCCATTGCAGTTCTTGCGTATCGTCCAATTCGTGGCGTCCCGGCACACCGCCCGTGTGAAAATGCGCGATGTATTGTATGTTGTCGCGAACCGTGCGGATGATATCGCCCTCCATGATCTGCATGTGATAGATGTCGTAAAGCAATTTCACGCGCGGCGAATCCACCCCCTTCATCACATCCACGCCCCACGCAGTGTGATCGCACATGTAGTCATGATGGTCTATTTTGCTATTCAACAGTTCCAGGCAAATCGTGACGCCGCTGTCTTCGGCAGCCTTCTTCACGCGATTCAGTCCAATAATGCAATTCTCTTTTCCGACATCGTCGGACATGCCTCGCCTATTACCGGAAAAGGTGATCACGTTGGGCACTTTTGCCGCAGCCGCTCGCTCAATATTCGCGCGCATTTCTTTTTCCAGCTTGTCGTGATCTTCTTTCCGGTTCCAGGCGTTCTTGATGTCGCCCGCCCCAGGCGTCATCGCCGGCACAAGACCGTATCTCTGCACCGTCGGCCATTCGTCGTGATTAATCAGATCTACCCCGCTCAATCCCATCTCGGCGCCCGCCCGCGCCAAATCGTCGAGGCTGATTTTCTGGTAACACCAGCGCGCCACCGATTGTTTCAAGCGTCCAGCGTGCCCGGCTTCCTTGCCCGCTGCCGCCGTAACCACCGCGGCGCCTGCCGCTGTCTGTAATGCTCGTCTGCGTGTCATATCGTGGCCCATAATATCAATGACATCAACGGTCCGCTCGCCTAAATCGGAATCAAGCCTCGGCGAATCCCTTGTGTCACCGCTTCCGTGCGCGATCCCGCTTCCAGCTTGCCGAGAATCGACGCTACATGGAACTTCACGGTGTGTTCACTGATGCGCAAGCGGTCGGCGATTTCTCTGTTCGCCAACCCCAGCGCCAGATCGCGCAGCACCTGCAATTCGCGCGGCGTGAGTTCTTCCACCAGTGGAGCTGGCGACTGCGGAACGCTGGGCTGCATAAAAAGCGCGTCGGCTTGCGGCTGCGTGAGCACAATCAATCCCTGTGCAGCCGCGCCAATCGCGGCTAACACTTCCGCCGCTGTCGCATGACTGGGCAGGCGCGCCCGCACCGCCGTGCGATAGTCCGATGGCTCGAAAACATCGCCGGTTAACACAACTGTTGGAATCTGCGCCACTTCGCCGGCGGGCGTCCGGTTGCCGCTCACCAACACCACGTCGGCGCTCAGCGCTTCGCCCTGCTCGATGATTTCCAGCCGCTCATCTTCCGCCAGCAACGCCTTCAAAGCCGATTCTTCCCCAGCCGATGCTGCCAGGATCAGCACCCGAATCACGCCGCGCTCGCCTGCCTGCTCACCGCCAGCTCCACTGTGACTCGCCGCAGCTTGGCATCGCCCGCCCGGTGGAATCCCAGTTGCACCGCTTCGCCGCTAAGCGATACCGCCAAATCGTCCGGCGTCTCCAGCGCCTTGCCGCCCGCTTCAACCAGAATGTCCCCGGGCAGCAACGACGCTCGTTCGGCCGCGCCACCGCTTGTCAGTTCAAGAACCAGCAAAGCGGGACGAGGCTCACATTTGGGCGAGCGCAACATCACCGGCCGCACGACCACTCCTAAAGTCCGCTGCGATTTTGAACCCAGAAAGCGCTGCACGTTGGCGGCTGGGATGGCCAGCGCCATGCCACCCGCCACCATCGTATTGATCCCAACAATCTGCCCGTATACATCAGCCAGCGGTCCACCGGAATTGCCAGGCGCGAGCCGCACGTCTGCCTGCACCCAGCGCCGCCAGCCTAAGCCGCGTAGACTGCCTACCGCCTGCACAAGACCAGTGGAGACAGCCCCGACGAAGCCCATTGGATTGCCTACCGCGATTACTGCCGCGCCCGGCTTTGGTTCGCCAATCGCCAACGCGGCGGCCGGCGCGTCCAACCCATCGGCGGAGAGCAACGCCAAATCGTTATGCGCATCTCGGCGCACCACTTGGGCCTTGCGCGATGCGCCATCCCAAGCTTCAATCGTCACGTCGGCGCCCATCGCCACATGCGCATTGGTCACAATCTGACCGGCCATCAAAATAATTCCCGAACCCGCCCCCTGCACCTCCTCGCCTGCTGCGCGGATTTGCACGGTGGCGCGCCGCAGAAATTCCGCGATCCGTCCTGGCACCGGAAATGGCATGTCAGTTCTTCCTTTCGGGCCGCGCCACGATTTCGATTTCAAGCGAAGCCACTTCGCCCGCGCGCAGGATGCTGAACAGGCTAGTCTTGCCGATTGCCTTCCCTCGTAACGCTCCCATTAAAGACTCCACGTGGGTCAAACTTGTACCACCCACGGCAATCAAGATGTCTCCCAACTGCAATCCAGCTTGCTCTGCGCTTGAGTCCGGCTCGATGCTCACGATCATCAACCCGCTTTCACCCGCCAGCGGCGATTTGTTCCGCAGATGCTCGGGAATACTTACCGGCTGCAAACCAACGCCCAGGTAACCCTGCTGGATGCCTCCGCTCAACATTTCGTCGGCAATGTTGTTTAGGGTACCCATGGGCACCGCCAGCGCCGAGTGGCGTAAAATCGCCGCGGTCGCCATGCCCACAAATCGCCCCGTCGCCGAAACCACTGCGGCGCCCGCTTGCGAAGGGTAGAGGTTCACGTCCAATCGCAAAAAGCGTTCCAGTTCTCCGCCGCGCCAACTCCGCCTCGGACCACCCACCGCGCCCAAAATGCCCGCGCTGGCCGATAAGCCCGCGTCCAGCGTGCGCCCCACCACCACCGCCAAAGCGCCTGCCCGCAGCGCTACGTCTTCTTCCGTTTGTGGAGTGAACCATTGCGCGCCCGGCACATGCAAAATGGCTAAATCGACTGCCGGGTCGCGGCCCACAATATTCGCCTCGGCTACTTCGCCGGCAGGTAAATGCACGGGGATTTTACCTTCGCGCTTCAGCAGATGATTGTTCACAGCAATCAGGTCTTGGCGGAAAATCACGCCGCTCGTCACCCGGTAAGGCGCGGATTTGATGGCTGCCACATAGGGGCCCGTCTTTTCAACTAATCCACTGATCGCGGCCGAATAACTTTGTAAATCAAACTCGCTTGCTTCACTCATGCTCCCAGTTTGCGCGCGGAAACCGGGTCGCGCATCAGCCGAACGGGTAGGTTGAAGATTTTCTTGAAGCTCTGTTGATTACGGAGCGGCGCTGGCCGCCGTGCTGGCGCGCGCTTCAGCTATCGGTTGCGTGCGTTCGTCAAAACGGCCAAAGATCATTTTGCCGGCCGTGGTTTGCAACACGCTGGTGACAATAATGTCCACCGTCTTCGAAATCATCCGGCGCGCGTTATCCACCACCACCATCGTGCCGTCATCCAGATAAGCCACGCCTTGGTTATGTTCCTTTCCTTCTTTGAGAATGAACACGCGCATCACTTCTCCCGGCAGCACGACCGGCTTGAGCGAGTTGGCCAGCTCGTTGATATTCATCACCATCAGACCCTGCACTTGCGCCAGTTTGTTGAGATTGAAATCGTTGGTGACGATTTTGGCATCCAGCTGTTTGGCCAATTCAATTAGTTTCAGATCCACTTCGCGCGTTTCAGGGAAGTCTTCCGAAGAAACCTCCAGCCTGATTCGCGGCTGTTTCTGCAGCAGTTGAACGACATCCAATCCTCGCCGCCCGCGATTGCGTTTGGCCGAATCGGCGGAATCGGCTACTAATTGCAATTCATGCAGCACGAAGCGGGGCACAATGAGACGCCCTTCCAGAAAACCGGATTCCGCAATATCCACAATCCGGCCGTCAATCAGGACGCTGGTATCCAGAACTTTCGCGGTGGAACTGAAGTCGCTTTTCTTCGACAGGGCCAAACCCAATGGGACTTCGTCCGCATGCGCCAATGCCGCCATCAACCCAACATAGCCGCATAAAAAAGGAACAGCCAGCCGCAAAAATTGTCCAGCGTTGTCCCGCGCGATACCGGCTTGCCCGAAAATGTATACCAACAGGAGCCCTGAACAGAGCCCTGCAACTGCTCCAACAAAGCCTAACATCAAAGCTTGTGGAGCCGCTCGCCTCAGGCGCGCGGCCACCCAGACGGCAGCGAGCGCAGCCAGGATCGCAAGTAAAGTAGAAACACCGACGGGCAGCGCAAACGGCTGCAGGGTCGCCCCAAGGAACGCTATCGTTGAGACAAAGAGGATGCGCAGAGATAAAACTTCGAATTTAGAGCGATTCACAAGGTATTTCCTTGAAAATCAAGGGCTGACTCATTCCTGCGAAGTGGGCGTTTTGCATAAATGCCTTTGAATGGCAATTCTGCGAATTATACCACCGTCATCACTCACGGAACCGGAAGCGTCAGGGCCCAAAAATCTGAAGCCCTCCAGAATGCGGAGCTCTCACCGTCGGTATCGAATCAGAGTAGATGCTGAGGAGGGTTTGGATAGAAACCTCCCGCTCTCTAAGACTCTCGGCTGAGTCCTTATGCGGAAGGGAACTGGAAAAGTGCTTACCCGCTGACTGCAAAGGTGCGGCGCAAAGGCCCACCGGCTAAAGAGCCTTTGCGAGTTCCTCGGCGAAAGCGCTTTGTCGGGAAGGAGAATGACTGGTGCGGCGGGGATTTGCGCTCTTGCGCGCGGCTGGATTGGCTGCCGGCCCGTTCGCGGTTGTTGCTGCTGTGACACTGGGTTGCGTTGCCGTTCCTGTGGAAACAGCGGGACGCTTCGGCCGATCCGGTGGTGGTGCGCTCTTAACTGGCACCTTGCCCCCCGATTTCGGCGGCTGCGCCGGATTAGCGCGCAGAAGTCTATCTTCCAGCGGTGCTCTGTCGAACCGCCGAATAATAGAATTCATCTCCTCTTGATTGGGAGATTCGATAAAAGCGAAGCCCTTTGACTCTTGAGTCTCAGGATTGCGAATAACCTTGACCGCGTCAGCGACCAAGTTTTCGGACGTCAGCCACGATTTGATATCGTCGGCTGTCACCCAAACAGGGAGATTTCCGAGAAAAACGGTAAAGCTCATGAAATAGTTGTTTTATGCTCCGTGAAGGGAAGTTAGGGGTGCGCCCCGCAAACGTCAGCCTGCGCAGGCTATTAGAATACTAACACAGGCCTAGGCATCTCGCAAACATTTATTGCTTCAGACCCTTCGGTTTTCAGCGAATCTACAATTTCCCAGTTACCCAGTGCCAAAATCTACTTTCACACCCATCTCGGCAGCTCGTTTAGCTGCCTTCGACACTTTGTTGGATGTCGAAACAGGCTCTTACGCTTCCGACGAACTGCGCTTGCGCTCGCTGGCCCTTTCACCACGCGACGCTGGCCTCGCCGCCCAAATCGTCTTCGGCTGCCTGCGCTTTCAGAATCAACTCGACTACCTTCTTATGTTCTATTCGGGCCGCAAAGCGCTGGATCTCGACCCGGAGGTGAGAATCGCGTTGCGCGCCGCTATCTTTCAGATGCGCTATTTGGAACGCGTTCCGGCCCACGCCGCAGTTCACAATTCCGTCGAATTTGTCAAGAAACGCCAGCGCGCCGCCGCCAGCTTTGCCAATGCCGTGCTCCGCAAGGTGAATCGCGACCCCGTTCCCTGGCCGGACCGCGCTATCGCGGAATCCTGCCCTGAATGGCTGCTGCGGCGCTGGCAGTATTCTTTTGGCGAAGAACGGGCCCTTGCCATCGCGCGCGCCGCTTTGCACGAACCTATTCACTATGTCCGAATCCCCATCGGCAGCGAAATACCTGCCGGGCTTGATATAGAAGCTACACCCGTTCCAGGATGCTACCGGGTGCGCAACGGCCGAGCGGATGCCTTGCGTTTTCACGATATTGGTTCGCAGTCTATCGTGCCGCTACTCCAACTCGCAGAGGGCAGTAGTTATCTTGATCTCTGCGCCGCACCTGGCAATAAAACCAGCCAGGCACTCGAAACGCCCTTGGGTCAAGTGGTGCTTTGCGATGCCAGCTTTCAAAGGTTGCGGCAAATGACCGTTCCCGGCGCTCGCCTGCTGCTGGATGCCACCGAACCGCTCCCGTTTTCCCGCACCTTTGATCGCATTTTAGTGGACGCACCTTGCACCGGCACCGGCACTTTAGCCGGCAATCCCGAAATCAAATGGCGCATTAAGCCGGGGGATTTCGCGCGCTTTCACGAAAAACAAACCGCCATTTTGACCAGCGCCTTGCGTGTTCTTTCGCCCCATGGGCGGCTTGTCTATGCCACTTGTTCTCTCGAACACGAGGAGAACGAAGACGTGGTGAAGGATGTTCTCGCTGCCAATCCGGCGTTCCGCTCGGAAAAAGAAGTGTATCGAATCCCCGGCCGCGACGCAGGCGACGGCTTCTACGCCGCCGTGATTTCAGCTTCAAATTCGCGCTAACGACGGCCCTGTTGCCTTCCCATGGAAGTGTGTCGTGCTTCCTGTTGGAAACCCAATAGGGAAACATGCAAGACAAAACGGATTTCCCGCGAGGCACGCCGGCGTTGATGGTTCTAAAAACCTTGCCCCTTCTCGGACTATTGCACGGCTACGGCATCGGCCGGGCTGAGTCCACCAATGCGAAACTGCAACGCTCCCACGGACAATACGTTTGAATAGCTGCCTACTCCGGTAGGTGTGAATGTGACCGTCCAGGTGATGGAATCTCCCGGCGCGATGGTGACGGCGATCGTGGGGCCTCCGGCCATCGCGAAACCCGGCCCCAGTGACCGAGAGCGCAGGTACGCTGCCCGCGTTGAAAGAGACCGATGGATTGGTCGCCGTTAGAAATGTGGGTGCATATCGAGCCGAGTCCGCCCCTTGACGATCACGTCCACATATGGGCTGAGATTCCAGATGATGTTCAGGTGTTGCCTGTCGACACAACCGGTCTACCGGAAGGAATGGAATTCTGTTATCACCCCGTCAGAGTCCCTTCGCAACATAGGGAGCGGGTGGTTGAAATCGCGGACCTCTGCAGTGCTAAGGGTGCCAGCTGTCACGATTCGAGGCGAATTCAATTATCTGCTCAACCCCGAGCATAAGGACTTCGGTCGTATTGTGAACGGCCTGCCGGAACCGTTTGTATTCGATCCTCGAATGTGGAAGCGCCGCTAATATCGTACCGATTCAGGGACGGCAAACTATTTCCCATGTCTATCAATTTATTGGAAATCAGCTTTATAGAACGGACCCATACAATCCTGCTGTAGTCTCAATTGCCGCGGCGGCGCTCAGCTTGTCCGCGTTAATCGCATCGCTGATTCCAGCGCTTCGAGCCAGTCTAATTCCCCCCTTGGAAGCTCTGCGCGCAGAATAACGACGTTCAGATCCGCAGGAAAACCTTCCGCCGGTACATCCACAGCAGCATCAACCAGTAAAGGAACAGCATCGCCGCGCCGAACAACAGCGGCTGCAACCCAGGCCCCAATATGGCAAACGGCTTCGGACCCAAATTGATCCGCAGGGAACTCGCCACGAACTCTTCACACAAATGAGCGATCAAATAAGCGGCAATGGAATTCATTCCAATCACCAGCAACGGAAACGACCACCGCTTGTAGCCCTTCATCTCAATCACCCAACTGAACGCACTTAAGAACAGGAAGCACACACCCCCGCTGAAAAGCGTCCAAGCCGGCGTCCATATGCGCTTGACGATGGGGCAAATCCCCGTAAAATGCAGCAGCAAACCCGCCGCGATCAAAAGAACACCCGTCACGATGAAGCGTTTCAGCGGAATCGCCGGCGCCGATTCTCGCAGCCAGCGGCCGGCAATCAATCCCAAAATCATCGTGCCCAGCGTCGGAATAAAGCTCAGCGTCAAATAGCCGCCTTCGTTATCGACAAAAGGCTTCTCGCGCGGAAACAGGTTGAGGAACCACTGGTCAAACGCGTTCCCCAAATTGCTGTTCTTATTCCAATGCGCGGCAAACCCGCTGAAATTGTGGCTCCAATTCGCCGGCACCTGAACGGCCGCCCAGTTGAAGTTGGGTCCCGGCGCCGGGTACAGCGCCCAGGCCAACCAGTATCCAAATAAGATCGCGCCCAAAGCGCCCCACTGCCATTTAGCTGAACGAAATCCCAGCAGAAACAGAATCGGATACCCCAAGCCAATCTCGCTCAACGTGTCTTCAAACGTGAAATAGGTTTGCGTATGGCTCATGGATCGCAAAAAAACGCCCAAGGCCACCAACAGCAGCGACCGCCATAACGCATGTCCGAAAATCTTGTCGAACGTCGTGCCCTTCTTCAGCCTGCTGGCGATCGAATACGGCAGCGCCACCCCCACCAGGAACGAGAACGATGGCTGAATCATGTCGTGCAGAGAGCACCCCGCCCACTCGACATGGCTCTGGTTGTACCCCAGAAATTGCCAAAACCAATTGCCCGGAAAGGCGCGGGCCACTCTCGCCAGTTGCAACACTTCTGCCATCATCAGTAGCATCACAAACCCGCGATACGCATCCACCGCGGTATTGCGTTGTACCAATGGCTTTGCTTCGTTGACTTTTTCGGCTAAGGGTCTTTCTATCGCCTCGCTCGTCGCTTGTGCCATCGCGGTATACCTCGTTTAATGGATTATATGCGAATCACCGTTTCGGAGCGGGCTTACGCCTCCGACTCAAAGAGAGTTTTCAAACTATCCACAAACGGCGCCCGCGCCACGCCTCTCTCGGTGATAATCGCCGAGACATAGCGGTTCGGTGTCACATCGAACGCTGGATTGGCCACTTTGATGCCGTCGGGGGCGACATGAACACCTTGGAAGTGAGTCACCTCTTTCGACGCGCGCTCTTCAATAGGAATTTGATCTCCCGAGCTAAGTGTGAGGTCCAGTGTCGAGATCGGCGCCGCCACGTAGAACGGCACGTTATTTTCTTTAGCCAAAACCGCCACTCCATAAGTGCCGATCTTGTTGGCGACATCGCCGTTAGCCGCAATGCGGTCGGCTCCCACGATCACGCAACCAATACGGCCGCTCTTCAAAAAATGTCCCGCCATACTATCGGTAATCACCGTTGTTTCAATGCCGTCACGCTGCAGTTCCCAAGCGGTCAGGCGCGCGCCTTGCAGAAACGGACGGGTTTCATCGGCAAACACATCAATCTTTTTGCCCATTTCCACCGCCGCGCGAATGACGCCAAGGGCCGTTCCGAAACCAGCCGTGGCGAGCGCACCGGCGTTGCAGTGAGTCAAGACTGTTTTGCCGTCGGGTACCAAAGGCGCGCCATGCCGGCCGATGGCTCGATTGATGGCGATATCTTCGGCGCGCACTTGCTGCGCTTCGGCGACCAGCCTTTCGCGAATGGCTGCGGGACCTTTAGACTTTGTTTCGGCGTAGACGCGCTTCATGCGGTCAATAGCCCAAAACAGATTTACCGCAGTCGGACGCGTTTGTGCGAGCGTCTCACAAATCACGGGCATATCCGCTTCCAGATCTTTCGATTTCAATGCGCCAATCGCCACACCCATAGCGGCGGCGACCCCAATGGCGGGCGCGCCGCGAATGATCATCCCGCGAATCGCCTCGGCTACTTCCAGATAGTCGCGGCACGTTACGAAGACTGTCTCGCGGGGTAAGCGCGTTTGGTCGATCATCACTACGCCATCGGCCGTCCATTCAATCGTCTCGATCGTTTGCGTCAGAATGCTTGCGTTCATTTGTGAGTTATATATTTAGCGGCCAGCAGGCCCACCACCGAAACCGCGTTGAAACAGCCGTGCATCACGGTTCCAGGAATAATCGAATCGGTCTTCGCGCGCACTGCACCGAGGGCGATTCCGACAGTGGTAATCGCCGCCACATACTGCCAGGCCCATTGGTATTCGGCCCCATGCAGACTGCCAAAAAGAACCGCTGTGACTAACACGCCGAAAACCACGCCAAACGTGCGGGAAAGCAAAGGCTGGCAGAATCCCCGAAAGAACATTTCTTCAGACAGCGGCGCGAAGACAACGGCTATCACAGACAGCAGCGCGAAGGAGAGCGGAGTGTTGATCAAATCGTCGAACGGCGTTTTCACCTTGGGTGTGTGAATGAGCGACGCCACGGCCGCCAGTCCAAAGGCTAGCAAAACCCCCCCCAGCCCCGCCGCGAGCAAGCTGTATCTCGTTTGCCGCCAGCCTAGGGAGTTGAATACGTCCCGGTCGTACTTCATTTTGAAAACGGCCAGGAAACAGAAATAGATCGCGCCGTAAGCCACCAATTGGATGAGCAAGATCAGCTTTGGATAAAAATACGCGACGGCACTGGCCCCGAGCATGACCAGGAAAGAGAGCACGGTCAACTGCAAAAGATCTACGTATCCCCAGAACGGCACGCGCTCCGCCGGCGGTTCTACCGGCGGCACAATCGCTTCATTCAGATCTTGCAGATCTTCAGGCTGCATGTCCCGCCTTCATTATGTTCCGCAGCGCCTCGGCCGTATAGCTCCGCTTGTTACGCATGACTTCCTCGGGCGTACCGGTGGCGACTATATAGCCGCCCTCTTCACCCCCTTCAGGCCCCAGGTCGATCAAATAATCGGCGCTCTTGATCACATCCAACTGATGTTCAATCACGACGACGGTATTGCCCAAGTCGACCAGTCTTTGCAACACGTCTAGCAGATGGCGGACATCGTCGAAATGCAGGCCGGTCGTGGGTTCATCCAGCAAATAAAACGTCTTGCCCGTTTGCCGTTTGCTCAACTCTTTGGCCAGTTTGATGCGCTGCGCTTCGCCGCCCGAGAGCGTTGTGGACGATTGGCCCAAATGAATATAGCCGAGCCCAACTTCGTTCAACGTTTTGAGCTTGGCTTGGATTTGCGGGATGTTTTCCAGTATGCCGACCGCTTCCTCCACGCTCGATTCGAGCAGGTCGGCGATACTGTAGCCTTTGTATTTGACTTGCAGCGTTTCCTGGTTATAACGGCGTCCGCGGCACACGTCGCAGGTGACATAAACATCTGGCAGAAAGTTCATTTCAATGCGCTTCAGACCGTCTCCTTGACAGGCTTCGCAGCGTCCCCCTTTGACGTTGAAACTGAAGCGGCCGGCTTTATAACCGCGTTCGCGCGATTCGGGCAGCATGGCATAGATATCGCGAATGGCCGTGAACACACCGGTGTAAGTGGCCGGATTCGAACGCGGCGTGCGGCCAATGGGCGATTGATCGATCTCAATCACTTTGTCGACATGTTCCAAACCAGTGATCGAATCATGCGCTCCGGGCGATTGACTCGAACCATAAACTTCTTTGGCCAGCGCGCGATACAAGATATCGTGGATCAGCGTTGACTTACCACTGCCGGAAACGCCAGTGACTACGATGAAGGCGCCGAGCGGGAAGCTGACATCCACCTTCTTCAGATTGTGTTCACGCGCACCCTTTATCGTTAACTTGTTCCCGTTGCCCGCGCGCCGCACCAGCGGTGAGGCGATCGAAATGTGGCCCGATAAATATTCGCCGGTTAGCGATTGCGGCGAGCGCATGATTTCCGCCGGCGTGCCCTGCGCCATTAAACCGCCGCCTAACCGACCGGCGCGCGGCCCTAAATCAATCACATAATCGGCGCGCTCAATGGTTTCGGCATCATGTTCGACAACGAGCACCGTATTACCTAAGTCGCGTAACTGATGTAGCGTGTCGAGTAACTTGCTGTTATCGCGCGGGTGTAAGCCGATAGATGGCTCATCCAGCACATACAGCACCCCGCGGAGTTTCGAGCCGATTTGCGTCGCCAGGCGAATGCGTTGCGCTTCGCCGCCGGATAGCGTCGCCGAAGAACGATCCAGGCTGAGATAATCCAGGCCGACATCGCGCAAGAAGGTCATGCGGTTCTGGATTTCCTCCACCACGCGAGCGACGATCTTCAATTCACGCTCGCTAAAACGCCACTTCTTCACCAGCGGCAGCGCGCGCGCCATGGGCATGCCAGTGAACTCCGCAATGGACATGCCTTCCACTTTCACCGCGAGACTGGCCGGCTTCAGGCGCCGCCCTTCGCAAGCCGGACAAGTCGTCGGCGACATAAACTCCATCAGCCATTCGCGATACCCTTCGCTCGATCGGCTGTAGTTTTCCTCCAGCGTTTTCAAAATTCCCGGAAACTGGCTGTTGCCGTGGACTAGCGCGCTGCGCGCCTTCTTCGGAAGAGCGTCGAACGGCAGCGACAAATCAATATCCAGCGCATCACACGCTTCAGTCAAGGCAGAGAGCATATAGGAAGAGGTTCCGCCCGGCCCCAAGCCGCCCTCCATCAGTGGTTTCGAAGGATCGCTAATCACCTTGGCCGCATCGAAAGCCCAAGTGCTTCCCACACCGTGGCAAATCTCACAAGCACCGTACGGACTGTTGAAGGAGAACGAGCGCGGTTCCAATTGCGGAATGCTGGTGCCATCGTTGGGACAAGCCAATTTTTCCGAATACAGCCGTTCTTCGCCGTCGATAACGGCCACAATCACCAGACCCTCAGCCCACTTTAATGCCGTCTGAATGGAGGCTTCCAGGCGCTGCTCGATGCCCTTCTTGACCACCAGGCGGTCGATCACCACTTCGATCGTGTGATTCTTGCGCTTGTCCAGCTTGATCGGCTCATCAAGCGTGAGTAACTGGCCGTCAATGCGCGCGCGAAAACCGCCTTGCGAAATCTTTTCGAGTTCCTTCTTGTATTCCCCTTTGCGCCCGCGCGCAATCGGCGCAAGAATCATGATCCGTTCATTTTGATGCAGCGAAAAAACCTGCTCGAGAATCTGACCGGGCGATTGTTTAGCGATCTCGGCCCCACACAGCGGGCAGTGCGGCACGCCCACCGAAGCGTACAGCAGTCTTAAATAATCATAGATTTCCGTCACTGTGCCAACGGTCGAACGGGGGCTGCGCGATGTCGTCTTCTGCTCGATCGAAATGGCCGGACTCAGTCCATCGATCGAATCCACATCGGGCCGCTCCATCTGATCGAGAAACTGTCGCGCATAGGGGGACAGCGTTTCCACGTAGCGGCGCTGGCCTTCGGCATAAATCGTATCGAAGGCGAGCGAACTCTTGCCCGATCCGCTCAGTCCGGTAATGACCGTAAAGGTGTTGCGGGGAATCTCAACGCTAATGTTCTTCAGATTGTGCTGGCGCGCGCCGTGCACAGAGATGCGGTTTAACATGTTGCGGCTGATCCTATTGTCCTTTACTCTGGTGTTTTATTTGACACCGCAAGAATTCTTGTTACCTTTCGGGCGAACAGGCTGTCTATGAATCCAGTGCTTGTGCCGACACTGTTACATGTGGAGGACGAAGATGGCTCTGCCTTCCTGTTTCGAAGGGCTGTGCGCGAAGCCGGCTTTGCCGCGCTCGTGTTCCGCGTTTCAAACGGCGAAGAGGCGCTCGCGTTTTTGCGCCGTTCCGGACCTTATGTCGATGCCGAACGGCCGCACCTCATGGTTCTGGATTTGAATCTGCCGAAAATCGATGGCCTATCTGTTTTGCGCCGCATGAGCACTGACGAGTCGTTGCGATCCATACCGGTGGTGGTGATCAGCACTTCTTCGCGGTCGGCGGATAAGGAAAAGGCGTTTTCGCTCGGCGCCCGCCACTACATAGTGAAGCCGGACAATTTTGAGGAGTTGACCGAGCAGGTGAAAACCGCCTGCGCGGATTTCTTGAAGATCTAGCCCCCTCCCAAACGGAGCCGGCAGCGTAAGCGACCTAGTGCGCGCCGCTTGGGACAGTGTCTGACACCGAATTGCATAACCTATAGTTCATGACGCGATTCACCAAGTGTTTACCCCTGGCCCTGGCCGTTTGTTGTTGTTTAGCCCAGGAAAAGAAAACGCCCCTTCCAGGCGAAGATTGGGTCTCCCTTTTCGACGGGCAAACTCTCAACGGCTGGTCGGAAGTGGGCCATGAAAGCTGGACCGTCGAAGGCGGGCTCATTCATGGCAAGGGTTTGACCAAAGATTACGGCTATCTGCAAACCGAGAAAAATTATAAAGACTTCCAGCTCTCGCTGCGCTTCAAGTGCGTGGGCGATGGCAACAGCGGCGTCTTCTTTCATTCGGCCTTTAAGCCGGGCACGGCTGACGTCACGCAGGGCATGCAGTTTGAGATTGATTGCGTGATGATGCATCATACGGCCGGCGTTTATGCCGAAGACGGGCGCGGCTGGGTCGTGTGGCCGTCGCCGGAAAATGAAGGCGTCGTACGCATGGGCGAATGGAACGACTATCTGCTGGAAGTCGTCGGCAACCGTTACCGCTCACGGCTGAATGGCGTGCCGATGGTCGACTTCACCGATCCGAAGCCGACCTCGTGGGATGGGACGATTGCGCTGCAGTTGCATGCCGGCGGTCGGGGGAATATGGAATTTAAGGATATTTGGCTCAGGGATTTGTCCAAGCGCTAAAAGGCTTACCGCGGGAAGCTTACAATCGAAGCTATGCCCACCTTGCCTGTTTCCAGGCGCATGTTTGTGCAATCGGTTGCCGCCGCATCGGTCCTTTCTGCGCGCAGTTATGCCGCCGCGCGCGGAGCTAACGACCGCCTCCGCATTGGCGTTATCGGCGCCGGCGGCATGGCCACCAATCATATGGAAACGCTCGTGAAGATGCGCGCCGGCGATAACTTCGAAATCGTCAACGTGTGCGACATCTATGACAAGCGTTTGGACAAAGCCGCGCAGCTCACCGGCGGTGTGCCCGTCAAAGACTACCGCAAAGTCCTGGATAACAAAGACACCGATTACGTGCTCATTGCCGTCCCCGAGCACTGGCATTTCCAGATGACCATGGATGCGTTGGACGCCGGCAAGCACGTGTATGTCGAAAAGCCCATGACCCAAAACATCGCGCAAGCTCACAATGTCGCGGCCAAGGTAAAAGCCACCGGCCGCAAGCTGCAGGTGGGCGTGCAAGGCATGTCCGATGAGTCTTATGCGGTCGCCTATGAGCACGTCAAGGCGGGCGATCTCGGCAACGTCGTCCTCGCGCAAATCGATTACTCGCGCAATTACAAGGGCGATTTCTGGGCCGGTGACGATTATCCGATAGACACGGACGCCAAGCCCGGCGTGAACTTGAATTGGGATGCCTGGCTGGGACCCGCGCCCAAGAGGCCTTGGGATCCGGAGCGCTATTTCCGCTGGCGCCGCTATTGGGATTATTCGGGCGGCATCGCCACCGATCTGTTCATCCACCGCGCCAGCCGATTGATCAAAGCCCTGAACCTTTCGTTCCCCGATTACGTGGTGGCCACCGGTGGGAAGTTCGAATATAAAGATAGCTTGGCCGAAATTCCCGACACCTTCAACGTCCTGGCCGACTATCCCGACGGCCCCACCATGCAGCTTGTCTCTTCAATGGGCAATGACACCCCCGTAGATCACATGATTCGCGGGCACAAAGCGACGCTCTTTTTCACCCGCACCGGCTTCACCATCAAGCCCCAAGAGGAGTACGAAAAAGACATGCAGCCCGTGACATATGAGAAGAAAGGCGCGGAAAGCCTGACGCTCCATCACCGCAACCTGCAGGCGGCCATTCGCGAAAACCAGCCGCTGAATTGCGATGCCACCCTAGGCCTATATGGTGTGGCGATTTGTGATATGGCTGTCGAATCTTTCCGCAAACGCCAATATCTCAAGTGGGATAAAGAGAGAGGGCTGGCCGTTAGAGCTTAAGACCCGGCAGATGCTACCGCGCTGCTCAACGCGCTGGTAATAGTTGACCAGATACCGCTGATCTGCACTCTAAGACCCGTCATGACCGCCATCGCTGCCAGGACCACAAATCCTAATAACAGAACATATTCAACCATGTCTTGCCCGCCTTCTTCGAGCCAGAGATTCTTCAAAAAGCGCGCCATCGCTATTCGTAGTATCGTCAAATATCGCGAATTCCTGCACCCCATCACGTGGGGCAGACCTCCCGGTCTGCGGCTGACCTCCTGGTCAGCCCTAACGATACGCCCCAACCTTTCAAGGGAGTCTATGCGCCGACATACGTTAGCGTAGTTATGAAACGGGGTGCCATCTTACCTCCATGGCGAAGAACTTCAAAGATCTGACGGAACCGGAAATCCTGGCATTGGCCATAACCTTGGAAGAAGAGGATGGCCGGATCTACGGAGAATTCGCCCAAAGTGTGCGCGAGACCTATCCGGCCACCGCGCAAATGCTCGCCGAGATGCAAGCGGAAGAATCGGGGCACCGGGCCAGTTTGATTGAGCTATACCGCCGCCGCTTCGGCGAGCACATTCCCTTGATCCGTCGCCAGGATGTCAAGGGATTCGTAACCCGCCCCGCGGTTTGGCTGGTGCGCCCCGTTGGACCTAAGGCGGTGCGGTCGGCCATTGAATCCATGGAAGGGGAGACGCGCCGGTTTTACAACCTGGCGATGGCTAAAACCACCGACGCGTCCACTCGGAAATTGCTGGGCGATTTGGCGGAGGCCGAAGCCAAACATTCCGCCTCCGCTGGAACCATGGAGAAGGAACACCTTACCACTGGTGTGCGTCAGGGTGAAGACGAAGCTCAGCGGCGGGCGTTCGTCTTGCGCTTCGTACAGCCAGGTTTGGCCGGCCTCATGGATGGGTCGGTTTCCACGCTCGCTCCGGTGTTTGCCGCGGCATTTGCCACCGGGCAAAGCAAAGACGCCTTTCTAGTGGGCATGGCCGCGTCTATAGGCGCGGGAATATCGATGGCGTTTGCCGAAGCGCTATCCGACGATGGATTATTGACGGGACGAGGAAGTCCGGTGATCCGCGGATTGGTGACGGGCCTCATGACAACAGCGGGCGGCATTGGCCACACATTGCCCTATTTGATCGCAGACTTCAAGACGGCCACCTCAGTCGCTGTGGTGGTGGTTTCGGTAGAGTTGGCAGTGATTAGTTGGATCAGGCACCACTATATGGATACGCCGCTGGTGCGCGCCACTTTGCAAGTGGTCCTGGGCGGGGTGCTCGTGTTTATCACCGGCATTCTCATTGGAAAATCGTAGCTGGAGAAGAATGGCAACCTACGGCTTGATCGAATACGCAGAAGCGAGCCGCGAAGTCCGTGAAGTGTATGACGACATCATGGCAACGCGCAAGACGGATTACATTAACAATTTCTGGAAGGCGCTAGCCGCTCATCCGGCAACCCTGCGACGTACGTGGGAGAGCGTGAAAGAGGTGATGGCTCCCGGCGCACTTGATCCGCTGACAAAGGAGCTGATCTACTTAGCTGTCAGCGCCACCAATCAGTGCAGTTATTGCCTGGCGTCTCACACCGCGGGCGCGCTGGCTAAAGGCGCCACCCAGCAAATGGTGGGCGAGGTCTTGGCGGTAGTGGGCATGGCCAATGAGACCAACGCCCTGGCCGGCGGTTTCCAGGTTGAGATCGACGAGCGCTTCAAAACCCACGCCTGAAAGCGCCGAAAGACCTATTATGCTGCTGGCAGCCATAGTTGAGGCATCGCGCCAAGTTTCAGAAACCTCCAAACGGCTGGAGAAGACGGCGCTCTTGGCCGCCTTGCTCAAGCAGTTGTCGGCGGAAGAAATTGAACCGGCCGTGGCGTTTCTTTCCGGTTCCCTGCGGCAAGGGCGCATGGGCATCGGTTACGCCACATTGCACGCAGCCATGCCGGAGCCCGCCGCCATACCATCGCTCGAGATTCTGCAAGTGGATCGCCTATTTGATCAGCTGGCGGGCGTAAAAGGCTCCGGCGCAGAACAGCGAAAGCGCTTCTTGCTCGGCGAGATCTTCCGTCATGCCACTCGCGAAGAGCAGCAATTTCTGTTCCGTTTAATCGGCGGCGAATTACGGCAAGGCGCGCTCGAAGGCATCATGTTGGAGGCGCTGGCCAAGGCGACGAACATAACTTCCGATCGCATTCGGCGCGCTGCCATGATGGCGGGTGGTTCGGCCGCAGTTGCCAAGGCGGTCTTCGAAAAAGGCGAACCCGGACTGGCCCAGTTTGACGTTCAGTTGTTCCGTCCGGTGCAGCCCATGCTCGCGCAATCGGCCGAAGACGTAAGCACCGCGCTGGCCGAACTGGGTGAGGCGGCCCTCGAATACAAGCTGGATGGCGCGCGCATTCAAGTTCACAAATCGGCCGACCGGGTGGCAGTGTACTCGCGAGCAGCCAACGAAGTCACGGCGGCGGTCCCGGAAGTGGTCGAAGCGGCACGCGCGCTACCTGCCCGCGAATTGATTCTGGACGGTGAAGTGTTGAGCTTGACGCCGGAAGGAAGGCCGCAACCCTTTCAAGTATCGATGCGGCGCTTCGGCCGCAAGCTCGATGTGGCGCGCCTGGCGGCGGAATTGCCCATGACGCCTTTCTGGTTCGACCTGCTTCAGCTCGATGGCTCGCCCCTTGTCGACGAGCCACAAAGCCGGCGCTTCAGCGAGTTGGCTCGCTTGGCTCCCGCCAAGAACGTGATTCCGCAGATGACGACCAGCGACGCGCAACGCGCGGAAGATTTCTTGGCGAGAGCGCTCGCCGGCGGTCACGAAGGCATCATGGCCAAGGCCATCGGGTCGGTTTATGCCGCTGGCGCGCGCGGTCAAAGCTGGCTCAAAATCAAGCAAGCCCGCACGCTCGATCTGGTAATCTTGGCGGCGGAGTGGGGGAACGGGCGGCGCCGCGGCTTTTTAAGCAACCTGCATTTAGGAGCCCGCGATACCGAAAAGGGCGGCTTCGCCATGCTAGGCAAGACGTTCAAGGGACTGACCGACGAGATGCTGGTTTGGCAGACAGCGGAGTTACTGAAGCTCGAAGTGGCGCGCGATAAATATACCGTGTATGTGCAGCCGAAATTGATCGCCGAGGTAGCCTTCAACGAGATTCAGGTGAGTCCGCGCTATGTGAGTGGCCTTTCGCTGCGCTTCGCGCGCGTGAAGAGGTATCGCGCCGATAAAACCGCCGCGGAGGCCGATACCTTCTTGGCCGTACAAAAACTGGCATTTGCGAACGGAGTAGCAGGGTAAATGCGTGTGCGTCGAACAGAAGCACGTTTTACCGACCAAGCAATTCAAAATACCGCTCGCGCGATATTCCAGCAGTGCGCAGATTGTTCTTGATGATAAATATGGGAACGGCGGAATACCTGGGAATCGCCACCGGCCCTATCACGCCAGGCTTGGTAAAAACCATGTGGTCGCCTTCGACGCGAACTCAACGAAATCCATCGCCTTCGAAGACCCTAACTAACTAGATCCTTGTAGGGGATCGGGCTGAACTTAGCCATGCGTCTGGAGAAGCGGAAGAGTCAGACGTTCTACCCCGATAAACTTTGGGCTGGCAACCTTCCCTCTACTTCTGGTGTAGCCGGCTTCCTGCAGAATTTGTTCTAAGGTGCCCAGTTTATCGGCTTCCTCCAGAAACAGATTAACCGCTTCCTTTAAGTTTTTCAGCGCCTTTGCCTTGCTGCCCCCGCACGAGGACACGTCGAGTTCCAAGGCGTGCGCCACATAGCTCCGGCCTTCTTTGAAAATCCGAGTTGTCAGTTTTATTTCCAATTGCCGTCCAGGGAGTGCTCGCATTTGAACAATAGCACTCGAAGTGCACGCGCCGCTTACAAAGCCAGCATTACCGCCTTAGCTTCGCCGAAAAAGCGTTCCACCTCATAGCTAATTTGCTTGCTCGGCCTCTGCACACTACTGCCATTGCGCACTCCATAGGTGGTGAAGTTCTGGAAATCTTTTTCCACCAGAATGACCGGTGGCAGAAAGAGCCAAAAGGTAATCGGTCCTGCTCCCTCCTGCGGCCTCAAGACCACTGAAATGAGGTGTCCCAAAGATGTATCTTCATGAGTCATCTCGGAGTCATCGAAAGTCCAGTTACCCTCAGGACCTTCGTACTTGAGAGAAGCACCGGCGGCGTGCCCCTGAATGATGGGACCGGAGGCAAATGGGTAATAAGTGATCTTAGTCTTACCCGAAAGATTACAGAGTTGAAAAAAATTGGCTGTTTTTTCTTGTGGGGCGAGGGCAACGGCACTAGACATGGAAGGACCTCCGGTGGCGGCTTGAGAACCACCCACCAGCATGGTAGTGACGAAAAGCAGCCTGGCGTTTCACTTCCGCTAAACTTTTCTTGCAGCGGCGCATGCGGCCGACGAAGAGAAGGAGCGCCGAGCGCCGCAGCCGGCCCTAAAGCCTACCCTCTCATCCAGCTGGACTCGCTTACCGCCAGCCCACTAATGACAATCCGTCTGCGCATCCAGCCGCATCCCGAACCCGCTGCTGAGCATCAACTGCAATGGGGACGCATGTCTATGTACCTGGTAAATGGCGCTACCGGTCACACCGGTTCTGTAATTGCCATTGGCTTGCTAAAGCAGGGGAAGAAAGTGCGCGTCGTTGCGCGCAACGCCGGGCGTTTGGCCACGCTCCAATCCCTCGGGGCCGAGACTCTGGTTGGTGACATTACTTCGAAAGACACTGCCGCCAAAGCCTTCGCAGGCGTAGAAGCTGCCTACGTCATGATCCCGCCGGATATGGCGAATCAGGACTTCCGCTCCTACCAGCAAACGCTTACTGATGTGTATGGGTCAGCAATTGAGAACAGTGGTTCGGTAAAGCACGTCGTAGCTCTCAGCAGTTTCGGCGCCGATAAGCCTGACCGGACCGGCCCCATCCTTGGTACCCACTTCCTCGAAGAGCGCCTCAAACAAATAAAGAATCTGAACGCCCTCTTCGTCCGTGCCGGCTATTTCATGGAAAACACTCTCGCACAAGCCGGCGTCATCCGCCAAATGGAAGCCGTCGTTGGCCCTTTGAAGGCAGCGCTCAAAGTGCCCTTGATCGCTACTGTCGATATCGGCAATTTCGCTCTTGACGCTCTGTTGAAACTCAATTTCACTGGTCACCAAAGTCAGGAACTGCAAGGGCAGCGCGATCTCGACTACACCGAAATCACCTCCATCATTGGCGCCGCCATCGGCAGGCCTGACCTCCGTTACCAGGAGATTTCGAGCGAGCAATTTGCCGGCTTTATGTTGCAAATGGGCATGTCGAAAAGTATGGCATCCCTCATGGCCGAAATGGTAGACGCGCAAAACGACGGTTATATCCGTGCCCTGGAGCCTCGCTCCGCACGCAACACCACACCCACGTCCTTTGAACAATTCGTCGCGGCGAACTTTGTGCCCGCCTATCACGCCGCTTCTGCCTCCGCTCAATAGAGGCGGTGGCGTGTGCCCCCAAAATCGGGTGACAAAAAAAATCTCCAAAAAAACTTTCCGCCTTTTTTTCAATTACTTAACTTCATTCCGCCGAATTTTCGATTCGCCCCAACCTATCCTGGCCTTAGAAACGCGTTTCAAGTACATGCGCACCACCTCTCGCATCTCACCCTTGCCGCGCCCTCATTCCAACCATCGCAAACCTCCCCTGCCTCCGCCCAAACCAGGGTATTTATTTTCGTTTCTCCCCCCCTTACTTTGATAGGCGAAAAAAAATCCGCAAGTAGCCCTCTTCCTCAGCGCGCTGCCCTCCCCGCTACGGCTGATATTCTTGAATTTGCCCAAGATCGCTGCCCTCCCCCGTTTGTTGGCCACCCTTCGCTTCTGTTTGCCCTTAGGTGCCTGTCTGCTCGCAACTTGGACTTTCCTTCAGGCGAAAGCCACAAACACCGCAGATTCTGGCCTGCTCAGCATCGTTTCCACCGAACTCAACCGCGAATTTGCCGCCCTTAAAGCCAAAGGCGACCCACCGCCGTACTACATGGCGTACGAAGTCACCGATGAGAACACCAGCGTCGAAGGAGCCACCATGGGCGCCTTGCTCTCCGATTCCCAATCCCGCATCAGAGGCTTCGACACCACCATTCGCGTTGGCACTCCGGAGTTCGACAATTATCATCCCATCAAAGACTCGCGCGCCCAGTTCACGCATTTCACGCAGATCAGCCTGGAAGACGACCCGAATGAGATCAGACGTGCCCTCTGGGCGGAAACAGATCGCGTTTACCGCGCCGCCTCGCGCCGCCTAATCCAAATCAAGACAGACGAGCAATTACTCGCCGACGAAAAAGAAAAGAACGCCGATTTTTCGGTTGCCCCAACCGTGCAGTTTGCGCGCTTGCCGGAACGTTATCCGGTCAACAAGGAAGATTGGGCCAAGCGCGTGCGAAGTTGGTCTACCGAATTTAAAAATCATGACAAAATTCTCGCCTCTGGCGTAGACTTTGTGGCCCGCCGCGATTTGCGCACCTTTGTCAACACCGAAGGCTCCGCCATTCAAACCGGCAGCAATCTCTTCCGCATCGAAATGCATGCCGCCGCCCTCGCTGCCGATGGCATGGAAGTAGACGATTTCGATTCCATCGAAGCCGTCGATCCAGCCCACCTGCCAGCCGATGGAGCGGTCCTCGATCGTGTCAAGGCGCTCGCCAAAAAAATCGATGAACTGGTCGCTGCCCCACCCGCCGAACCCATCTACTGCCCGGCCATTTTATCCGGCAGAGCGTCGGCCGTCTTCTTCCATGAGATTTTCGGCCATCGCGTAGAAGGACACCGCCAAAAGGAAGTAACGGAGGGCCAGACCTTCACCAAAATGCTCGGCAGCAAGGTGCTTCCGGACTTCATCAGTGTCGATTTCGACCCAACCAAAACAAGCTACCAAGGCATCGACCTCATCGGCCATTATGATTATGACGACGAAGGCGTCAAAGCGCGGCCCGTCAAAGTCGTCGAAAATGGCGTGCTGAAGACCTTTCTGTTGTCCCGCTCGCCCGTGGGAGAGTTCAAGGAATCCAACGGGCATGGTCGGCGTCAACCTGGATACGAAGTCGTTTCCCGCCAGTCCAATCTCATCGTCGAATCGTCAAACGCCGTTTCAGCCAAAGAACTACGTGCCAAATTGGTGGAAGAAATTAAGAAGCAGCAAAAACCCTACGGCCTTTATTTTGAGGAAGTCTCGAGCGGTTACACTACCACCGGACGCCGCGGCTTGCAGGCGTTTACTGTTGTTCCTTTGGTGGTGTACCGCGTTTTCCCCGATGGACGCCCGGATGAAATGATCCGCGGCGTCGATATCGTTGGCACGCCGCTAGCGAGCTTCCAGAAAATTTTGGCCACTTCGGACACCGCGGAAGTATTCAACGGCTATTGCGGCGCCGAGTCGGGCAGCATTCCCGTCTCAGCCGTATCGCCGGCCATTCTGGTTTCCGAGATCGAAACCCAGAAAAAGGAAAATTCCCAAGAAAAACCACCCCTGCTCCCCCGCCCGGAGGGCCTATGAAACCAATCACGATGAAGGAGTGCCCATGTCGCTTGTGGGGCGGACCCCCTGGTCCGCGGCTGACCCCCCGGTCAGCCTTTTTCAAAAACATCAGCCAGTTACGTGCTTTTTCAAGGCGGTCCTCGTCTAACCTCTGCAAGCCCATCCTCGCCCTCTGCTCCCTCCTCATAACTCCCGCCTTCGCCGCCGACCCCGCCATTCGCCGAGACCTGCAGCTCCGCGCCATGCTCGACGAACTCGCCCGCGCCAAAACTCTCCAACTCAACAATCTCGATAAGCCCTATTTCGTCCAATTCAGCATCGGTGATTCCAACAGCCTTTTCATAACCGCCAGTTTAGGTGGCATTCTGGCCACGGGCAGCGGCCGCTCTCGCGCCCCGCGCGTGGAAATTCGCGTCGGTGGGTATCAGTTCGATAACACCAATTCCATCTTCAGCGTCCCTCCCCGTTTCGGCGGTTTGCCCATTGATGACGATTACCTGGTATTTCGCGACAATCTCTGGATCTCCAGCGACTCGGTTTACAAATCCGCCACCGATCAGATTACCCGCAAGCGCAATGCCTTACGCGAAATTTCCGAGCCCGATCACACACCCGATCTCTCGCCCGCCAAACCCATCGTCGCCCTCGAACCACCCCCTGAGTTCAAAGTCGATCAACGTCAGTGGGAGGAAACCCTGCGGCACGCTTCAGCTCGGCTGGCGGCGGCTCCGCCCACCACCCAGTCCAGCATCCACTTCAGGGCAATTTCCTCGGCCTATCGCCTGGTGAATAGCGAAGGCACGATTATGCGAATTCCCCAGGAACTGGCCGATGTCTCCATTCGCGGTGAAGCGTTGGCCCCCGATGGCAGCAGGGTTTGGGATTATCAGACAGTCGTCGCCTTGCGCCCCGCAAACCTGCCGGATGCCAACGAGTTGGAAAAAATGGCGGATCGCTTAGCCGCCGAGCTCGATAACTTAGTCAAGGCACCCATCGCCGAAGACTACAGCGGACCCGTTCTCTTTGTTCAGGAAGCCGCCGCCCAGATGATTGCTTCCGTCTTAACCGATGCGGTACGTCTGCAGCGTAAGCCGGTGGCGCCGCCGGGCGCCAACACCGGCCAGTTGCTCGAAAGCGTTTGGTCGTCGAAAATGGGCGGTAAAGTTTTGCCCGATTGGATGAGCGTCATTGACGATCCTTTGAAAGAAGAGCTTCATGGAACGCTGCTGGCGGGTGCCTACAAGTTCGACGATGAAGGTGTCCCCGCTCAGCGGGTTGTGCTAGTGGAGAACGGTGTCTTGAAGTCGTTTTTAGCCAGCCGTGAGCCGGTTCGCACCATTGCCGTTTCAAACGGCCACGGACGCCTGCCCGGCGCGTTTGGTTCCGAGCAAGCGGTGCCCGCTAATCTCTTCATCGAAGCCGCCCAAAAAACCAAGGAAGCCGATATGAAGGCCAAGCTGCTGGAAAAAGTCAAAGCAGCCGGATTGAAATATGGCATTCTCATCCGTCGTTTGGATTTTCCTTCCACGGCCGGCGGCAGCGAGCTGCAGAGCATGGGCCGGCAATTGCAAAAGGGTGGCTATTCGCGTTCCTTGAACTCGCCTTTGTTGGCTTACCGCGTTTACCCGGATGGCCGTGAAGAGTTGGTGCGGGGTTTGCGTTTTCAAGATTTCAGCGCGAAAGATTTGCGTGACATCGCCACCGCGTCCGACCAGCCTTACGTGTTCAACTACGTGAATAACGGTTCAAGTTTCAATCATGTGGATGCCGCCTCGAACGCTACCACGACATCCGTCATAGCTCCCTCCTTGTTATTAGAAAGTGTGGAGCTGGCCCAGGCGGATAACGAACCGGGCAAGCTGCCGGTCGTGCCGCCGCCCGCGCTTGCTGGCCCAGCAGTAGTCCATGCGAATTATCAGCCGCGCCATCTTCAAAGAAGTATCCACCAGCGCCGCGCTCGGCACCCTGCTTTTCATTTTCGTGTTGTTCTTGCGCACCATTGAGCGGCTTTCGGCCTTGTTGGTGAAGAGCTCCGCGCCTGCGCCTGTCGTGGCCAAATTGCTTCTTTATGCGCTTCCTTCTACCTTGCCCTTCGCGCTGCCGCTGGGTGTGCTCGTGGGCATTTTGATCGGCTTAAGCCGCATGTCCGCCGATAGCGAAATTACCGCCATCCGCGCGGCGGGTATTTCCAGCGTCACCGTCGCCCGGCCCGTCATGTTGTTCTCGTTTATGGCGCTCGTCATCACCGCGCTCGCCGCGCTCTGGCTCACCCCGCTCTCGCTGAATCTTGAAACCAAAACCGCGAAGAACTTCGTGGCGGCTCAGTTAACCGGCGCCATCGAATCGCGCATCTTCGATGAGCAGTTTCCCGACACCGTCCTCTATGTCGGCAACGTGCAAACCGACGAAAAGCAAGTCGTCTGGCATCAGGTCTTCATTGCCGACGTCACCCCGCCCGAAAAGCTCGCTGAGGAAGGTAAGAATCGCGGTGAGGGTCCGCGCATCATTGTGGCGCAGGAAGCCATCCCCTATCCCGACCCAATCAACAACCGCATCATTCTGGACATGCGCGACTTCCGCTCTACCGAGCGCGATAAAGAAGGCAAAGCCGTAACCACCGTGGCCCAAACCCATACCTGGGTTCTGCAAGCCCAGAAACAGGAAGATCTGCAAGTCAACAAGACCGTGCAGGAAATGGACACCGGCCCGCTCTACAAGCGCGTCTACCGGCGGCATGATCTCTCGCGGCAAGACTACGTGGATGCCGCCATCGAACTGCATCAACGCTTCGCGCTGCCTCTGGCGTGCATGCTGCTGGCGCTCGTCGGTATCCCGCTCGGCGTCTCTTCGCGCAAGGGCGGCAAGTCGGCCGCCTTTGTCGTCACCGTCCTGGTGGCGTTCCTCTATTACATGGGTTACATCACCCTGCTCGGCTTGGCCAAGAAGGGAAGTCTCGCCTGTGCCCATCGCCGTTTGGACCCCTGACGTGGTCTTTGCCATTCTCGGCGCAGTGTTGCTCGCACGCTTGGAGAAACCCGGCGACCGCGATTGGGGCGCCTGGCTCAAAAACGCTTCCGGCAAACTCTGGAAACTCACTTTGCAATTGATCCGCGCCGGAACGCGCACCGTGCACCGCCGCCCATTGAGCGCCCGCGTTTTCGGCTTGCGCCCGATGCTGATGGATGGCTATGTATTAAACGGTTTCATCTTTTACTTCGGCATTCTGTTGGTCGCGCTAGTGGCACTGATTGAGGTGTTCACCTTCTTCGAATTGCTGGGCGACATGATGAAGAACGACATCAGCATGACCACCATGATGGATTACCTGTGGCATCTGGCGCCCAGCCTGATTTATCAGTTAACGCCCATCGGCACTCTCGTGGCGGCCCTGATTTGCTTCGGCATTCTGACGAAGTACAACGAAATCACTGCATTCAAAGCGGCCGGCGTCAGCGTTCACCGGCTCGCCGCGCCCGTCATCTTCGCCAGTTTTCTCATCAGCGGCCTGCTGTTTGCCTTCGATCATTACTACATTCCCGCCGCCAACCGCCGCCAGGAAATGCTGCGCGCCGAAATTAAGAAGAAGCCCGTGGCCACCTATCTGCGCCCCGATCGCCAATGGGTCTACGGCCACGATTCGCGCATCTATAACTTCCTTCACCTCGATCCCAAGCAGGCGATTATGTCGAAGGTGAATGTCTTCGATCTCGATCCTAGCACCTTTCACGTCACTCATCAGATCACCGCCGACCGCGCCCAGTGGAACGATCATCTGCACGCCTGGGTTTTTGAAAACGGCGTCAGCCAGGAAACCAACGCCTCCGGATCCAATTACCACCAGTTTTACAACGCCACCGCGACATTCCCTGGGTTGACCGAAACTCCTTCCTGGTTTGTCAAAGAGGAGAAGGAATACAAAGAGATGAACTTCGAAGAGTTGGGTTCCTACATCAAGGAGCTACAGGCGAGCGGCTTAGATACCACACCATTGCGTGTGCAGTATTACAAAAAATTCGCCGTGCCCCTCTTCGCCGTCATCATGGCGATCCTTAGTATTCCCTTCGCCTTCGTCGGCGGAAACCGTGGCGCCATGCGTGGTGTATTTGTAGCTTTCTTCATCGCCATCGCTTATTGGACGGTCGGCACCCTCTTTGAGCAGGTGGGCGATCTGAATCAATTGCCCGCCGCCATGGCCGCCTGGGCGCCCGATGTGATTTTCTCCCTCGGCGGAATGTACTTTATGGTTCGGATGAAGACGTGAATGTCAAGTGACCATTACCAGTGACCATTACCGGTCACTTGACCACATATCGTTATCGCAAAACCCCTAATGACGGTCACCAACGAGGCCAGCCGCCGCTTCTTCGTTTGGTCTTCCGGTTGCTTTCATTGGCAGCAGATTCAGAACCACGACCGTTAGGAAGTGGCCCGTTATACCAACAGTTAGAGGATATGCAAAACTATCATGGCAAAAGCAATCGGAATTGACTTAGGTACTACAAATTCCGTCGTCTCCGTTATGGAAGGCGGCAAGCCAACCGTAGTCATCAACAGCGAAGGAAATCGGTTGACGCCATCCGTGGTCGGCTTCTCCAAAACGGGCGAGCGGCTGGTCGGTCAACTGGCCAAGCGCCAGGCGGTACTTAACCCCGAGAATACAATTTCCTCCGCCAAGAGATTTATTGGACGCCGCTTCTCAGAAGTGCAGTCCGAAATCAAGAATGTACCCTACAAGGTCGTGGCCGGCCCTGACGACGCAGTGCGCTTCCTGGTGATGGGCAAACAGTACTCACCGGAAGAGGTCTCGGCCATCGTGCTTCGCAGGCTGGCTGAGGATGCGGCGAAGTATCTCGGCGAAAAGGTCACTGACGCAGTCATTACCGTCCCGGCTTACTTCAACGACGCCCAACGCCAGGCGACGCAAGACGCCGGCAAGATCGCCGGCCTCAATGTTCTTCGAATCATCAATGAACCCACAGCCGCCGCACTGGCATACGGCTTGGATAAGAAAGGCAACGAAACCATTTTGGTATTCGATCTCGGCGGTGGAACGTTCGATGTGTCTATCCTCGACGTCGGAGATGGCGTATTCGAAGTCCACTCCACTTCCGGAGATACGCACTTAGGCGGCGACGACTTCGACAAACGCCTGATTGACTGGATCGCCGAGGAGTTTCTACGCAATCAAGGCATTGACCTGCGCACCGACCGTCAGTCGCTGCAGCGTCTTTCCGAAGCCGCCGAAAAAGCGAAGATCGAACTTTCAGGCTCTCTGGAGACGACCATTAGTCTCCCCTTTGTCACCGCGGACGCTTCGGGGCCTAAGCATTTGGAGATGAAGCTTTCGCGAGCTAAGTTCGACCAGTTGACAGCGGACTTAGTGGAACGCTGCAAAGGGCCAGTGGAGCGCGCGCTCGCCGACGCCAAGATCCAACTATCTCAATTGGACGAAGTGATTCTGGTCGGCGGGTCGACGCGCATTCCAGCGGTGCAAACCTTAGTTCGGCGTCTGACCGGCGGTAAGGAGCCGAACCAGTCCGTCAACCCGGACGAAGTGGTTGCCATCGGCGCGGCCATTCAAGCGGGGGTTTTAGCGGGTGAAGTGAAGGGCGTCGTATTGCTCGACGTAACACCTCTCTCTCTCGGACTGGAAACGCTGGGCGGAGTGATGACCAAGTTGATCGAACGAAACACCACCATTCCGACTCGAAAATCCGAGATCTTTTCCACCGCTGAAGACAACCAGACAGCCGTTGACGTCCACGCCTTGCAAGGCGAGCGCGAATTTGCGCGCGACAACCGCACGCTGGGCCACTTCCGTTTGGAAGGCATCCGCGCCGCTCCGCGCGGCGGCCCGCAAGTCGAGGTTACCTTCGACATCGACGCCAACGGCGTCTTGACTGTCACCGCAAAGGACAAGGAGACGGGCAAGGAACAGAAGATTACCGTTACCGGTTCTACGCAGTTATCGAAGGACGAGATCGACCGGATGTTGAAAGACGCGCAAACACACGTAGCAGACGACAAGCGGCGTCGCGAAGAAGTATCGGTGCGTAACAGCGCCGATTCAATCGCCCATGACGTGGAACGGCAGATGCGTGAACTCGGTGATAAGGTGCCGGCCAACGAAAAGGCACGCGCCGATCAGATCATCACGCAAATCCGCGAGCTTGTAAAGAACGAGTCTTCCGATTTGGAGCAAATGCGTCAGTCGACCAGCGATCTTCAGCAAATAGCTCACGCCCTGTCGTCAGCTGCCAGTCCTAGCGCCGCTTCCGCCGCTCATGCGGGAGGTTCATCCACGGACCCCGAAGAAGTAATAGACGCGGAGTTCAAACAAACCAAATAACGAGACTGGTCGTTTGATCAATATGAGCACAACCGCTACTATTCAGCAATCCGAGATCGAGACCCTCCAGGCGCAGGTACGCAGTGAACATGAGATGTACCTGCGCTCACTGGCCGACTTCGACAACTACCGGCGACGCGCGGAAAGAGATGTGGCCGGCGCTGTCGAGAGGGGAAAACGCGCCCTCATTCTTTCGTTTATCGAAATTGTCGATTCGTTCGATCGCGCTCTTCAGCAAGTGGGCAACGCGCCGGCGTCCCTAGTGGAAGGTTTGCAGGCGATTCACCGGAACGCACTCGGATTGCTCGAGACACAGGGTGTGACTCCTTACAGCAGCGTCGGCGAAACGTTCAACCCCTCTTTACACGAGGCCGTCGCCTCCGTATCCAGCACTCAATACCCTCCCGGAGTAGTCGTGGACGAATTACAGCGTGGCTATCGAGCCGGCGACGTCATAATCAGACCCGCTCGAGTGCGAGTCTCCGAGCAGCCCTGAGATTGCTGTTGGACTCACCATGGCCGCTGCCTTCAAAGATTACTATCAGGTTCTCGGAGTCCCCAGGACTGCCAGCGCGGACGATATTCGAAAAGAATACCGTAATTTGGCACGCAAGCATCACCCGGATTTAAATCCAGGGGACAAATCGGCCGAGGATCGCTTCAAAGGGATCAACGAAGCCTACGAGGTTCTCAACGATCTTGAAAAACGCAAACAGTACGATGAGCTTGCTGCGAATCCAAGGGCGGCTGGAGGTTTCAGGCCGCCTCCCAGAACCAATGGGAATGCACATTTTCATAACAGTGGCGAAGGCTTCGCTGGCGGCCAGGAGTCCGACGATTTTAGCGATCTCTTCGAAGGGCTCTTTAACAGCCGCCGCAGCGAGCGTGGCGGCGCCAACTTCCGCATGGCGGGCGAAGATATCAATGCAACCATCCCGCTGACTCTGGAAGAGGCGCACCGGGGGGGTAAGCGGGCGATCAAACTGGCAGGCGCGGAAGGCGAGTCGAAATCGCTCGAAGTAACCATCCCGCCCGGGGTTCGCGATGGCTCGGCAATTCGCCTAGTCGGACAGGGCGACCCTGGAACGGATGGCTCTCCGGCCGGCGATCTGTACCTACACGTAAATATCGAGCCTCATCGCCTCTTTCAGCTCCTCGGCGACGACATTCAAGTGGATCTGCCCGTCACGCCCTGGGAGGCGCTGCTGGGAGCGAAGGTCAACGTGCCCACGCTTGACCGGCAGGTCGAGATGAAGATTCCGGCTGGTTCGCAAGCCGGCCAACGATTACGTCTGCGCGAGCAAGGGCTCAAAAGACGCGCTGGAGGACGTGGCGACGAATACGTCAAGCTGAAGATTGTGGTGCCGCCCTCACCGACCGCCCGCGAAAAGGAACTATTCGAAAATCTGGCAGCCGAATCGCGATTCAACCCGCGCGAATCGCTGGCGGGGGGGAACTGATCTTATGCCGCGTTATGCTCTGGTCGTTCGCTCGACTACCCCGGATGAAGTTACGCTTGAGCACCTGTCGGAACGTGCCGAAATGCACCCGGAGCTGGTGGCTCGGCTCGTTGATTTCGGACTGCTCCAACCGGTTGCAGTCCGAGGCACTTTCGCGCTGTTCGATTCCGCTATAGTTGGCCGGCTGCACTCGATCAAGCGGCTGCGGAACGATCTCGGGATCAACCTGCCGGGCGTGGCGGTGGTTCTCGATCTGATCGAACGGTTAAGGGATTTGGAACGCGAAAATGCTTCTTTGCGGGCAAAATTCTAGCATTTGAGCTTTTTGAGTCGGTGCCAAAACCCTGGGATTCTCTGGTGCGCCCGGACAGATTCGAACTGCCGGCCTTCTGGTTCGTAGCCAGACGCTCTATCCAGCTGAGCTACGGGCGCACTCACGACCAGTATAGCAACGGGACGCCCAGTTTTTAGGCGGACTTGAGATCGGAATCGCCCAGCAAAAGACTGACAACTCGATTCCTTCCAGCCGCTTTGGCCCGATACAAGGCTTCGTCGGCAACCCGCACAAAAAGATCGGGGCTGCGGTCGGAAAGATCGGAAATCGTAACGCCGAAACTCGCCGAGATGGAAATTTCAGTGCCGGCGTCGGCCCGTACCTTGGATTCTTCGAGCCGCTGGCGCATGCGTTCCGCCTGATTCGCAGCTTGCTCCAGTTCGCAATTGGGAAGCACAACCAGGAATTCCTCGCCGCCATAACGGCCCACCTGGTCATAAGGCCGCATGCTAGCGCGCAGCCGGGCGGCGGTTTCCCGCAGAACAGCATCGCCGGCAAAATGGCCAAACGTGTCGTTGACCTTCTTGAAGTGATCGATATCGAGAAGAATCACGCCAACCGAGCGCTGATCGCGGTGACAGCGCGACATCTCCTGCTCCAGCGTGCCCGCAATCGCGGCTCGATTGGGCAGCATGGTCAATAAGTCTTTGCTCGCCTTCTCGCGCAGTTCCTCGCGGGCCTCCATCAAGCTCAATTGTAGATCGATAATGCGCTTTCCGGCGCGCAGCCGCACAGACAGTTCCTGTTGATTGAACGGCTTCACGATGTAATCGTCCGCACCCGCCTCCAGTCCTTCAATCGTCTCATCTTTGCTGTTCTTTGAGGTGAGCAGCAAGATATAGGTATATGGTTCGCGGCGGGTTTCACGGACTTTGCTGCATACTTCGGGACCCGTCAAATACGGCATAACCCAATCCAGGATAGCCATCGGCGGAGCATCGGGCTTTGCGAGAATATCCCAGGCCTCCGCGCCATTTTCGGCCATCACCACCTCATAGCCCCAGCGCACCAAGGCAGCGCGCAGCATGGCACGGGATGTTGCGCTATCGTCGGCAATCAAGACCTTCATACGCTCGTTCAAGAATTGTGCCCTACTACGTTTCTTCGTCGGCAACTTGTTCAAAGATTAGAGCAGAGAGCAATAAAGTGGATTTAGCGTTTGGCTCACCGAACTAACAGAGTTTTGCTTGAAACATTCGATACTGAATCGGCACCCTAATTACGATCTTATATTATGGGTATGCCGCCCAGAATTCTTACGAATCCTGGAGCGCTTTTTGTTAATGAGGAGTTTTGGATGAACAATTCCGTACTCGTGCCGATGGTGGTGGAGCAAACGTCCAGGGGTGAGCGGGCCTACGATATCTATTCGCGCCTGCTGAAAGAGAACATTATCTTTCTCGGCACGCCCATCGATGACAATGTTGCCAACTTGGTCATCGCCCAGATGTTGTTTCTGGCCGCTGAAGATCCCGAACGCGACATTTCCCTTTACCTGAATTCACCGGGCGGCTCGATTACTGCAGGTTTAGCGATCCTGGACACGATGCGGCTGGTTGAGCCGGATATCGTGACGTATTGCCTTGGCCAGTGCGCGTCCATGGCGGCAGTCCTTCTGGCCTGCGGCACGAAAGGCAAGCGGTTCAGCTTGCCGAATGCCCGCATTTTGATCCACCAACCCTCTATGAGCGGACTTGGCGGGCAAGCAGCGGATATCGACATCTATGCTCGCGAGATCCTGCGAATGCGCCAGTCGCTGAATGAGATCCTCGCCGACGCAACCGGTCAGCCGATCGACAAGATCGCTCGCGATGTTGACCGGGATTACATTCTAGAGCCGACCGCCGCCCTGGAGTACGGAATGATTGATCGGGTCATCTCCAGCCGCCAACCAGTTACTGTGCCGACTCGCTAATCGGAGTTTTCTCTTAATCCATTGAAAAACATAGGCTAAGTGCTCCCGAACCTTAGCCAATTATACGAATTTACATAGTTTGCTCATAAATATTATTGCTAGTACTATTCTGAACCGATCAGAAAAATAGAGCAAAAGATGCTCCGCCCGACACCGAATAGTCAGATACTGTTTTTGGAAGAATGATTCGGAAGATCTGCTTAAAACTTGTTTGCTAGCAGATTGTAGGGTAATAGTTGTGTTCCGATTGAGCTAAACTATAAACGACGCTTATCGCATGATGAAACGATCACACCTTAAGGTGGCCCTCTTACTCTCGGCTCTGACAGTGGGAGTTTCTCACGCAGGACCAAAGAAGACGTTGTCGGGGGGCTTAACCCTGATGGCGGGTGCGGCGGCGGCCAACTCTGCTGCTGCGACCGAAGCAAACGCCCACGAAGAAGCGGGCTTAGCACCTGTTGCCGTACCGGTGACCGACGGCGGAGCGGACTTTGGCGTTCGATCCGGGGAAACAGACGAATGTTTGCGGCGTTCAGACGGCCATTTCAACGCTGGACGTCAACTGTACTTTGAGGGCGACCTGGCAGGTGCCCGAAAAGAGTTTGATCTGGCAGTTGATGCGCTCCTGCGGGTTCCAGATTCACTGCCCGATCATGGCCGCATCGAACGCCGCTTGGACGAGATTTGTAACCTGATCTACCGGTTCGATGTAGAAAAGCTGGGCGCCGGGCAGAAAGCCAACGAACAAGAAGAAAAGGAAGCGTTCGATGAGGCGCCTATCGATGCCATTAGTCAGATGACTTTTGGCGTCGACGAAAAGCTGGCGCCTAAGCTGCAAAGTGAATTGAGCCAGGTAACTTCAGGGATACCGTTGGAACTGGCTGGACCGGTTCCGGGCTTGATTCGGTTCTTTTCGACCACAGATACGGGAAGGCGCACTTTGCAGGCGGGATTCCGGCGGGCGGGGCGTTATCGCGCTTTGATTCAACGTATTCTGGCTGAAGAAGGCGTACCGCAGGAGTTGATCTATCTCGCCCAGGCCGAATCGGGCTTCCTGCCGAGAGCAGTTTCGAACAAGAATGCTGTCGGCATGTGGCAATTCATCGCCGATACCGGCGCCACATATCAATTGAAGCGCTCCGGCACATACGACGAACGCCTCGACCCTGAGAAGGCAACCCGGGCTGCGGCGCGCTTCCTCAAAGCGCTACATGAAAGATATGGAGACTGGTACTTGGCCATGGCTGCATACAACTGCGGCGCCGGCGCAGTGGACCGTGCCGTGGAACGAACCGGTTATGCCGATTACTGGGAGTTGCTGCGGCGCCATGCGCTGCCGCGCGAAACAGCGAACTATGTTCCGATTATCATTGCCATGACGATTATCGCGAAGAGTCCGCAGGATTATGGCCTAGACAACATCGGAATGGACTCACCTCTGGAATACGATTCAATCCGCGTTTCGGCGGCCACGCACCTCGATCTGATCGCCGATGCGACGCTGCAGCCGGTTTCCGTGATTCGTGAATTGAATCCATCCTTGTTGGGACGCCTGGCTCCAGCTGGCTTCCAGGTTCATGTGCCGAAGGGTATGGCGGCAACAACTCAGGAAGCTTTGGAAACGGTTCCGGCCGATAGTAGACACGCATGGCGCCTGCACCATGTATCGATTGGCGATACTTTGGCGGGTATAGCCAAGTCTTACCACTTGACGCCCGAGCGGATTGTCGCCGTAAACAACAGTTCGGATGCTCTTGAAGCCGGCGACACGCTCCTGATTCCGGCCCTTGACCCAGCGGCTCCAGCGAAAGCTGCAAAGGCCCGCCGCTTTGGCAAGGGACGGTACAGCCTAGCTCGCGTACAGTCGAACAGGTCGACTCTTGTAGAACGCGGTAGCCATGTAGCGGCCACACGTCGTGTCTCCGCGCATATCTCGAGTCAGGCATTACACCGCAAGGCCGAAGTGCACACCGCGAGTTTACGCCGCTAATTTGGCGCGCGCGTTGCGTTAGAAAGAAGGCGGTGTGCGAAGCACCCCGTTCACACTTCACAAAACAAAAAATGGAAAGCTTGATCGAAAAAGATCAAGCTTTTCTTGTTTAAGCACTTGCGAAAAGGCCATTGCATATGAAATCATTTTGCTTCTCGCATCATCTCGTTGCATAGTTGCATAGTAGGGATAATGCGAAAGGAGAGAGCGCTTGCCTTTGAACTACTGGCTTACGCCAGACGATGACGACGACGATTTCGACTATGAAGACGAACACGTCGAAATGGAGTCCGACAAGGACGAATACGAGGAGGACGAATTGGAAGAGGAACTGCCGCATAAGCCAAGCCAGGAAACTGTGATTCCGCCCATACATAGCGAGGGATCGCACGGGCATGAGCATCATACCCATGAAAAGCCAGTGGAGCCCGAAGGGCAAGCTGAATTGGGGTTTGCCGAGCCTGAGCCCGCCAAAGCGGCTGCCAAGCCGCCCAGGAAGAAATCTGCTCCTAAGCCCGCGCCTGAGCCGCCTCCCGCACCAGCGGTCGCGAAAGCTCCCGTGAAGAAGGCGCCGCTGCCGGAGAAAAAGGCTGCGCCTAAGAAAGCCGCCCCGGCTAAGAAGAAAGCTGCGCCGGTAAAGAAAGCGGCCCCGGTTAAGAAGAAAGCCCCGGCGAAAAAGGCACCGGCAAAGGCGCCAGCCAAAAAGGCCCCAGCAAAAAAAGCGCCGGCCAAAAAGGCGATCAAGAAGGCGGTGAAGAAGGCTCCGGCCAAAGCGCCCATCAAGAAAGCCGCCAAGAAGGCAGTCAAGAAAGCGCCGGCCAAAAAGAAAAGGTAAGAGAGGAAGGCCCGCCGTTATGGCGGGCCTTCGGCTCTATTTGGGGGATTTGCGGACGGCCGAACGGCAGCGGTCAAACAGCTCCAACAGAGCTTCGGCATATTCTTCGGCAGAGCGTCCCCCTTTTTCCTTGCCGCCAAAGCCCGCTGAGGGTATGCCCTTGCCATATCCGGTGGTGACGGCTATAAACTTCATGAGCTCGAGCGCTATTTCGTCGGGGCTCGTCGCGGCGGAGGATTCCGACTTCTCTTCAGCCATTCTGGTAATTGCTCCTTGCTTTCATTGCGAACAGTCCCGGCGCGTTGGGCGGCGGGCTAAACCAATTCTCCCAGCTTACCTTCAATGCCTGTCAGCGCCCGCCACTTGATACGAAAAATGCGCGGAGGCGCGCAATCTCATCTAATTGCGGGCGAAGATGGCGAGCTGTACGTGGTGAAGTTCACTAACAACCCGCAGCATCGCCGGATTCTGGTAAACGAGTGGTTGGCTAGCGCCTTTCTTCGCTATCTGCAGATACACGTTCCACAAACCGCCCTGATTCAGGTTTCTGCAGACTTTCTGACGCAAAATCCAGATGTGTATTTCTCCATCGGGTCGCGGCGGGAGAGCATTGTGCCCGGCCTGCATTTTGGCTCCAAAATGTCGGTGAATCCGGATAAGGTGGCGGTGTTCGATTTCCTTCCTGAGAAATTGCTTGGGAAAGTAGAAAACCGGGTGGAGTTTCTCGGAACGTTAGTCTTCGATAAGTGGGTGGGCAATGCCGATTCGCGGCAAGCAGTGTTTTTCCGCGCACGGGCCAAGACGTGGACACCGCTCAAGGGCGAGGCACCTGCTCGCATCGGTTTCTTTGCGCAAATGATCGATCACGGCTTTGCGTTCAACGGCCCGCACTGGGAGTTTCTGGACACGCCGCTCAACGGCTTGTACTTTCGCACATCGGTGTATGAGGAGGTGACGTCGCTCGATTCGTTCCAGCCTTGGCTGGATATGGTGACCAACTTTCCCATCGAGGTCATTGATGGGGCATGGAAGGAAATCCCGCGCGACTGGCTGGATCAAGACGAAGACGAGCTGGAAAAACTGCTAGAGAGCTTGCTGAAGAGGCGGCGCAAGGTAGGCCAGCTGATTGAAGATGTGCGGCGCAAGCGTGCTAGCGCGTTTCCAAATTGGCGCTGATCTCGGCGGCGATCCGATCCGCCGTCAGCGGGGCCAGCAGGATGCCATTGCGGTAGTGACCATAAGCCAGATAGACATTGCCGGATTGCCAGCGGCCGAGCTGAAGCTGTTCACTCGCCGGCCGAAAACCCAGCCAGCTTTCCGAGGGCGAGGTTTCGAGCAGGTGGGGCATAACGAAACCGGCGGCTGTGCTCAAGCGGGAGACGATTTGGTCGTCTATCCTGCGATCAAAGTCGACAGTTTCGACGGAAGTTCCGGCAATCAGGAATCCACTGGCTCGCTGCATCAAATACGTATGGCCGTGGCGGATGATAGTGTTGCAGGTTTGGACGGGTTGGCGATAGCCAAGGAGATGACCCCTGACCGGCCAAGACGCGGGCAGCGGAAACGGGTTGAGCGCGATGGAACCGCTCCATGCACCGGCAGCCACGAGAGCCGCCTGATGCATTTCGGCGCCTTGGGGGGTTTTAACTTCGACGGCGAGGCCGCGATCCGAGATCTCAGCTACACGGCAGTTTTCGACGAGACGCACGCCCAGGCGCAGGCAGGCTGCAGTCAGAGCAGTTACGACTTCGCGCGGATTGACCAAGCCATCGCCCGGATAGAAGCGGGCACCAACCAAGCCTTCGCTGCGGACACGCGGCCAAAAGGCAGTAACGCGGTCGCGCGCCACCGGCTGTGAGGCGATCCCGATGGCCGCTTGCTTCGCGGCGCGTGCCTCGAGCGCCGTAAGCTCTTCAGCTGAATAAGCCAAATCGATGGCTCCGAGCTCTTGGAAATCGATGGCCATGCCGGATTCGCGTTCCAGTTCGCGCACGAACGCGGGATAAATCTGGCGCGATGCAAGCGCCATTGCGGCGAGTTCGGAGGGTTCATCGATTTCGCCCCCAGGCGCGAGCATGCCGGCACCGGCCCAGCTCGCCTCGCTTCCCAGGGTGCCTTGATCGAAAAGGGCTACCCGGAAGCCCCGTTGCGCTAAGCGCCAGGCTGCCGAAAGACCAATGATGCCGCCGCCGGCGATGGCTATGGAAGGCGCTACGCTCAAGCGGTTTCCCGCACTGCCTCCAATGCGGTGCTGGCGTGCGTTACCACGTCCAGGAAGGCTTTAGCGGCGTGGCTGACGGCGCGCCGCGCAGGATAAACAAGTCTGATTTTGCGCTCCACATTCAGTTCGTTCACACGAATTTCGCGCAGCAGGTCCTGCTTAATTTCCTGCTCCACACACATGCGCGGAAGAAAGGCAACACCTTCGTTATTTTGCACGAGGCGGCGGATGGATTCAACCGTGGGCATTTCAACGTCCATGTTCAACGGAACTTTGTGGCGTTGAAACTCGCGAATGACGGTTTCGCGATAAGGCGATATGACGTTATGGGCGATGAAGGTTTCCATGTCCAACTCCGCGATGGAAACTTCCGTTCGTTTGGCAAAGCGATGTTGTGGAGAAACGATCAGTGTTAGACGGTCTGTGTATATAACTTGCGTGAGGAGGTGCTCATCGCCGGGATCGTAGCTGATCACGCCCAGTTCGAGTTCGCCATCGAGGAGCTGAGAGGGAATTTTGCTCGATTCCGACCGGCGGACCTGAACCTTGATCTTCGGGAAAAGGCGGCGGTACTGCTGGATGTGTTGGATAAGATACAGAGTCGTAGACTCGTTCGCGCCGATGGCTAAGCGTCCGGCGTAATTATCTTTCAATTCGCGTAGGGAGTTTTCCAGATCGGCTTCCAGGTTCTGAAAGCGCTTGGCGTACTCCAGGACTAGGCGGCCGGCGTCTGTTAACAAAAGCTCGCGGCCCGAGCGATCAATCAGCTTTTCCTTAAGGTCACTCTCTAAACGCTGGATAGCAATGGAGATAGCGGGTTGCGTGCGCAACAGCTTCTCGCCCGCCCGGGAGAAACTGCGCTCGGTGGCGACTGTAAGAAAGACCTTTAAGGGATAGAGTTCCATAACGCCCACCGCTTTGAGCGTTTATGTCATCATTATATCTAATGCTAGGTGAGAATACTATAAATTTGCATAATCTTTCTGAAGGACAATAGGATAGAGAGCAGGAGACGAACGCCTTGAGCCGAGTTTACATTTTCGACACTACGTTGCGTGACGGAGAGCAGTCACCCGGTTGCAGTATGACCATGCCAGAAAAGCTGAGAATGGCTGAAGCGCTGGTGGATTTGGGAGTAGATATTCTGGAGGCCGGCTTTCCGATTGCATCGGACGGCGACTTCGAGGCGGTGGATGCCGTGAGCCGGCGTTTTCCGTGGGTGCAAGTGGCCGCTTTGGCGCGGGCGTGCACGACGGATGTGGAACGCGCGGCACAAGCCTTGAAGGCGGCGAAACGGCCGCGCATCCATACGTTCATAGCGACGAGCGACATTCACCTAAAACACAAGTTGCGCAAGAGCAGGCAGCAAGTGCTGGACGAAGCGGTGGCGGCGGTAGCGTTAGCCCGCAGCTATACGGACGATGTCGAGTTTTCAGCCGAAGATGCGACGCGCACCGATCCGGACTATTTGGAACAAGTGAGCCAAGCGGTGGTGGAAGCGGGGGCGCGCACCGTAAACCTGCCTGACACAGTGGGGTTTTCGGTGCCCGACGAGTATGGCGAACTAATCGCCCGCATGGTGAAAGCGCTGGGCGATCGGGCGATTGTGAGTGTGCATTGTCACGACGATTTGGGGTTGGCGGTCGCGAATTCGCTGGCGGCTGTGAAGGCGGGCGCGCGGCAGATTGAGTGCACCATCAATGGAATTGGCGAGAGAGCGGGCAACGCGGCGCTGGAAGAAGTGGTGATGGCGATGAAGGTGCGCCCAGACCGCTTGCCGTTTGAGACAAAGATCCACACTGAGAAGCTGTTTCCGGTGAGCCAATTGCTGACGCAGTTTATTTCATTCGGGCCGCAGCCGAATAAGGCGATTGTGGGTGAGAATGCGTTTGCGCATGAGGCGGGGATTCACCAGGACGGTTATTTGAAGAACCCCGCGACGTATGAGATTGTGAGTCCGGCTACGGTGGGCGTGCCCGAAAGCAGACTGGTGCTGGGCAAACATAGCGGACGGCATGCATTAAAGGACCGCGCGCACACCTTGGGGTACGAGTTATCGCAGGAAGAGTTGGATGAGGTTTACCAGAAGTTCACGCATCTGGCTGATCACAAAAAGGGTTTGCGGAACGACGAGATCCTGGCGCTGATCAAAAGCGTGAAAGCCGAGCGAGTGCCGGCAGGCGCTACCAAGTAAAGCTGAATGAATTTATCAATATTGACTTTGCCCGGCGATGGAATCGGGGTTGAGGTAACGCGCGAAGCGGTGAAGGTTTTGGAGCGCGTGGCGGCGGCGAATGGCCACACGGTTTCCTTAAGCGAAGGGTTGTTGGGAGGGGTTGCGATTCATAAGACCGGCAATCCTTTTCCGGATGAAACGAGAGACTTGGCGTTGAAGGCGGATGCCACGCTGATGGGCGCGGTGGGTTTGCCGGAGTTTGATAACGCGCCACCAGAGAAACGGCCGGAACGGGGATTGCTGGGGATTCGCCAGGCACTGGGCGTCTATGCGAACTTGCGGCCGGTGCGGTCTTATAAAGCGCTGCTGGATTCATCGCCGTTGAAGAACGAGCTGGTGGACGGCGCGGATATGATCATCGTGCGCGAATTGACCGGCGGGCTTTATTATGGGACGCCGCGGGGGATTTCGGGCAGCGGGGCGGAAGAGCGCGCGGTGAACACGATGGTTTATACGCGAGCGGAGATCGAACGCGTTGCGAAGATGGCGTTCGACCTGGCAGGCAAACGGCGCAAGAAAGTGACCAGCGTGGATAAATCGAACGTGCTGGAGAATTCGCAGTTGTGGCGCAGGGTGGTGGTGGAGGTGGCGGCGGGATATCCTGACGTGGCGCTCGACCATGTTCTGGTGGACAACTGCGCGATGCAGCTGGTGCTGAATCCGAAGCGCTTCGACATTGTGCTGACGGAGAATTTGTTCGGCGATATTTTGAGCGATGAAGGCGCAGTGTTGGCGGGATCGATTGGGATGTTGCCTTCGGCGTCGATTGGCGGCAAGAGACCTTCGGGCGCGTGGGTTGGTTTGTATGAGCCGGTGCATGGATCGGCGCCGGATATTGCGGGGCAGAACAAGGCGAATCCGTTTGGAGCGATCGGGTCAGTGGGGGCAATGCTGGAATACAGCTTCGGACTGATGGCGGAGGCGCAGGCGGTGTACGCGGCGATGGAAGATGTGTTGAACAGTGGGCGCGTGACGGCGGATTTGCGGCCGAAGGGAAGGCCGGCGACGACGAGTGAAGTGGGGGATGCGGTGTGTGAGGCATTATGAAACGCACGATTATTGAAAAAGTTTGGGATAACCATGTGGTGGCCGAGCGGCCGGGGACACCGACGCTGCTTTATATCGACCTGCACCTGGTGCATGAAGTGACTTCGCCGCAGGCGTTTTCGGGCTTGCGCGAGCGGGGATTGAAAGTGCGGCGGCCGGACTTGACGATCGGCACGACCGACCACAGCATTCCGACGCATGACCGATCATTGCCTATTTTGGATAAGATAGCCGAGGCGCAGATTACCCAGTTTGAAAAGAACTGCCGTGATTTTGGCATTCCCTTTTATGGGCCGCACAGTCAGAAGCAAGGGATTGTGCATGTGATTGGCCCTGAGCAGGGATTGACGCAACCGGGCATGACCGTGGTTTGCGGCGACAGTCACACGGCGACTCATGGGGCTTTTGGCGCGCTGGCTTTCGGCATTGGGACAAGCCAAGTGGAGCATGTGCTGGCGACTCAGTGCTTGCTACAGAGCCGCTCAGAGACCTATGAAGTTCGAGTGGATGGAACACTCAGACCGGGAGTGGGTGCGAAGGATATCGTGCTGAATCTCATTTCGCGGATTGGGATCGGCGGCGGGACGGGGTGTGTGTTCGAGTTCGCGGGATCGGCAATTCGGGCGCTCTCGATGGAAGAGCGGATGACCATCTGCAATATGTCGATTGAAGGCGGTGCGCGCGCGGGATTGGTGGCGCCGGATGATACGACTTATCAATATCTGGCGGGACGTCCGGCTGCGCCCAAAGGGGCAGAGTGGGAGAAGGCGCTAAGGTTGTGGAGACTGTTGCCGACGGATGAGGGCGCGACCTATGACAAGAGCATTTCTATAGATGCGAACTCGCTGGAGCCGATGATTACCTTCGGTACCAATCCGGGCATGGGCATTGGAATTACCGAAGCGGTGCCCGATCCGACTTCAATCAGCGATCCAGTGGAACGCGACACATTAAGCAAGGCGCTGCGCTATATGGATCTGCCTGCCGGCAAGAGCTTGTTGGGGCATGAAGTGAATGTGGTGTTTATAGGGAGTTGCACGAACTCGCGGATCTCCGATTTGCGGGCGGCGGCAGAGGTTTTCAAGGGTCGTAAAGTGAGTCCTAAGTTGCGAGTGATGGTGGTGCCGGGATCGCAACTTGTGAAGCAGCAGGCGCAGGCCGAAGGTCTGGATCGGATTTTCAAAGACGCCGGGGCGGATTGGCGGGAAGCGGGTTGTTCGATGTGTATTGCGATGAACGGAGATCAACTGGCGCCGGGTGAGTACAGCGTCTCAACAAGTAATAGGAACTTTGAGGGACGGCAGGGTAAAGGCGGGAGGACGTTTTTGGCGAGTCCGTTGACAGCGGCGGCGACGGCGGTGACCGGAGTAGTGACGGACGTGAGGACATTACTGTAATGGACAAAGTGACAACGTTTACCAGCCGGCTTGCGCCGCTGGCGATTGACAATATCGATACAGACCAAATTATTCCGGCGCGGTTTTTGAAGACGACGTCGAAAATCGGGCTGGGCGATCAGCTTTTCTGCGACTGGCGCTATGACGCGGAGGGAAAGCCGAAGGCGGATTTCATTCTCAACAAACCGGAGGGGAAGGCGGCGCAGGTGTTGCTGGCGGGGGATAACTTTGGCTGTGGGAGTTCACGCGAGCATGCGCCATGGGCGTTGACGCAATATGGGTTTAAGGCGGTGATCAGCACGTCGTTCGCGGATATTTTCAAGGGCAACTCGGCGAAGAATTCACTTTTGACGATTGTTGTTCCGGGTGACGCGCACAAGGCTTTGTTCGCAGCGTTGGCAGCCGATCCGGCGGCGACGGTGACGGTGGATCTGGCGGAGCAGAGGTTGACACTGCCGGATGGCGGGACAGTGACGTTTCCGGTGGATGAGTTCGCCAAGCAGTGCATGTTGAATGGCGTGGACGAATTGGGCTATATCTTGAAGCAGGACGATGCGATCAAAGATTATGAAGCGAAGCGGCCGTTGACAGTGAATACGGAACTGGCGGCTTAACGTGGTTTCGATTCGGCAGTTGCTGCGGTACCAACTCGACTTCACGACGTGGGCAACGGAACGCATGCTGACCGCGGCGGCAGGACTTAATCCGGAAGAACTGAGTCACGATTTCAAGACCTCCGACAAGAGTGTTTTGGGCACTTTGACTCACATCTACCGGGCCGAGCGTATTTGGCTGAAGCGGCTACAGGGGCAGAAGGCGGAGTTTCGAGTAGAGGGTGACGACACACTGGTGGCGCTGCAACGAGATTGGCCGGTGCTGCGGGGTGGCTGGGCCGATTGGGCGCGCGACTTAGGCGAAGACACTCCGGGTACGGAGATTGCGTACGCCGATTTAAAAGGCAATCCCTACACACAGCCCATTTGGACGATTGTGCAGCAGGTGGTGAATCATTCAAGCCATCATCGCGGGCAGGCGGTTGGGTTTATCCGCGCGCTGGGTCACACGCCTCCTAACGTGGATTTGATTACATTTTCGCGGCAACGCATATAGGTTCAGGCGGCCTGTTTGGCGGGTTGCGGAGAGTTTGAAAATTCGAAGCCAATTCCGGAGATATCGAGCGAGGGGTTTTGGGCGGCGGCGCGTTTGGCTTCATTGAAGAGATCGATGGCGGACGCGGGGACGGTCTTTTCCGGCGTTGGTTTTTTGGCGTTTTCCTGAGCCTGTTGGCGCTCGGCTTGAATTTCGCGGAGGCGGGCGAGATCTTTTTCGCGCATGCGAAGGAGGCGAGTTTCCTGAAGGCTTAGGTTCTTGAGATGGCGCTCGTACTTGAGGTAGATCTCCGTTTCGATGAGTGCGCTGCGCAGTTGCGGGTCGGGACATTCGGGATGGAGATCGGCCAGCTCTTTGCGACCGAGGGCGTAGATGCCGGACTCGAGAGTGGGAATGCGCAGAAGACGCCAATCTGTATCGGCGAGGGACTGCACGAGGATTTTCTCTTGGTAAGTGACGGGGCGGTGAAGGTCGATGAGGGTTTGGACGAGCCGTTGGTAGGAGGGAACGTCGTCAGTGGGCAGCAGGATTGTTTGGCCGGTGAGGGCGGATTTGACGGCGTTGTGGGAGGACGTGGCTTTGCCGGCCTCGGTCTTGGGACCGGTAGATTGCTGGCTGTTGGCGCGGTTGGCGGCGGTTTGAGCGGGAGATGACATGTTGGGAACTCCTTGGGAAGTCTTGGGGAAATAAAAAAGCGCCCTGAGACCACAGCCGGTCAGGGCGCTTTTTTGAACTGATGATACGGGAGGGTAAACTACTCCCGTAAGCGTTAGTGTAGCAAGGGCCACCAAGCGATTGCAAGTAAGATATTGAAAATAATTGAGAAAGGGGTTGTGACTGGAAATTGGGCTATAAACCGGCTACCCTCGACGCTTGCGCGGCCTCGTTAGTCGCTAAGGACCCAATGAATGAATCTAAAGTCCGAAGCGCTCCCAGAGGAATAAGTGCGCCAGCGATTGCATGGCCAGGGCTAAATGACGATGAGCATCGTTCACCATCGTTATTACTTCCTCCAACTCTTCGCCATGGGCTTTGTTCCCCACCAAGCTTTGATTGAATCGCACGGCTGCAATCTCGCCCGCATAAAGCAGTTTAAAGCCGACGCCGTCGGAAGAAATCGTCATTTCCAGAGATGAGGC